>NZ_JAUG01000012.1 GCF_000708285.2 Pedobacter borealis DSM 19626
TTATAAAAGAATCTGAAGTTAAGATATGTTTTTAGCCTCTAAATGATGAAATCGTTATTGCGAGGCAGAACAAGCTTCATGCTCACGCTCGTTTCTAACGAGTGTGAAAATAACCAATCGTTTTAACGATTAAATTATCGTTTAGCACAAAGGTCTAATGCGATTGTTTTTTTTTAGAAAAACAAGGCCTGTGGTGCTTCGGTTATACCAGTCCCGCCCTTTGCTTAATCCCGATAAAATTATAACGATAAAAAAAATCACTTAAATCGGGATAACGCTGTCGGTCGGGTTTATTTTACCATAGATAGCAGTACTGTTGTAGCCCCCTAAGCCCGATCGAAGCGAGATGCCGATTATTTCAATCGGCAGAAGCGGGAGCGGGACTACAAAGAACCAATAGCTTCTGCAATTGCCTTCCAATAAAAGAAAAATTGTTTATCACGATAGAAAATTAACAATTCGCGCTCACGCGCGTTTCTAACGAGTGTGAAAATAACAAATCGTTTTTAACGATTCACTATTACTTTTTTACTAAAATTTTTAGTAAATTTGATTTATGGAAAACCTATTTTTAGTGTGTTTAGTGCCTTCCGTTTCTGTTGTAGAAGACATCGATGAAATTAGAACATACATTTCAGAGAAATTTAATGTGTATGAATCATTAAAACGGCCTGCCCACATCACCTTATACCCTCCGGTAAAACTATCAGCTTACGATGCAGAAAAAAGATTTTTTAAAGCTTTAGCAGATGCCGCTTTCTGTCAGCCATTTATACAGGTACTCCGAAACTTCAATTCATTTCTAGAGCATACCTTTTATCTTGATGTTGAACAAAATGAGGGCTTAATGAGCCTGGAAAAACAGATTACTAAAGCATTACAACCTTTAAAACTGATAGCGAAAAAAGAAAAATTCAATCCGCATTTAACTTTAGCCTTTAGAGATGTAAAACCACCCATTTTCAAACAGATTTCTGCCGAATTTAAAGACCGGAAATTTAAACGCGAGTTCCCAGTTTCATCCTTTTCTGTTTACAAACACATGGATAAAAGATGGCAACCTTTTAAAGAATTTTCATTTAAAGATCCGAATACCAAACCTAAAGCATTAAGCCTTTTCGGTTAATTTAGAATGGCATACCAATACCAAAGTTGTACTGTAGAAAACGATAGGTATCAGGCCCGTGTGTGGCGTTATAGCTATTTTTAAAATCTCTGGCCCCAGATAAAAATTTGCTGATTACCCACTGGTCTGATCCGATAAACTGAGGATCTTTAAGTTTTAGTCCCACATCAAACCTGAAAACAAAATACTGAACATCGTACCTTAAACCAACACCTGTACCAATAGCAATTTGCTTAGCCAATTTACTCAGCTTAAACACAGTCAATTCATCCAATTCAGGGTTTTCAAGTGTAATAGACTCTCCTCTGCGGATATTCCAGATATTTCCGGCATCAACAAACGCGGCTCCTTTCAAAGTAGCCCCGAAAAATTTCCGGGCAAGCGTAAACCGATATTCAAAATTAGTTTCTATCCGTAAAGTACCCAATTGATCTAGCCCAAAAACAGCCTTCCGCACTTCATCGCTGGCAAGTACCTGTCTATTATAATTACCTGGACCGATGGTTCTGGCCTGCCAAGCCCTTAAGCCGTTAGATCCACCGGCGAAAAATTGCTTTTCGAAAGGAATACCCGTTAAAATTGAATTACCATAAGCGTAGGCTAATCCGGTGTTTAAACGGGCAATAAATTGCCTTTCGCCACCCAAATGTTTATACCACCTAATATCTACCTCTGGTCTGGTGTACTGGTTAAAAGGCAAGCCTAATATCTTTGCTGGGTCGTTGTTTGCCGGATCATGCTTTGAACCTGTTAGCTTAGATATGCCTTGCAACATATTGCCTGCAATATCCATCCCTGCCCTTAAATAAACAAAAGTTCTCAGTTGGTTTAACTTATCCGCATTCAAGGTGTAGGTATATTTCATACCCAGTGTTAAATCTTTACGATCGAGCAGAGAAGAATAATAAAGGTTGTTAAAGCGGGTAATTGCATCCACTTTTGATGTATCGAGGTTACCAAAACGGTACTCAAAATTTAATGGGGTAAAAGAGTGCAGCTTAGATTTGGTTTCAAACCAATCGTAAGTAATGGAGTTGATAAAAATCCTTCTTACCGAAACATCTTTTTGTAAGGCATAAATGTAACTGGTTGCAAAAGTAGTGTGCGGCATTCCGTTTCCACCTAAAACAGGGTTATAGAAAGGGATCATCAATCTCGGTACCGAAATACTCGCACTGATTGAAAAATCGCGCTGATAAATATCACTAAAAACCTTGGCACCGTTACCTATACGCGATTGCAAACCACCTTTTACCTGGAGTTCAAATCGTTCTGCACCTCTAAAAATATTGTTGTTAGTATAGGTATTTCCGAGGGTAAACCCAACGGTACCACCATTAAACGGAACCTCGCCCTCCACACGGTTACTCATTACCTTTTGGGGAGTGAGCAAAATGATCGCATTGATTTTATTTGAGGTACTGTCCCTTCTGAAATAATCGATCTTTACGTTTTTGAAAACATTTAGCTCATATAAGCGATCGTAAGTAAGATTTTCATTCCGGATGTCATAAAGGTCACCTTGCTTCAGAAAATCGTAACGAACGATCGGATTACGCCTGTACCGCTTAGAGAAATCGGTATAAATAATCCCGTTCAAAGTATCTTTGCTTAATTTATATCTTGCCGAATCGGGCAAACCATCAGGATTTGGCGCAATTAACAAATGCGTGTAACCAATATTAAACTGCTTATGCGGGCCATTTGCAGGATCTGTTACATTAAGATTTAAATCTATTTTGTTAGTCTTAGAGCTGGGTTCAGCACCATATACATCGAAATTTACATAAGGTCTTAAGAAATAGAAATATCCATTTTCTTTCATAATGCGATAAATCTGCTCCCTTTCGTAAGTTAAAGAGTCTTCATCGTACTGCATTCCCTTGTGTAAATGGGATATTTTAGCCTTATTCGATTCGTAAAGGTTCCTAATATTTGCATTTGGTATCGAATCAGAAAGTTTCTCAATAAAATAAGCAGGACCAGGTTTGGCACTGAATACAATTTCGGCCTTTTTATCCGCAATCTTGATGGCAGAAGTTACTTCGGCCTGGCGGTAGCCCTTACTTTTTAAAAACTTCTGTATCTGTGTTCTGGAAATTTCGACCAATGTACTATCTAAAATAGCAGGTGGTGTACCAAATGGTTTGATATCGCTGGTTTTATACCGACCATCTTTTGTATTGAACAAATTGTACAAAGGCACATTGATACTCAACTTAGATGCCGGCCTGATATCTTTCTGAACATAATTGTAAGCCTGTTCTTCAAATTTAGCATCAACACTATCAATAGTTACCTTTTTCACTATCGATTGATAGTCGGCAATGTATTTAGTTGATGAGCAGGCCTGAATTAAAACAATAATAAATAGTAATATTGCAGTGCTTTTCAGTTTAATATTTATTGAGTTTTGGTATGCTTTCAAAATCACAGATTAGTTTTATAAAGTCGTTACATCAAAAAAAATACCGTAAAGAACATGGTTTATTTATTGTTGAAGGTATAAAATCCATAAAAGAATTTTTTCAATCAAGCTACCAGATCCATACTATATTTTACAACAGCGATCAATACAATTTGTTACCCAAATTGCCTGCAAATATAAACTTATTTGAAGTAAAGAACGCCGAATTAGATAAGATTAGTACACTGCAAACGCCACAAGGCTTTTTAGCACTCATTCATATCCCAAAAAACAGAGAATTAGCGTTAACAGCGCTAAAAAATCAGTTCACTTTGGTTTTAGATGGCGTTCAGGATCCAGGTAATATGGGTACCATTATCAGAACGGCAGATTGGTTTGGCTTTAAAAACATCATCTGCTCTGCTGATTGTGTAGAAGTATTCAATCCAAAGACCGTACAGGCCACAATGGGTTCTTTGGCGCGGATAAATATTTATGAAGCAGATCTGCCAGCCTTGTTAGAGAAAAATACCATCCCTGTATTTGGGGCGTTGTTAGATGGCGAATCGATTTACAAAACGCAATGGGGAGCAGAAGGATTGGTGATTTTGGGCAATGAAGGAAAAGGAATATCGGCAGAAGTGATCAAAAAAATAAATAAACCAGTAACCATTCCGAGAATTGGGGAGGCCGAATCGTTAAACGTGGCAGTAAGTGCGGCAATCTTTTGTGCTGAGTTAGTGCGAGTTCGAAATTAAATTGCGATATTATTTGCGGGCTAACTAATAATTGCTATTTTTGCAGCCTTGAATTTAAGGGTCGAGTGGCCGAGTGGCTAGGCAGAGGTCTGCAAAACCTTCTACAGCGGTTCGAATCCGCTCTCGACCTCCATTTGTACAAATAAAATAATTAAAAGGTTATTACCATGGCAGTTACCAGATTAAAAAGAAAAGACAGAAGAAATAAAAATACAGCTCACCAAGAGGTAGCATTTTTAAAGAGAGCAACCAATATCGAGTTGGGAAGCCGCTCTGCACAACCTAAAAACGATCAATTAGCTAAAAACAATGCTGTTTTAGCTGCTTTGGCAAAATAGTTTTTAGAAATTTCTTCTTAAAGAATTTAAAGCATCCTTCTGATCAAAGGATGCTTTTTTTATGCACGGATATTTTTAATGCACCAGGAGATAAAAGAATAAATAAAATAAATCCCGATAACCTGCCAATCATCATTCATCCACATTCATCTGGAAGGGCGGAAATATTGTCCAGGTTATACCAAAACTTAATGTCCTACCCGAATCAACAAAGCGATAATTGTAATTATCATGCCCAAAAGTATAATTGGCAAAAAAACCAAACGCTTTCGTTTTTGGAAATGGATAAATGGCAAGTATGGTTTCACTTCTAAAAGGATCCACAAAAGGATGCGCACCTTGAATAAGCTCCATCCGCTCCGCAACAGAAGCACGAACATTTTTCAATTGCTTAATATATTCATATCGGAGCTGCCACCGGTATCGCCCGTAGATCCGAATATCGTTTTCGGTAAAACCACCGAAATTACCTATACCCAAAAACCGGTTATGGTACAACAAAAGCCCGCCTGTAACAGAATGCGTTCTTGAAGGTAAATTTTCAGAACTATTTTTATTATTCCGGTAATTAATCAGCAGTTCGGTGAGATTAGTGGAAAAATTTGCACTTCTACGGTTCAGGATTGCCGAAAGATTGGTTTCAGGCGTAATTTTATTATAAAGCGCCTCACTTTCCGGTGATCCATCAACTAGGGTCTCAGAAAAGGCACTTCCAGACTGCCCATTCGAATAATGACCACTTTCTAAGGAAATGGCAATAAAATTATTGTCATTTAACCTGCGCATCATTTGGCCACCAAGCTGTACCCTATACGAGGGCATAATCACAGGCAAAGACTCACTATCATACATTCTAAGCTGCGATCTAAAAGCTACATATGCAGCGAATACGTTTCTTTTCAAAGGTTTTTCCATTAAACCTTTCTCAATATTATTAAAAAAGCTGTAACGTACATTTGGGTTTGCTTCGAAAACAAGTTTTTCGGAAGAAAGCACACTGGTTTTATAACCTAGATTTGCATCTTCACCAATCGGATAATACTCGTGGAAATCATTAAAGCCCTTCTGAGCTTTTACTGAAAATACTACACAAGCGAACAACAGCGTTAAAATATTTTTTTTCATATTTTGGGTATTAAAGCATAATATTTTCAATTTTATCAAACAGAGTCGGGTCTATCTTTCCTGTATATATACGGGAGCCCGATGCTATTTTATTAAAATACCATAAATAGGTAAACCCTTGTTGATTCAACTCAGCAATCAATGATTTCCTGAGATCAATGGAAGTTATTTCCAGAAAAAAAGTTGCATCAATCCGTTCTACTATCGCACCAGACTGAGCGATAAACGTCTTGATGTTATTGAGTTGGGCTTCAGAAGCTCCCGTTACCACAAGAACATTGGCATACAACATAACTAGCTTATTTTAAGATATTTAATTAATAACTGTATTAAATCTATGCTTAAAGCAGGGCCTGCACAATACCTAGTATTAAGTATTTTTGAAAGATATTTAATGGAGGCGCGATTTTAGTTATCATTAATTACAGAAATCAGATGGACGGAATAGTGCTTCTAAAAGAAATCATCTGGATATTTTCCAAGTGCAACCATCTTTTTGTACGATTAAAAAAACTTAATTTTATATTATTGTTCATTTATATTGAAAGTACATGAATCTTAAAAATACTTTAGATCAGCTTAAATCACTTGCAGATGTGAAAGTCCGCGCCATGCATATTAAGAACGGCGCCAGAGAAAATATTTTTGGCGTTAAAATGGGCGACATCAGGGCAATAGCCAAAAAGATCAAAACCGATCATGAACTTGCACTTCAACTCTGGGAAACTGAAAACATCGATGCCCGATTGCTGGCCATCTTAATCCTTAAACCAAAATTGCTATCTGCAGAACAGATTGAGCAAATGGTAGCTTCAGAAACTTTTACCTGGGCAGCTGATTGGTTTTACAATTACATTGTTAAAGAATACCCTGATAAGGAACAATTTAGGGAAAAGTGGATGAATTCAGAAAATATTATGCTGGCCCGTGCAGGCTGGAGTTTAACCAGCGGACGTATAACCAGAGCACCTGAAGGGATAGACATCCCAGCAATTCTCGATCGGATTGAAAAAGAAATGCCAAAAGTAGCACCAGAAATCCAATGGACGATGAATACGGCATTGGCCCAAATTGGCATTAACCATCCTGATTATAGAGAAAGAGCCTTAGCCATCGGCGAAAGACTGGGCATATATCGCAATTACCCCGTTTCTAAAGGCTGTACTTCTCCATTTGCACCAATCTGGATTAATGAAATGGTAAGCCGGCAGAAATAGTTATTTAGCCCGTAACGCAATATGTTTTTAATTAGTAAAGGTCTTCGAGAGGCTATCAATGACAGATTCTAATAGATTGGCCGTCTTTCCCGCGCAGGCGTATCGTATGGACACATCTTTTGTTAATTCTATATTTGTTTTTAGTGCACGTTCATTAGGGCGGTCGTCATGCTGAACTTGTTTTACAAGTATAAATAGTGTTTTCAATTGTCTTGTAGTACTACGTGGTCAGCATCTTTCCTGCAAGATAGACCCTGAAATAAATTACCTTCGGTGAGCTCGCTAAGGCTCGGTTCAGGGTGACGACTCTATTTAAACCAGCTCTTTACAGATACTTTTGATCAACCCTGGTCCCTCATATATAAAACCAGTATACAATTGAACCAAACATGCGCCGGCATCTAATTTCTCTTTTGCATCTTTTGCCGAATGAATACCACCTACCCCAATAATTGGAAATGCTTTGTTCGATTTCTCCGAAAGATAACGGATTACTTCTGTAGCGCGTTCTTTAACAGGTTTACCGCTTAAACCACCGGTTTGCGTAGTCAAGTCTTTTTCTGTAGCCAGATTTTCCCTGCTAATGGTTGTATTGGTGGCAATAATACCAGCAATTTTGGTTTCTGCAACAATCTCAATAATATCGTCCAGTTGCGCGTCAGTTAAATCGGGTGCAATCTTCAATAAAATCGGACGTGAAATATCGTTTCTACGGTTGCGCTGCTGTAAGGTATTGAGGATTTTTTTTAACGGTTCTTTTTCCTGTAGCTCGCGTAAACCCGGGGTATTGGGCGAACTTACATTCACCACAAAATAATCGACCACATCAAAAAGACGATCGAAACATTTAATATAGTCGTTTACTGCATCTTCATTTGGGGTAGCCTTGTTTTTACCGATGTTTCCACCAACCACAATATCAGGATGTTTATCTTTGAGCAAGCGCAAACGCTCAGCCATTACATCTACGCCCTTATTGTTAAAGCCCATCCGGTTAATTAGAGCTTCATCACTAGGTAAACGGAACATACGGGGTTTATCATTTCCGGGCTGTGGCATTGGCGTTACCGTACCCACTTCGATAAATCCGAAGCCTAAATTGCTAAGCGGCTCGACATATTCTCCATTTTTATCAAATCCGGCGGCCAAACCAACAGGATTTCTGAATTTTATGCCAAAAACCTCACGTTCTAAACCTTTAATGTGAACATCAAAGCTGCTACGGATAATGGTTTTACCAAGCGGAAATTTATCATTAAACCATTTTAACCGCTTCACTACAAAATAATGTACGTTTTCAGGGTCAAATTTGAAGAATATTGGTTTAATAAGGCGATACATGGCACGAAGATAAGAACTTAATACTAATTATGAAAAAAGGTTAATTGGTTCATTAGTTCAATAGCCATTCGTTCATTAGTCTAAGTGTCCAAATCCAACCCTGATCCTAATGTTGGTTCATGGTCAATGGTTTTATGGCCATGATCGATAACCTAGCAAGCTTGTTGACCATGAACCATCAACCCTAGGCAATCTGCCGCCCACCAATGACCAATGAACTAATGACTAATGAACCAACTTCTCTAATATGCTGCCGTAAACTGCTCCTGGTGGTGTGCCTTATTTTCCAGCTCATCGGCAATAACGATTGCTAAATCTTCTACTGATAAAATAGAACGGCCTTCTTCATTAAAAACAGGGCTTGTTTTACCCAAGCGGTATTTCCCCGTACGACCGGTGGTGATGCCCTGGTGCATTTCAATAGCCGGACTAAAAAATAACCAATCTAATTCTTTCTCCTGTTTTAGCGTATTAAAATAATCTCTTACTGCTGTTGCACCTGGCTTGTATTCTGTAGGGAAGTTCGGTCCGTCTACAATTTGGTGACCATCAATCTGCAAAGTACCCGCTCCGCCGATAAAAATGTATCGTTTAACGCCCGATATCTTTACTGCAGCCTGAATGGCCTCTGCTCCCTGTACCGTATCATTATATAAATTCGGATTGGTCCAACCTGCGTTAAAAGCACTTACCACTGCGTCGGCACCTTTTAAAACCGCTGTTAATTTTTCAGTATCCAAAACATCAACTGCGATTTTACTTACCTGATCATTGTTATTTTCAATTTTAGCGGTATCGCGTGCAATGGCGATCACTTCATTTCCACGACTTACCAGTTCGTTCAAAATGGCTTTGCCTACAAATCCAGAGGCTCCTATTAATGCTACTTTCATGTTATTTAATTTTTAAAAATTATTAATCTAATTTAAATTGTAACATTTTTTGTTACAGTTATGTTCAAATTTTTTTATTTAAAGCTTGCACTAAAATCTTTTAATGTTTTAGATGAAAGATTTTTAACCAAAGCGGTTTCGGCATCATCATATAAATCGTTTAAGTGTAGGGTAATCTGCCTCCCTACCGGACAATCGGGATTTGGTTCATTTTTGCTTTCGCCTAGCAAACTTTTTTGTTTAACAGCCCGGTATACATCGCCCAGATTAATATCGGCAGGATTTTTCGCCAATGTAGAGCCTCCGCCCTTCCCTTCTTTGCTCTGCACAAAACCATATTTATGTAGGTTGGCCAATTCCTTCCTTACCAAAACAGGATTACAGTTAATGCTTCCCGCAATGTATTCTGAATTCAATAGCTGCCCCTTTACCTGATCGAGCAGCGTAAGAATGTGGAGCGATATGGAGAAATGACTGCTATTCATACTGTAACTATTTTTATTACAGAACAAAGGTATAAATATATTGTATAATACAAAAATGTTAAATCTTTATTCCTAATTCATCTAAAGACTATCTTTGTCGCTGAACGTGCCCTTAAATTAAAATCTTGAAAAAGTTCCTAAAAATATTCGCGATTACGATCGTTTCCTTAATAGCCCTTCTAATTGTTATCCCCTATGTAATTCCGCAGACGATTACCAAAGAAATTACACAGGTTATTAATAAAAACATAAAAGGCGAGGTAAAGTTTGAAAGCACCAACATTTCCTTTTTCAATCATTTTCCCTCTTTAACTTTAAACCTGAATAACTTCTTATTAAAAGGCTCTGCTCCGTTCCAACAGGATACGCTCATTTACACCAAAAAGTTAGCTTTAGGTATAAACCTGCTTTCGTTATTCTCTAAGCAGGTTAAAATTGATCAGTTCTATTTAGACGATGCCCGCATTAATATCCTCAGCGATGAAAAAGGTCATGCAAATTATAATGTTTATGAGAGCAAAAAGGAAAACACTCCAAGTACCAGCGAAGGCAACACAGCTATAAAGATTGAAGGGATTTTCATCAACAACAGCAACCTTACTTACAGCGACCGTTCAATTCCTATGCTCATCAGAACCAAAGGGCTTAATTACACAGGAAAAGGCGACCTCAGCAATGCGATATTTGACTTAAAAAGCAATCTTTCTATCAATGAAATGGATGTTTATTATGCCAATACCCCTTATTTAATCAAGAAAAAAATAAATGCCAATCTGATCACAAAGGTGAATACCAACTCCCTTAATTTGATTTTCGATGAGAACAATTTAATGATCAATTCGCTTCCAATCCGTTTTGTGGGACATTTTTCATTCTTAAAAGATGGTTACGATATCGATTTCAGAACCAGGGCGAAAGAAACAGATTTACAGAACATTTTCACTGCACTACCTTTAGAAATTGCCGATAAACTACAAAAAACAAAAGTTAAAGGTTATGCAGAGATTGATGCTTCTTTAATCGGGAAATACATTGCTGCCACGCACAGCATGCCTACGCTTTCGTTTAATATGAAAGTAAGAGATGGTTCAATTTCTAATCCAAATGCGCCAGAGCCGATCAGTAACCTATTTTTAAACTTAAAAACAAAACTTCCTGGCTTGAATACAGATAGCCTATTGATTAATATGGACAGTCTTTACTTCAATATCGGGAAAGATTACGTGGCCTCGGTTACAAAAATAAAAGGTTTTAAAGAACCCGAAATCTACACAGATACCCGCTCGAATATCGACTTAGAAAAATGGGCAAAAGTTGTTAACCTGGATGCCCTACAACTAAAAGGCAGATTGAATATGAACATTAAGGCAGATGGAAAATACAGCAAAAAAGTTGTCCACTCTGGCATAAGGCAGGTTGATACTGTAATTGCAACCGTACCCAAGTTTTCATTAAAAGTAGCCTTAAACAATGGTTATTTTAAATATTCGGCTTTACCCATTGCAATCAATAAAATCAATTTTGATGTACTCGGCTCAAATACCGATGGAAATTATAAAAGCACAAAATTATCCATCGAGAACATCGATATCCAGGCTTTAAGCAATTATATTAAAGGTTATGCAAAATTGCAGACCACAGAAAATACGCCTTTGACTGTTCAGTTGAAATCGGTAATCAATTTTGCCGACCTGAAGAATATTTACCCTATAAAAGGTTACGAGCTGGATGGTTTATTAAATATTGATCTGCAAAGCAATGGCCCTTTTAATAAAGCGAAAAAGCTTTTCCCTGTTACCACAGCAACCATTAAACTTAACAATGGTAGAATAGTGACAGGAAATTTTAATTATGCCATGGACAACATCCAGGTTGATGCCGATTTAACCAACAACGATGGCACTTTAAAAAACACCAAATTAAACATTAAACCCATTTCCTTTCGAATGGGCGGGCAGCCTTTTACACTGAAAGCCAATGTGCATAATTTCGAAAATATTGCTTATAGTGTTTCATCAAAAGGAACAATAGACATTGGCAAAATATATAAGCTGTTCGGGGTAAAAGGTTATCAGGTTAACGGTTTAATTTTCGCGGATGTTTTATTTAAAGGTTCACAAAGCGATGCAGTGGCAGGCAGATACAATAAATTACAAAATAGTGGCAGTTTAGGCATTAAAGACTTAAATCTCCAATCAGATTTATTCCCCAAAAGCTTTTTAATCAAAGACGGTATATTTTCTTTTCATCAGGATAAAATGAATTTTGATAAATTCAATGCTACCTATGGGCAGTCTGATTTTCAACTGAATGGAAGCTTAAGCAATGTAATTAATTACGTTTTAAATGAAAAAGCCAAGCTTACCGGCGATTTTAAATTGATCAGTAAAAAAATATATGCGGATGAATTTATGGTTTATGCAGACAATACACCTAAAACAGCTTCGACTACAGCAAACGGTGTGATCATTATCCCCGATAATTTGAATGTTAATTTTGCTGCAAATGTTGCTGATGTTATTTATAACGGCCTAAAGATTAAGAATGCAAAAGGAACAATGTCTTTAAATAATGGAACACTTGCCCTAAAACAAGCGGGTTTCAATATTGCGGGGGCACAGGTTGATATGGATGCGAATTACAAGAGCACAAGTACAAAAACAGGCTTATTCGATTTCCACCTTACCGCTAAAGAATTTGATATCGCAAGGGCCTACAAAGAAATTAAGCTGTTTAGAGAAATGGCCAGCTCGGCATCGAAAGTAAAAGGTGTCGTTGGCTTAGATTATCAACTCTCAGGAAAACTGAATGCAGAAATGTTTCCGGTATATCCATCGTTGAAAGGCGGAGGTATACTGAGCTTAAAAAAAGTAAGTTTAATGGGCTTCAAAATGATGAATGCCGTGAGTAAAGAAACAAAAAGAGACAGTTTAACTAATCCTGATTTATCTGATGTTCAGATAAAATCGACCATCAAAAACAATATTATCACCATCGAACAGACCAAAATGAAGGTGGCTGGTTTCAGGCCACGTTTCGAAGGTCAGGTGAGCTTCGATGGCAGGTTAAACTTGAGCGGCCGCTTAGGCCTCCCTCCTTTTGGTTTATTTGGCATCCCCTTGAGCATAACAGGCACGCAGGAAAAACCGATTGTGAAACTGAAAAGAAATAAAGAAGGCAAGCTGGAAGAAACAGGAGAAAATAAATAGCGCTATTAACGAAGGACAAGCCTTAAACGGTTGTTGTATTGCTTTTCCAAAAAGCTAAAGCAAAACCACTGGCTTATCCTATTTGATTTTCGACCCTGAAAAAAGCCTTTAAATTTCGTACTTTTGCAGCCGAAATGATTTCAATAAATAATTTAACCTTCCTGATTGGCTCAAGGGCCTTGTACGATGACGCGAACTGGCACATTAAACCTGGCGACAGAGCTGGCTTAATCGGCGCCAATGGAACAGGAAAATCAACACTTTTAAAAATAATTGTAGGCGAATATGCACCGAGTTCGGGTACTGTTTCCATGTCTAAAGACCTGAAAATTGGCTACCTAAACCAGGATTTACTTTCTTACGATTCGCACCATAGCATTTTGCATGTGGCCATGGAAGCTTTTGAGCGCCAAAACCAATTGCATGATGAGATTGAGGAACTGCTTAAAAAAATCGAAACGGATTATAGCGAAGAGGTTTTATTTAAATTAAGCGATAAACAGCAAGAGTTTGAAGCTTTAGATGGCTATAACATCGAATACAGGGCAAACGAAATTTTAGCTGGTTTAGGTTTTAGTACAGCAGACCAATTGCGCCCGTTAAATACCTTCTCGGGAGGTTGGCGTATGCGTGTAATGCTGGCTAAAATATTACTGCAAACTCCTGATATCCTATTACTGGATGAGCCTACCAACCACATGGATTTACCTTCTATTAAATGGTTGGAAAACTATTTAATGGGCTTTGAAGGTGCCATTGTAATTGTGTCTCACGATAGGTATTTCTTAGATAAGATTGTAAACCGTACGGTCGAATCGCGCAAAGGAAAATTAACCGTATATGCGGGTAACTACAGCTTCTATGTTGAAGAAAAAGCCTTACGTGGCGAAATCCAAAAGGGTGAATTTAAAAACCAACAGGCTAAAATAAAACAGGAAGAGCGTTTAATTGAGCGTTTTAAAGCAAAGGCGAGTAAGGCTAAAATGGCACAATCGCGGATGAAAGCTTTAGATAAGATGGAGCGTATTGATGATGTAGATGATGATAATCCGACCGTAAATTTCGCTTTCAAATTTTCTAAACCATCAGGCAGGCACGTGGTGCGTATAGAACACGCCAATAAGAGCTATCCAAATGTGCACATTTTAGATGATGCTGAGGGTGTAATTGAAAAAGGTGATAAAATTGCCTTGATCGGTGCAAACGGTAAGGGTAAATCTACTTTATTGAGAATGATTGCCGGAACCGAAAAATTTGAAGGTTTCTGCGAAACCGGTCATAATGTTACCACCACTTTCTTTGCGCAGCATCAATTAGAATCACTGCATTTAGAAAATTCGATTTTAGAAGAATTACAGGCATTTGCCCCAAAACATAGCGATACCGAATTACGTAGTATTTTAGGTTGTTTCCTTTTTACCGGCGATGATGTTTTCAAAAAAATCAAAGTGCTTTCGGGAGGGGAAAAATCGCGTGTGGCCCTGGCCAAATCATTAACAACGGATTCGAATTTCCTGATTCTGGATGAGCCTACCAACCACTTGGATATCCAATCGGTTAATATTCTGATTCAAGCATTACACCAGTTTGAAGGTACTTTTATTGCGGTATCTCACGATAGGTACTTCCTGGATAATGTAGCCAACAAAATCTGGTTCATCGAAGGCGAAAAGATTAAACAATACCCTGGTACTTATGCCGAATATGAAGAATGGAATAGCAAAAGGGTAATTCCTGTGGCTAAACCTATTCCGGTTAAAATGCCTGAGAAAAAGGAACAGCCAAAAGTTGTTACGCCAAATACAGCCAACCAATTAAAAAAGCTGAACGACGAACTGCAAAAAACAGAAAAGCTGATTACCGAACTGGAGCAGAATGTTAAAAATATTGAAGCAGAATTGGCTGATGAGCATGTTTACGCCAAAGCCGATAAATTAGCCGAAGCCAACAAACGTTATTTAGCAACTAAACAGGAGTTAGACTCCAACCAAAATAAATGGGAAAGTTTAGCTGCTGAGATTATGGAGCTGGAAGGATAGTTTTAGCCCCCCATTAAAGCATATTAAGGCCACAGAAATTCTGTGGCTTTTTTTGTTGCCACGGAAGCGCAGAAACACGGAAACAACATTTAAGACTATGTCATGCTGAGGCACGAAGCATCTGCAACCTAAGTGTGCTAACGGATGTTATCATCTGGCTTTGTTTATGAATTCATCATTTAGTGTCAGATAGCAATATCTGACACCTCGGATAGAGGCATTGATTTGGTTAAACGCTTCGTTGCGTCATCTCCTGAAGCGCAGCGGAACGGAGAGATCTATTCCGAAGATTTTGCTTCGCAGAATCTTCGGGTTCTCGACTGCGTTACACTCCGCTCGAAATGACGGCACGCTGGAAATCTTCCGTGTCCATCCGTGCTTCCGTGGCAACCATCCAATGTGCAGTCAGATGTTACCATCTGACTGTTAAGTGATCATTAGGAAATCCAAAAAATAGAATTTATATGCAAATTAATCAGATCAGTGTCAGATAGAAATACCTGACACCACGAATAAATTACTCCATTTTGCCACTTCCCAATAAAACTTTACTTTTAGCCATGCAGAAAATATTAATTCCGATTTTATTTTTCATTTCTACCCTGGCCTTTGCGCAAAACGACAAAACGTTTACCAACGGGAATAAAATTTATCTTCCAAATATTAAAACTGTACTTTGCTATAACAGCAATAAAGAGCAGAGCCTACCTGTAATTATGCTCAATTCTTCAGAAACGATAACTTTTTCGTTCGACGATTTACTTGCAGGCACCAAAAACTACTGGTATACCATTGAGCATTGCACCGCAGAATGGGAGACTTCGAAAATTTCGAGCATCGATTATTTGGGAAGTTTTAACGACGACCGCATCATCAACTATCGCTACTCTTCTAACACCACAAGAAAATACACCCATTACGAAATCAGTTTACCCAATACCCAAATACAGCCGAAAATTGGAGGTAATTATGTGTTAAAAGTTTATTTAGATGGCGATAAAAACCAACCTGTTATTTCGCAACGCTTCTACATCCTCGATAGTCAGGTTGCCATAGCGGCAGAAGTAAACAATTCCATGCAGGTTGAAAACAGGAACTACAAACAAAAAATCAATTTCACCATTAACCATGCTTTTCCCATCCCGAACCCCTACCAGGATATAAAAGCAGTAGTGATGCAAAACTTCAATGCCAATACTATCCAGGTTAATACTAAACCATCTTTTGTAAGACCAAACCAATTGGTTTATAACGACCTCAATACGAATGATTTTTGGGGAGATAACGAATTTAGAAAATTTGATACGAGGAGTTTGCGTTACAAGGCTGATAATGTTAAAGATATTTATCGCGATAATCAATCCGTAAACGTGATGCTTTTTCAGGATGCCCCCAGAACTGTTGGTGCATTTGCTAACCAATACGATGAAAACGGAAACTTTTTTATCCGCAATACCGACGGGCGTGACGATAAAACAGAAGCAGAGTACATGAGTGTTTTATTTACATTAAATGCTCCGGCACCCAGCCCGAATGGCGATGCTTATGTTGTTGGCCAGTTTAATAATTATACCGTGAGCAATGAAAATAAACTGTTATATGATGCCAACAGGAAACAGTTTTACGGTAATGTTATACTTAAACAAGGCCTATACGATTATGAGTTTGCCTGGTTTAATAAAGACACCAAGGTAATGGAAACCAAACCTTTCGAAGGTGCATTCTTTCAGACCGAAAACAGCTATCAGATCTTTGTTTATTATCGCCGCCCCGGTGCGCGCTGGGATACATTGATTGGTTATACCAATTTGAGCAATAAAGTTACCGATAGAAGGTAAGTCAGCTTGCAATAATGATGTGTCAAAATGTAAAACAAACGGTATAAGGTATATAAGCTTAAATGACCTTATATTCCTTATGTGGCAAAAAACCTTTTACCTACTCTTAGACAATTAATTATAACTAAGATTGACTTAAAAGATCTTCGCCAATTAGATCCTGAAACAAGTACCATTGACAGAATCTATAGAAAGGTCGTCATTGCGAGGAACGAAGCAATCTTAAAGCGCACGCTAGTAGCGATCGTTGTAAGATTGCTTCGTCGGCTGAAAAAGCCTTCTCGCAATGACGATTCCTCGTAGCCTATTACTCCAAAAAAGATCCTCTGTCATCTTTATTGATTTTTACAAAATAAATTATCCCTCAGGATGACGATAGCTTTAATTGTCAGTTTGACTTTTAATGTTACATTTCTTACCTTTATTGTTACATAAGTTTTCTTTGTTTTAAATGTGGTTATTTACTTTAGTGTTTCAGAAAGCAACCAGATAAACACCTAGAGAATAAGTGTGTCTAACCAAAAATTATGTTTAAAAAGTTAATTGCCGTAGCATTAATTACCTATCCTTGTGCACAGATTTCAGCACAAACTTCTAGTGACTCGTACACACAATCCATTAATGGAACAAAATTAAAATTCGACATGCAGGCTATACCAGCAGGCAAATTTAAGATGGGAAGTAAAACAGGGAAACCTGATGAACAACCTGTTCACGAGGTTAAACTCGATGCTTTCTGGATTGGAAAACATGAAGTAACCTGGGATATTTTCGAACCTTTTCTTTATCGCGATTACGAAAAACAAGCCAGCATAAGTGCTATTCCAGCCGAGGTAGATGCGGTAACCAGACCTACAAAACCCTATCTTGATATGACTTTTGGCATGGGTAAAGAGCATCAGCCAGCGGTAGCAATGACACAATATAATGCCATCCAGTTTTGCAAATGGCTTTATGTGCGTACAGGTATTTTCTACCGTTTACCAACAGAAGCCGAATGGGAATATGCCTGTAAAGCAGGTACAGAAACCAATTATTCTTTTGGTAATGATGCAACCAAATTAGGAGATTATGCCTGGTATAAAGACAATAGCGACAATAAAACTCATCAGGTAGGGCAAAAAAAACCAAATGCGTGGGGATTATTTGACATGTACGGAAACGTTAGCGAATGGACTTACGACCAATATATCGCTGATTTCTATAGTCAAAGCAAGGATAAAACTGCAGAAAACCCTGTGGCAGTACCCGAAAAACTCTACCCAAATGTAGTTCGCGGTGGCTCTTATGATGAAACACCGAACAACCTGACATCAACAGTTAGGTTAGCGTCTGATCCATCATGGAAACAATTAGATCCACAGATTCCGAAAAGCAATTGGTGGTTCCCCGAAGCGCCATTTGTAGGCATGCGTTTAGTACGACCAGCTAAAACGCCATCAAAAGCCGAAATTGATGCTTATTACAATAAGCAACCTATAAAAGACTTTTAACCGACACTATCTAACCAAAATAAAAACTAAACACATGAAAAAACCAATCAACCAACAAGATCGTCGCGATTTTTTAAAAGCGACAGCAATGCTCGCAGGCGGCGCAATGTTAAGCAGTATCCCATTGGCCGGAGCTTACGCTTCAGGATCAGACACGATTAAAATTGCCTTAATTGGCTGTGGCGACCGTGGAACAGGAGCAGCTTTCCAGGCTTTGAGTACTAAATTCAATATTAAATTGGTGGCTATGGCCGATGCTTTTCAGGATCGCCTGGACAGCAGTTACCAATCGTTAAGTTCGAAATTTGGAGCAAAGATGGATGTTCCAAAAGAACGCCAGTTTGTAGGTTTCGATGCTTATTTAAAAGCCATCCCATTGGCAGATGTAGTGCTATTAACAACTCCTCCAGGCTTCCGCCCCATCCATTTCGAAGAAGCGATTAAACAGAACAAACAAGTTTTCATGGAAAAACCTGTTGCTGTAGATGCACCGGGCATTAGAAAGGTATTGGCCGCAGCTGAAGAAGCTAAAAAGAAAAAATTAAATGTTGTAGTAGGTTTACAGCGCCGTTACCAGACCAACTATCGTGAGTCGATGAAACGCATTAACGATGGTGCCATTGGCGATATCATGTCTGGCCAGGTATACTGGAACAGTGGTGGCGTTTGGGTACGTCCGCGTAAAGCAAACCAAACCGAAATGGAATACCAAATGAGAAACTGGTATTATTTCAACTGGTTATGCGGCGATCATATCGTTGAGCAACATGTACACAATATCGATATTGCCAACTGGATAAAAAACGGACATCCAGTTTCGGTACAGGGAACAGGTAGCCGTGCCTGGAGAACAGGAAAAGATTACGGAGAGATTTACGATAACCACTCCATCGAATTAACGTATGCAGATGGTGCGGTAATTAATAGCCAGTGCCGACATTTCGAGGGTATCAGTAACCGTGTGGATGAATCTTTTCAAGGTACCAAAGGCAAGATTTATCTTTCAGGCAGCAATCAGGCCATTATGAAAGATTACAGTGGCAAAGAACTATATAACCACAATACCAAAGGAAACGCAAATCCTTACCAAACAGAACACGACGAACTGTTCGACGCCGTTTCTAAGGGAGAATATAAATTCAGTAATGTAGACTATGCTGCAACCAGCACATTCTCTGCAATTATCGGTCGTTATGCTACTTACTCTGGTCAAACGATTAAGTGGGATGAGGCTTTAGCTTCGAACATCAGTTTAATGCCAGAGCGTTTTGCATGGGATGCGAACCCAAGGTTAATGCCTGATGAAAAAGGATTATACCCTATCGCCATGCCTGGACAAGCAAAGGTGATTTAAAACTAAACTGATGCGTTATAGATTTTTGTTTTTCCTTTTACCACTGATTTTTGCTTTCTCCTTGAAAAAAGAAGTGAGGCAATACAAAATCAATGGTTATGCGCAGGGAACTGATTACGCTATAATGTACTATGCCACTGATAGTTTAGCCACTAAGGCAGGTATAGATAGTTTATTAAACGAAATTGATTTATCGATGTCGCTTTACAAAAAGGGATCATTGATAAATCAATTTAATGCGGCTAAAAAAGAAATCAAAACCGACCGTTTTATAAACGATGTGCTCAAAAGAAGTTTCGAGATCAATCAGGATACAAAAGGTGTTTTCGATATTACGGTTGCCCCATTGGTACAAGCCTGGGGTTTTGGGCCAAAAGAGGCTAAAAACGAGCCCGATCCAGCAGTCATTAAATCGATACTCGCCTGCGTAGGCATGAAAAACCTAAAATTAAAGAATGGTTTATTAAGCAAACTAAAGCCCTGTGTGCAGATCGATCTAAACGGAATTGCCCAGGGTTACAGCGTTGATTTAATTGCCGCCTATCTCGAAAAAAAAGGAATTAAGCAGTACGTGGCCGAACTGGGGGGCGAAATTCGGATTTTAGGACCTAAACCCAATGGCGAAACCATGAAAATCGGTATTGAAGGTCCGGATAAGGATGGAACGCCGGTAATCAGGCATATCGCTGCAATACATTCAGGAGCAATCACCACCTCTGGTAACTACCGAAAATTTCACCAGAGCGGAAAGAAAAAGATTTCACACCTGATCGACCCCAAAACAGGTTATCCGCTAGATAATGAAATGATCAGCGTAACAGTGTACGCCAATGATGCCATTACAGCAGATGGCTACGACAATGCCTTAATGGCAATGCACCTTAAAGATGCCATTGCCTTTGTAGAAAGCAGAAAAAACCTCGAAGCTTATTTTGTGTACCATCAAAAAGATGGCAAAGTGGCTGATACCTTAACTACAGGGTTTAAAAAATTAATTACACATTAATACCTATCCGTTTTAAAAAAACCGATGAAAAGAAGTGAATTTATAAGAAATAGCTTATTTACTGCCGGTGCAATTGCTACTGGAGCAGGAATTAACAATACTTTTGCAGCTGAAAAGCCAAATACTGCATTCAGTGACAAAACTTTCAATATGGATTATGCCCCACACCTGGGCATGTTCGAAAACCATGCGGGCAAGAGTTTTTTAGATCAGATCCAATTTATGTACGATAAAGGTTTCCGTTCTATCGAAGACAATGGCTACCTAAACCGTCCAGTAGAAGAACAGGAAAAAATTGGAAACCTGCTGGCGAAACTGGGTATGCGCATGGGCGTTTTTGTGGTAGATGGTGGCGATAACTGGAAAACCTCTTTAACCACTGGCAAAAAGGAATTTAAAGACAAGTTTGTAGAAACCTGCAAAAAATCGGTTGAAGCCGCAAAACGTTGTAATGCAAAATGGCTTACCGTTGTACCTGGGTTTTATGAACGCAACCTGCCTTATGGCAATCAATTTGCCAATGTAATTGATGCCATGCGTGCCGGAGCAGAAATTTTCGAACCCCACGGTTTGATTATGGTTTTGGAAACCTTGAGCGATACCCCGGAGCTTTTCCTGCAAAAAACAAATGAAACCTATGCGGTTTGTAAAGCTGTTAAAAGTCCTTCGTGTAAAATTCTTTACGATATTTACCATATGCAACGTACAGAAGGCGATTTAATTAAAACCATCGACCGCTGTTGGGACGAAATTGCCTATATCCAGATTGGTGATAATCCGGGCCGAAAAGAACCTACAACCGGCGAAATCAATTATAAAAATCTATTTAAACACCTGCATAAAAAAGGTTATAAAGGTGTGATGGGCATGGAGCATGGCAATTCGAAAGGCGGAAAAGAGGGTGAACTGGCTGTTATTTCTGCTTACAGGGCTGAGGATAACTTTTTGTAGAAGTAATATTAGATGGATCGTCATCCCCAACTTGATTGGGAATCTTAAAGCATTAAACCGGGTTTGTAAGCGGCATTAAGATTCCCGTCTGCACAGGAATGACGCGTAAGGTTAAATCCACGCGTCATTCCCAACTCGATTGGGAATTTTAAAGCGTTAGACCGTTTTTTTAAGTTGCATTAAGATGCTCTTCTGCACGGGAATAGTGCGTAAGGTTAAATCCACGCGTCATTCCCAACTCGATTGGGAATCTTAATGCGTTAGACCGTTTTTTTAAGTTGCATTAAGATGCTCTTCTGCACGGGAATGACGCATGGATTAGATGCGAGCGTCATTCCCAACTTGATTGGGAATCTTAAAGCATTAAACCGGGTTTGTAAGCTGCATTAAGATTCCCGTCTGCACGGGAATAGTGCGTAAGGTTAAATCCACGCGTCATTCCCAACTCGATTGGGAATCGTAATGCATTACGCCAGGTTTTAGGACTCTCATCTTTAATACATAAAAAATGTGTTAACGTTTAAAGTCACAAATCCTCATTAAATAAATCTAGCCATTGAGGATTGTGATCGCTAATCAACTTAATTTTCCAATCCCTATTCCATTTCTTTAATTTCTTCTCTTCAGCAATTGCCTCCTCAATGCCAGGATAGAACATAAAATATACCAGCTTTATACAATTGTATTTAGCTGTAAAGGAAGTTGGATATCTTTTGCATTTATGATCAATTACTCTTGAGTGTAAGTCAGAGGTAACACCGATGTAATAAACGGTGTTAAAGGCATTTGTCATAATGTAAACACAACCACCGCGTTCCATATCTTAAAAATACATTATTTCTCGTAAGATTTATACTCTAAATAAGAAAGGAAGTTGCATTAAGATTCCCGTCTGCACGGGAATGACGCGTGGTTTGGATGCGAGCGTCATTCCCAACTCGATTGGGAATCGTAATGCACTGAATGGGTTAGTAAGCTGTATTAGGATTCCCCTCTGCACGGGAATGACGCGTGGATTAGATGCGAGCGTCATTCCCAACTCGATTGGGGATCTTAAAGCATTAAACCGGGTTTGTAAGTTGCTTTAAGATTCCCGTCTGCACGGGAATGACGCATGGATTAGATGCGAGCGTCATTCCCAACTCGATTGGGAATCTTAAAGCATTAAACCGGGTTCGTAAGCTGCATTAAGATTCCCGTCTGCACGGGAATGACGCATGGATTAGATACGAGCGTCATTCCCAACTCGATTGGGAATCGTAATGCACTGAATGGGTTAGTAAGCTGTATTAGGATTCCCGTCTGCAAGGGAATGACGCGTGGGTTAGATATTGAACCAAGGCATGGAATTGACAATCCTACCCCCCTTTCAATACCCACACCGATACACTTCCCGCATTGCAGTGAAACTCCGCCCAGCCATTTTCATCAATGGTTACTTCTTGTTGTCTGTAACCTAAAGCATCAACAAAGGTTTTTCCGGCAAAGTGCTTACCGATTTCCATTTCTTTATACCCTTCTTCTCCCGTGCTTAACAATACTGCCAAGCCACTATTTTCATGTTCCTCATCACCAGCACGGGTCCATCCTACGCAAATGCCGTGGTCAAAATAATCGCGTTGCTCACCGTAAGCTAAGGTTGTACGGATTTTACTCATGGTTTCTACTGCAGGAATTGCGACCAGCTCCACATGCACCTCATCGCCTTCTTTGTCTTTATCATCATAAATCCCTCCATACAAATCAGGGAAGAACAAACACGGAATACCCTGTACACGCAACAGGATGATGGCATACGCCAAAGGTCTGAACCAAAAATCGATATAAGATTCTAGTGCCTGCAAAGGTTGCGAATCATGATTATCAACAAATGTTACGGCCAGATCAGGCTTTACCTGAACCAGGGTTCCATCAAAAATCGTCCGCATATCAAATTCCTCGTCCTTACTCGCCAGGAAAAAATTATGGTGCAAAAGCGAATCAAATATTTGCGTCCGGCCACCTGTAATCTCAATATATTTTAATTGTCCTTCCCTATCTACCACATTCCAATCTTCGGCCACAATAAAAAATTCGCGGTTAAATTTTTGGTTCAGGTGATCGATCCACTCTACAATAAAATCCGGATTGATGTGTTTAACCGCATCTAACCTAAAACCATCTACTTTGGTGGTTTCCACTATCCATTCGCCCCAGTACTTTAACTCTTCAACTACAGCCCTGTTGCGGTAATCGATATCGTTAAACATCAGATAATCATAATTGCCCAATTCGGTAGAAGGGACCTCTTCAAAACCTTCTCCTAAATAATTCTGGATCGAATAAATAGCCGTTTTTTGGAGGTCTTCGGCCCAGTCTACCCCACTAAAACACTCATGATTCCATATAAATTCAGAATATTTTCCCTGTCTCCCAGGAAAAGTAAACTTCGTCCAGGCTTCTATTTCGAAAACATCGCTGGTAAATTCGTTTCTATCTTCCGGATTTACAGTTCTAACGGCTATTTTTTCGAGTTCGTCGCCCCCGGCTTTGTGGTTAAAAACCGCATCGGCCAAGGCGCCAATTCCATTATCGTGCAGGGCTTCAATAGCTTTGATATATTCATCTTTGGAGCCATGTTTGGTATTCACACTTCCTTTCTGATCGAACTCGCCCAAATCGAACAGATCGTAAACCGCATACCCAACATCGTAAGCCGCATTGTTTGATTTATAGGCTGGCGGCAACCAAACAGCGGTTATGCCAATTTCTTTTAAATGACTCGCTTCGGCAGCTACTTTAGTCCACAAATTTTGTTCTTCATTATAATACCAATGGAAAAATTGGATCAGGGTCTGGTTTTGCATTAAATTCGATTTTTGTAAGGATAACATGATTTTTTACGAATTGTTTTTTGGTTTTACAGGAACACCCCTACACAAGCTTTTCCCGCTGATTTCGCTGATGCCCGCAGAAAAACAACTTAAATCTGCGAAAATCCATTTGATCTGCAGGAACCACCTTGCCTATGTCTTCCCGCTGATTTCGCAGATCACCGCAGAAAAACAAAATAATAAATCTGCGAAAATCTCTTGAATCTGCGGGAACAATTTTATGCGTGCTTTTCCTGCTAATTACGCATATCATCGTAGAAACAACTTCCAAATCCGCCAGAATCTAAGGAACCGCTTTAAAAAAATAACGCCTATGCAAAAATTAATTAGCCACCGAAACACAGAAATCACAGAGGAGATTAAAGTTTTTCCGTGTTTTTCGTGCTTCCGTGGCAAACATAATGCTCAGGTATGCGCAAAAAAGAGGATCTTTCCCGCTGATTACGCAGATGTCCGCAGAAAAAACATCCTTTCAATCCACTAGAATTTAAGGAATCGCTTTTAAAACATAACGCCTATTCAAAAATTAATTAGCCACCGAAACACAGAAATCACAGAGGAGATTAAAGTTTTTCCGTGTTTTTCGTGCTTCCGTGGCAAACATAATGCTCAGGTATGCGCAAAAAAGAGGATCTTTCCCGCTGATTTCGCAGAAAAACAAAATAATAAATCTGCGAAAATCTCTGAATCTGCGGGCACAACCTTGCCTATGTCTTTCCCGCTAATTACGCAGATCACCACAGAAACAACTTCCAAATCCGCCAGAATCTATTTGCAATACCATTTTACCCACATTTTACTTACTTTTGCGATCAAATGAGTCTAAAAAAGAAATTTGCCAGAGAAAGTTTTACCATCATGAACGAATTGGTATTACCAAACGATACCAATACCTTAAACAACTTAATGGGCGGGCGCTTACTCCATTGGATGGATATTGCAGCGGCAATTTCGGCTCAAAAACACTGCAACCGTATTGTGGTAACCGCTTCGGTTGATAACGTTTCTTTTAAACAACCCATTAAATTAGGCGATGTGATTACCATTGAGGCCAAAGTGACCAGGGCTTTTAATACTTCAGTAGAAGTTCGTTTGGATGTTTGGGCAGAGAATATTCCAAGTGGTGCCCGCCAAAAAAGTAACGAGGCTTATTATACCTTTGTTGCCGTAGATCAGAGTGCCCGCACCATCCCTGTGCCAGAACTAATACCAGAAACACCCGAAGAAATTGACTTATTTGACGGAGCCTTGCGCCGCAGGCAATTGCGTTTGGTTTTGGGTGGAAAAATGAACCCTGATGACGCCAGCGAACTAAAGGCACTTTTCTTTAAAGCATAATTTTTACATTAAATTTCTTTTTGCTTAGCATGATTGTTTTATTTTAGCGGTTTACCCTGCGCTGAAAAATATGACAACTTATACCATTCTTATTATTTTAAGCGGATTAGTTATTTTCTCTTATCTGTTTGATTTAGTGGCAAGTAAAACCAAAGTACCATCGGTTTTATTGTTACTTCTTTTAGGTATTGGTTTACGTTTACTGGTCGATAACCTGAAGATACAAACCTTCAATTTCCTCTCTATCCTGCCAACATTGGGCACCGTAGGCTTAATTTTAATTGTTTTTGAAGGTTCTCTCGAACTTAAATACGACCGGCATAAAAACAAGGTTATACGCAGTGCTTTTTTCTCTGCCCTAAGCATTTTAATGGGAACTATTGTGGTAATCACCAGTATTATCTACCAGATCACCCACCACGATTTATATACCTGTATTGCAAATGCCATTCCCTTTAGTGTAATCAGCTCTGCCATTGCCATCCCTTCCGCAGCGGCATTAAACAATACCGATAAAGAATTTGTAATTTATGAATCTTCTTTCTCTGATATTTTAGGCATTATCATCTTCAATTTTGCCATTACCAACCATTCGATAAATACATCTGCTTTTATTGGTTTGGGTTTAAGTACCTTCCTCATCCTTTTACTATCGGCCATTGCCTGTGTGGTGTTGTTGTACGTAATGGGCCGATTGATACACCACATTAAATTCTTCTTAATTATAGCGATACTGATTCTGGTTTATGCCATTGGTCAGTCTTACCACCTATCCTCTCTGGTGTTGATTTTGAGCACAGGCCTATTTCTGAACAATGCCGATACGATTGAGAATGCCTGGTTTAGAAGTGTCTTTTTATACAAAAATTTAACAGCCGATTTATCCCAGCTCTATCAGTTATCGGCAGAAAGCGCTTTTATTCTGCGTACTTTTTTCTTCGTTATTTTTGGTTTTACCATGAATATTGGCGACTTGAACAACAAAATTGTACTCGCCAACGGCTTTTTCATTTTAATATCGATTTACATCATCAGAGTGGTATTTCTCAAAATATTCAAAAAAGAAAACCTTAGTCCGATTTTATACATTGCACCCCGCGGCTTAATTAGCATTTTACTCTATTTTAACCTGCCAGCTTCCTTAAAAATACCTGAGGTGGGTACGCCATTCCTGTTCTTGGTTGTACTGGGATCGAGTATTGTAATGACGTTGGGGATTACGTTAAGTAAGAGAAATAGTGTGGTTCATTAGTCATTGGTTCATTGGGTTGATCGTATAGATTCTAATAGAATGATCGTCATCTCGACTGTAGCGCAGTCCCGGCATTAAGTCGGGAGAGAGATATATCTAGCCAGATATATCTTCATTTATTTAAACCGGTTAATCGACGCCAAACGCCAAACTCCCAACGCCAAACACCTAAGGTTTAAATGAAGATGAAATGCTTTTTAGCTGGTGCAGCTCGGCCAGCACATTTGGATTGGCCTGATAGTAAATGGAATAATAACTGAGTTCGTTTAACTTATTTCTATCTATTTTATTAAAGTTAAAACGTGCCAGATTCGGATTAATGGCATGGATAGGCAATGCAACAGCATTTGCTATTGCGGTAAAAACCACAGAGTATACAGTTGCTGCCGCGTCTTCCTTAAAAGTAGGCTCTTCCTTGCCCCATTTATCAACCATTTTACCAGCGGTATTCATTTTATATTCTTCCGCCCGATCTTCACCTATTTTAATAAAACTCATTCCTTCATAGCCCTTTTTAATCGTTCTGATCTGCACGGTTTTAATTTCACTAATCGGAACCTTAATAAATTCGCCATCATGATTCAGAATGGCATTTACCGAATCAACTTTATATAAAATCCCTTTGTATTTACCATTTTGAGTTTTTAGAATGGCCATGTAAGGTTTTATGCTTTGAGACTTTGCTAAAGTAATGGAGAGGAAAAAGATAAGCGTAAAATAGATGGTTTTCATATTGAGGTATTAAGAGACAGTTAAATTTAATACAATATTTTAATATTTCTGTCACGGTGAGGGCTTAAAAATCAATACAAATGACAGATGATTTTTATTGCAGTGATTTTTGAGCGGAATCGTCATTGCGAGAAGGCTTTTTCAGCCGACGAAGCAATCTTACAACTATCGCTAGTAGCGACCGCATTAAGATTGCTTCCCCGAAAAAGTCGGGGCAGGCTCTCGTTCCTCCTCGCAATGACGATTCTTTTTATTGTAATCTGTTAATGGTCACAGAGTCGAAGTGCTAGAACAAATAGCTCCCCGTCTCTCGGATAAATCGGGGAAGAATTATACAGACGCTAAGGTTGATTTTAAACAAATAATTAACCCTACCATAGACAGAATCCATTAGCACGGTCGTCATTCCCGCGCATGCGGGAATCTTAAAGCGCTTGCATTACGATTATTCATAAGTTTTCCTTTTTTCAGAGGCATTCATGAGCACTCCGTGGTTCCCAATCGAGTTGTTCCAAAGGAACTCCCTTGGAGGGAATGACGATCTCACGCAGCCTACTATTTTGCCAAAAAGATTTGTCTTTTATATTGATTTTATGAAACAATTACTCCTCAGGATGACAATTTCTCGCGTGAACCGACTTCATTGATTAATGATTAAAAGGTTAATTGTTTAAATTGGTTAACTGAATTCAAACTCGTAAATCGACTAAAGACTACCGACTCAGGACTTCAGACTAAGCCCCCATTTCCAAAATCTTATCAAATTCTTCTGCTTTTAATGGCATTACCGATAAGCGTCCTTGTCTAACCAATGAAATGTCAACCAAACTCGGCTCAGCTTTGATCTGCTCTAAAGAAACCGGATTTTTGAGGCTTTCTACCGGCGATAAATCAACCACTACCCAGTTGGCATCATCAGTAGTTGGATCTTGATAAAACTCCCGTACTACTTTTGCAATGCCCACTACGTTTTTACCTTCGTTACTGTGATAAAAAAGCACCAAATCTCCTTCTTGCATGGCTTTTAGGTTATTTCTGGCCTGATAATTACGAACACCATCCCAAAAGGTACGGCCATCTTGATTAAATTTTTCCCAACTATATTTAAAAGGCTCTGATTTTACTAACCAATGGTTCATTATATTTCTTTATTTAAAGTAGTTTAAAGCGTGTTTTTAGTTCCAATTTAATGATTGGCGACAAATGGTGGCGACAAATCGCAACTTAATGAGGCAACCTAAACAATCACAATTAATCCATACTTGGGGTGATTATGACTTTTATTTAAACACCCCAAAAGAATTAACTGGCAGCAACAAACCATTTGTTTATTTCTATCAATTGAATCCCAAAACTAATAAATCTGAAAGAATTCGCAGGTACATTCCAAAATTTGATGGTAACAAAAAGAAAATAGCTCATTCTGCCAAGGAGATTATCGACGAATTACTTGCCCTCTTAAAGAGTGGATGGAATCCTATCACTAACCTTCAAATGGAAAAAGAAATCAACTATAGTTCAAACTTAATTGAATGTTTAGATTTCTGGATAAAAAAACGAGAAGAGGCACATGCGAATAAGGCAATAGGATTCAGTGCTTTAAAGAATAATAAAATTCTAGTTATGCATTACAAATCATATTTAGAAACTTCTAAAAAACCAGTTTTGAAGATTCAAAATATTACAAAAGTGCATATAAAAGAATTTCTAGATCAGAAAGCTTTTGAAAGAAACTGGGGCAAAGTGACTTACAATACCTATTTGGTGGATTTAGGGACATTCTTTAATTACCTCATAGATATGCGGATTATCAAAGAAAATCCCTGTTCAAATGTTACAAAGAAAAATACTAGATGGGATTCCAGTAGATTCAAGGTCTTTGAAAAGGATGAGCTATTGGAAATTTCAAAAATATTAAATTCAGATAAGCACTTTTTAGGCTTAAATGTGGCAACCAAATTATTATTCAAATACAATATCCGACCAATAGAAATAACAAGGTTACAAATCAAAGATATTAATTTCGAAAAAGATCTCTTGATTATACCAAATAATAAAACAAAGAACGGAAATGAAGCTACATTTCAACTGGACAAGGGAACCAAAACTTTACTAAGTGAGATGACCACAGGCCTAAATAGAGATTATTTTGTGTTTGGTGGTTGGAACAAACCGACCCCTACCCAAGTTTGCAGTGAATTCTTTGGTCAAAACTGGCGAGCATTACGTAAAAAATATAATTTGTCACCACACCTTAAACTCTATGCTTTAAAGCATACATCAAATTACTATGACATTGAGAATGGAGCGAGTTATGAAGAGATTAGGCAAAGAAATCGGCACTCCAATTTACAAGTTACAACATTATACATTAGGGAAAGGCTATTTAAGAATATAATCAAGTCTTCAACTAGTGAACTGTTTTAGATAAAATATTTGAGGAATATCCAAATTTAAAACTACCTCCTTAAAATAAAGGAATATGTTAATTTTTGGATATTCTAAAAAGTTGCCCCTCATAAATGGTGAGATAAATAATTCTTCAATATATTCGGCAATTCAAACCATTGCCATGTCGATCATTAAAGTAAAATTGAACCCAGACCTAGAAAAGTTAAAAACCTATTTAGGAGAATGGCATTTTAAGACATTTACGAAGCAAAGATATGCTCAACTTGAACTAGCTTTATCAAAAGATCAATACAAAAGATATTCTGATGGCTTAAAAGGGGTGATTGAAAAATATAAATTGCAGGAAGTTTGTGAAGAATTACTTTATGTAATATTTAAAGAGGATGAGGTATTAGGCGACAATATTCGAAATGACCAAACAAGATATGATTATCTCGAAAATATAATTGACGTTTCTAAATTCCTTTTAGCGTTCAAAAACTCTCAGGATAATCCTCATTTTCAAATTGGCATTAAAGAAAACACGGGTACTGAAAACATACCAATAAATAAAACATATTTCGTTAAAAATGCTGAAATCTCTAAATGGATGTGTCAAGTAATTTGTGACGCCATTGAAGTTGGCAACCTACCATATGGACTTGTGGATGAGCAATCAACAGAAAATATATTTGGTTCAAGTTATTACGACTCACAAGCTCCCATCAAAGTTGAAAATCTTGAAAGAGGTGCAAATCTCAAGAACAAAAGCTTTTCTGTTTACAGACGAAAACGTTATGTGGAATTCTGTTATGAGGTTAAAAATTTCTTAGAAGAATATACCAATCTCAAATCTGCTGCAAATGTTAAGGTAAGTGATGAGCAAGCTAACTTTTTCTTTGATATTCTTAGTGTTTTAGATTATTTAAATTTTGAGAAAATTGAGTCAGATCCAAAGGACTATATCAATTCAATGATCAGAAATCACAACAAATAAACGGCTGATCTACAAGGAAATAAAAACATAAAAAACTTCTCAATTTCTATTTCCTTCCCCCCTCTAAAATGGAAACATCTTTGCAGAGCGTTAAACAATTAACGCATTGCAAACATGTTAAAACAAGATTATATTATTGCCCAGTATGAGGCAAACAAAGTTTCCGGAAGAGGATTCTACTGTCCTAGTAAAGGAGTTTACAAAATCATGAGAGTAAAACAAGGGAAGTGTTATGGAAAGCCATCCTTAATGGCTATCGCTTTATGGAAACCTAGCATAGACGATAGCTATGAATTAACAACTCGCTTTGAAATCCAGCTTGAATCTGTCAAGCAAAATGCTAAAGGTGATCAAGTCGCCTTAATGGAAACTAGTGAAATTCTATATCGAGAAATAATTGTAACCGCAGGCTCATACTCTATTGGCGAACCGTTTATTCTAACATTTGAGATTCTAGAGAAAGTGGTGATGACTTTAGATGAAATAGATTTCTGTTTTGGAGGCTGTGGTTTTAACTCGGATGATGACGACCCAGAGAAATATTATGCCCACAAATGTGCCATATCGGAAGAGTATGAATTAATTGAGTATGCTAATGCACTTTTAGCAAATGGATTAGATTACGTGGAAGAGATTCAAGATTTACTTGAAGAAAACGAAGATATCCTGCTATTAGAGGCAATTGATAGACTTAATGAGTATTAGCGTAGAAGTTAAAAAAATCAAATACAAATCTGGGATAGACAATATAACTTCTGGATAATCATCACAAGTAGTGAAGAGCAGTGACAATCTGCTCTTCAACAAAAATTATAAGATCATGTTACCAATAGAACCAATAAAAATTAACGAGGGTCAGTATCTTAGTGATACCGATGAGTTCCTAAATGGAACTCCAAACAATACAATCATTTTCAAAAAGCTACCAAATATCGGTGGTACACATGGAGAATGTAAACTTTACGACTGGAGAAATTCTATTATTATAGAACCGAATACTCCTGTTTTAAAAGGAAAAAAAAATGCTTTGGAAGCTGACGGTATTACCAAAATGTACCCTAATATTTTCGTTGTGCACAAAGGTGTAACACGGGCACAGGTAGTTGCTTATTTGAATAGCGATATAACTCCTAAGAAGATTTTATCTACTCCAGAGGGCTATGCAAATAAGGTTAAACCAGCTATTGAAAGTTCAGCTTATTCATTGTATGATGATTTTTTTATGCTTTTCGATGAATGTGATAGAATGATAAAAGATGCAGATTTTAGAGATACCATTATTTTGCCTATGCATGACTTTTTCAAATTCAAGGAGAAAGCTATGATTTCTGCGACAGCGATTGAACCAATTGATCCGCGTTTTCAGGAAAATGGGTTTAGAATACTGCAAGTTGAACCCCAATTTGATTATCGTAAACCAATTACGATAGTCAATACTAACAGAGTATTTGATTCAATTAAGGAATTTATTGCAAATAATAGAGATAAAAAAGTATTTATATTTCTAAATTCTATTGAATTTATTTTTGAGCTCATTCAAGCATTAGACATTGAAAAACAAAGCAAAGTGTTTTGTTCACCAGAAGGCTGTCGAAGCCTTAGAGCTAGAGAGTTTAATAATGTAGATGAAGATATAAGCGAGTTTCTTCAATACAACTTTTTTACTTCAAGATTCTTCAATGCTGTTGATATAAAACTCGACTATACCGCCAATGTGTTGATGATAACAGATGTCTATAGAGCTCCATTTTCAAAACTTGATCCATATACTGATGCTATTCAAATTGTAGGAAGATTTAGGAATGGTACTAATAAAATCAGTCATATTTCCAATTTCAACGCAGAAATCAAATACAGAGAAAGAGGTGATGCCATTAAATTTGTTGATGAGCAATATGAGTTTTACAAAGGAGTTTGTGATGTAGCAGATTCCCACTTTAATGAAGGTGGAATTGTCGCATCATCTCAGGCCCTCGATGGGATGGACATTACCAAATTCGTTAATGAAGAAGGAAAGTTAAATTCTACAATGGTGGACAATTTTATCTTGGATCAAACAATAAAAAGCCATTATCGCAATTATGAGCTACTAAACTTAGCCTATCTCAACACGACGAATTTCAACCCAATAGTAAAAAACAACTGGTTTGACATTGGTGATAGCGAGCTTGATAACTTGCGTGCAAAAAAAAATATGGTAACACTGGCTGAAGCTGTAGCTAAAATACTAGATGACCACAACCCTAAAAAATTCGGCCTAGTATATTTTTATCTGAATGGAGATAACCGAGATATCATTAGAAGGGAATATCCTGAGATTTCTAAGTTTTACGATTACTTGGGTTATAAAAAGATGAAGAGTTTAAATTTTGAGCATTCAAAAATGAAAAAGGCTGTTGAAGCCCAAAAGAGGACTACAGAGCTGAAAAACTCATTGCTTTTTGCTGACATTCATAGTCATTACCAAATTGGAGAAATAGTAATGGAGCAATCCATTAAGCCAGCTTTACAGCAGATTTACTTGAAACATGGCATATCTCAGAAAGCTAAATCAAGTCATATTAATAATTTTTTTAAAGCTAGCAGAAGTGGTACAAGAGAAAACCAGAAGTTTTGGACGATACAGGGGTTAAGGATCTTAGCCTCATAATTAACATCCAAAATTTTGAAGATCCCCCTAAGTAAAGGAATTTGAGAAATTTTGGATATGAAAAAGCACTAACGAAAGTTGGTGCTTTTTTGTTGAAGTTGCCCCCCATATAAGTAAAGGTAACGCCAAAAAAAAATATAAAAAATTTTTAGTGGGATTTACACAGGTAGAGAGTATAGAATATCACCCCCTCCCTTTTAATAGATAAAAACCTTTATCCTGAATCTTTACGAGGGCACGAACCTTAGAACATTTTGAGTAAAGTAAACGAGAGTGTTACATCTAAGTACCAATAATTGTGCATTAATAAAATAATGCTAAAAATCTCGATCAACTTTATTCTTATAACAGTATAGCCTGAGAGATATTGGCAATATTAAAACTGCCAAAAAATAAACGACCACGACCAGAAATCGTGGTTTTTTTATGCCCAAGATTTAGAAATACATAGAAAAAACACGCTTCAAAAAAGTAAAACAATTGATTATACACCATAAAATTTAGAAAAATGAAAACAAAAACACGTACAGAAACTAAAACGAAATTGGTTTTGGTAAACGCTGATCTACAGCAGAACAACGATTTAGTTGAACAAGCTTATACAGCTATTATCAATGTTGCATCTGATTTATTGAAGAAATTTGAACTGACTAAGTACAGGACTCATATTTCGGTTGAGCATTGCAAAGATCCACAAAACACAAACTTGGTAAGAGAATACATCTGTTTTTTCTGGAATATTACACTGAGTAATAGCAAAGAGGGCAAATCTTACATATTTATCTCGATTGATGAAAGTGGAATTGAAAAGTTTGGCAGTGGCTTAACTAATTTGTTATTGAGAAGTGCATTTAAGATTACTGAATCTTTAGAAGGGAAACATAGTATTGAATATTCAATGAGGGTTAATTATATGCCAATGGACATTCACAACTTCTTTTACAGGAGAATTGTTGAGGGAGAAACAGATTTTGTGAGCTTATTTACTGTAGAGCATTTAAAATCTTAAAATTAAGGCACAGCAATGTGCTTTAATTTAATTCTCCTTTATATCTTTACGTCAATCAAAATTAAGATATAAAAAACAGAAATTAATTTAACTAAAATATAAGCGTTAGCTTAAATGTCCTGCTTTAGGAATCGGCAAAATTCAAATAACACAGGGACAGATGAGTGCAACGCCTACGCGATAAGCGTGGGGTTGTCTTGTTTGTTGTGTAGGGTTTTTTGCCGAACCTCTAAAGCGCATTCAAGTTCAGTCCTGCGCTTATTGTGTTTACAGGCTAGTTTGGGGACGACTAACATTAAATCTATTTCAATGAAATCTCCAATCTTAATTGTTCTTGCGACCTGTTTATTTCTATTTTCTTGCAAAAGAAGCCAACCAAATGGCAAATACCTAGTTTACTCGGGGCAAACCAGTAATTATGTTTCTAACCCATATTATGATGAACAATCTTCTCGTAAAATAAAAGATGAATTAATGGGCAAAGAATTTAATATTGCCTTTAAAGATGAAATCGTGATAATCGATGGATTTGATAACAAAAAAATTGTTCTTAATGCAGACCAAGCATATAATAAGATTAACCCTAATATACAGCTCTATAGTTCTGGATCAGTATCTAAAGGTTACCATAATATGGTGTCACTTTTCACAGGTACTAAAGAAAATTCTACCGATTTAAAAATACGCATGAGAAGAAGCCATGATAATGATTTTAGAGATACATCATTGGTAACTGACAATGATCGAAAATTTGTTGAACTATCATTTGACCTTAAAAATCTAAGTAATTAACTTATGTCTGCATTCTCAAACTATTCTTCATTACCCAAAGAAACCAAAAGATGGATTTGGATTGGCTACTTAGCTTACTTGGTATACATGAGCTTCTTTGGGGGATTTGATCTAATCATAGAAAAAATTATTCCAACAGGAAACGATGTTTTACAAATTCTTGCATTCCTTACATTATATTGGATTGCTGCCCTACTAATATTATGGGCGACAGATAATTAACAATTAAGGCCATTAGTCAAACTATGGCCTTTTATCATTAATCGCTTTATTAAAATGATATACATCAAGACATTATTAATTCTGTTCATTAGCTCACAATCACTTATAACTGCTAAACCAAACCTATCCTACTTAAAAGGCTATAACGGTAAATATCCAGCCAATGTAAAGTTGCTTAGTAACAATCCTCTTAATAAGCGACTTAAGACTCTGTTGAAGAGTAGATATGATTTCCTTATTAAAACTTGGGGACCAGAAACACCAATCGAAGTGAAGAAGAATACTTTTATCGCGTGGGGATGCCAACAACATAATTGTAGCAACACGAATTTCACCATAGTTGTAGACTTTACAAAAAATGTTCTTTATGTTGGCATTCGAGAAGAAGAACAAGTAAAAATCTATTCAGAAGATGGGAGTAAAAACATTGAAGTAATTAACTGGGCAAATAGAACCAACTAATATGAGCTTAATATTTTATCCCCTATTTGTAGTAGCAGTTATTATATCGTTTTTCATTTTTGGAAAGAAGAGAGTAAATAAAGCTATTGAAGAACCGCCCCTCATAAACGATGAGCCTTTAATTCCAAAACCAATTAAGCCAGCTTATAACCCTAAATTTAAATGGAGCGTGTTGGTCAAATCTTACAAAGGCACAGTTTTAGATTTTGAAGATGATGATCTAGGAAAAGTTGGTTATTATATATTTAATAACCATAAATCACAATTAATTCAACGCCAGATAATCGTTTACATAAAGGATAACCAAGAAAATAAATATTTGAGAATTATTTCAGATGGAAGTTCAGAATCAATGATTGGAGTAGATCATCCAACTCATGGCCATATTGGCTATTTGAGTTTTGAAGAAGTAGGAACGCTGATTGACAAGGTAGGTTTCCTATAAAGCAATCCACCAGATCCACAAAACAAATCAATAATCAATGTTAGTAACTAGAATAATCTGTGGATTAATATAATTCACCCCAAATTTGCGATGTGAATATTATTCACATAAATTTGTTCTATACAAAAAAACCTCGAAGTGTCAGCCTCGAGGTTTTGATTACTGTTAAACTTGCGATTTAACATTTACTCTGATACTGCTATTCTTGCATGAATAACATTTCTCGGAAACATCCCATTCGGAGCATAGAAATATGCTCCGTTTTTGTTTCTACTTCAAATTTAGTAATAATAATTAGCGTACTTCCATTTGCGGTAATAATGTTGAAAAGTCGCAAAGAATATTAACATTAGTAAGGGCTCCACTACATTTATGAACTGCTATTAAACTTACTGAATAAAATAATTCCTTACCCAAGCCTTTCCTCAAAAGGGGTGGCTTAAGAGAGGAAAGCCTCGGCCTAGTCATTAGTTTGGTGCTGTGGATTCTGTACTTCATTTTTATGAGGGGCAATGCTCTACTTTTCTGTTAGTGATTCTTAGCTAAAGACAGTGGGTTAAGGTAGGAAGATCGGTATTCGACAAGTCTAATGCCACTTAAAACACACGCCATTGCTTTGCACTGTCATGGTTTTAATTTTGGCAAATCGGTTGCCTCATGAATGCTTTCTCTATCTTTATCTAGGATTTTGCTTCGCTTCATCCTGGATAAATCTAATCGCATTCCACTTTTCAGCTCACCTGCGTAATCGAAAATGCTTCGCTTCGCTTGTGTTAAAACATAGATCGAATCCCGTTGCTTTGCAACTACTGATTCTCACACATTTTCTCAGTTCGCGGTTGGTGAGCACTATCATTTGCAAATATCTACACGAAGTACTAGTTTAGTATTAATTAACAGCTCGGAATTCTCAAACGACTTACCGGACACTTATTGATTTAGTTGCAAAGCTTTCATAACTGGAGGTTAATTTTATATGCAATTATTTATACAAATGAAAATATGGCGAAAGCGAAAAAAGCAGATGCAGAAGTCTCGTTGATTTCTGAAAATCCAGAGGTACAAAAGCCTAGGTTGACCAAATTGATAATAAAAAACTATCGATGTATAGGTTCAACACCAGTAGAAATAGACCTCGACGATATTGTGGTTTTAGTTGGAGCTAATAATGTTGGTAAGAGCTCGATATTAAAAGCTTACGAACTAGTCATGTCTCAAGGCTCTGCAAAAGCAGATTTAAAGCTTGAAGATTTTCCTAATAATGCTGTTGACGAAGATAATCTGCCTGAAATAGAATTACATACTATAGTATATGATAACAGTCCAGGCGATAGGTGGATACAGATATTAGAAAATGGGGAACTGCTTGTAAAGGAAAGATGGATATGGAATGGCGAAGGTAAGCCAAAACGTGAGGGTTGGGAAGTAGCAACTAATTCGTGGAGCGAAAATGTTCCTTGGGGAGCTCCTAACGTAGCAAATGCTAGACGCCCTGAGCCACATAGGGTTGATGCCTTTGACTCCCCAGAAGAACAGGCAAAGGCAATAAAAAAGTTGTTGATGCAAGCACTTACAGATAGAGTGAAAAACTTAAAGGCACAAAATAATGCTGATGGAGAAGAAGAAAATGATTATAAAAAGCTGATAACTAAAGTTAAAGAGTTACAGAAAAAAATAGTAGAGGAAGCTCAAGAACAAATAGATGCAGTTAATAAAGAACTGACAGGTTTAATTTCAAAAGTATTTCCAAACTATAAAATTGATTTTGATGCGAAACCAGAAGATGACTTAGATAGTGTTATCAATTTATTTAAGGCAGATACCCAATTGTTGATGGGACCAGCTGATGGATTTTTAAGTACTGTTGATAGACAGGGAAGCGGTGCGAGAAGGACTCTACTTTGGACTGCTATAAAATTCATATCCGAAAATAATCAAAAGGGAAAAGACGATGGAGCTTTGGTTAGGCCTCACTTGCTTCTCATTGATGAACCTGAACTTTGCCTTCATCCAAATGCGATAAGGGAAGCTTGTAACGTATTGTATGATTTACCTAATGCTGGTAATTGGCAAGTAATGGTTACAACTCATTCTCCCATATTTATCGATTTTTCAAAAGATAATACTACAATTGTTAAGGTTGAAAAAGTTGCGGATGGACAAATAAGAGGCACTACAGTATTTCGCCCAGATAAAGTTCAGCTTGATGAGGATGATAAGCGAAATCTAAAGCTGTTAAATATCTGCGACCCTTATGTAGCGGAATTCTTTTTTGGAGGTAAAGTGATAGTTGTCGAGGGCGATACTGAGTATACTGCATTCAATTATATCAAGAAACAAAAGCCTGATGATTATAAGGACATAAACATTATAAGAGCGAGAGGAAAAGCCACTATTGTATCGCTTATAAAAATATTGAATCACTTCGGTTCGAACTATTCAGTCCTACATGATAGCGATACTCCAAGAATAACTACCAAGAAAGGAAAAGAAATGGCTAATCCTGCTTGGGGCAATAACCCGAATATATTAGCAGCGATTAATTCAAAACCAATGGTAACAGCAGCAAGATTATTGGCATCTCTCCCTAATTTTGAAGAGGCTTATTTTGGAGAAATTGCTTTGGAAGAAAAACCTTATAATGCTTTAAAAACACTGGAAGATAATGAAGGTATGTTCAACACGATTGAAGCCTTATTAAAAGCTCTTATTGATTTTGCCTCTCCAATTCCGGCTAACTGTGCAGAGTGGGGAACGATAGAAGGGCTCCAAGAAAAACTAACAGCTGTATTGGAGGCTTAAAATCATCAAATACTAATTTAGAAAGATGTATGAAAATGAAATTTACATTCAAGTAAACTCTGTGAAACTTATCTTTACAAGTTTAAATCTCTTTTAAAGTTAGATTTAATATTTGCCCATATTAAATTAGCTAGGAAAAGACAAGGTTATTAATCGTCATATGAACGTTGCCTTTAAAGTATTGGAACACTCAAACGATTTTAAATAGAGTACAGGCCAACCAAGAAATGACAATTTTAAAAAATGCAAATGGGAGAAACTTTTGTTAGAATGCCAGCTAATCGAGATGAAGTAAATTTGTACACTTCCCTAGGAGAGGCTTTGATGAAAACTCAGGTAGTTGAACAGGCTTTGAGCCATTCAATTACTCTTAAAATGAACCCAAACGAGACAAAGGAACGAGCTGATGAATTTTTACAACAAAAACAACGGTATACTTTAGGGCAGGCTATTAAACTTGCGGTTAAAGAAAAATTGTATAGTCAACCAATACAAAGTGAATTAGACGCTTTTCTAGAACAAAGAAATTGGTTAGTTCATAATGTTATCTGTGGAAACGAAGAGGATTTTAATACGGGACTTATAAAAAATGAGTTGCTTGATAAAATCCACTCTATTGCGGACAAAGCTGCAATTATTCATCGTTCCATAGAGTATGATTTGATAGGTTTTTGTGAGTCTAAAGGGAAAGATATGTCAAAAATTAGAACGGTATTGGAATTGCAAGACCAAGGAATGAGAATTCGAACGAAATCTTGATTTTGTTTTATAAACTCCTACCTTATAAACACAACATCCGCAGTTAACATTTTTAAAGCATATCCAAAACTGATCTCTCCCCCTTAAAGATAGGTTAAGTAAAAAATCTTGGATATTGACATGATAAGTTGATTAACTTGCAATCATCGCCCATTCTGTTATCTTTGCTTTCCTAAATCTCTCTTGTAAAGTTAACGCTCAATGAAACGACACACCTTATCTTTAAAGGCAACTTTAGCAATTATGATTATGCTGACAGTCTCGGTCATAACATTCGCACAAAAGCCAACCTCCCAACACTTGATTTTCAAAGGCGTACCGATAACTGGCACCTTGATAGATTATGTATTTAAGATGAAACAGAATGGTTTCAGCCACATCGCAACTAAAGATGGGACAGCGATCCTCCAAGGAGATTTCGCAGGTTATAAGAATTGTGTAGTTGGGGTTTCAACGCTTAAGCAAAAAGACTTGGTCTATCAAATAGCTGTTGCCTTTCCAGACAGAGAAACATGGTCAACACTATACGAAAATTACAGTAGTCTGAAAGAGTTGCTGACAGAGAAGTATGGGAAACCAAGTACCGAAGTTGAAAAGTTTGATGACGAGGGTGAGGATGATCATGGTAAAATGTATCAAGTTCAGCGCTGATAGACAGTTTTCGTCTCCGAAATCGCCAACTTCTTGTAGCTGCAAACCGTTAGCAGTAATAATTAAGACAAATAACCAATATGAATTTAGCAATAGTAATAAGTGTAAGTGAATACATCGACACTAGGAATAATTTACCTGGTTGCAGGAAAGATGCAGACTGCATAAATAGTATTTTAAATAAAACTGGTAAGTTTGACGAAATACTTTTCATAAATGAAAAACTTTCTAGTGGAAAGGTTAAGGAAAAACTTACTGCTTTTATTTCTGAACATAAGAGTAAAAAAATAGAAGAATTATTTTTTTACTATACAGGACATGGTGAATTTCAAAATGAAGAATTTTATTATCTTTTATCGGACTATAGTCAAGACAAGAAAAATCAAACAACTTTACAAAATGAAGAAGTAGATAGTCTATTTAGGACCTTAAATCCTGAGCTTGTTATTAAAGTTATAGACGCATGTCAATCTGGGAAAGCATATATTAAAGAAGCTGGCGCTATCACAAAATACTTTCAAAAGACAATAGACAGATTTGATAGGTGTTATTTTCTAAATTCTTCACTAAAAGACCAAAGTTCATTTCAAACAGATGAAATAAGCGATTTCACCTTAAGCTTTATTAATTCTATAAAGGAGCATGACACCAGTGAAATTAGATACAAAGACATTATGGATTTTATCTCTGATGCTTTTGAAAAGAACACCTCACAAACCCCATTTTTTGTCGTTCAAGCCGACTACACTGAGAAATTTTGTATCATAAGCAAAGCTTTAAAAGAATATTTAAATACTCTTGATACGACATTAACTGAGGAAACAGAAAATAAAGCAGTTGAAATTTCTTTATTAGAAAAGATAAAGAGACAAGCTTCAGAGTATTTCACGAAAGAACAAGCAATTGCAATCATAAATAAGTTAAAAGGGAAATTGAGTGAATACAAACTACCTGATGGTTTAAATGAGATCTACGACATAGCAATAACATTTCAGGAAAATTATGATGGCATTGTAAACAAGAATGCGATAGGAAAATGGCTTGATGACAATCTACACGAGTATTTTGCAAAATCAAGTCATACAAGAGAGAGAAAGGATAGATACACAAATATTTTGGGCGGTCTACAGGCAGCATCTTTCTTGAGTCGAATAGGTGACGACACAGAATATGAATGGGTACGAAACGGTTTTGAACTCGAGGTTGAAGTGCCATTTAAAACAATAATATTTACCTTGAACTCAAAATTTCCAAACATCGAGAGCTACACCGCTAGAGTAGTTTATCTACTATCTAAAAAGCAGATTCGGTTCTTTTATTTTATAACAAATTTTGAAACCAAGAATTGGGATGAAAGGAAACTAAATACGAAAATAGAGTGGTTGACCTCCGAGTATCCTTTAAAAGATGAAGAAAAAATCATTGAAGGATTAAATAAAATATTTGCGCAACTCACAGACAAGGTAAAAAAAGAAATAGAAGAAAAATTTGCTAATAAAGAAGGATCGAAAGAATAATTACTACTGCTAACAGCAGCTACCCAAAAGGTGGGGTTTTGTGTTCCAAAAAGAGATTTGTGGTTAATCAAACTTTAGTTTTTCAAATCAAGTTTTATGGTGAATGTCCCGCCCTTCGGGTAGCTGTAAAACGTTAGTGGCATTATACAGACGACACTCCAAATGAAGACACTATACAAAATATTAGGACTTGCGATTATTGACTTTGGATTGATTTAGCTATGGGTTTATGAAATGGACCCAGACCCAAGTGTTTCAATTGGAATTATTCATTTAGTCCCTTTAGTTTTTATTTCTAATCTAATAATAGCGGGCATGTTATTCTTTGTAAAAAAAAGAAAGAGTACTCGAGAGTATTTCTTGTGAACTCTTTACAGCATCAATTATAATGTTTTACCTATTTGTGAAAGGAATTAATCGAGATCAAAACAAAAGATTAGAAAGTTGGACATTTAAGAAAACCGACACAATATTTTCGTTGATAAGGTGGAAAGAAACAAATGAATTTAGCATGAGCTACAGCTTAAACCCCAGTTCTCCTGGGGCTTTTTAGACGGACAATGTGAGAACAAAAATGGCAAATGGCTTTTACGAATGGACTCTACGACAATGCGAATTGACAATGATAATTTAATTGGTTTCAGAAATTTGACAGACACCATAAAGATGACGAAAGAGGAACGATAAAAACGTCATATAAGCCTTGTCTTTAGCTTAGGGGACTTTTCATCAAACGTTTTGAGTCGTTTTGAATGTCTTCCCATTTATAAAGTATTTTTCTGCCAATACGTCGGGCAGGAAACAGACCTTCTTTTGTTCTATTACCGAGGGTTACTAATGAAATGTCTAATAATTCCGCTAATTCCTTACGGTTTAAATATGCCTTATTTGGTTGAAGCTTTTCCTGAGCATCATTCAATAATTTGCTTACTTCATTTTTTACCGCTTCTTGAACATAAGACTGAATTAAAGCCCTAAACTCATCTTCATCAAAGCTAGTTGTTATAATTGTTTTAGGCATGCTATTACATTTTAATTTTAATATCTGTAGTGAAAAAAATAGTATTTTGAATACTATATTAATTCCTATTTTCAGGATAATAGGATAAAAAGTTATAACGAAAATATAAGATAAGCATTATCCATCCCGTTAAAAATATAGTGAGTTGATATTGTTTTCTTATTGACGTTAGCTTTTATGAAATGTAAGCAAAATATCAAAGGAAACTATCTGCCTTATAAATACAGAAGTATTAAGCTGCCATCACCAACTAATTCCCACATATATACACTTCAGTTCATTAAAACACTTCCAAACATGCTATTTTAGGGTAAACTTTTTTTACTCTATATATACCCCCTTCTAATATTTTTGGATTTTACACTTCTATTGCCTGTAACTGCATTTAAAAAGGTTTATTCTATGTAAAGTATATATGAAACAAGGATTTAAGTTTAGAACTATCTATAGCTCATTTTTTAGTTAAAGGATAATAAGCTAACATCATAATATCCAAAAATAAAACCTTCCTCTTAAAAGAAGGAAATAGATTAAAAATTGGATATTGAGAAGTAAGGGTGGTAGTATCTATACAATAACACACAAATTTAAGCTTGTCCTCCCAATACGGATTAAGGAACTACGGCATAAACGCTCATGTAGCCTTCACACTATCCATTTATTCCGTTCCTCCTTTACTTAATTGGTTTGAAAGCTTGGTACATGTGCCATATTTAAATAGATACAACTATGGTACAAGAAACACAGATTTACAAAGTAGCGGAAGTACAAGTAAGCTACAAACCAGATTATAAACCATCTGATAGACCTAAAATCACCTCATCTAAGCAGGCTTATGAGTTGTTGACACAGCAATGGGACTTAGGCAAAATAGAGCTCTTAGAACAAAGCAAAATGATTCTATTGAATAGAGAAAACAGGGTTCTAGGAATTGTAGACATATCTACAGGTGGAGTAAGTGGGACAATCCTTGATCCTAAAATTATATTTTCAATAGCTTTAAAAGCGAATACTTCATCTCTAATAATATCACATAACCATCCTAGTGGCAATTTAAAACCTAGTCATGCAGATATTAGATTGACCAATCAGTTAAAAGAAGGTGGTAAACTATTAGAGATTGTAGTCTGGGATCACCTGATAATCTCGAATGATAGTTATTACAGCTTTGCAGATGATGGAATGATGTAAAATTAGCTTGGGTTAATCACCCAGGCTAATTTTTAAAAATCTATTGAAAGATGGCCCTCGTAAAAGTAAAGGGGATTGTGTGTTTCATATTTATGAGGGCTAACTTGCTAACATTTAACAATATCCAAAATCAGAAACCTCCCCTTAAATATACAGATTGGTTAATTTTTCGGATATTCAAATTCCAAGAAAATCAATATCTTGCTGAACTAAATTAATAAATATGCTCATCTTCAATCTTCCCAATTTAAATGCTTATAAACGTTTAAATTCGGGTAGAAACTACTCCAAATACGCAATTGTTAAACTGAGTAAAAAGTCCTTGAGGAACTGCAATCAAACAATTTGCTAAGAATTGATTGCGTATATTTAAGAGTTAGGCACAATTAAACAACACTATATGAATTTCACATCCCTAAAGCAGATAAAGGAAGAATTTAAACTTGATGGCATCGAAAAGAACGAGCTACGAAGTCAATTAAGAATAATATTAGCTAATTCTCATCCCGACAAAGTTGGAACAGAAAAGTTCAATAGTGATGATTTTACGAAAATTCAAGATGCTCTTAGCTTTATTGATTCGCATTCAACCGATTTAGTTGTAAATGAACAAGTAACAAGCTTAATAGAAATTGTAAAAGAACTAACCACTACAAACCAAATTAATTCCACACAGAATCAATTCAATGATGTGATTGACAACTTTTATAAAGAAAAAAAAGAAGCTTTATTATTTCCTAAAATTTCACTTTCTGTCGTTACTGCAATACTTACATTTTTATGGTTATTTCCAAAAACAGTTGAAGATCATCCAGTACTAAAGAAGTACATAACTTTTGAAAATCCAACATCAACTGTGATCTGGTTTGCTTTGTTAATTTACACTGTCCTATTTTGGGTTTTAATTTCCCGTAAAGAACAAAAAGACAAATCAGTTGCGAAGAGGTTGAAAACAGAGAGGATTCAAAACAAATTGTTAGCTAATTTTAAAGACAAACATGATACTAAAGAATTTGCAAAATCTGAACTAATTGAATTTATTGACGAGCTTTACGGGGTTAGACATCACTCACCTCTTGCATTCTTATTGATTGGTCGTTCTGGCATTGATCAAGAAACAATAGAAAACCTTGCCAACTTAATTATTGATAAGGCGAAAAGTAAAGGGTTAATTGCCGAAATAGATAACAAAAAGACATTAGATGACGTATTTGAGTGGAAGTAACTGTGCCTAACACGGGTTTTGTGTCAGGCGGGCTGACATGCAAACTTGGATTTTTGTGCTTCTAGTAAACATTAGTAATAAATTGAAACTTTGTGTTCCGAAACCCGCCCGAACGCAAAGCCCGAAACCGTTAGTCGTCATTTTATGAACACTCCGAAAGTATCAGAAAATTATTATAAAGAACGGGAAGGCGTTCTAAAGGTAGCATTAGAGTTAAACTCTAATGGTTACGTATTTCGTGAAACTTCAAATGGTGATATTGGAATTGACGGACAAATAGAACATGTAAATGATGGAGGAGAAGCAACTGGTAAAATTGTTGGCGCACAAATAAAATCAGGAAATTCTTATCTAGTTGACAAGGGAAACCATTTTGCATTTTACCCTCACGAGAAACATAAAAATTATTGGTCAGTTTTTCCGTTGCCTGTAATCTTATTTGTGTTCTATCCGAATGACGGCAAAATATATTTTACAGATGTTAGATATCAACTAAACAATCCAAAGCAAAATCATCCATATATAACATTAGGCAAGAGTTCTTTTTTAAACAAAGTGACAGCGAAAAATATATTTGAAACTACTGGAGATATAAGTGTCCCCTATTATTCAATTGACCAAGTATTTTCAATAATGGCTAAGACTATATGCCAAAATCCAACATTTCATATTAGCTATCTAGACTTATTTGCACAGGGACTGACTAACTTGTGCAGACATATTTATTTCAGTATGGATTTAGCGTTGTCTATTGCGGATTATTACAACGAAACAGAATTCGGATTAGGAATGGGTTACAGCGAGCATGAGTTTTTACATGAGTATGCAAAGTTTTTGATGAGCCAAAATCTTGCATTAATTGACTATTCAGACTATCTTATTGACTGGAAAGAAAGACAATTGCAACCAACATTTATTGCACCTTTAACAGTAAGAGGACGTGAGCTTCTAGAATTTATTAAAATTATTGAAAACGAGTTTAAAGCAGACTTGCCATCGACAACTTTGGTAAGAGAGAGGTCTATTGAAATGCAATTTCGAACTCACGACGATTACTTGAGATTAGATCTAGGAAAAAAATTAAGAGAAATAATAATAAAACAAACGGCTAATAAGGTATTGCCAAAAGCGGGGCTGAACAGTTGCGATTGAACATCTGTGCAATTCACGACTTTGCTATTCAATAGGGTTACGAATTATTCAACTATTAGTACAAGTGCAAAAAACATACAGCATTTATAAAAAAATATCCAAAACTCAAACCTATCCTGTTAAATAAACAAATAAGATTGAATTCTGGATATGATCTAAACTACTCTACCACTAATATTTGACTATGAATTTTAATCAATAACATCAGAGCTTAAAATCATGAATTTACAAGAGCCGACCGACTCATTTATACAAGCTACGCTAAGAAATTATGAAAGCATTGAAGGGGATGAGCTTAATATTAAACTTCAAAAATTATTTAACGAGTTTAGTGACGATAAGAACAAATATGATGTTCTTATAAAAGTAGCGGCTTTAAATAAAATTTATTCAACAGCAATAACTAATATCACACCTGTCGTCGATAAAATAAATAACATAGCAAATCTTAATGCTAACCTAGGATCGATTGACTCTTATATCAATCTTGTCGATAAAATTTCGCTCGTTGAATGGACAAATAATAAGAATGACAATTTTAAACGTAACAATCTTTCTTTCGCCTCAAAATATGTTCACTTTTTAAGTAATAGGGAAATTCCAATTTATGACAGCTACATTTGGATTATCATTCAAGCTTATCTTGGTCAAAAAAATCAAGTAAAAATATTGTTTACAAACCCCAAAGATTACCAAGATTTTTATGCCACTTTTTGCAGATTCAAAACTATTTTTGGCCTGGAAGGATATTCTAATTATAAAATTGATAAATTTCTTTGGACTTATGGAAGAGAATTGATCAAAAGTATCGAAGGTGAGTTAAATTTGGATGTAGAAAGAGCTAAATTGGAGTTAAAAAGGAGGATTAAAAAATCACAAGCTGTCTTATAAATACCCATAAAATGAAGAATATTATAAAAGGTAAGATTGGGTTTTCCTCAAGGTATTATCAACCTTTCATGCTTTTGAAAAGTAAAGTAACTTCCCAAAATATCTTTAAACTTATCTATAACTCCGATAAAGACACATATTCATTACCTTATTTATACGCTGGCTATAGAAATGAAATTGAATCTATACCAGTTTCAAATAAAATCATTCAATCCATTCAACAATATTTTGAGGATAATTTATTCAGCGCAGAAGAAAAAAAATTCTTACTATCTGAATTAATGCCTTACATCGAGAATTTTGGAGCCGAAACTATTGAATCACTTGCTAACCGCATAGTTTTAGCAGGTAATCAGAAAGAACATGCTGAAATAATTTCAGAATACGAAAAAACCATAACATCGTTAAACCAAATCCAGGAGCTTCTAAGTAAACACTTTAATGGAGAATATCTCATGACAACCACAATAGAGCCAGCCGTTTTCATTTCTTACTCTCATGACAGTGAAGAGCATAAAAATTGGGTGTTACAATTAGCAACAAGACTTCGATCAAATGGTGTTAATGTAATTTTAGACAGATGGAACTTAAAATTAGGCAGCGACCTAGCATCATTCATGGAACGAGGACTTTCAAAATCCCAAAGAATCATCAGTGTTTGCTCTGATGTTTACGTTAAAAAAGCCAATGATGGGAAAGGTGGTGCAGGTTATGAAAAGCAAATTATGACTGCTGAATTTATTAATGATCAAAATACAAATTGGGTAATTCCCTTAATTAAGAGCAATCCAAATCCTAGAAAAACGCCAACATTTTTAGGCGGCAGAATGTATATAAGTTTTGAAGAGGCACACTTATATGAAAGTAAGTATGAGGAGTTACTCAGAGATCTTCTCGACGAACCTGTTTTACCAATTCCACCTATCGGAAAAAATCCATTCCAAACAATTAAGGAATTTGCACAACAAAAATTCATTCCTAATAGTGAAAAATATACATCTCCTGCATCAAGTGGTACTGTCACTTTTGATTATTCGAATAACAATGGCTGTTATTTTATAGGACAAAAGGAATTACTGTTTGAAATAAAATTTTCAAAATCGAGCCGTATAAATATCCATCTTCTAAATGATCCCTCTAGTTTAAAAATAGTTGCAATTGCAAAAGGTATAAAAAATATAAATGAAATTAGGGATGCAAGAATTTATGATGGTTCGTCTAGGATAAGAATACCTTCAATTAATGAAGTGGCAATTTTGCAAAATACTACTGGTTTTTATTCGGCAATTAAAATTATTGATATTAAAGATGATACGCAAAACGGCGAAAATGATGAAATAACTTTCGAATATTTTATCCAGACAAATGGCTCACCAGATTTTTCGTTATAAGTACCAGATTTTGAACTTCAGATGAAAACAGACAAATTAATGACGACAAAAAGCAAGTAAAAAAGACTAAATCTCAATGATTTTTCGTACCTTCATGTGAAGCATTCCGAGTCAATAACCATGCTGTATCCCTCGTCTTTTTGCTTGTTTCAAACTTCTTCTTATCCTTTACTTGGATGTTTCCCCTCCTAAAGGTAAGGGAACAACTCCCAAAAATTTTTCTCAAAATTTATTCAATTTTTGCTCCGAATTTCTCCAAAATTTCCACCAATTTTTATGCAACTTTTAATTGTCCTTTAATTAAAGGGAGGGTTACCGTGACCGTTTGCTGAAAACCTGAATATCTTCATCCTTCGCCTTTATAAGGGCTATCTTCCAATTCATAATTAACAATTTTCAATATCCAAAAAATAATACTTCCTCTTAAATAAAGGAATTGAGTCGGTTTTTGGATATTCAAATAAAATGCTCTTTATCAAAATCTTGCTTTTATATATTTAAAAGCGTTTATTTGGTAGCCTACTTTACTAAACGCTATTACACTAAATGAACATTAGATCACCAAAATCTCCAAACACAACTTGGGTTGCGGTTTTTAAAAATGACTTTACATCAAAGACCTTCAAAGACTATGTTTATTCAGACGATGTCCTTTTTTGGATAAAACGGACTAACAATTTACTAGTTCACACTGCCAATAGTACTGGCAACACCTATTTCATGAGAAATTTTCTTTTTTTTAACCAAAAATTAGAGGAAACCTATATTTATTACAGCTTGAATTCATGGAAATGTAATGATTTGGAAGAAACAGGACGCGATTATTTTGGCAGTTATTGTAAGGTTAGTATTGAAGACCCTAAAGGAATATCTAGGACTTTTTACTTAAATGGAGATAGGCCATCGCAACTTTCTTTACCTGAGAATCTATACTTTACTTATATTCTATTTTTCTTAAAATCACTTGATCAATATAAAGATTGGAATGATATTTCTATTAAGTGTAAAGATATATACGAGGATTATTTTCAAAAACAACAAATACCAGTGAATATAATAGAGACAGTTTATTTGAATTTTCAAGAGAGAAAAGCGAATAATGATAACGTATAACTAATTTAAGCTTGTGAAAGTTACTACTCTGAGTTTATAAGGGTAGACTTTTAATAAATCATTTTTACAAACATATCCAAAACTCAAACTTGCCCCTTAAATAAAGAAATAAGATTAAGTTTTGGATATTAGATTTATTGATAAGCTATAAAAAAGATAGTTAACATCTAAATGAACATAAGTTATTCTGTTAATGTTGCTGGTTTAAGTTTAAATATTTAATTCAGTTAAGAATATTATATTAGAGAAATTATATAAAAAAGATAATGGCAAGCAGTTAACGGTGCTTTGAGAAAAAAACCACCACCCTCCGAAAGGACGTAAAACGATTTGAGAATGAAAAAATTTCTTCGCATTATTTTGATTGCTTTTTTAACAATCAGTCTAACTAGTTGTGCAACATATACAACGATGAATACCAATAAATGGTTAGAATACGAATTACCTCCTTCTAGAATAGTCAAAAACGGCGAAATTTTTTTTGAAGGAAAACTATCTGATGGCTCTATTTTCTCGGTGTTTTTCGATAAAAAAATTGATGAAGACGCAAGATATTATCATGTGATGTTATGGCAAGATTTTGGGTGGAAATTAAAAGACGATAAAACATGGACGTCTCCTCAAGGTGCTCGCGAAAGAAAACTTGGTTATATATACATTAATCCTAATAGACAAGTTGCAGTTTATTATTATCCAGACAGAGAATATAATGTTTTTAAGGTAGATTTCAAGAAATAAGAAAGTGCCTAAGGTATATTCACTTTGCTTAATAAATATTCATCGGATAGGAAATATCCAAAACTTAAACCTGCCTCTTAAATAAAGAAATACAATCTAGTTTTGGATATTCCTTTGAGATTGGACAATCAAATTGTTAGGAATGATTTTGAATTTTAATTGAGTTTTGTCGTACTATTGCATAAACATAATTATTAATTACGTTACCTAAGTCGACAGGCTTTAAAGTTCTTTAAATAGCGAATTTACAATGATTATTACTTGGTTATTGGCGAGGAAAGAGCCGACAAAAGAGCCGACAAATGAAGGGTAAAAAATGCTACTTTTAGTTTTAAAAGGGCAATATTTGAGTAATTGCTTGATAAAACTCCCTTACTACTTTTGCAATACCCACCACGTTTTTACCCTCATTACTATGATAAAAAAGCACCAAATCTCCTTCTTGCATGGCTTTTAGGTTATTCCGGGCCTGATAATTACGCACACCATCCCAAAAGGTACGGCCATCCTGATTAAATTTCTCCCAACTGTATTTAAAAGGTTCTGATTTTACTAACCAATGATTCATCTTATTTTTTATTTAAAGCTCAAAACTAACAAAACGGAATGGAATAGGAAATAGGTTGAAAAAAATGGAGGAAATATAAGGAGATTAAGCGCTGTACTTCATCCTTGATAAATCTAGTCAGTCTCCGCTTTTTAGCTCACCTGCGTAATCGAAAATGCTGCGCTTGTGTTAAAACATGGATCGAATCTCGCTGTTTCACAGCTACTAGTTCTCACACATTTTCTCAGTTCGTAGGAGGTGAGTATTATTTAGCGATATCGGTGTTTATGTAATTTTTCAAGCGGAAATATGTTTCTATAAAACACAAATGGCCCTCCTGTTTGATTTGGTGTAAAATTAGGCACCCCTGCTTTAAGTAACAATCCTGTTGCTATACATTTGTCCTAGCATCCTCTCAATTTTTAAATTTAAGTTAACGATGAATAAATTAATGCTCTACAGAGGCAAAGCGATGGCTTGTCTGATTCTAATGTGCCTATTCCTGGTACAAGGTTGTAAAAAGGAAATCCTTCTACAAAAAAATAATAATTCTATAATTTCATCTAAGGTAAGGAATATCACTTATCGGGAATTTATTAATTCAATTAACCTAAAAGCCACAGGCAGCTTAAGCACCGTACTCACAGGAGCTAAAGAAAAAGTTATGAGTACAGAGACTTTAGCAGGCAACCTAAGCTTGGTAATGGACAGTGTAAAATTACTTCATTTAGGAGATACGCTGAGTTATGTGATTAGCATAAGGCCTCAAACACCTAGAGCAACGGTCTTTCAAAACTTAACTATACAAGTTGTAAAGGAAAAAACTACTGCATTTTTGAGCACCTATTATCCATCTAAGGAATGGATAGATAGATGGAGAGCCGGACATGCAATTGCATTTAAAGATAACACTGTATTTAATAAAATAAACCTTAATGATGTTCTTCTTGACACAAAAACCATAAATACAACAAATTTTAAACAAGAGAATGGGTTAAAGGGAAAAATTATAGCTAGTATTAGTAGTCCTTTTGGTGCACCAAATATTATAAGCTTAGCACCTGGGGAGTGCGAAATTTATGATATTTATACTGTGGTTCCCCATCAATGTTCTACAGGTGATTGGCCAGGCAGCTGTCCATGGGAAGTAGGTGGTATACCAGAAGCGGGAGGTTTCCTTCCTTACTATTCGTTAGAGCGGACTACCGGTGTAGATTGTGCTCCGGCGGGACCAACAATCGAGGGTGGAGGCGGAGGAGGAGGAGGTACCGTACCAACTCCCCCACCAACGTATAATCCTTGTGATGGTGGAACGCCTCCTGTTTCGGTTTACTTTGAAAGAGGCACAAGGTTAGCCGTGCTACCGCCTACTCCTTGCGATCCTATAATGCCTGAGGGATCAGACCCATCAATATCATCAAACGCTCAATATCTATTTAATATTCTATCAATTTCTGATGATAGTAGAAAACAATATATTATAAGCCATAATGAGGCTACTAATGCATTTGTGACTTACTTGACAACAAATGGGCCAACTACAGAGAATAGGAATTTTGCTATTTGGGGTATTAGTTATTTGATAGGAAACCCTATTAGTTTTAATCAAGCATTTATAGATTTACTCAATGGGGTTTATAATGAAAACTCACCGATATATATACCAGACAATTTTGATGTAATCTACGGCCAAGAATGGTATGATGATGAAAATGAGTTGGGTATTATTGATATAGAAATGGTGCAACAAGGGGTGCCTAATGACCCTATACCCGAAGCGTATTATATAAAAAACATGGGTATTGATATGACCCCAGCCACGCCCAGAAATGGCACTACTGTCCATGGCAATCCAAGAAATGCAAAATATTTTTGGGATCAACTGATTAAAAAAAGACCCGAAATGTTTAGTGCAGATAATAGAGCATTCATTAAAAATAATGACTTTAAATCAATTAAAGTCGATTATCAATGGATCAAATATAATCCTACCCACAAGTCATATTTGTACAATCAATTAGTTCATCACCATCATAAACAACGTAATATGGCTTTTGCTATTCCTCAAAAAGTACATCAAAAATGGACTAGCATTTTACACAGGGCTAGGATAAATGGTAGGTTAGCAAATTTAGGGGGGAGGTTGAATTCTCTAGGGCCGTTCTTGGAATTATTTTCAATTGTAACTGACATAAGAACAGGTAACCCTGATGCATTTGTAAATGGTTTTGGATCTCATGATGAAATTGGTAAATTGTATAAAGAACCAATACAAAATTTCTATTTTGAAATTACAGAGCAAAGTATATTCAAAAATTCAAGTGGTACTATAACTAGAGCAATTGTTACTTATGATGCATTTGAAGATTATATTTGGGATGAAGATGAAAGGCGGTATATGGGTGTTTTTAAAATAGCCACATATGTAGAGGATATTGATGTCATAAACCATCGCACCAATAGCTTAACAAAAAAACAGATATTTTAGGCTTGAATTTTACTTATCAGAATAAGCCATGGATGAAATAATAAATACTTTTTTTACTTCTTATTTTAATTTTAGCAGATTACGTAGTGTATATGGGGAGGAAAAAACTCCAAAAAACATGATGGCTACACCTGTTGATGAAGAAGGGTGGTACACCTGGAAACCCATTGAGGGAACATTAACCAATAGTAATTATCGCCAAGTTGAGGAGAAATTTGGTGTAAAATTCCCTAAAAGTTTTGTTGAGTGGCACAAGCAATATTTTTTTCTGGATTGTTCATGTCAGCTCATGGGTCTTCCTGTTTCATCGCCAACTGAACCCTTACAACAGATTATTGACAACTTGGATTATTCGTTGGCAAAGGATCTTATTGAGGCTAAACTATATCCTTTTGGTGATGAGGGCAATGACGCTGGTCCATTAGTATTTGATGGTAGGTATGAAGTAAAAGATAATGAATATTCAATTAGAGTTTATGATCATGAGTATGGCGGGGATATGGATGGGTTAAGTGAAATTGTTTTTTCTTCCTTTCCTAAGCTTTTAGAGTGTTTTACGCATTATATCCAAGAGGTAGAAACCAGGAAGAACTTTGAAATTATCCCTGATTTTTTTCAGATTGACCCAACTGGCGCAGGAAAAACTGGTAAAGGTTATTGGTTGAGCTGGGTAGCTATGGAAAAGGAAAATGATGAACTTTTTGGTGATTGATAAAAATATTGTCCACAGATTAATCAGCACGGTATGAAAAGTTTAAAAGTTTTTTATATCATAGCCTTATCAATCTGTACAATTGAGTTATTGCAATTTCTGTTTGGCTCCCATGGCATCTTTCATTACATAAAAGATGCCATGTTTATGCCAGTAAAAAATCCTCCTGTATTTTCTATTAGTGCTCATTATAATGCCGACAATAATTATATTAAGATTCTTAAGATGCTGAATAAAGTTAATACGATAGGTTATTTTTTATCTTTGCTCGGAACATGTTCATCCCTTCTATTCTATAAGTTAGATAGAAAGACTAAATATATTATCGGGATCAGCTTTTTTGTTGCCTCGTTAATATTTTCTTTAATTACTGGGCCAATCTGGAGGCATCTTATCGAAATAAATTATTTGTAATCAAATCACTTATTTTTATTAGGTCAGCACTACCAGCGCAAGTCTTAGCATCTACGCTAGTGGGTTGGATGACTTGCGCTTAGCAGAGATTTAATTGCCCCCTACTAGCGCAAGTCTTTGTGCCTAGGCTAACGGGCTGGATGACTTGTGCTTTCATTATTGATTTTCATAATACTGGGTAACCTATTCCGAAACTGATATTACTTATTGCAATATTTATACAGCCTTCTACTTAGTTTGAGTTACTTACTAAAACTTTGAATAACATACTACAAGTTCACAACCATGAATTGAAAGTATAGAACTACTAACTGCAAGCATAAACCTGCAAACTGCAAGTATAATGTTGTTAACTGCGCTGATAGAACTATCAACTGCAAGTATAAACCTACGAACTGCAAGTATAATGTTGTTAACTGCAAGTATAGAACTATCAACTGCAAGTATAGAACTACCAACTGAAAGTATAATGTTGTTAACTGCGCTGATAGAACTATTAACTGCAAGTATAGAACTATCAACTGCAAGCATAAACCTACCAACTGCAAGTATAATGTTGTTAACTGCGCTGAAAGAACTATCAACTGCAAGTTCTGAATTACCTTCATTTACGCGTTATTCTTCAAAAAGATTTCGTGAATGATTTTATTGTATTTATCTTAGTGGTGCAGATTAATAAATAACATATTTTTTCACCTAGCTAAGAGAGATCAATTTTCAAAATTAAATTTTAAAAATATTCCTGGACGAGCGTTTTAGAAACGCATTTTCTAATTTCTCTGAAAAGAGTTATTTGTTAGTCTGCAGCGTCCAGGAACTTTAATTTTCAATGTTATGCAGACTAACAATTGTAAAAACCCAAACACACAGCTCCCAAATCAGGTAGCAGCTGTAACAGAATTCCGGAAACTGATGGAAGCCTATTTCGATATGATTGGTTTGTCAGAAGTTAATCAATTCCTTACTGAAATGCTTAGCGCAGCTATCGGGCCTGATCCTCGCTCGGGCAAACACAAACCCATTACCATTGCCAACGCCCTTTATGATGTAAACAATATCATCAGCCTGCTTACCAAAACAAAACTTTTATCCAATGAAGAAACCTTTCAGCGTTATGCCATAAACCTGGATTATAACCTACAAGCTGTTGGCCAATTTGATGTGGAGCATCTTTCCGAACTATTATACGTTGGATTAAATGCCTACATCTTTCAGGAGGATGATTTTGAAGGCGCAACCTTAAAATTTTCTGCCGAAATTACTGCTAAATATAAAATGATTTATGATTGGCTGTCAGACTGCGATGCCTGGTGTAATGTTGTTGAGTGTTATGAGTATAATGAAACTATTGGTTTAGCAGCTACACTATAAACATTCAAATTTTAATTGGCCATTTAACTTATACAGCTATGAGGGAAAACTCCCCTCCTAATTTAGGAGGGGGGGGCCAAAGGGCGGGGTGGTTAATCCATTACTAGCGCAAGTCTTAGGTTCTACGCTAGCGAGCTGGATGACTTGTGCTTAGCAGAGATTAATTAGAGTTTAAACATTGCCTACACCATAAACCGGTGTGTTATGGTTCTGGAAATATTCGAACCGTTTGTTTTTGTAGATGGGGCTGGAAATAAAATCTGTCGGCAAACTGTTTGCATATGGAAAGATAATCTTATAGGCCAATTGCAGTCCACTGGCTTCGTCCCTGTAGATGTCACTGCAATAATATCTGCTATAAAAAAGCTCTTTCGTGCTGGCATTATAGTTATTCGAACTATTTTATTATTAAAATAGAATATATATATTCGATAATCTAATATCTACTTGAACGCACTTATGAAATTAACCAGAATTACTTCTGGGCTATTGCTAATTCTCGTTATAGCCTCGTGTAAACAAAAGCCCAAATCTTCTTTAAAAAAGAACATAAACGAAATCAAAACAAATACGGTAGTAAACGGCACCACCTTCGTCGATTCTAAAAATTTGTATGACTCCGTAGTGTATGTCCCCTTACAAACTACCCAGCATAATTTAATTGCCAAGATTGACCAGCTGGAAGTAACCGATAAATATTTTATCATATTAGACCACGATTCAAAATCTATTTCAATCTACTTGAAAAATGGAAAGTTTTTTAAAAAAATTGATAGCGTGAATGCATCAGAATTTTGGGTATATGATGACGTGATAAGTTTTCGAGATCTAAGTTCGCATACAGTTATCAATAGATATTCCATTTCTACTAGTAAAGTAGCTCCAGAAAAGATAAAACTGAGCTATAAAAATGCACATCAAATTGATAAGAATGCTTCACTTTTTTTTCTAGCTTATAGAAAAGACAATCCAGCGCCACTAACCGATGCAAACCTCATATGTATCGACGAAAAAAATAATATCAGTACTTTACTGGATGCAAAGGAGAGCAAACTAACGAAACAAGACGTGTTTAGTTCAGGAAAAAATTTCTATACGAGTAATACCTTGACTTACTTTTCTCCGAATTATAGTACTGATATTTTTCTGCTCAAAAATAAGAAAGCAGACCTAATTTACCATATCAATGTAGGTGAGTTTGCACTTCCGCAAAAAAGAGAGAAAGACCAAGACATCAAAAAGTATGTAAAAACAAATCCTTGCATCTTTGGTATCAATAATATCTATGAGGTAAATGGCAACTTATCATTTCAGACTGTAAGCAGCAAAGGCTTTAAGAATTTTACATACAACAAAGCCACCAATGTGCTGGTAAATTTAGATAATTTGAAGTATGGCGAGAAGCTCACCCATTTTTTACCTACCGGAACCAACCTTATCGCCTCAGATAGCACTTGTTTCATCAGCCATCTTCCAGCCGCCTATCTCTTAAAATCTTATCAGCAAATAGCCAGGGCAGAAAAACTCCCGCCCTTTACTGCGCAATCCCGCAGTTTATTCGAAAGCATCAGAAGCCGGGATAATCCGGTCCTGGTCAAACTTTATCCAAAAAAGCTCATTTTTCCTAAAAACTTTTTTGCTAAAGGGATATGAAAAATCTTGTATCATGCAACCCGTGCTTCGTGAATAAGTTTTCACAACGGCAGCTAGCTTTTATACTGGTACTATTCTCCTTTTCATTTCAGTTTGGTACTGCCCACGGGCAAATAGTTTACAAGGGAACGGTGATCAGTGAAAACGAAAAAAAACCCCTTGCAATGGTAACAATAAAACTACAGCAACAGCAAAGAGATTCCATATCAAACGAAAAAGGGATTTTCGAAATCCATGCCAATGAACAAGCAGATACCCTAATCTTCAGCTATATCGGATATGATACCAAAAAAATACCTACCACGAACTTTATAAATGGACAGACTGTACTGTTGAAAGAAGATAACTATATGCTAAACGAAGTAAAGATCAGCGTGAAGAAACAATTTGAAGTTTTAGGTAAGTTTTCTTATGATCAGGTCAACTATAGCGTTAAAAAGGAAATACAGGAGCTGTTCGTTTCCTCACCACGGCCCATTGCAAAACTGTTTGAGACGACGGCCAGTGATTTTAAACTGGAGTATATTACCCTTGGCCGTTTTGTGCAAAAACATTCTCCGCCAGTCAAACCACTTTTTTCACCAAATGGTCGAACTACTTTATTTCCAATTGACGACGACCTTTATTTTAACCGGAAAAGCACCTCGATACATCGAAGGTTAATATTTATATAACAGGCGTAGATTCTATAACCCATGGTCCCGACACATTGCACTACTACAGAAAGATAGAAGTAATGTTGGACAGTTATCAGACTTTGAACCAGATCGACCTGCGGAAGCTGAACATCCGTCCTCCTGGCTCAAGGTTTTTTGTTATCATAGAATGGCTTTATGATCTCCAGAACCAGACCTATAAAATCGGCCATAAAATGGTGACCTACAATGTTCAGAATGTTTTCATCCCGCAATATACCATTGGCTACGAACCTTTTATTGCGCTATATCCGCAATCTGCCGATAAAACAAGCAACCGCTTTATCAGACAAGACGGAAAGTGGTATGCCCTGGATAAACCCGCAGGCGATGCTTCCCGGGAAATTGCACTGTCCGTAAATATCTCCTACTACAAATGAAAATGCTTAAATACCTGGTTCTATTCTGTGCTTTTGCTTTGTTTGGGCAGATACCGTCCTTACAAGGCCAGGAAATCAACCGTGTTGCGATTTTAATCACCGACAGCACAACGAAAAAACCTATTATTGGCGCTCTGGTATCCTGTAAGGCCAGACTAACCTATACCATGGCCGATAAGCAGGGGAAAGTGGACCTGCTAGCGGCCAAAACCGATTCGATCTACGTCGAGATGCAAAACTACTTATCAAAAAAAATCAGGATAAAAGACGCAGAATATGGCAGGGTTCAACTGGTCCAAAAAAAGGCAACAGCAAGCGGTTTTAAACAGATCAAAGGCAATAAAAAATTAACACTTAACGAGTTTAACATCGCCCATGTGAAGCATTACGTGGGTTTTCCAGATCCGTTTAACCCTTTACCATACCAACAGGCGGCTCAACGTTTCTATAATCCCGCAGAACGTTATATGCTGGAAAAAATTTCTGTTGCCCAGCTCCTGTTTAACGTAGAGCTAGCAATTACGGAGAATAACCGTCTTATTTTCACTTACAACTATAGAGATGGAGATTCTCCTGGTGGAGATAACAGCAGAGTTTACAAGTATCAAGATTTGCAAAATACTACTTTGAGGGTCAGGATCTATCGCGCCGATGCTACTGGTTTTCCCGCTGAAGATCTATGCAATGAGGAAATCAATGTAACTGCGGAAAACTCAAACAAGATCGTGGCGAATCTTTCGAAATATAAAATTATCATACCAAAAGGCGATTTCTTTGTCGCCATACAATGGCTGCCCAACATAGATAATGCAAGTCAGATCTCATACAGCACGTTTTCCTCAACCAAACTGACCGGTTTCAAACCTTATGTAGGAGTCGAACCAATCAAGGGTAAAGACGTTACATTTTTTGTGAAAGATTATTCAGGAAATTGGAAAATAAGTCCGGATAAAGTAAAATTGGCCATAGCTGTTACAGGCAGAACAGAATAAGGTCTATAGAAAACTACCAGATGTTAACCATCAATAAAACAACCCCGAGGCAAGCCTCGAGGTATTCTCTTCGAATAAAATATTTAAAGTTCTGCCATAATACTTTTGGCATCCTGGTCGTCATATTGATCGATAAGCTTGTTTAATTTGCCTTTTAATTGCGCAACAATACCTGCATATCCTTTTTTACCATATAAATTATTTTCTTCTGAGGGATCCTTTTTTAGATCGTACAACTCCCAGGTATTCACGCGTTTGTAAAAGCGGATTAATTTATATCGTTCGGTTCTAACACCAAAATGAGGAGATACCGAATGTTCACCATTTTCATAATAATGATAAAACATGGCATCCCTGAATGCTACTTTTTTTGATTGAAACAAAGGCAGCATCGATTTCCCTTGCATAGCTTGTGGTATTTTAAGTTTTGCGGCATCAAGCAAGGTTGGCGCAATATCGAGATTCATTACAAATGTTCCGTTTTCACTTCCTGGCTTAATCACACCGGGGTAACGCATGATCATTGGTGTTCTGAAAGATTCTTCATACATAAAACGTTTATCAAACCAACCATGCTCGCCTAAATAAAAACCTTGATCTGAAAGGTAGATTACAATGGTGTTTTTAGTAAGATTATGTTTTTCAAGGTAATCGAGCGTACGGCCAATATTCCGGTCGAGCGATGCTGCTGTGCTTAAATAATCGCGCATATAACGTTCATATTTCCATTCAACCAAAGCTTTGCCTGTTAAATTCCGGCTTTTTAAATCTGCTTCGATTGGCTTGTAGTAGGCATCGAACCTGGCCCTTTGTGCTAAGTTCATTCGGTTAACGCTACCCTCTCCATTTTTGCTATAAGAAAGCATTTTAAGGTCGTAGCCCATTAACATGGTTTTATCAATGGTCATATCCTGTACTTTTGCCGCTTCCCGGTTTACATAATTGTCGTAAAAATTTTTAGGCAAAGGGAATTTCACTTTATCGAATTTCCCCATATCAGCCGTATCCGGAAGCCAGGTGCGATGCGTAGCTTTGTGCCCAATAACCAAACAGAAGGGCTTCGATTGGTCTCTATTATCTAACCACTGTTCAGAGGCATCTTCTATGAGATTGGTTACATAACCTTCTTTATGCACGGTTTTACCATCCATGCCGATAAAATCGGGGTTGTAGTACTGCCCCTGATCGGGTAGGATGCTGTAATAATCAAATCCCTGAGGCTTATCGCCCAGGTGCAACTTACCTATCCAGGCTGTTTGATATCCGCCAGACTGAAGGTGTTTGGCAAAATTATCCTGTCCATGATCAAAATGAGAGGTTTCATTATCTTTGAAGCCATTTTTATGGCTATACAATCCTGTTAATATAACGGCCCTGCTCGGTCCGCAAATAGAATTGGTTACATAAGCTTTGTTAAAGGTTACCCCCGACCGGGCAATACGATCGATATTGGGTGTTTGCGTTAATTTACTACCATAACTGCTTATTGCCTGAAAAGCATGATCATCAGAAATGATGATTACAATATTGGGTTTTTGCTGGGCATAAGCTAGTTTGCAGCATAACAGCGCAGTGATTAATATTATTTTTCTCATTGATGATTTTGATATGAATCGTATATAAAAGGTTTATTATTAACGTTTTTAGCTTCTTGCTAAGCTGGGTATGATGCGTACCGTATACCCGTAAATTTACAAAATGCCTGTTATTTTATATACTTTTGGAAAACGGAATTTACTATCTACCCTAACAGTTATGATTAATTTATCGTTACGTTGCTTAAAAATGATCTTCTTTGCATCTCCAAGTACTGTAACGTGTGGTACAAAATATACTTTAATTTATACTGATGCATCGTGTATTTTGGGCGTGCCCCCAAGCTGAGCAAGGGGTCGGGCTATGCGCTGCAAGTCCTCGCTCGTGCCTCGCTGTGGGCTTTCCGCTTCTATCCCTCACGCTTAATAACATCAGCTTAGTCCTTTGCTTACTTTGCGAAACCCTTAGCGTTCTTTGCGGTTAATTCATCATTCTAGTTAAGGATATTATTCATATCCATTTTCAAAAACGATGGTCTGTTGTTTTTTCAGGCTCACTTCGGCAATTCCATCATCGCCCATTTTTACACTTCCAGCAGGTATATCTCTTACCACATAGGTTTTAAAAGGCAGTTTAATTCTAAGTACGCCCGCTTTTTCTGCATATACTTTTACTTTTGTTGGCACACCGTTTTCTTTATTTCCGCTTACTAAAAAGGCGCCTTCAGCACGTAAATTATTAAAAGCTACATCTTTCCAACTTTGTGGTACAGCTGGGAATGCCTGTATATAACCATTTCTGCTTTGCAATAAAAGTTCCTGAACACCCTGTGCAAAGGCAAAATTGCCTTCTAAAGTAAACGGGCGATAGGTGAAGTCTGAGTACTGCCCTCCTTTTTGATCGCCATTTAAATGAAAACTGTTCGACGAACAGAAATTGGATGCAAAAATTTCCAATTGCTTTACCGCCTTATCGGCTTGGTAAGCCCTTGCATATATAGAAGCCATCCAGCTAAAAGAATAACCACACCATGCTCTTGTGCCAATTTCTTCTAACCGTTTTAAGGAATTATCAATAATGGCTTTATCCTGCTCGTGGTTAACATCCAGCAAATCGAGCGGATAAATGGCCATATACTGCGACATGTGCCTGTGCGAACTTGTTAAATTAGATCCAGGGGCAATGGTAAAACCGGTTTCATTTATTTCATAACCTGGTAATTGATTCAGCATTTCCGTCCAATGTTTACTTTCGTCAATTTTACCGTTCGCCTCGCTTACTTCGGCCGCAGCTTTAAATAAAAATTTAGCTAAGGCCAAATCGAAATTGGTCCAGTTTAGGAACCAGGCTTTGATACTGTTATCGTTATACTCTGGACTAGAGCTTAAAGGCAGTGAACGTTTGCCATCTTTTAACCTTGTAATGTTCTCCAGATAGGTTGCCGATTCATGAATATATGGATAGGCCCTGGTTTTAAGAAACCTATCATCCATGCTATATTTCCACTGCCAATAAAAATGTTGCGAGGTCCATGCGCTTACGGTTGGCGAAAGCGCATATTGGATCCACCCACCCATTGGGTCACCATTTAATGTAATTACGCCCGGAACATTTAAACCCTCAACACCAAAATATTGCTTGGTATAAGTAAGATTTCGTTCTCTGATTTTCCATAGCCAATCGGTAAAAGTAGCTCCTTCGGTCAGGTGGTTAGCAGTATAAGTTGGCCAATAACTCAATTGGGTATTCAAATCGTTATGAAAATCGCCTTTCCAGGGTGGCAAACTACCATTATCGGCTGTCCAAACGGCTTGTAAAGTTATGGCAGGTGCTCCTTTTCTGGCTACACACCCTAATTTATACATTTCTAAATAGTATTGTTTTTGAATAAGCTGATCCGGAACAGAGATATTCGATTTATTCCAGAAATCTTTCCACCATTTGGTATGTGTATTCCACCCCGTCGGCTCTTTCGCCCTTGAAGAAATACCAGGTAATTTTGCAGCTTTATCATTACTAATGGTCCAGGAACCGATTACATTCCCGTTCGCCATTGTTTTCCATTTAACCAACACTTCATAATAATGACCATCATAAGTAGGCTGACGGTAACGGACACTATTTGCAGTATTGGCAACTGTTCCTTTTGCATAACCCAGTTTTTGCAAACCCTCTCCTGCATGACTGTTGTCGCCTTTTTCTATCAAATTATTGGCGTAATTATGTACAATCAAATTAGGTATGATTGCCGTAGACTTAAGATTTTCGAAACTAAAATAGCCCTGCTGCTGGGCGGCATGGATATAACAGTTAAAAACAGTACCATTTTCAAATTTTACCGTATTTAAAGCCGTTTCGATATCCAATTCGTTCGATACTACCTTCCCTAGTTTAGCAATATCAAATTCCATTGCCGCAGCAGGCAATTTGGTTGGATATGGGCTTCTATCATAAGGCTCATCGCCTATTTTTTGAACGGCAGCATAGTTGTTTTGATGAACCTGCTCTTCTACCCACTTAAAATTAAGCTTCGAGATATCAAGCGCCTTGCGCTCGTCCCATAAATCGGCACGATCTAAAGAAAGACGTAGTTTATTGTTTTTTTCCCAGATTAAAACACCTAACATACCATTTCCCAAAGGCATGGCTTCATCCCACCTGTTGGCGAGTTTAGGAAAGAAAAGATTATAAGGTTTTAATGATTGGGCATAACCTGCGAAAGAAAAGCACAGGAGTAAAAAGAAAAGGGTAAATTTAGTTTTCATTTGTTTGTTTAGAAATGGTTAGCACCTGTGGTCGTGTATTAATTTCTAAAATAATGATATTAAATTACAATAAAATCGCTAAAATTTACGCAAACGTTTGATGGGTAATATAAAATAGATTTTTGCTAAAAAAAGATTAGTGCACAATTTTGAAAACAAGTTCTTTTAAGAGTTCTCCATCTTCAACATTTCCGGTACTATCTAAACCTTTGCTTTTTAAATCGTATTCGCGGAGTAAACCGATCACCTGGAAAACTTTTCCTGTGTTGTAATTTCTTGCAGCTACCTCATAATCTTTAACAAAGAATGGAGGCACACCCAAAGCTGATGCCGCATCGGCCTTATTTGGGATATAGTGATATTTTAGAAGCTTAGTGAAGTAACCACCTAAATTGGCCAAAACCATTACTGTTGGGTTGGCTTTAGGATTGCTGGCGAAGTAATTGATAATTTTATTACATTTCAGCACATCGCGGATGGCCAGTGCTTTCTGCAATTCGAAAACATTATATTCTTTACTAATGCCTATGTTTTTCTGAACCAGATCGGTATTAATGGTTGTCTCTTTCGGAACATTGAGCATTAACTTTTCGATCTCATTGGCAATTTTAGAAAGGTCGGTCCCTAAATATTCGGCCATTAAAGCCGATGCCTGCTGATCGATCTTGTAACCTTTATCTTTAATAAATTCTTCAATCCATGGTACAAGTTTATAATCGCGGACAGGATCTGACTGAAAGATCAACCCACTTTTATTAATTGCCTTATAGATTTTTTTTCGTTTGTCGAAGTTCGCATACTTAAAAGCCAAAACCAATATGGTACTAGGTAAAGGTTTTTCAAAATAATTGAGCACAAATTCGCCCTCTTTACTGCTCGAATCTTCTTTGCCCCACTTTAAATCCTGTGCTTCCTTAACAATTACCACCTGATAATCAGACATCATCGGGTATCGCTTTGCAGCACCTAAAACCGTAGCCATATCGGTATCTTTGCCGTATAAAACAGTCTGATTGAAACCTTTTTCGGCATCGTTCAATAACTTATCTTCAATATAATCTGTTACTTGATCGATATAATAAGATTCTTCTCCATGTAATAGGTATACAGGTTTGAATTTTCGGGCTTTAATATCTTTAATAATTTCGGCAGCAGTCATTGCCCGTAAAATTACGATTTAGGTTTAACGATTTGGATAAATGTTTATAAATTAAGAGATATGAGATTTGAGATACTAGATTTGAGAGGTGAGATGTTAGATAGGAGATTTCCTTGCATATCTTAGAATTAATTAACTTTGGCAGATAATAATTGATAGATTGTTCCATTGTTAACGGAAAACATCCAACTGTTAACTGAAAACTGATTACTGCCAACTGAGAAAATGTTCAACCCTACCCCGCTTAACCTACCGCCTTATCCATTTAAAATTACCCAAAAAGATGATCTGGTATTTATTTTCGATGAGTTGAGGAAAAAGCACCTGGTGCTTACGCCCGAAGAATGGGTCCGTCAGCATTTTATACAGAACCTGATTTTGGAAAAGAAATTCCCACGCACATTGATCCAGATTGAAGGTGGTTTGGTGCTAAACCAATTACAAAAGCGAAGTGACATTTTAGTGTACAATACGGCTGGCGAAAAGCTGATGTTAATTGAATGTAAGGCACCCAAAGTAAAGATTACACAATCGGTTTTCGATCAGGCTTCGCGCTATAATTCTATCCATCAAGCGAAATGGATTGTGTTAACCAATGGTTTGCAACATGTTTATGCGAAGATGGACCTTGAAAAGGGTAAGTTTAACTTCGTACAGGAAATGCCTGAATATTTGGGCTTGTAAGGAGTGTTTGTCATTGTGAGATAATTTATTGTATAAAAATCAATATGAATGACAGTTTTTTTTGTAAATCATAGGCTGCGAGGAATCGTCATTCCCTCCAAGGGAGTTCCTTTGGAACAACTCGATTGGGAATCGTAATGCAAGCGCTTTAAGATTCCCGCCTGCGCGAGAATGACGACTGTACTGATGGATTCTGTTAATGGTAGCGGAGTCGAAGGGCAAAAAAGATTGCAGCAGAAAGCAGGACGAACTTTAAAAAGATCTGCTGCAACTGCTTTACAAAAAATTAAGGGCATTAAAATTCTCTCTTTTTCCGTCATTGCGAGGAGGAACGACGAAGCAATCTTACAACGATCGCTATTAATCTATCTTTTAGATTGCTTCGTCGGCTGAAAAAGCCTTCTCGCAATGACGATTTTGTGCAGATGACAGATCACCTAAACACTATATTCCGTCTTCCAAACCTGTTTATTCCCGCTATAAATGGCTTCGTTACACATGGCCACACAGATAGCCGCCTGCGTTCCGGTATTGATATTTGATACTGGTTCTTTCCTGGTTGTTATCGATTTATAAAATTCATCTAGAGCATAATTTGTACCATCAATGGTGGCTTTATCCAAAATCGGGATTCCACCATCTTTATTTACCACAATCTTTGTGGCCCCAGTTACACCATCAACTATGCCTAATTCTTTTTTGGCACTTTCTTCAGGATAGAACAAACCGGTGTTGGTAAGCAAAGAAACCGAACCTTTGGTGCCTTTTATTTTAAACAGGTAACCATCATGTGCATTACCGCAAGTGGCCCCAAAATTGCCGATCATGCCTTTTTCGTTATAACGGAGAATGGCCTGAATATTATCGTAGGTTTCGCGCCCATCTTTAAACACATCTATCCCACCCGATCCCATAATTTCATCAGGCTGCGTTTCGAAAGCCCAATTGATAAAATCAATCTGGTGCGATAAAAGTTCGGCGGCTAATCCGCCAGAATACTCTTTATACATCCGCCAGTTGATCTTACGTTCTAAAGCTGGATCTGGCACTGCCCTACGCCAATTGCCATTACGGTCCCAACGGCAATCGATCTGGCTAACTTTGCCCAAATAGCCACTTTGGACCATATCCTTCACCTTAAAATACAAAGGCGAATAACGATACTGATAACCCACCTGAAAAACCTGATTGGGATATTGTTTTACCAGTTTTTTAAGTTCGAGTGCCTGGGCAATATTGTATGTCATGGTTTTTTCTACATACACATGTTTGCCAGCCAGTACCGCATCTTTGGCAATTCTGAAATGTTCGCTTAAAGGTGTGGCAATAAAAACCGCGTCGATTGTTTTATCGTCTAAAACTTTGTGATAATCTTTTATGGCCTTTGCATCCGCAGGAACATACTTTTCGGTTTCCTTAAGCCTAAAATCGAGTAAATCGCAATAAGCTTTAATTTTATACTTTGCAGGCATTGATTTAATTACCGACAAAACACCTTTGCCACGATCGCCGCAACCAATCATTGCCACATTAATAATTTCATCAGCCAACAAATTAGCAAAACCCTGATTACCAACAAGTAAACCAGAACCTAACAAAGTAGTATGTTTTAAAAAAGATCGACGATGCATGTTATAATGATTAAAATATTACTTATTATTTAATTGGAGCGCACAACTCCTACTACTATTAAAGGCTAGTCCCGCCAATGCTACAATCTTTTTGTTGCCAGCATTTGCAATATTAACGAAAATGCAACAAAAAGTATTTTCGCGTATGTCAGGGCTATTTAAATCTTTCAGTGCCTTTAGGTCAGTTTACAATGCAAACCGTTAACCATAAACCCAATTGAGCTAAATAGCCCACAGTGAGGTACGAGCGAGGACTATATGCGAAAGCGGGACTGCAGACCGCCATATTGAACCAATGCTCGTTTTCAAATCAGTAAACTTATAAATTCTTGATTTTAATCGTCCTGAAATCTACTTTGTTACCATGATCCTGAAGGAGGATGTGTCCTTTCGGTGCCTCACCAAAGTTTTTCCAATCTTTGTATTTACTGATGGCAACCAGTTTTTTAAACGCTTCAGAGCCACGGGTATATTCCAAAACTTTTACGCCATTCAAATAATGTTCTACTTTATTATTTGGGTATACAACCAAACGGCCATTGTTCCAGCTTCCAATAGGGCGCAAGTAACGGGCTTCTTTTTTCGAAGTCATTAAATCGTATAACGAAGCTAAAGTTCTGTTCCCATCTCTGCCCAATTTTGCATCTGGATGTAAAACATCATCTAAAACCTGATACTCGAGACCAATAGCAGAACCTGTATTTTTTTCGCTCAGGGTAACAAAATACTTTACACCACTGTTGGCGCCAGGGGTAAGTTTAAACTCGAACGACAAATCAAAAGCTGCATATTCATCCTTAGTTACAATATCGCCGCCGTTGGTCGATTCTGCACCACCCGATGGCTCTACACTGATAACGCCATCGGCAATCTTCCATCCTTTGGCAGGGAAAGTAGTTTTATAAGCACCAACCCAACCTGCATTGCTTTTACCATCGAACAAAAGTTTATAACCTTCCGATTTTTCGTAAGCAGATAAAGTATTCGGTGTTAAATTAACCGTATAAATTCCTTTTGGAAAAGCTTTGGCTTTTAAGCCCTCTGTTTGAATGTTAATATTTTTGAAATAAACTTTCTTACCATCATTATCGAGGTTATTGCCAATGCCATGAACCTGCAAACCGATAAATCCTGATTTATCCAAAGTATCGATCACGTAGGCAACAGGTGTGCCATTTACCCAGGTTTTGGTTTCGTTACCAATACATTCTATTTTGTAATGGTTAAACTCATTCTTTTTATACAGTGGTTTTGCCGATGGGTTAAGTTCTAAAGGATATAGCCATAATCTTCTGGCTTCATCGTAAATCCCACCTGTCCATGCCCTTGGTGTAGGGTCTATTTCTACCTGCCTGCCAAAAACCAATCCTTTACCGTTGTTGCCTTCCGGTTTAATATGGCTGCGTGTTTGCACACCCGAGTTGGTGGTTTCACCTTCCAGCTTCACATCGAGTTCTAAAATGAAATCGCCATATTCTTTTTCAGTGATTAAGAACGAATTTGGGGTTCCTTTGGTCATCGTTCCGATAATCATTCCGTCTTCAACTTTGTACGGAGCTGCTCCTGCAACTGCTTTCCAACCGGTTAAGGTTTTGCCATCAAATAATGGTTTAGCTTTTTGGGCAGCGGCTGATAAACTGATTAGCGAAAGGGCTAGAATACTATATTTTTTTAAATTTAACATGATTGGTTTTTTTCTTGCCGTCATTGCGAGGAAGAATGACGAAGCAATCTTTCTTGAAGGTCTGATTGCTTTGCGCTCCCAATGACGGTATTTTTTTTAATATTTAAATACTTTTCCGTTTGCGATTACTTCTTGTCTGCTTTCATCGAAAATTGCTTTTGCACCTGTTCGTACCGCAGCATTGGTCATGATATTGGCAATAGAATGTGAATAACCAGCTTCAACTGGTGCATTTGGTGTTTTACGACTACGCACACATTCCATCCAGTTGCGCATATGGCCAGAGGTTAACGCATCGCCACCCATATTGGCTCCTGTAGCCGCTTTAATTTCGGTTTTGCTTAAATCGAACTCAGGCAAAAGATTGGCTTTCAATCCCATGGCTGCAGCTTCTCTCTCCTTTAAACCACCTTTTGGCGATACTTTATTCGTAATTAAATTGAGTTCACCACCGTTAGAATAGTAAACCTCGCCCACATCGCCTACACTATTCTGCATTCTTGACGTAAAAGTAACCTGGAAACCATCTGTTGTATCGGGCTGACCATAATCGAATACGGCAACCATCGAATCCCAGTTTCTACGGCCATCTTTCCAGGTGTAAATACCTCCGTTTGCCACTACACTTCGCGGATGTTTTAAATTGGTAAACCAGTGTACGGTATCAATCTGGTGCGACATCCATTGCCCGGGCATTCCTGAAGAATATGGCCAGAACAAGCGGTATTCTAAATATTTTCTTGGATCAAAGGCTTCGTTTGGTCGGTTCAATAAGAATCTTTTCCAATCGATGTCTTCTTCTTTTAATTTGGCTACTAAATCAGGTCTGCGCCATCTGCCTGGCTGGTTTACATTCCAAACTAAATCTACTGCAGTTATCGGCCCAAATTTTCCATCCTGAATAAATTTTGCTGCATTGGTATAATTCTCTCCACTCCTTCTTTGCGAACCAATCTGTACAATCTGTTTGCTTGCTTTAACAGCCTTAAATGCCGCTTTCGCATCGTCCATAGTTTCGGCAAAGGGTTTTTCTACATAAGCATCACAGCTGGCTTTTACGGCCTCGATGGTGTGAAGTGCATGCTGAAAATCGGCGGTACTAATAATTACAGCATCAAGATCTTTAGTGGCATAAAGCTCATCGTTGTTACGGCAGGCTTTAATATCGTGACCAAATTTTTGTTTTAAATGGGCAATTCCTAAATCTCTCCGGTAGTTCCATAAATCAGAAAGGCCAACGATATCAAAATTGAGTTCCTTATTGTGGTTCAGGAAACAAGGCAAAAGGGTGTCTTTAAAGCGATCAGAAAACCCAACAAGGCCCACGCGTACCCTATCATTTGCACCGATGATGCGTCCATAACTTTTGGCGCTCATACCCATGGTTCCTGCATAGGTTGCTGCAGCAAATATTGCCGATTGTTTAATAAATTTTCTTCTGGAATTTTCCATTTGAGGATATTAGGTTAGATTATCTCTTATTTTGCTAATCTGACAAACCATTTAAATAAAATCTAAAATATGGTTAATAAAAACAAACCTTAAATATTCGCAAGTAATATTTTTGAAACCTTATCTTGAAATAATGGCTTACAATCGTATTAACCTTAAATAAATAGCCAGGAAGCCAGTATTTAAGGCAATAACATATTTTTATCGATATGTAGGAAAAGGTTTGAAATAATTTATTCTTAATGAGATAATTTTAATTAACTAATAACCTGAACTCGATTATTAAATCTCATTTTGTGGCGTTTTAATCAAGTTTTCTGTTAAGACGGTCGTCACCCTGAATTTATTTCAGGGTCTTTCACGCTAAAAAGATGCTGAAATAAATTCAGCAGGACGATAAAGCGGGATTAGGCGTAAATAAGATATAATTTTCAGCAAATAATTA
>NZ_JAUG01000013.1 GCF_000708285.2 Pedobacter borealis DSM 19626
GACAAGTAATTAATTTTTATAAATTCGAAAGCCTTACAGTTTTAAATTATAAGGCTTTTTTTATGGTCATAGTTCTAATATGCCTATTTTTTGCCTCGGATTCTCTACGTGCTCTGCGGTAAAAAAGATATTGTAAGACTTTTTTTATAACCACAATTCTATATGAATGTTTTTTTACACGGAAAATTGATCAGCTCAATTCTTTTGTCATCCTGAATGCAATGAAGGATCTTTAAACGAAGTAAAATGGGTGGAATTAATTCTGCGATAATTTGCGTTATCCGTGGGAAAAACTTCTGCTATAGGTTCCCGCAGATTTAAGAAGATAGACGCAGATTGTAGCTAATTTTTGTTTTGCACCCAACTCTGCGAATCTTTGCGTATTTCTCTACGTGCTCTGCTGTAAAAAAGATATTGTCAGACTTTTTTTATAACCACAATTCTATATGAATGTTTTTTTACACGGAAAATTGATCATCTCAATTCTTTTGTCATCCTGAATGTAATGAAGGATCTTTAAACGAAGCAAAATGGGTGGAATTAATTCTGCAGTAATCTGCGTTATCCGCGTGAAAAACTTCTGCTATAGGTTCCCGCAGATTTAAGAAGATAGACGCAGATTGTAGCTAATTTTTGTTTTGCACACAACTCTGTGATTCTTTGTGTATTTCTCTCTGCGTGCTTTGCGGTAAAAAAGATAAAAATACCTAAAGATGAAAAGTTCTCCCCTCTACAGCCAGCTCCGTATTTTCGAAAACAGATTGTGCTTCTTCTAAAAGCATTTGTAAGGTTTTGTAACGTGAAGAAAAATGGCCGATAAGTAATTTCTTTACACCATTGATTTTGGCCACCTCTGCTGCCTGTAAAGCGGTTGTATGATGTGTTTCTTTAGCCCTATCCAATAAATCGTGCATAAAGGTAGTTTCGTGGTATAAGGTGTCACAATCTTTTATGGTAGCAAAGTAACTTTCATCAAATAAGGTATCAGAGCAATAGGCGTAACATCTTGGTGCATCTGCTTCGGTGGTATAATCTTCACTGCGTAAAATATCGCCATTTGGTAGTTCTACATCAATTCCTTTTTTTAAGGCCGTATAATAAGCCATAGGTACTTCATTCGTCTTCTCTTTTATTAGTTTGCGCTGACGTTTCTTTTGCTGAAAAATAAATCCCGTTGTAGGGATACGGTGATTTAAAACAATAGTTTTAACTGTTAAATCACTATTCTCGAATATCTGTCTGGACTCATCGGCTTCAATCGGGAAAAACTCAATTGGATATCTTAATACTGTATCAGAATATTTGAACTGAATCTCTAAAATTTCCAATAAAGGCTTGGGGCCAAATATCTGCATGGGTTTTATCCTGCCGTTTAAATGCAAACTGGAAAGCAAGCCTATTAAACCGAAATAATGATCGCCATGTAAGTGGCTGATAAAGATATAATCGATGCGGGCGGCTTTAAGGTTATACTTGGTCAATTGTTGTTGTGTGCCTTCACCACAATCGATGAGGTAATATTTTTCATTACAATTTAAAAGCTGTGCCGATGGGTTCCTGTTAAATACAGGAGTAGCAGAACTGCTTCCTAAAATTGTAACTTCAAATTTCATCATGATAAGATATAAAAAGCCTCGTAGATTTTTAGAAACTACGAGGCCGGAATGTTATTTAAATATTTGTTATTTAGCGCCTCTAAACTCTTTCTCCAACTCATCCATGAAAATAAAATCAGTTGCTTCGTCTATTGTATTAACAAACGTTACAGATTGGAATATGTTTGATAATTCGATAATCGATGCCAACTCATCATTAATTCCGGTTACAATAAATAACCCACCTGCCGATTTGCAAAGCCTATCGCCAACCAATAAACAGCTTAAATCCTGCGCATCGCTACACTCTGTAACATGACTTAAATCAACAATTATATTTTGAAATCCCTCTGCGTTGAGCAAATAGAACTCTGATTTTAGTCCTGGAGCATTATCGTTTGTAAACTTAGGTTCTTCTAACTTTAAGGTTACATATTTATCGTGTTTATCTACTGAAAATTTCATCTCTCTAATCTTTATTTTACTAATGTATAAATTTCTTTCGAATTTAAAGTGTTTCTAAAGCCTTTAAAACATTGGTTTCAATGCGGCTAGAAATGGCATCAGCATCAGCTTTTATAAAGGTCTCACCTACAATTTGTTCGTAAAGTTCGATGTAACGTTCTGAAATTGAATTTACAATTTCAGGTGTCATTTCTGGCACAACCTGACCATCTTTCCCCTGAAAACCATTTTCGATTAACCATTTTCTTACAAATTCTTTCGAAAGTTGCTTTTGTGGCTCATTATTATTCTGGCGGTCCTGATATCCTTCTGCATAAAAATAGCGTGAAGAATCTGGTGTATGTATTTCGTCGATCAAATAAATTACGCCATCAGCAGTACCGAACTCGTATTTCGTATCCACTAAAATCAATCCGCTTTTTGCAGCAATCTCAGTTCCGCGTTGATATAGTGCGTAAGTATATTCTTCTAATTTTTCGTAGTCTGTTATAGAAACAATGCCTTTTGCTAAAATATCTTCTTTTGAAATGTCTTCATCATGCCCTACTGAAGCTTTTGTTGTTGGGGTAATAATGGGCTGAGGTAGTTTATCGTTTTCTTTTAATCCATCAGGTAGAGAAACACCACACACCGAACGTTTTCCTGCACTATATTCGCGCCATGCATGACCGGCTAAGTAACCTCTAATTACCATTTCAACCTTAAAAGGCTCACAGATACGGCCAATCGTAACCATTGGATCTGGCACGGCTAAAACCCAGTTAGGAACGATATCCTGGGTAGCTGCTAAAAACTTAGCTGCAATTTGGTTTAATACCTGTCCTTTAAATGAAATAGCTTCAGGCAATACTACATCAAAGGCAGAAATACGGTCTGATACCACCATCACCATAAACTGGTCGGCAATAGTATATACATCGCGAACTTTACCTTTGTAAAAATTACTTTGATTTGGGAAATTGAAATGAGTTTCTTTTAGTGCTTTCATGAGGGGATAAAAATAGGAAAAAAGTCCGAAAGTCCGAAAGTCCGAAAGTCTGAAAGTCTTTAGTCCATAGTCGATTTAGACTCAAGACTATAGACTATTGACTCGGGACTCTTCTATTGAATATCGCCGTAAGCTTTCAAGATATCTTTCACTAGTTTATGTCTTACCACATCTTCACCGCTTAAGTAAATAATATCGATGCCTTTAATATCTTCTAAAATCCTTAAGCCGTTAAATAAACCCGACATCTGTTTTTTAGGCAAATCGATCTGTGTAACATCGCCAGTGACAATAAATTTAGCAGTTGGCCCCATACGGGTTAAAAACATTTTCAACTGCATATCGGTGGCATTTTGCGCCTCATCTAAGATCACGAAACAGTTATCTAAAGTACGTCCGCGCATAAATGCCAGTGGCGCAATTTCTATCGTACGGTTTTCGATGTAGAATTTCAATTTCTCCGCAGGGATCATATCATCCAGCGCATCGTACAGTGGACGTAAATACGGATCTATTTTTTCTTTTAAATCCCCCGGTAAGAAACCAAGGTTTTCCCCTGCTTCAACTGCCGGACGGGTTAAAATGATCCGTTTAATTTCTTTGTTCTTTAATGCCCTAACTGCCAGTGCTACGGCGGTATATGTTTTTCCTGTTCCTGCAGGGCCAATGGCAAATAAGATGTCATTTTTAGCAATACTGCTTACCATTTTGCGCTGATTAGCGGTTCTTGCCTTAACCAAAAGGCCGTTTGTGCCAAAAACAATTACTTCTCCACCACCTCCTGTAGGTTGTTCTACATCTTTTTTTACTACACCGGCTGCTTTTGCACCTAGTATAGATTCTACGTCGTTATTGGTGAGTGAGCTATATTTCTCGAGGTGTGCAATAAGCTGGTTAAACTTATCCTCGAAAGCCTTAAGTTCCTGTTCATCACCGAGAACCTTAACATCACTACCTCTCGCTACCAGTTTCAACTTCGCGAAAGCACCTTTAATCATTTCGTAATTCTCGTTATTCGGCCCCCAAAAGTGAGCAGGATTTACGGTATCCAGAGTTAATTTTAATTCGTTCAAACTGTAGTATTTTAAAAAGTTATCGGGGTATATTAATTAAAATTTGAATATTTGCAGACGCTTAGGCCCGTACACAAGAATAAGCAATAATAATGAATTTTTAATGGGGATAATTACTTTAACAACAGATTTAGGTTCAAAAGATTTTTACCAGAGTGCCCTTAAAGGTAGTCTGTTGAGTCTTATGCCTAATGTTAATTTAGTTGATATTACCCATGAGGTTCCATCATTCAATATTTCGTACGCAGCCTTTGTGCTAAAAAACGCTTATCCTTACTTTCCGAAGAACACGGTGCACTTAATCGGTATCGATTCTGTATACAGTGAAAACACCAAATATATTGCTGTAAAACACCGTGATCACTTTTTTGTAGGGGCTGATAATGGTATTTTTTCCCTTCTTTTTGACGATGTTCCGGAAGATGTGGTAGAGCTGAACATTATGCAGGATTTGAAATATCTCCACTTCCCTTTGGTTGATATTTTTGTTAAAGCAGCAACGCATTTAGCCAAAGGTGGCAAACTGAAAGACATCGGTTTACCTGTAGCAGAAATTGAACAGAAGATGCTTTTACATCCTGTGATTGAACGAGATGTGATCCGCGGAAGTGTGATATATATTGATACTTTTTGCAATGTAATTACCAACATTACTAAAGATCTTTTCACCAAAATACAGAAGAACAGGGACTTTACTTTATACTTTAGAAAAAGCGAAACCATTACGCAATTGAGCTGGCATTACAATGAAGTACAGGAAGGTGAAAAGCTTTGTCTGTTCGGGATTAGTAACCACTTGGAAATTGCGATTAATAAAGGTAAAGCAAGTGGTTTATTAGGTTTGCATTTAGGTGATATTGTACGGGTGGAGTTTCATCCTTAGATGTGGTCAAAGCAGAAACACTGAGGCTAGATTTAGCAAATAATAAAAAGTGGTCGTCATGCTGAATTTATTTCAGCATCTATCTTGAAAAGACTCTGAAATAAATTCAGAGTGACGGAATACAACAAAACAACTTTCACCCTTTTCACGTTTATATCCCATGAAGAAATATTTTTATCTGCTTACTATTTTATTGCTGAACCTACATGCCTTTGCACAGCAAGATACTGCTGCCTATGCTGCTCAGCGAGCTAAAGTAAATTCGTTACTTGCAGAAAGAAGTACCAAGTTTGGTCAGTATGATGAAAGTTTAAATCAACGAACTGGAATATTCGGATGGCAAACCAAACGTGATATTAAAAATTCTAATGAAATTCTTCGCCAGGTAGTTTTAACCGACAACAATATTTTCAAAGAGCTGAAAGTATTAATGGATTATAAAGATTTGCAAAACCAGCAGAAAGTAGCCGTGGCGGATAATTCTCAGGAACGCTTGGAACGTTATATGCAAACCATTAAAAAACTACAGGATCAGAATGCGCAGCTCAAAGAAGATTTAGAGAAAAAGAATAAAGGAGGTTTATCAACCTACATCATCGCCTTTTTGATTTTAGTAATGGCAGGTGGATTTTATTTCTTCAGCAAAAAACTTCAGGGGTATAAAACTGCTAAAATCAGCTCTTAAAATTTCAATCGGATTTTAGCCACTTTGCAACCAGTAAAAGCAATTGACAAATTATGAAAAAAGAACTGTTTAAAATCTTGGTGAAGATAAATAAGGCGCTTTTACCAAGTTTGTATAAAAAAGATCCAAATAAGCTGACTACTTTTCAGAAGGCGATTTTGGGCTACCGCTATTGGGTGCTAACGAATGCGTTAGATTAAATATTAGACCTTACAGGTTTTTAAAACCTGTAAGGTCTAAATAAATTACTTCTTAAAATGCTCAATAATCAACGTTGCCAGTTCCGTACCAATACGTTCTTGTGCTTCGTTGGTTGATGCACCAATATGTGGTGTTAAAGAGATTTTTGGATGGGTTAAAATTTCTGCCAATGGTGTAGGCTCGTTATCGAAAACATCTAAACCAGCGAAAGAAACTTTACCAGAATTTAGCGCTTCAATTAAAGCTGGCTCATCAATTGTTCCACCGCGTGAACAGTTTACAATACCTACTCCGTTTTTCATTTTAGCAAATTCTTCTGCACCTAAAATCGGTTTATCAGCAAATGGAGTATGTAAACTAAAGAAATCACTTCCTGTAATTACCTCATCTAAAGAAACCGTTTTAATTGGAATACTTACTGACTTTCCACCTTGGAATTCTAAAGTGATTTCAGATTCTGAAGGATATAAATCGTAAGCCAAAACATTCATACCTAAGCCTAAAGCCACTTTTGCAGTAGCGCGACCGATACGACCGAAACCAATAATACCGATGGTTTTACCGCTTAATTCAGTTCCTTTAGCATAAGCTTTTTTCAGGTTATTGAATTGAGTAGAACCTTCTACAGGCATTTTACGGTTAGCATCCTGTAAGAATCTGATACCTGTAAATAAGTGAGAAAATACCAATTCGGCAACTGATAATGAAGATGCAGCTGGCGTGTTTACCACATTAACACCTTGACTACGTGCGTATTCAACATCGATATTATCCATGCCCACCCCACCTCTACCAATTAATTTGATATTGGGTACAGCATCAATTAATTCTTTTCTAACTTTTGTTGCACTACGTACAGTAATGGCATCATAGTTTTTTAATGCTTCAGCTAATTTATCCTGAGGAACGGTTTCAGTATCAACCTGGAAACCTGCTTTTTCTAATAATTCTTTTCCGATCGGATCAATCCCATCGTTTGCTAATATTTTAATCATTGTATGTATGATTGCACAGATTTGATTGATTACACCGATTAAATAATCGCAGCAATCATCTGTGGTTAAAATTTAAATTAATTTGCTTTTGCTTGTTGTTCTTCAAATACCTGCATGGCATCTACCAAAGCGTGTACGCTTGTAATTGGCAATGCATTATACATCGATGCACGGAAACCACCAACGCTTCTGTGTCCTTTAATACCTACGATACCTTGCTCTTCTGCATATTTCAAGAATGGTTTTTCCAATTCTGGGTTTTCCATTACGAAACAAATGTTCATTCTAGAGCGGTCTTCAACTGAACAAGTTCCTTTAAATAATGGATTACGGTCGATTTCTCTGTAAAGTGCCTCAGCTTTTTGTTTGTTTTCTTTTTCAATCTCAGCAACACCACCTTTCGATTTTAACCAACGTAAATTTAATAAAGCTACATAGATTGAGAAAACTGGAGGTGTATTGTACATCGAATCGTTATCGATATGCGATTGATAGTTCAACATAGATGGAATTTTACGGTCAATTTTCCCTAAAATTTCATTCTTAACAATAGCGATAGTTAAACCAGCAGGGCCTACATTTTTTTGAGCTCCGGCATAAATTAAATCGAATTTAGAAACATCGATTACACGGCTCATGATATCAGAAGACATATCGCAAACAACCGGAATGTTTGTTTTAGGTACTTCGAAAAGCTCAGTTCCGTAAATGGTATTGTTTGAAGTATAGTGGAAATAAGCACTATCAGCAGGAATTTCAAAATCCTTTGGAATGAATGTATAGTTCGCATCTTTAGACGAGGCAACTACATTCACATTACCGATAAATTTAGCTTCTTTTAATGCTTTGGTTGCCCAAACACCAGTATCTAAATAACTTGCTGTTTGTCCATCGCCCAATAAATTCATCGGAACCATTGCAAACTGTAAACTTGCACCACCTTGTAAAAATAAAACGGAATAACCCGACGGCACATTTAATAATTCCTTTACCAACTTATCAGCTTCAGCAACAACTGCCTCAAATTCGGTTGTTCTGTGCGAAATTTCTAAAATTGATAATCCATCGTTAAAATCTAAAACAGCCTGAGCTGCTTGTTTAAACACTTCTTGAGGTAAAATACAAGGGCCTGCGCCAAAATTATGCTTCATCTTATTATATAATGTTTTATGGGCGTAAATGTAAAATTTTTAAAGCAGTTATGCCCATAAAATCGTATCATAAAAAATTAAATTTTGTTAAAAATCTCGACAAAATAGCGCGTTTTGTTGCTTTTTTGATAAAAGAATTCGTTAATCAGAAGTGCGAAAAGATTAACACCGATAGATTTAGTAGTTTATGGCTTATTCTTCAACTTCACAATCAACTTCAGGTTAAACTGCCTGCCTGTTAAGTAATTTGGAATGGCATATTGCACATTATCCACATCCTTAAGCCATAAGTAGGAAACTGTATTGTCGATATTCAACATATTAAAAACCTCAAAGAACAGAATAACCGAACTGAAATTTTTGTCTAAAAATTTGGGTTTGTGCAAAGCGGCGTCATCAAGGAAATCTTTAGAGAAACCGATATCTACCCGCTTGTATGATGGGATAAAAAATTGATCTAAATACCGTGGTGTTTGTGATGGACCAATCGGTAATCTTGAGCCATAAAGCGCGTTTAAGTGTACTTTATAAGTTGGACTATTTAATAATTTATCCTGGAAAAATATAGAGAAATTCAAACGCTGATCAGTTGGCCTTTTTAGATAACCAGGATAAATTGTAGTTCCATTCTGAATATAACTATCTCCAATAATATCTTCATTGGCATGCATAACCGACATTCTGAAATAAGAAACCAGATCCTTAACAAACTCACCCCCTATACTAAAATCGGCACCATAAGCATAACCGCGCGAGACTTCATTCGCCAGGTATTTAATTCTCAGGTTATCTATTTTATACGGAATCAGTCGGTCAGAATATTTAAAATATGCCTCAGAAGTAAACTTTAGCCGTGTTCCAAAAGCATCGAAAGCGTATTCATAACCCAGAGAAGTGTTATAAGAACTCTGTGCCTTTTGATCAATATTTAATACTCCTGAAAAATCACGAATGGTCCGGTATGAGGGTGGCTGCTTATAAACACCGGCAGAAAACCTTAAAATTTTATTGTTTGAATTGGGCCTGTAAGCAATTAACATCCTCGGACTGATCAATAGCTGTTTGCTCAACGAGCTGTATGTAGCACGTGCGCCCAATTGCAGTTCTGCCGAATTAGAAAGCGAATAGCTATCCTGAATGTAGGTGCTGTAGTTTTTGATATCAATATTGTTCTGTATATTGATTACATTTTGTAAGGTAATATTTTTCGAATTGTTGGGCAAAATGAAGCCGGCAGAATCGGTATAATTATACTCGTTCAACTGATCGTCATATTTAGATTTATCGAATTTTATCCCCCAGGAAAAAACATGATTATTAAAATTCTGATCTACTTTTATTTCAGAAGCGAAAATCTGGGTATTTAAACTATTTCTTCCATAATTATAATAACTGCCAATGCCCCTGTTTTTATTGATCACCCCAAAATTTTCACCTGAAAAATTATTATCCACCTCATCAAAAATATAGCTGCCATTAATATCGAAACGCTCTCTCTCAACCGTACTAAAATAACTGTTAATAAACTTGATGACCAGGTTTGGTTTGGGTGAATAAGTAGCAGTAACGGCGCTTCCCAAAGTTTGGTAATCGTCTATTTCTTGTCCCGTATAATCCACATTTAGTCTTAATGTAGTGCTCAATGTTCCGAACTGGGTTTCTCTATTGGTGGGTGCCAGTTTAAACTGACCGAGGTTAAAGCTGCCCAAAAAACTGATATTGAATTTTGATGAAAAATCATATTGATACAGCAATTGAGCGTCGGCAAAATTGGGGTTATAACTCCCCTTTTCATCCTGTTTAATCAGCACACTCGAATTGTTTTTATAGCGTAAACCAGCCAAAAGGAAGCTGTTTTTGAATATCTTTTTCGTTGTTAATGAGGTATTTAAAAGGCTGGTACTAAAAATGGTTTGATTACTATCCGGTTTATCGTATCTAATATCTAAGATTGAAGAAAGTTTATCGCCGTATTTCGCTTCAAAGCCACCTGCAGAGAATTTTGCTTTACTCACCAGGTCTGAATTGATAAAACTTAATCCCTCCTGTTGCCCATTGCGGATCAAAACCGGTCGGTTAATTTCTACATCGTTGATGTAAATCAGATTTTCATCGAAGTTACCTCCCCTAACGCTATACTGGGCACTTAATTCGTTATTTGTAGATACACCTGGCAGGGTTTTGAGCATGGTTTCAAAATTGCCAGAAACCAATGGCATTGAAGAAACATCGGCAATATTAATAGTGGTGGTGTTACTTAACTGGTTCTGTTTATTGGTGATATTAACCTGTTCTAATTCATTAATATTGGCAATTAAACTTACCTGTTTGATAATCCGAGCCCCCGAGCGCTCACTAAATTTTACGGTTTGTGGCTGATAGCCCAAAAGCGAATATTTAATGCTAAACGTTTTTGATTTTGAATAAATGGTATATACACCAAATTCATCAGTAACAGTTGATTGTGCCTGCCCTAGAACGATTACCGTAACCTGTGCTAAAGGTAGCTTTTCATCGCTATAAACTATTCCTGAAACCCTAACTAAAGGCTGTGCCACAGCAAAACTGCAACCAGCAATTAAAAGGAGAAGGGTTAGCCGAAATTTGAGCATTTTTAGTATCAAGACAAAAGTATCAGGTATTAAGACTATATGCGCCTCATCCTAAAAACAATTTAGCAATAAAACATTTAACAAATTAAATATTTATCGCGCTAGTTGTCAAGCTTTTCATTTTAGAAATGGTTTCCGTTGGATTATCTGTTGCGAAAATTGCATTTCCGGCCACAAAGGCATTGGCACCTGCAGATACTAATGTATCAATATTTTGCAAACCAACACCACCATCGATTTCAATTATTAGGTCTTCATTTATCCCTTTAATCAAGGTCTTTAAATCCTTTATTTTCTTGTAGGTATTATGGATAAAAGCTTGTCCACCGAAACCGGGATTAACCGACATAATAAGTACCAGATCCAGATCTTCAATCACATCCTGCAATAAGGTTACCGGCGTATGCGGATTCAAAGCCACACCAGCCTTGCAGCCTGATGCTTTGATTAACTGAATGGTTCTATGCAGGTGTGTGCAGGCTTCGTAATGTACCGTGATTCTATCCGCTCCTGCTTTAGCGAAATCCTGAACATATTTATCCGGCTCAACAATCATTAAATGTACATCTAAAGGTTTGGTTGCATGTTTTTTTACAGCAGCCATGATGGGGAAACCAAAAGAAATATTTGGAACGAAAACACCATCCATCACATCAACGTGGAACCAATCGGCCTCGCTGTGGTTAATCATTTCAATATCTCGCTGTAAATTGCCGAAATCGGCAGAAAGTATGGATGGGGCAATGATGTATTTCATTTTATTTAGCTTTTCGTCATTGCGAGGCACTAAGCAATCTAATACGACTACGGTGCCAAAAAAGATACTTTCTGCCTTGCAATGAGGATTTGTTTATACGGTTTTTCTAAGAATGCAAGTTACGAAAGAAGTCCGAAAGTTTTTAAGTTAGAAATAAAGATGCTGAAATAAATTCAGCATGACAAAGCGCATTAAATCAGTTTAAAAGTATAAAACCCTTCCAGTAAAACTGAAAGGGTCTTATTATTTGTGCGTCACTCTGAATTTATTTCAGAGTCTATTAAACAGATGCTGAATCAAGTTCAGCATGACGTATTGATTATTACGCTTGTGGCGCAGCTGGTTTTTCTGGTCTTGGCAATAAAACTTTACGAGAAAGTTTCATTTTACCTTGCTTATCGATGTCTAATAATTTAACCTCGATTTTATCACCTTCTTTTAGTACACCATCCATGGTTTCTAAACGTTCCCATGAAATTTCAGAGATGTGCAATAAACCATCTTTACCTGGCATCACCTCAACAAATGCACCGAATGGCATAATTGATTTTACTTTACCTTGGTAAACTTCGCCGATTTCTGGCTTAGCTACGATATTACGGATACGGGTAACCGCTGCATCAATAGCTGCTTTGTTATCTGCAAATACTTCTACAATACCTTTGCCATCAACTTCTTCGATAGAGATTGAAGCACCGGTTTCGCGTTGCATTTCCTGGATAATTTTACCTCCAGGGCCAATAATTGCACCGATAAATTCTTTATCAATAGTTAAAGAAACAATACGTGGTGCATGTGGTTTGTAATCTTCGTTAGGCGAGCTGATGGTTTTCTTCATCTCGTTTAAGATGTGTAAACGACCTTCTTTAGCCTGTAACAAAGCTTTTGTTAAAACTTCGTAAGATAAACCATTGATTTTTAAGTCCATTTGACAAGCAACGATACCGTGTTCAGTACCAGTTACTTTAAAGTCCATATCACCTAAGTGATCTTCATCACCTAAAATATCAGAAAGGATTGCATATTTACCAGTTTTCTCATCGGTAATTAAACCCATTGCGATACCTGAAACTGGAGATTTGATTTTAATACCTGCATCCATTAATGCTAATGTACCCGCACAAACAGTTGCCATTGATGACGAACCATTAGATTCTAAGATATCAGAAACAATACGGATGGTATAAGGATTTGCTTCACCTTGAGGCAACACTTTTTTCAATGAACGTTGTGCTAAAGCACCGTGACCAATTTCGCGACGGCCAGCGCCTCTGTTTGGTCTAACCTCTCCTGTTGAGAAACCAGGGAAATTATAGTGCAATAAGAATTTATTGTAACCATTGAAGAAAGCACCATCAATCATTTGCTCATCATCTTTACTACCTAAAGTAACTGAAGTTAATGATTGTGTTTCGCCACGTGTAAATACAGCCGAACCGTGAGCAGCAGGTAAATAACCAACTTCACTCCAGATTGGACGAATTTCTGTAGTCTTACGACCATCTAAACGGATACCTTCATCTAACAATAGGTTTCTGATGGCATCGTACTGAACATCATGATAATAATGTTTAGCCATTGCTTTAGTTAAATCTGCAGTATCTTCCGGCATTGCCTCGAAGAATTCGTTAATGATCGCAGTGAAACCTTCTTTACGAACATCTTTATTGCCACCAGCTTTTGCTACAGCGTAAACTTTATCGTAAGTATCAGCATAAACCTTAGCTTTTAAATCAGCATCATGGTCTTCGTGGCTGTACTCGCGTTTAACGGTTTTGCCAGTAGCCTCAGTTAATTCAACCTGAATAGCACATTGAACTTTAATTGCATCGTGAGCGAATTTTAAAGCCTCAACCATTTCGTCTTCCTGAATTTCATCACACTCACCTTCAACCATGCCTATATCGTTAGCTGAACCAGCAACCATAAACTCTAAAGTTGCACGCTCTAATTGGCTAGCTAATGGATTGATTACCAATTTACCATCAATTTTCGCCACACGTACTTCAGAAATCGGACCGTTGAAAGGAATATCAGATACTGATAATGCAGCTGATGCTGCTAAACCTGCCAAACAATCTGGCATGATATCTTTATCAGCAGAGATTAAAGAAATCATCACCTGTGTATCAGAGTGATAATCACTTGGGAACATTGGGCGTAAAGCTCTATCCACCAAACGAGAGATTAATACCTCGTAATCGGATAATCTTGCCTCACGACGTAAAAAGCCTCCTGGGATACGACCTGTAGCCGCATATTTTTCCTGATAATCAACCGATAAAGGTAAAAAATCAGTACCTGGTTTAGCACCAACGGTTGATACTACAGTTGCTAACAACATGGTATCGCCCATTTTTACTACAACCGAACCATCAGCTTGTTTAGCCAATTTACCAGTTTCAATTTCTACAATTCTGCCATCGCCCAAATCGAACGATTTTTTTATTACATTCATTTAAATAGAATTATGGTGTGTTTTCCTCTTTCTACACACTGTTGTTTATATATGTATTTGTTTTTGCAAACGAAGATAGGATTAAAAAAGCCTATCTATAATAAAACCCGTTAAAAAAATTAACAGGGAATTAAAAAGCCATTCCCTTAAGAATGGCTTTTATTGATAAACTTGCGCTTATTTTTGTTTGATGATATCACGAAGCGATAAAGCTTTGATGATAGCACGATAGCGCTCAATATCTTTTTTGTATAGGTAAGCCAAAATACCGCGGCGTTTACCTACCAATTTTTGAAGTGACAACTGAGTAGAGAAATCTTTACGATTTTTCTTTAAGTGTTCTGTTAAGTGCGCAATACGGTATGTAAATAACGCTACTTGACCTTCTGCAGAACCAGTGTTGGTTTCTACTTTGCCGTGTTCTTTAAAGATTACAGCTTTTTTCTCTGGACTTAAATACATTCTTGAATAATATTAAAGCAATAAAAAATTAATTAATTGTGGTGCAAAGATAAAGTTATTTTTGCTTAAAAGCAAGAGTTTTATTGGTAAGGATTCGATCTGTAATTACCTTTAAAGATCTTATAGATGGTCTAAATATTGCAGCCATCACCCTGAATTTAGTTCAGGGTCTATTATATTAGAAAGATGCTGAACTAAATTCAGCATGACGATCGCATCAGGCAAGACTAAAAATCAAATTATTAAAATAAAATCAAGCTTCATTTTTTCATCAAAAGACATATCTGAATTATATGTTTGGCTTACGGATAATAATACCCTTCCCTTGTGGCGATTTAAGGAGTTGGCCCCCATTCATGGTAACTGAGATGTGGTTAAGCTGCAAAACACCAAAGAAGCGCTGCTCGGGGGTACGGCTCAAATAAATACTATCACGCTCTTCAATAATTGTTTCGCGCGGAATTGTAATGTCATATAGAGTGAGCTTTCCCATTTCATATCAAAAATACGAAAAATAGATGATATATCTTTACGTCAAGACTTCTTTATATAAAGACATCAAAAGCTTACTTTTGCGAAAAAACATTTACAATTGGAAAAAAGTCAATACAGCATTTTCGAAAGTCAATTACGTGTCCGTCCGGATGATATCGATATGTTTAATCACGTACATAACAGCAAATACCTGGATTATGTACTGGCAGCTCGTTATGAGCAAATGGAAAAATTCTACGGTATGCCTTGGGAAGATTTTACCAAACAGGGCCTTGGCTGGGTAGTAAGTCATGTCGATATTAATTTCAAACGTCCCCTACTGATGAATGATTTAATGCTGATCAGGACCGGCATTTTAACGATGAACGATAAAGGCTGTTCGGTTCAGTTTGAAATCATCAATCAAAAAACAGGCAAAGTGGCTTCAGATGGCATTTTTGATTATGTATTGATTGATTTAACTACTGGTCGTGGAACAAAGGTTTCAGAAGAAATGATTAAAGCCTATAGTATATAAGTCTTCTACGCTCAGACTGACAACTGTTAAAAATAGTTTCCGTGATTTCCGTGTTTCGGTGGCAAAAAAAATCAATCACTATCTTAAAAATTAGTCATCTAAATTTAACAATTCAAAATTTTATCTATCTTTGGTTCATCAAAAAGAACAGAACAATGATAGTATCTGCAATCCGTTTGAGGTTCTAAATAACCGAGGATTCCCTCCCATTACAATTTTTAGGTACGTACGCTTAAAGGCGTATCATTGGTTTATACATTACACTTTACTTTTATTATATGTCACAGTCAACAAAGACACAGGGCAAACTTTCGTCTTTTTTCGATATCCTCGTTCAATCTTTAAAAGGTCATGAGGTTGATTTAACTTCAATTAGTATTAAACGCGCAATTATTTTATTGGCCATTCCGATGATGCTGGAAATGGCTATGGAGTCGGTTTTTGCCTTAGTCGATCTATATTTTGTCGGCCACTTAGAAAATAGTAGCCATGCTATACAAACCGTTGGTTTAACGGAATCAGTGTTAACAATTATTTACTCATTAGCCATCGGGTTGAGTATGGCTGCAACAGCGGTGGTTGCCAGGAGAATTGGCGAAAAAAATCCAGAAGCGGCATCAAAAGCTGGTATGCAGACGATTGTAATTGCGGTTTTCGTTAACATTATTATCAGTATCCTCGGCTTAATTTACGCTAGAGATATTCTATTGCTCATGGGTGCTTCAACTGAAACAGCTGATCAAGGTATTCCATTTGTCCGGATTATGATGGGTGGAAGTATCATTATTGTACTCTTATTCTTAATCAATGGGATTTTTCGTGGTGCAGGTAATGCAGCTATCGCGATGCGGAGTTTATGGATCGCCAATATTGCGAACATCATCCTCTGCCCTATTTTTATTAATGGTTTTGGGCCAGTACCGGCATTCGGTTTAACGGGCGCTGCAATTGCCACAACAATTGGTCGTGGTTTGGGCGTTACTTATCAGGTTTACAATTTGTTTAGTGGTAAAAATATATTAAAAATACGCATTAGTCACTTCTTGCCTGATTTTACCCAGATTAAGGCTATCGTTAAGATTGCTGCTCCAGCTATTTTCCAGTTCGTAATTGCGAGCTGTAGCTGGGTGTTTTTGGCAGAACTTGTTGCCACTACTGGAGGTGATACAGGATCGGCAGGTTACCAAACAGCACTGCGGTTGATGATGTTTTTTATGTTACCAGCCTGGGGATTAAGTAACGCGGCTGCTACTTTGGTTGGCCAGAATTTGGGCGCAGGCCATATAGAACGCGCTGAAAAATCGGTATTCCAAACCTTGAAATACATTATTATTTTCATGGCAGTTGTAAGTGTGCTGTTCTTAACCTGCGGGCATTTGTTCGCGGCATTTTTTACGTCAGATGAAAATGTGATTGCCGTTGCAAGCGAAGCTTTAAAAATTTTAAGTATTGGTTTTGTGATTTATGGAGCTGCAATGGTATTCAGTAGTGCGTTTAATGGCGCTGGTGATACCTGGACGCCGACCAAAATTAATGTTTTTGCCTTTTGGTTGTTCCAGATTCCTTTGGCTTACTTTTTAGCCAAATTTTTAGAAATGGGCCCAACAGGTGTTTTTATTGCCATCCCAACAGCTGAAGCAGGGATTGCGATAGCTGCTTATATCTTGTTTAAAAAAGGTAAATGGAAAAAAACGATGGTTTAGGTAATCTCTAACAGAATTTAACCACAGACCAAATGAGAAGCACAGATGAATTTATATCCGTATTCTCGATGAACATCTGTGGTTAAAATTCTTATTCTTCCATCCCCTTCAGATCGATTTTATTAAACATAAGCAAGTAGTATAAAATACAACTGGCTAACAACACCAAACTGAACAAAAGATAATAATGCGCGAGAATTGACCACATCGCAATGAAAAAGAAAAACAGCAACCATTTGAGGTAATTGTCCATATCGAACCGAACAATATATACTAACGCCAATAGGAAAAATAGCCCGGCCAGACTAAACAGAAGCCCATTGGCTATAGCATAGAGGTTAAAGTGAGCCGCTGAAATCAAAAATATCCATTCGGGGATTAGTATGATGGCGAAAACCAATAACCAGTTAAATATTCTTTTATAGATTGATAGCTGAAGGCTCTTGCTGAAATTCGTGTATTCAGTTTCAAATTTCAGCAAAGTGAAAACCAAAACTGCATGACACAGAACAGACGCCCATAAAGCAACTAATAATATACGTATATCGTAGCCAACATCGGCAAACATCCACAGCATTGCTTTAAAACAAATAAATGACAACAGCTTACACATCAATAACATTAATGGTTGTTCTTTCAGTAAATGAAATAACGGCCAGCTGAAGAATGGTTTTTTAAATTTTATTCCAAAATAAACCGGTTCCTTTTCATTAATTAAAAAACTTAATGTTACCGATTCATAAGTTAGCCACGATAAGCCAAAAATTAACGTCGAAAAAACAATCAGGGTACAAATGGCACTAACAAAAAAGCTGTAGTTGATGCTTAAACCGATGAGCAGAAAAACGTAAATAATAATCGGTAAGAGAATGGCAAAATGTAATCTTAACCACAATTTTAGTTGCATCTTTTTTTCCAGAGCAGCTGTTTCTTTAATAAAATTATACTTGGCTGATGCTAATTTTTGCTTAATAAAGAAATGAACTTTTGTGGCATATAAAAACCATGAAACAAATACAATGAGCATTCCAACAGGCGATGAAATACCCGCTAATAATAGGGCCTTTTGATAGCCGATTAATTGTGAAGGCTCTACCACACCGAATAAAATATAAATACCTACCAGAAAAAATCCTGCGTGTTGCTGGTAAAATTCTTTGGCTAAGCTGTTGATCAGTAACTTCAGCATTATAGTTGAATGATCTGTTTGTCAACGATCTGAAATACGGTATCCAATTTTAGTTTATCGCACCTAACTTCCTGGTGCGATGATAAAAGAAAACTCTTTCCCTGTGCTGCTTTTTCCTTGATCAACTGATACAATTTATCTGCCGAAGCCACATCAATGGTAATCAGCGGCTCGTCTAAAACATATAAATCAGGGCTGCCAGTAAATGCACAGATCAAAGAAAGTTTCTTGAGCATCCCACTCGAATAACCACCAATTTTATTGTTAAGAAAGGCTGTCATTTCGAAATAAGCTGCAAGGTCTTCGGCTTGTTTTTCTTCTGCTTTTCTTGTTTCTACATAAAAATTGATCAGCTCCTGCCCTGTCACAAATAAGGGATATTGCGGTTCGGCTTCGGCAAAACTAATTTTCGAACGGAATTTTATGGGCTCATTTTTAAGGTTTATTCCATTGAGTGTTACTTCGCCTTTGAATGGAATCTGTCCTGATATAATCCGAAATAAGGTCGATTTGCCGGTTCCGTTTCCTCCTTTTAACCAATGGATTCCGTTATCGATTTTCCATTCGCCAAAGTTTAGTACTTCATGGCTGCCATATTTTTTATCGATGTTGTTTAAGCTGAGCAAGATGTTTGATTTTAGTTCAGTTTAGATTTCGTTATGCCTGATTTGTTACTTACTAAGGCGCCATGACAGAAAAGTATCAAAAGCAAACTATCTCTGATAAAATAAACCTGATTGGAACGTACACGAAGTGCAACGGAGTAAAGTGGAAAGCAGGTCTGCAGTAGCAGAAAAGTCACTGTATTTGCCTTTCAAATCAAAGTGCTTGGAGTAGATATTTTCTAGATTAAAAATTACCTTAAAAAGCATATCTTTGCGCAAAGATGAAGCATATACGTAATTTTTGCATTATTGCACATATCGACCACGGTAAAAGTACTTTGGCTGATAGGTTATTAGAATATACCGAGACAATTTCAAAGCGTGAGGCGCAGGCACAATTGCTCGATAATATGGATTTAGAGCGTGAGAGAGGCATAACAATTAAAAGTCATGCCATACAAATGAACTATAAAGTTGGTGATATTGAATATAATTTCAACCTGATTGATACACCTGGACACGTAGATTTTTCGTACGAAGTTTCGCGTTCCATCGCAGCCTGCGAGGGTGCATTACTTATCGTTGATGCTTCGCAAGGTATTCAGGCACAGACCATTTCGAACTTATATTTAGCACTTGAACACGACCTTGAAATTATTCCGATTTTAAATAAAATGGATTTACCTGGGGCAATGCCAGAGGAAGTAAAAGACCAGATTATTGATTTAATTGGATGTAAACGAGAAGATATTATTCCTGCATCGGGTAAAACCGGAATGGGTATTCCTGATATTATCCAAGCCATTGTAGACCGTGTTCCAGCTCCGGTTGGTGACCCAGAAGCACCTTTGCAAGCTTTGATTTTCGACTCTGTTTTTAACTCATTCAGGGGAATTATTGCTTATTATAAAGTAGTAAACGGCGAAATTAAAAAAGGCGACAAAGTAAAGTTCATTAATACTGGCAAAGAATATCTGGCTGATGAAGTCGGGATTTTGAAGCTGGATATGTCGCCACGTAGTGTGGTGAAAACCGGAGATGTGGGTTACATTATTTCTGGAATTAAAGAAGCCAGAGAAGTGAAAGTTGGTGATACGATTACGACTGTGGCGAGGCCTTCGTTAGATGCCATTCAAGGTTTCGAAGAGGTTAAACCAATGGTTTTTGCGGGTATTTACCCTGTTGATACGGATGAATTTGAAGAACTTCGCGAAGCCATGCACAAGTTGCAGTTGAATGATGCTTCTATCGTTTTCGAACCTGAAAGTTCTGCCGCATTAGGATTTGGTTTCCGTTGTGGTTTCTTAGGAATGCTGCATATGGAGATTATCCAGGAGCGTTTAGAACGCGAGTTCGATATGACTGTAATTACAACGGTTCCCAACGTATCGTACATTGCACACACTACAAAAGGTGATGAGTTTATTGTAAATAACCCATCTGATTTGCCAGATCCAAGTAAATTGGATTCGGTTGAAGAACCTTACATTAAAGCAAATATTATTACCAAGGCTGACTTTGTTGGTCCAATAATGTCGCTTTGTATCCAAAAACGGGGAGCGATTATTAATCAATCATATCTAACATCAGACAGGGTTGAATTGGTTTTCGAAATGCCAATGGCCGAAATCGTATTTGACTTCTATGACAGGTTAAAAACACTTTCTAAAGGATATGCTTCGTTTGATTATCACCAAATTGGTTACCGCAAATCTGATTTGGTACGCCTTGATTTATTGTTAAACGATGAGCCTGTTGATGCGTTATCCTCACTGATTCACCGTAGCAATGCTTACGATTTTGGAAAGAAAATCTGTGAGAAATTAAGAGAGTTAATCCCTCGTCAACAATTCGAGATTAAAATACAGGCATCAATTGGCGCTAAAGTTATTGCCCGCGAAACACTGAGTGCTTTACGTAAAGATGTAACGGCTAAATGTTACGGTGGTGATATTTCCCGTAAACGTAAGTTATTGGAAAAGCAGAAAAAAGGTAAAAAACGTATGCGCCAGGTTGGAAACGTAGAGATTCCACAAAGTGCATTTATGGCGGTTTTGAAATTAGATTAACCCCCTAGCCCCCTGAAGGGGGAATTATTGGCGAGTTTTATTAAGTTAAATCTTAAATTATAAAATTATAACGAAGCAAGTTATATGAGCGATGCAAATTCAAAGTCCCCTTCAGGGGATTTAGGGGTATTATTAGACGGTAAATACGTATCAGAAAAAGTTAAAATTCAAATTGCAGAAGAAGCTGCCGAATTTTTAAATAAAAGTGGACGCAAACCACATTTAGTTGCCATTTTAGTGGGCAATGATGGTGGTAGCGAAACCTATGTGGCCAGTAAGATGAAAAACTGTGAAAAAGTTGGTTTTAAATCATCGTTGCATAGGTATGATAACTCGGTAACTGAAGCTGAGTTATTGGCGAAAATTGAAGAAATTAACCAGGATGATGATGTAGACGGATTAATTGTTCAATTGCCTTTGCCAAAACACATCGATCCGGAGAAAGTTACCGAAAAGATCGATCACCGTAAAGATGTAGATGGCTTCCATCCTGTAAACTTAGGTAGGATGATGCGTAACCTGCCTTGCTTTATCCCGGCTACACCTTATGGTATTTTATTGATGCTACAGGAATACAATATCGATACTACCGGAATGCACTGTGTGGTTGTTGGCCGCAGTAACATTGTGGGTAGCCCAATGAGCATTTTAATGGCCCGCAATGCCAATCCAGGCAATTGTACTGTAACACTTACCCATTCTCGTACTAAAGATTTAAAAGAACAGGTTCTCCAAGCAGATATTGTGATTGCCGCTATTGGTAAAAAGAATTTTGTTACTGCCGATATGGTTAAACCTGGTGCCATTATTATCGATGTAGGTATTAACCGCGAAACTTCTGCTGAAACCAAATCTGGCTTTAAGTTATATGGTGATGTAGATTTCGAAAATGTAGCACCAAAAGCTTCATACATTACGCCTGTTCCTGGTGGTGTAGGTTTAATGACCATTGTTGGTTTATTGAAAAACACATTAGCATCTGCTAGAAAAGAAATTTATTCATAAGCGAAAAGGTAAAAGCTTAAAGACTAAAGTGAAACATATCATTATAGATATTAAAAATCGGCTCAAATATTTGAGCTGTTTTTTTTACGTGTAATATTTTAAATCCTTACGTACAATTGTTATATTTGAATTAAAATTTAATTAGATGGACACTAAGTTAACTTTAAGTTTTAATCAAGATGTTGTAGCAAGGGCAAAAAAATATGCCGCTGAAAACAACATTAGCTTATCGCGATTAATAGAACACCTCTTAACTCAGGTAACTGCTAAAGAATACAAATCTTTAGAAGACTTTCCAATTTCTGATTGGGTAAGTATGGTTGCTGAGGGGGAAGTAGAATATAAAAAAATGCCAAAACAAACACGTAAAGATTCAAAAAACGAGTATTTTTCTTCTAAAAAGTAATTAATGAAGATATTTTTAGATGCCAATGTTCTCGTTTCAGTATTGAATAAGGAATATCCATTGTTTACTTATTCTTCTAGGATTTTGAGTTTGGCATCGCATCCAAAATTTGAAATATATACTACTCCACTTTGTTTGGCCATTGCTTTTTACTTTGCCGAAAAGAAACACAAATCTCAATTGGCCAAGCAGAAAATCGATTTGCTTTGCCAACATATTAAGATTGCTGAAAATTTATCAAAAGGTGTTTTGGATACCTTGTCCAACAAATCAATTCACGATTTTGAAGATGGTTTAGAATATTACGCGGCCAAATCTGTTAATTGTAAATGTATTATTACAGAAGATATTGAAGATTTTTATTTCTCTGAAATTGAAATATTGAACTGTCAGGAATTTTTTAAAAGATATTTACTTAATTAACCTGAGTTCGATAATTATTAGCTGAAAATCATATCTTATACACGCCTAATCCAGCTTTATCGTCACCCTGAATTTATTTCAGCATCTTTTTAGCGTGAAAGACCCTGAAATAAATTCAGGGTGACGACCGTCTTAACAGAAAACTTGATTAAAACGCCACAAAATGAGATTTAATAATCGAACTCAGGTTAATTAGTTTTTCTACTAAACAAACTCAGCATAGCGACTCATACCAGTCTACCCCCAAAGTTTACTCCACCAGCTTTCTTCAAAACCGATATAGAGGCCATCTTCGCGTAATTCGGTCGGATAGATATTGATATAATCACCTTGTCCCTCTGCTCCCCTTCCCGTGGTTAAACTGTATTCGTACCGATGGATTGGACAAACCAGATGCCCGTTTTTGCACCAGCCGCCACTAAAATGACCGCCAGCATGGGGACAATGCGATTGAGTTGCTGTAATTTTGTCTTCATTGTTAATCAAACAAATTTGTTTTCCCGCAACTTCTATTGTTTTAATTGTATCAGGACGGGGAATTTGATTATTATTTAGCGCCTTAAACCACTTCATACAGCTAAAATACGGCAAATAAATATCAGTCTTATTTCATCTTTACATTAAATTTCAAAAGAGGAACAGCATCACCATATTTTTTTAGGATATTTGCATCCTCAAAAATGAAACAAGACATACCAGAAGACGGCACATTACTTCCTTTAATGGAAGAATTTTATACCATACAGGGCGAAGGATTTAATACTGGTAAAGCAGCTTATTTTATCCGTTTAGGGGGCTGCGATGTAGGTTGCCATTGGTGCGATGTGAAAGAAAGCTGGGATGCCGAAATGCATCCACTTACGGCTTCGGATATAATTGTTGAAAACGCCGATAAATTTCCGGGCAAGGCTGTTGTAATTACTGGTGGCGAACCCTTGATTTATAACCTGGATTATTTAACCAATAAATTAAAGGAAAGAGGTATTCTTACCTTTATCGAAACATCTGGGGCCTACCCACTTTCTGGAAATTGGGACTGGATCTGTTTATCACCAAAGAAATTTAAAGCACCAAGGCCGGATATTACACCTTTTGCGCACGAATTAAAAGTTATCGTTTTTAATAAAAGTGATTTTAAATGGGCTGAAGAATACGCGGCTATGGTGTCTCCTACCTGTAAATTATATCTCCAACCAGAATGGTCTAAATCAAAAGAAATTACACCATTGATTATTGATTATGTAATGGCAAACCCAAAATGGGAAATTTCTTTGCAAACGCACAAATTTTTAAATATTCCTTAAAAACAATACATTAGCTTTATAACCAAATGTTAATGTAATGAAATTCCGCTTAACCCTCTTCTTTAGCATTCTGAGTATTTATTGTTTTGGGCAAAGCTCCCTAAATAAAAAAGCACAGGTTTTTTTTGAAAAGTCAGGTCCATTTATTGATAAATTGGATTATGCTGCTGCCGAACAGGTATTAAAAAGTGCGGTTGAAGCTGATCCTTTATTTCAGAATGCCTACATGGTACTTGCTGGCGTTTATAAGGCACAAAAAAAGTATGCTGAAGCCAAAGCTGCTTACGAAAAAGCCATATTGATCAATAAAACTGTAGCTCCGGCTGTAATTTATGGCTTGGCTGAAACCGAATTTGCAACTCAAGATTATTTAAAATCGAAACAGCATTTTAGTGAATTTTTGTTATTAGATTCTTCATCTGATAGAGCAAGAAGAGCAAAGAAATATCTTTTAGATTGTGATTTCGCTACCATAGCAACCAAGAAACCCGTAAAATATAGTCCAGCAAATTTAGGTGAAGGTGTAAATACAACAGATGCTGAGTACTTTCCTGCGATAACAGCTGATGGTGAAACTTTGGTTTTTACGCGTCAGCTAAATGGTAATGAAGATTTTTGGACATCACAGCTTAAAAATAATAAATGGGATGCCGCTACTCCCTTATCCAGCAAAATAAATACTATTCGATACAATGAAGGGGCCCAAACCATTTCACCTGATGGGAAGTACCTTTTTTTTACGGGATGCAACCGACCAGATGGCCTAGGTAGGTGTGATATTTATGTTTCACACCGTGAGGGAAAAGATTGGGGCGAACCTTACAATGTTGGGAAACCCGTTAATTCAGAATATTGGGAATCACAACCGGCAATCAGTCCTGATGGAAGAACCTTGTATTTTATAAGCAACAGACCTGGTGGCTCAGGAGGGTACGACATATGGAAAAGCACCATTACCGATGATGCCAAATGGGGACCAGCCATTAACCTTGGGCCTGATATCAACACGGTTTATGATGAAAATACACCATTTTTACATGCTGATGGAAGAACTTTGTATTTTTCTTCTGATGGTTGGCCAGGTTTTGGAAACAAAGATATTTATTATAGCAGAATGGATAATGATGGCAAGTGGCAAAGCCCAATTAATATCGGTTATCCGATCAATTCTTTCGAAGATGAAAGTGGCTTGGTAGTAAGTGCCGATGGAAATTTCGGCTTGTTTTCTTCGAATTTAAAAGGAGGTTTTGGCTTACAGGATATTTATAGTTTTGGAATTCCTGAAATCGCTAAACCGCTGAAGGTTTCTTATGTGAAAGGAATTGTAAGGGACCGGGATACTAAAAAAACGATCGAAAGTAATGTTCAAGTGATTGATCTGAAAAGCAATAAAACTGTTTTCGATGATTATACTGATCCAGAAACCGGTCAGTTTTTAGCGGTAATGCCTGTTGGGAGTAATTATCTGTTTAATGTAAATGCTGAAGGCTATATGTTTTACTCTGAAAACTTTGAGCTCAAGGCGGGAGATATCAATAAACCTTACCAGATTGAAGTTTACATCGAAAAAATAAAGCAAGGTGGAAATGTAACCTTAAGAAACATTTTCTTTGATACCAATAAGTTTAATCTTTTGCCCGCCTCTATCCGTGAACTGGATCTGCTTATCGATTTTTTGCACCAAAACGAAAACGTACAGATTGAGATTCAGGGCCATACCGATAATGTTGGCGATGATAAGTTGAATGAAAAGTTGTCTTTTAACCGTGCCAATGCAGTTTATGAGTACCTGATCAAAAATAGTATTGATGCTAAAAGGCTTACCTTTAAGGGCTTTGGAGCAAGTAAACCGATCGCTGATAATAAAACGGAATCAGGTAGGAAAAACAATCGTAGAACATCGTTTGTAATTACTAAAATATAAACATATAAAGTATTACTTAAAAAACTCAAGATGTCTCAGCATTACGGAAACCATAAGAGATTTTATCCACCTTTTCATTTTTTTACAATACCCTTAGCGGTTTTAGGATTAGGTTTTGCCATTTATTGTTGCATAGCCGTACCTACTATAATCACGGGCTTGCTTGTGCTTGCATTTTTCCTGATTGCCTTTATAGCTGTAATGGCACGGATGTTTGCACTTAAGGCACAGGATAGAGCTGCAAGAGCCGAAGAAAAATTACGTTATTACATTCTTACAGGTAAAGCACTTCCGAGTGAGCTGAGAATGGGGCAAATTATGGCTTTGCGTTTTGCTGGTGATGAAGAATATTTGGCTTTGGTTGATAAAGCTTTGGCTGATAAGTTATCTCCTGATGAGATCAAAAAAGCCATTAAAAATTGGCGCGGAGACTATCATAGGATATAATGGTAACTTTGTTGTTCTGAACTTAGTGAAGAATCCTTAACTTATGAACACAGATGAAAATCTATTTATAAAGATTCTTCATTGCATTCAGAATGACAAAAAGTATTTTTAATATTAAAACTTTTTTCCTTTTAACACCCTTATTTCAGAGCCTTCAGCCAGGAATACAGAATCAGGCTTAGCGTCATTTAAAAAAGAAAAATCATTTCCGTAGTTAATTCCAAAATCGACATCAATTTTATAGTCTTTTACCGGATAAGTTTGCCAGCGCGGATGCTCAACACCGTATTCAGATGTTTTATTCGCTCCAATTTTAGTATAACCCCAATAATGCTCTGTAATAAATTCTTCTTCGCTACCAATCCGTATTTCTTCTGCCTTTGAAGAAGAAATAAGTGAAAAATTATGCCAGGTTTGGTTCTTCCAGCGATAATCTACCTCAAGCTGATGTTCTTGTTCAATCCAAACATGTTTCATGGGAAATGTTTGGTAATTCTCCTTATAAATGGTGTTGGCTACAAAGGTGATGGCAGGCTTGGGTACAAATTCTTTAATAAATACCACGCCTCTTTTCCACGTATCTCCATCCTTAAATTTGACATAAAATCTTAAGTTAACCTCTTCGAAATTAGTGTGAAATGGAATATTAAAGCCCCGTAGTTTAACATCAACAAACATAAAGCCGACTAAACTCACATAATACTTGCCCTGCCAATCATCCAGTACAGTATGTGCGGGCAAGTATTCCGAAAGTATTTCTTTATCCACAGCATACTGCGCCAAAGCCAGTTTACGCCACTCTGCAGTAAGAAATACTTTCGGGCTAGTCAAAATTAAAGTATAGCTTGTCTGATTCGGATCAGTTTGGTTAAAGTTTCTTCCAACAGATCTAAATGTAACATATTGGCACCATCTGATTTTGCATTTGCAGGATCAGGGTGTGTTTCAATAAATAAACCATCTGCTCCTACTGCAATTGCTGCTTTAGCGATAGTTGAAATTAATTCTGGCTTACCACCAGTAACACCACTACTTTGATTAGGTTGTTGTAGGGAATGTGTGCAATCCATTACTACCGGAACACCGAAACCCTGCATCTCGGGTAAACCACGGTAATCAACAATCAGATCCTGATAACCGAAAGTATTACCTCTATCTGTTAAAATCACTTTGTTGTTTCCGGCTTCTTTTACTTTCTCAACGGCAAATTTCATAGAACCTGCAGAAAGGAACTGACCTTTTTTAACGTTTACTACTTTTCCAGTTTCGGCGGCAGCAATTAATAAATCAGTTTGGCGACATAAAAATGCAGGGATCTGCAATACATCTACATAAGCAGCTGCCATTGCGGCCTCGCCACTTTCATGGATATCGGTAACTGTTGGCACACCAAATTCTCTACCAATCCTTTCTAAAATGCGCAAAGCTTTTTCATCGCCAATCCCTGTAAAAGAACTTCCTTTGCTCCTATTTGCTTTTCGGTACGAACCTTTAAAAATATATGGGATCTGAAGTTTATCAGTAATTGTAATAATCTTTTCGGCAATTCTCATGGCAATATCCTCGCCTTCAATAGCGCATGGACCAGCCATTAAAAAGAAATTTCCCGAATCTGTATTTTTTAATTTATCTAAATAGTTAAGCATAGTTAAGATGTTGGATGTGAGACATAAGATCTAAGATCTGAGTTTGTCTCAAATCTAGCTTCTCCGATCTCACACCTAATTTTTAATTTCCTAGTTCTGACATGAATTTAATCCGCATCAATTGAATTTCTTCGCGGGTATAATCGGTTTCGCCTAACTCGTTAAGTGCTTCATCGATAGAATCGCTTTCAGCAGCTCTGAAATAGTCAAATACTTCATCCTGTCTATCATCATCAATTACTTCATCAATGAAATAGTTTAGGTTAAGTTTAGTACCAGAGTTTACAATCGATTCTACTTCTTTCAGAATTTCTTCATAAGTAATGCCTTTCGAATCGGCAATATCTTCCAAACCAATCTGCCTGTCGATATTTTGAATGATCGAAACCTTCATCTGCGATTTATTGGCCTGAGTTTTAATAATCAAATCGATTGGACGTTCGATATCGTTATCCTCGACATATTTTTTGATCAATTCGATAAAAGGTGTCCCGAATTTCATTGCTTTACCCGAACCTACACCAGAAATCTGGCGAAGCTCTTCCGTCGTAATCGGGTAATGTGTGCACATTTCCTCTAAAGAGGGATCCTGGAAAACTACGAATGGTGGAACACTTTTTTGCTTCGCAATTTTTTTACGTAGCTCTTTAAGCAATGATAAAAGATGGGTATCTAAAGCACCTGTACCTTGTTTTACATCATCGTCATCGTCATCAGCACCGTTCTCTATTGGTTCGTTTAGTATGAATTTAAGGCTATAAGGGTTGATAATAAAATCTCTTCCCTGTTTGGTTAACTTTAATAAACCGTAATTGTCAATGTCTTTAAAAAGGTAATTATTTAGAACAGCCTGGCGGATAATCGATTTCCACATCAGCTCGCCTTCTTCTTTACCGATTCCAAATTCAGGAATCTTGCTGTGTTCGTAAGCAATGGTTTGAGCGGTTTCTAAACCTAAAAATACGTTTAACAAGTGTGCATCATCAAATTTTTCGCCCGATTTTTCGATAAATTTCAAAACGGTTGACAATTGACTTTCTGCATCAAATTGCTTTTTAGGCTTTTTACAGTTATCACACATGCAGTTACAGCCCGTTTCGTTAAAGTTTTCACCGAAATAATGAAGGATCTGCTTACGTCGGCATACACCAGATTCAGCATAATCGATCACTTCTTTTAATATCTGCGTACCAATTTCACGTTCCGAAACTGGTTTATCTTTCATAAATTTAGCCAGCTTGTCTACGTCTTTTTGAGCGTAGAAAGCAATACATACGCCTTCGCCACCATCACGTCCGGCCCTGCCAGTTTCCTGGTAATAACCCTCCATACTTTTAGGCACGTCATGGTGAATCACAAAGCGAACATCGGGTTTATCGATCCCCATACCAAAGGCAATGGTTGCAACAATAACCTCAGCATCTTCCATCAAAAATTTATCCTGCGTTTCAGCTCTAACCTTTGGGTCTAACCCCGCATGATAAGGCAAGGCACTAATTCCATTCAGATTTAATGCTTCTGCCACTTCTTCAACCTTTTTACGGCTAAGGCAGTAAATAATCCCCGATTTCCCCGGATTAGACTTGATGTACTTAATAATTTCTTTGGTAATGTCTCTTTTAGGGCGGATTTCGTAAAATAAGTTGGGCCTGTTAAATGAGGATTTAAACAACGTTGCTTCCGTCATTCCAAGATTCTTCATAATATCCTGCTGTACTTTTGGCGTAGCAGTTGCGGTTAATGCAATAATTGGAATGTTATTCCCCAATCCTGCAATAACCTGTTTAATCTTACGGTATTCTGGCCTGAAATCATGCCCCCATTCAGAGATACAATGCGCTTCATCAACGGCAACGAAAGAGATTTTAATCAGATTTAAAAATTCAATATTATCCTGCTTCGCCAGAGACTCTGGCGCAACATACAATAATTTAGTCTGACCGCTTAAAAGATCAGATTTAACTTGAGTAATTTCAGATTTATTTAGGGATGAATTAAGAAAGTGAGCAATACTGTCATTTCCACCAAAAGCCCTTAATTGGTCAACCTGGTTTTTCATCAATGCAATTAGTGGAGAGATTACAATTGCTGTTCCCTCGCTCATTAAAGCGGGTAACTGATAGCAAATAGACTTCCCTCCGCCTGTTGGCATAATAACAAATGTGTTATTGCCTTCTAAAATATTTGTAATGATCGACTCCTGATCACCTTTGAAATTGTCAAACCCGAAGAAATTTTGTAGGTTATCAAATAACGACTTTTTCACGTCCATTTTGTGTAATAAAATATGCGATGCTATTTTTGTATCCAAAATAACATAATTTTACAAGAATTTCAAGTATTAACAGACAATTATTTTCTCTTTGAAAAGTAAAAAATCAATAATCCAATCGGCTGTAAGCACATTAGAGCTTGAGGCAGCAGCAATATTAAATGTTGCAAAGAATATTAACAGCGATTTTGAAAAAGTCGTATCAAGCATTTTACATGGCAAAGGACGGGTAATTGTTACTGGTATAGGAAAGAGTGCAATCATTGCACAAAAAATGGTAGCTACTTTTAATTCAACAGGCACCCCTGCTATTTTTATGCATGCCGCAGATGCTATTCATGGCGATCTGGGGATGATCCAGGTAGATGATATTGTAATCTGCCTCTCTAAAAGTGGAAACACACCAGAAATAAAAGTGCTTACCCCCTTGTTGAAAACATCTGGCAATCTGCTCATCGGGATGGTTGGTGAATTGAATTCTTTTTTAGCCGAGCAGGCCGATCTGATTTTGAACACTTCTTTCGAAAAAGAAGCTTGTCCGCATAATTTGGCACCCACTACCAGTACAACGGCGCAATTGGCATTGGGCGATGCCCTGGCTATTTGTTTATTGGAATGTAGAGATTTTAATGAATCCGATTTTGCTAAATATCACCCAGGCGGGGCATTAGGCAAAAAACTCTATTTAAAAGCACGGGATCTGGCTTTGTCTAATGAGAAACCTTCCATACACCCATCTGCATCAGTTAAAGATGTGTTAATAGAAATTAGTAAAAACCGTTTGGGTGCTGTTGTTGTTGTTGATAGCGACGATAAGGTGCTTGGCATCATTACGGATGGTGATATAAGGCGGATGTTAGAAAATAACAATTCTATTGCAAACTTAAAAGCTGAAGATATCATGGGCAGAACGCCAAAGAGCATACAATTTAATGCTTTAGCGGTTGATGCCCTAGATATTATTAAACAAAACAATATAACGCAGTTGCTAGTTCTAGAACAAAATACTTACTTTGGCATTATCCATTTACACGATCTCCTTAACGAAGGCATCGTGTAATTTTAATTTATAAAATGAATAAAGACTATTATGCATTGATTATGGCCGGTGGTGTCGGAAGTCGCTTTTGGCCAGTAAGCAGAACAGAATACCCAAAACAGTTTATCGATTTTTTTGGTGTAGGTAAAACTTTGATACAGAGCACCTACGATCGATTTTTAAAAATTTGCCTTCCTGAAAATATTTTTATTGTTACCAACGAAATTTATTCGGATTTAGTAAAAGAGCAATTACCACAGCTCAGTGCAAATCAAATTTTAGCCGAACCATTGTTAAGAAATACAGCTCCTTGTGTTGCTTATGGAAGTTTAAAAATAGCTGAATTAAATCCGAACGCCACCATAGTTGTTGCCCCTTCTGATCATACCATTGCCAATATTGATGGTTTTATACAGTCTATTGAGCAATCATTAGACGCGGCTTCGAAAAACGATTGTTTAATCACATTGGGTATTAAACCAAACCGTCCGGATACGGGCTATGGTTATATTCAACATACTGATTATGTGCTTAATACCGACACTGATCTGCATAAGGTTAAAACATTTACCGAAAAGCCGAACTTAGAATTGGCAAAATCATTTATACAAAGCGGCGATTTCTTGTGGAATGCCGGGATATTTATCTGGTCGGCTAAAGCGATTTTAAGTGCTTTCGAAAAACATCTGCCAGATATGTATGAAATATTTAATATCGGCAGGTCTGAATTGAATACTGAAGGAGAAAAAGCCTTTATCAATAATGCTTATTTTCAATGCACCAATATTTCAATAGATTTCGGAATTATGGAAAAAGCAGAAAATGTTTACGTGCTTCCATCTGATTTCGGTTGGTCTGATTTAGGAACCTGGGCCTCTATTTATGAAATGGCAGAGAAAGATTATGTGGGTAATGCCGTTATCCCGTCACAACAGGTACTGATGTTCGATTCATCAAACTGTATGGTAAATGTTCCAGAAGATAAATTGGTTATCCTACAGGGGCTGCACGATTACATTGTTGTAGAAAACAATAATATGCTGATGATCTGTCCAAGAAATGAAGAGCAAAAGGTTAAAGAGTTTGTTGCGGAGGTTAAATCGCGTTTTGGCAATAAATTCATCTAAATAAATGTAAGATGGATGATGTAACATAGTTTTCATCATCCATCTTATATTTCCTATCCTAATCTATTACGTAAGATCCTGAAACAAGTTCAGGAAGACGCCCCATAGAACGTACTAATCGATATTAAATTCCCTCTTCCTTTTTATATCTAGCTTTAGATCGTTCTCTGTCTAACGGCCTCATATAATATTACCCCAGCAGCTACTGAAACATTTAACGATTCGATTTTTCCGGCCATTGGTATTTTAGCCAGGTGATCGGCTACCCTTAAAAGATCGTTAGAAATTCCTTCATCTTCCGATCCCATTACAATTGCTGTAGGCATGGTATAATCCGGCGCATAGATAAAGTCACTGGTTTTTTCGGTGCAGGCTACAACCTGCAGACCACTTTCCTGTAGAAATAAACAGGTTTTATGCAGGTTAGCATGGCGACAAATCGGAATACTAAATAAGGCACCTGCCGAGGTTTTAATGGCATCAGCATTGATCTGTGCAGCATTTTTTAAAGGAACTACAATGGCATGCACCCCTACACAGGCGGCCGTACGTGCAATTGCACCCATGTTACGCACATCGGTAACACTATCTAAAACCAAAATTAATGGGACCTCACCTTTTTCGAAAACGGTTGGAATAATGTCTTCAATATTCTGGTAGGTAATCGGCGAAATAACCGCAATTACACCTTGATGGTTTTTCTGCGACATGCGATTCAACTTCTCGATTGGAACCGAATTTAAGGGAATCAAAGTATCTTTTAGAAGGGCTTTTAATTCTAGAAAAAGATCGCCGCCCAGACCGCGTTGCTGGTAAATGGTTTCAATGTCTCTTCCTGCTTTAACGGCTTCTATTACGGCCCTGATGCCGAATACAAACTCATTATTCTCTTTTGCGCGTTGCGGTCTTCTAAAATTATCCATGTTTTGAAATTGTTAGGCAAAAGTATTCAAATAAAATGTTTTAGCCCTAAACAATGTGCGCCTTATTAACATTTAATTGTTTAAAAATTTATATGGCATCATAAATCCAATAAAATTTAATCTGATTATGCTTCAATTTGTTAACAAACAGCTAGTAACTAATTCGAACAACCGCATCAAAATTTGATTACTTTTGTGGAATGAGTATCGATAATGAACAAGGCGGAAAGAACAGTATAACTGCTAGAAAAAGCAGGTTAAGTAATACTATAAGTTCACAGGGGAAAATTCCCCCTCAGGCATTAGATCTTGAGGAAGCAGTTCTTGGAGCGTTAATGCTCGAAAAAGATGCGCTTTCTGCTGTAATTGATGTTTTGAAACCAGAGGTTTTTTATAACATTGCCCACCAGAAAATTTTTGAAGCAATTCATATTCTATTTCAAAAATCGCGCCCCGTTGATATTTTAACTGTAACGGCAGAACTGAGAACATTGGGCTCTTTAGAAATGGTTGGTGGCGCTTACTACATTACCAACTTAACCAATAGAGTTGCATCAGCAGCGAATATCGAGTTTCACGCACGTATTATCTCTCAGAAATATATTCAGCGTGAACTGATCAGGATTTCAACCGAAATCATTACAAATGCCTACGAAGATACAACTGATATTTTCGATCTCTTAGATCAGGCAGAAAAAGGACTTTTCGAAATTGCCCAGAATAACCTGCGTAGAGATACACAGAAAATGGACGATATCATTAAACAATCGTTAGCCACACTTGAAGAGCTTCGTACCAAAACCGATGGTTTAACTGGTGTGCCAACTGGTTTTACAGGGCTAGATAGAATAACTGGTGGTTGGCAAAAGCAGGATTTAGTAATTATTGCTGCACGTCCGGCGATGGGAAAAACGGCTTTCGTACTAACCTGTGCTAGAAACGCCACTGTCGATTTTGCAAAACCAACGGTAGTTTTCTCGCTAGAGATGTCGTCAGTTCAGCTGGTTAATCGTTTAATTTCTGGAGAAGCAGAAATAGAGCAGGAAAAAATCAGAAAAGGAAATTTACAGGAATGGGAATGGCAGCAGTTACACAGTAAAATTGGCCGTTTAACCGAAGCTCCCCTATTAATTGATGATACGCCTGCGCTAAATATTTTTGAGTTCAGGGCAAAATGCAGAAGATTAAAATCACAATACGATATTCAATTGGTAATTGTCGATTATTTGCAGTTAATGCATGGTAAAGGCGAAGGAAAAGGCGGTGGTAACCGTGAGCAGGAAATTGGTAGTATTTCTAGGGCACTAAAATCGGTTGCAAAAGAACTTGATGTTCCGGTGCTGGCACTATCGCAGTTAAGTCGTGCGGTAGAGAGTAGACCAGGTTTGCAAGGAAAACGGCCTATGTTATCCGATTTACGTGAGTCGGGCTCAATTGAGCAGGATGCGGATATGGTATTATTCTTGTACCGCCCTGAATATTACGGTATTACCGAGGATGAGCAAGGAAGATCGCAAGCGGGTATTGGTGAGGTTATCATTGCAAAACACCGTAACGGTGAAACCGGGATTGTACCACTTAAATTCGTGGGTAAATTTGTGAAGTTTACCGATTTGGAAGAAGACTTTAATGCACCGCCAAGTTCATTTGCGGCTGATCCTTCAGCTGGTATGTACCCATCACAGGATTTTGAAAAACAAAGCAACGTGATTATCCGCCCTTCAAAAATGGACGATTATAATGATGATGATCCACCGTTTTAGGAATAAGCAATCTGGCTGTTATACGCAACAAAACCTATCCCATTTTTAGCATAAGTTTTTTAGCTTTTTTCCGCTATCAATGGCAGACTTAATAGAACGATCGTCATTGCGAGAAGGCTTTTTCAGCCGACGAAGCAATCTTTATGGCAAGGATCACTAGCTTGAAAGATTGCTTCGTCGTTTCTCCTCGCAATGACGATAATCTGAGAAGATTTAATCTTTTAAACTCACCTGTCATTAATACTGATTTTTATATCATAAATTACCCCCTCAGGGTGACAAAAGAAAATCTCTGCTTCATTTGGAACTAAAAACCATGAGTACTGGCACGGAAAACCGAACCTAGTAGCACTAAGCCAAACCAATCTAAACCCGATAAAACGAATGCTCCCGATTCTTCATCGGAGCAGCAGTGATAGCGGGGCTACATTAACCTACAGTGTGCCGTAATTGCTTTCCAAGTTCTAACTCCTTTTCTATTAGTCTAAATAACAATCTGTTAACTAATATGATATTAAAATAAATATCCAATTAATATACCTGCCAATACAATAACAGGTGGACTAACTTTAGTAAAATTTAACAACAAAAATGTAGCGACCATTATCCCTAAAAATATCCAGTTAAAGCCCATCGGTATTAACAGTAGCACAAAAGCAGCAATAATAAATCCAACGCTAACGGCATTGATTCCGGAAAGGCTATGACGGATCCGTGAGATCTTTTTCAGATCGTCCCAAAACGGTACAATAAATAAAACGAGGATTAGCCCGGGTAAGTTGATGCCGATAACCCCAATCAATCCTCCTAAAATTTGGCCCCATAATCCGTAACCAAAATTCTTCATGCTTAATGCGCCTAAGTAGCTCGTAAAAGAAAATGTTGGACCAGGTAAGGCCTGCTGTAATGCAAAACCCGATAAAAATCCAGATGAAGGTAAATAATGTTTCATCTCTACAAACTCGGTAAACATCAAAGGGACAAGTACTTGTCCGCCCCCAAAAACCAATATTCCGTTACGATAAAAGTTTTCGAGCAAACGAATCGGTAAACTAAAGGGCGATGTTCTGTTTATAATTGCACCTACCAAGGCAAATAAAAGCAAAGCACCTAGGAAGTAGACCAGTTTTTTAGGATTGATATTTGAAAAAAGTTTAACCCTTAACTCCGCTTCCTCTTTTGGTGTTTCGATGGCTGAAGAGATCATTCCGCCTATTAATATCGACAATGGAAACACATAAGCATTTCTTAAAACTAATGTGGCAATAACCGAAGCAATGGCAAGGAATATAGAAACCTGAGAGGATAAAACCTTTTTACCAAGTTTCCATGCACCATAAGCTACAATACCCAATGCAATTGGCTGGATATATTCTAAAATATCGTTAAATTTTTGTTTTTGATCTAGTAAAGCATAACTGATTGCAGCAAAGGTCATTATGGTTGCTGTAGGTAAAATCCAGATCAGGAAAGTAATAATGGCCAGTTTAAGTTTTCCAACTTTCCAGGCGATCCCAACCAAGGTTTGGGTGGATGCCGGTCCAGGGAGTACCTGTGCCAGTGCATTTAACTCTAAAAGTTCTTCCTCTGAGATAAATTTAGTGCCCTGAACAAAGTATTTAAGCAGCAAAGCCAGGTGCGCTTGTGCGCCTCCAAAAGAAGTAAATGTAAAAAAGATTACGTTTCTAATAAATAACCACTGTTTTTTTGCAGCTATAGGTTTTGTTTGCATTAGCTCAGGACTAAAAATTGATAACTGTTAACTGAACTAGTCGTCTTCATAATCTAATCCGGCAACAGTGTTATATGCGCCCTGTAATTCAGAAAAAGCGTGCATGTCTCTTTTGTTGCGTGCTACTTGCATACCCTTCTGATAAATGGCTATAGCTTTCTCTTTTTGATCATCTTTTTCAAGCAATTTACCCAAATGGTAATAAGTGCCAACATAATCGGGGTGTTTATCCGTTAACTGAAGGTAAAAAGAATAGGCCTTTTCTTTATCATTTTGTGCGTTATACTCTGTGGCTAAAGCATATAGTATAAAAGGATCGTTTGGATCGCTTTCTAAAAATTCTAATAACTTACTTAAACGGGTTGATGACATTTTATTTCCTTGCTTTTTTAATTAAATTTGCAGAAAGACCTTATATAATAAACATATAACATATGAAATTATCATGAGCTAAAAATTTCGGCTTACGATAGCTTCATAGCAATAAAAACCACTATTAACATATGAAAATATTAGTTTGTATCAGTAATGTGCCAGACACAACGACAAAAATAACTTTTACTAATGATAATACCGAATTCAATACGTCAGGAGTGCAATATATTGTTAATCCATATGATGAAATCGCTTTATCAAGGGCAATTGAGCTAACTGAAGGCGGTAAAGGAACGGTAACGGTTATTAATGTAGGCGAAGCAGGTAATGATCCAACCATTAGAAAAGCGCTTGCAATTGGTGCAGATGATGCGGTTAGGGTTAATGCGGCACCTAGAGATGCTTATTTCGTGGCAAAACAGATTGCAGAATATGCAAAAGATAAAGATTTCAATCTAATTTTAACTGGTCGTGAATCTATCGATTACAATGGAAATCAGGTTGCTGCAATGGTTGGTGAGTTTTTAGATATCCCTTCAGTATCTATTATCAAAAAATTAGATGTTGATGGTGATACAGCGACGATTGAGAGAGAAATTGAAGGTGGTAAAGAAGTTTTAACCGTTTCTGGCAAGTTTGTTGCCAGTTGTGCTGAAGGTGTGGCAGAGCCAAAAATCCCGAATATGCGTGGTATCATGAGTGCCAGAACAAAACCATTGGTTGTAGTAGATGCAGTTGCTATTGAAGAAGTAACCAAGGTTACGAAATATGAAACCCCTGCTCCGCGCGGAACGGTTAAGTTAATTCCTGCCGACCAAACAGAATCGTTAATTGGTTTACTTCACAGCGAAGCTAAAGTAATATAAAGCAGTTGGCAATTTCCAGTTGTCTAATAATAAAAGAGATAATAAATAGAATTAATTTCATTTAAAAATAAAAGTCCCCTTCAGGGGATTTAGGGGTAAATATATGTCAGTATTAGTATATGTAGAACAAGCTGAGGGGAAATTTAAGAAATCTGTGTTTGAAGCCGTATCTTATGCCAAAGCCATTGCCGATCAACAATCAACTCATTTAACCGCAATTTCTATTGGCGATGTAGCCGACAGCGAATTAAAGGAATTGGGTAAATACGGTGCATCAAAAGTACTAAACGTAAATGCCGATCAATTAAAAACCTTTGTAAATCAAGCCTATGCAAGTGTTATTGCTGCAGCAGCAGAAAAAGAAGGTGCCGATATTGTAGTTTTATCTAACTCTTTCTCTGGTAAAGGTTTAGCGCCACGTATTGCAGTAAAACTTAAAGCGGGTTTAGCTGATGGTGCGGTAGAATTACCGAGTACTGATGGTAAATTTTCGGTTAAGAAAACGGCTTTCTCAGGTAAAGCCTTTGCCATTACCGAATTAACATCGGCCAATAAAGTAATTGCTTTAAATCCAAATGCTTTTGGTGTTAAAGAAAATGCTACAGATGCGGCAATAGAGGCCTTTACTGCTGATGTTAAACAATCAGACTTAGGAACTGTTATTAAAGAGATTGTTAGGGCAACTGATAAAGTTTCATTACCTGATGCAGAATTGGTAGTTTCGGCTGGCAGAGGTTTAAAAGGACCAGAAAACTGGGGAATGATCGAAGAATTGGCTGGTTTGTTGGGTGCTGCTACAGCATGTTCTAAACCGGTATCGGATGCAGACTGGAGACCACATTCAGAGCACGTTGGTCAAACCGGTATTGCCATTAGCCCTAATCTTTATATTGCTATCGGTATTTCTGGCGCTATCCAGCATTTGGCTGGCGTTAGTTCATCAAAAGTGATTGTAGTAATCAACAAAGATCCGGAAGCGCCTTTCTTCAAAGTGGCCGATTATGGTATTGTTGGCGATGCTTTTGAGGTTGTACCAAAGTTAATTGAAGCATTAAAAGCACATAAAGCATAAAAATAAACCTTTAAACCTCGCAGGTTCCAAAACCTGCGAGGTTTGGAAAACAAATATGAAAAAAGTTAAATTAGATATTGTAGGTTTATCTTACAGCCAGACTCAATCTGGTGCTTATGCCCTTGTTTTAGGAGAAGTAAATGGACGCCGCCGCTTACCGATTATTATTGGTGCATTTGAAGCACAGGCCATTGCTATAGAAATTGAGAAAATGACTCCTAGTAGGCCATTAACACATGATTTATTTAAATCGATGGCTGATACTTTTCATATCAATATCCAGGAAATTATCATCTACAATCTGGTTGATGGTGTTTTTTACGCAAAGTTGATCTGCAGTGATGGTAAAAACACACATGAAGTTGATGCCAGAACATCTGATGCCATTGCTTTGGCTGTTAGGTTTAATGCCATGATTTATACTTACGAATTTATTTTGGCTTCTGCCGGAATCGTAATAGAAGGGAATGATTTTCTTTTTCTCGAAAATATGGATTCTATTGCAAAAGAACCTGAAGCAGATAGCTTGCCTACCTCAACCCAGCAACAAGGTTTTGGTGATTTAACATTAGAAGAACTTCAGCAAAAGTTACAGGAAGCCATTGCCGAAGAAGCCTATGAAAAGGCCGCAAGATTAAGAGATGAATTGAATAAACGCGGAACATCTTAGTAGTGTTGCTCATAAAAATGTTTATCTGATCAAAATTTGTCTAGATTTTTTCTCAAGTCCTTCCTATAAAAAGCTAAATTCTAAAATGAGCCAAATTGTTTAAAATAATTTAGGTTCATTTTGAATTATCATTCAAAATAGTTCTATATTCAGCTTTTACTTTCAATAATTCAAACTAAACTATTATTATGAACGTTAAGTTTCGCTTAACTATAATGAGTTTCATGCAATTCTTTGTATGGGCTGCCTGGTTAATTACGATTGCAAATTATTGGTTCGGAACCAAACAATGGGACGGTGCAGATTTTGGGGTAATTTTCTCTACAATGGGCATTGCATCGCTATTTATGCCAACCATAACAGGTATTCTTGCAGATAAATGGATCAATGCAGAAAAGTTATATGCTATTTTACATATCCTTTACGCAGCCACCATGTTCTATCTGCCTCAAGTAGAAGATCCGCACACTTTCTTTTGGGTAATATTGGTGTCTATGTGTTTTTATATGCCAACCATTGCATTAAGTAACTCAATTAGCTACACAACGTTAAAAAACGGCAACTTCGATGTTGTAAAAAACTTTCCACCTATCCGCGTTTGGGGAACGGTTGGTTTTATTGCAGCCATGTGGCTTACCAATTTAACCGGGAATAAAGCAAGTGCAAATCAGTTCTACATTGCAGGTATTAGCGCATTAATGCTTGGATTATACTCTTTCACGCTTCCTGCCTGTAAACCTTTAAATCTGATCAGTGAGAAAAAAACATTCGCACAGAAGCTAGGCTTAGAATCATTCAAGCTGTTTGCTGATTACAAAATGGCCTTGTTTTTTATCTTCTCTATGTTTTTAGGGGCTGCATTGCAATTAACCAATGCTTATGGTGATGTTTTCCTGGATGAATTTAAATTATTCCCTGTTTTTGCAGAATCTTTTGTAATCCGCTATTCCACGATCATTTTATCCATCTCTCAAATATCGGAAACACTGTTTATTCTTGCTATTCCATTCTTTTTGAAAAGATTTGGGATTAAATGGGTAATTGCAATTGCCATGTTTGCCTGGGTATTACGTTTCGGGTTATTTGCCTTTGGCGATCCTTCTACCAATTTATGGATGATCATTACCTCTTGTATTGTATACGGCATGGCATTCGATTTCTTTAATATTTCCGGATCACTGTTCGTAGAAACATCAACCACACCAAAAACACGTTCATCTGCTCAAGGTTTATTTATGATGATGACTAACGGTTTTGGAGCTGTGTTTGGAAGTTTAGTGTCAGGTTGGATGATCAATAAATATTTTACTACCTATTATAGCAGTATTGATTCATTATCTAAATACGTAAAGAGCGAAGCAGACAATAAACATCTCCTTCAATTTTTGAAAAATAAAGGAATCAGTGTATTAGAAAATGGAAATTTAAGCAGGGCTTTAGATGTGAAAGACTGGCACAACATCTGGTTATCTTTCACCATTTATGTGCTGGTTATTGCCATAGTTTTTGTAGTCATATTTAAACACAAACATACACGAGCAGAAGTAGAGGCCATTAACCATTTATAATTTCGATTTATCCTATGTCAGCTGGTAAGTATAGAAAAGAACACAACTGCCTAAACTGTGGCGCTCATGTAGAAAAACATTATTGTAGCGATTGCGGTCAGCCAAATTTAGAGTTAAAAGAAAGTTTCTGGGCATTTATTAGTCATAGTATAGCGCATTACTTTCATTTCGACAATAAATTCTTTCAAACCCTCTCTCCTCTTTTAACAAAGCCCGGGCAGGTTACGCTCGATTATTTAGCTGGCAAAAGAGCCAGGTATATTAATCCGGTGAGTATGTATATTTTTGTTTCCATCGTATATTTTTTGGTGGTGTACTCACCAAAACATGGACAAAAAGAAAAACATGATATCGGTATCAGCTTTGAAAAGAAAAAGGATGAAAATGTTACCGATAGTGTAAATAAGGCGCTGAAGCTTCCGGGAGTGCCTAAAGCTATTGCGAATAGAACTGTAAAATCGCTTAATAAAGTAATAAAAACAAAAGACTTTAAGGGGCTTACTTTTGCAGATCAGGAAAAAGAATTAAATAGACTTAGAGCTGAAAACAACAAGCTAAAATCTGATTCCATTGCCGATATGATCGAAGATTTTAGTGATATCCATATCGAAAGGAACGATAGTACCTATGCGGCTTATTTAGGTAGGCAGGAAAAATTGCCTTTAGCTTACCGGGATAATTGGTATGAGCGGATGATCAAAAAAAGGGCAATTAATATCGGTGAAAAATCAGAAGTAATTCAAGAAACTTTAGAACATAACCGACCAAAACAATTCTTTTTGCTGATGCCTTTATTGGCGCTTTTTATTATGTGGAATTTCAGGAAAAACCACATTTACTATTTAGATCACCTGATTTTTACCATCCATGGAATGATGGTTTATTTTATTATCTCCATTTTTACTCAACCCATCATGAAACATGTTTTTGGTGAAGACTCTGTGGTAAGTAATATTATTAAAGTGGGTGTTACGGTATTTTTGTTCTGGTACATGTTTAAGGCCCTTACCATTTTTTATCAGCGCAAAACCTGGAGCACGATATTTAAAATCTTCTGGATTTTGATTCTGTATGCTGTGGCCTTCAAGTTATCGGAAATGGCAATGATCAATTTGATTTATTATGTAGCTACTTAGCGCGCAACGTCATGCTGAACTTGTTTCAGCATCTTTCTTGCAAGAGATAGACCCTGAAATGAATTCAGGGTGACGACTGTTAAGGGAATACCCCGAATAAAAAAAACCACCCGATAGTATCGAGTGGTTTTTTATGCTTAATGAAATTATTTTCTATCCTTAAGCTCAACAAATTCTCTATCTGTTTCACCTACATAAATCTGGCGAGGGCGACCAATCGGCTCTTTATTCTCGTGCATTTCTTTCCATTGTGCAATCCATCCTGGTAAACGGCCTAAAGCAAATAGAACGGTAAACATTTCAGATGGGAAGCCTAATGCGCGGTAAATAATACCTGAATAGAAATCTACATTTGGATATAACTTACGGTCGATGAAGTATTGATCAGTTAAAGCTGCTTCTTCTAACTTTTTGGCAATTTCTAAAATCGGGTCATCAATGCCTAGGTTTTCCAGAATATCATCACAAGCTTTTTTAATGATTTTAGCTCTTGGATCGAAGTTTTTATAAACCCTGTGCCCAAAGCCCATCATACGGAATGGATCGTTTTTGTCTTTCGCTTTTGCAATCCACTTCTCTGTATCACCTCCATCAGCTTTAATCAACTCAAGCATATCGATTACAGCCTGGTTTGCACCACCATGTAGTGGGCCCCAAAGTGCAGCAATACCAGCAGCAATTGAAGCATATAAATTACAATCAGATGAACCTACGATACGAACGGTAGATGCGGAACAGTTTTGCTCGTGATCTGCATGCAGAATAAGCAATTTATTCATCGCATTAACCACGATTGGATTTACATCATAATCTTCTGTACGTTGTCCAAATGTCATCCAAAGGAAATTGGTTACATAATCGTATTTATTTTTTGGATAAATAAGTGGATGACCTAATGATTTTTTATAAACGAAAGAAACAATGGTTGGGAATTTAGCCAAAAGTTTGATAATGGTTAAATCTTGTTCTTCTGCGGTTTGATTTGGTTTTAAGCACTCTGGGTAGAATGTAGACAATGAGAAGATCAGGGAACCTAATTGGCCCATTGGATGAGATCTTGATGGGTAACCATCAAAAAATTTCTTCATATCCTCATGAATGAGTGTATGTTTGCTGATTTCGGCCTGTAATCCTTCTAATTGAGTTTGCGTTGGAAGATCACCATAAATAATCAGATAAATAACCTCTAAAAAACTCGATTTTGCAGCAAGCTCTTCGATCGAATAACCTCTATATTTTAAAATGCCTTTTTCACCATCTAAAAAAGTGATTTTACTCTTTGTAGAACCAGTATTTTTAAAACCAGTATCTAAAGTAACAAAACCTATTAGATCTCTTAATTTTGAAATATCAATGGCCTTTTCATCTTCTGTTCCTGTAATTACTGGCAATTCTACTGTCTTACCATCAACTTTTATCTCTGCAATATCTGACATATTATTGTATTGTGTTTATAGCTTTCTAAATTATATAAAATTAATATACATGCATAACAAATCTGTTAAATTAATATGAATAATTGGTCAAAATGACGTAACAATCATGCTTAATTAAAACAGGTTTAGCACCTTATTTTGCTTTAATCTCCTCGGCAACTCTACCGCATTCTAACATTTCGTTACCGTAATAAGGATTTTTAATTTCCTTTTCGGTTGATAACCAGTCACCTCCGTTTCCTTTATTCGCCATTGGGCAATGCTGAACATAGATTGTGCCTTTTTCTATTTCTGCATTTTTAAGTAAAGCAATTAAATCGGCACTTAAAACGGTGAAATCTTTTCGTTGCGCAACCAGGTTGTTACTTGAAGCAATTTTTTCGGCAATCTCAGCAGTAGGTTCGCAACCTTCGTAGGCAGCTAAACTATTTTTTAATACTGCAGCAGTTTTTTGGGCAGCTGCAGCATCAGATTTTACCAGCGCATTTTTTAAATCTACATACTGCGTAAATATGGCTAGTTTCTTTTCATCTTTTATCGAAACCTCATTTTTAACCGATGCTGAATCTGTTTTTGTTGAATCTTTAGTTTCTGTAGATTTTTTTTCTGCCTGGTTACAGGCCATTAAAGCGGTAAGTATTACTAATCCGAATATTCTTTTCATTGTATTTGGTTTTCGGCTCAAAATAGCAATTAAAATGGTAAATAAATAAAAAAGTCCCGATTTTCATCGGAACTTTAAATTAAATGATGTTCTAATTATAATTTGAAATTATATCCTAATCTCAGGTTAAATTGACCGGTTTTCATGAAATAGAGATCAGAAGCGCTATTGTTTACATAACCTTCGTATTTTATACCCAAATCTAAACCATTTTTCCACTCGTAGCCTAAACCGCCTGTATAAATAAAGTTCATATTAGCACCATCTTTTATGGCCAAACCTGAACCTAACTCGGTACTTAGATACATTCTCTTGATCGGAAACACTCTAACGCCACCTAATAAAGGGATGAATTCGAATTTTAGCGGGCTTCCCTTCCATTTTAATCCGGTATAACCACCTGAAGCAGTAAGGGCCACATAAGGACTTAAATCATATTGAAGTCTTACATCTGCACCATAACCATAATTCATTTCAGACTTGTCTGGAAATAATCCACCGTTTACGCCTACCCCGATTTTAAAAGCCATACCGCTTCCTGGTGTCGTTGGTTCAGTAGAACCCATTGTTTGTGCCTTTAGATTTGACGTGGTTAAAATTGCAGTGGCCGTTAAAGTCGTTGCAAAAAGTTTAGTAACTGTTTTCATTTTAGATATTTTAAGTTATTAATTAAGGGTTTAGTTTATATACGTTAAAATATCTGATGTAGATTTTCATTTTTTTCAGAATGTTATGAAATAAAAAAGCCCCCTAAAAGGAGGCTTTCAATATTATTTGTGATTAGCTTACAGGCTAAATCCGTATGCTAAACGTATACCGACAAAACCAATACTTCCGTTGTTAGAATAACCTTCGTATTTAGCCGCTAAATCTAAACCATTACTCCATGCATAACCAATCGCAGGTGAATAAACAAATGAAGTGCCTGAACCTTTAGTAGTACCGAATCCAGCACCAAGTTCGGCTAAGCCATAAGCACCTGCTCCAGAGTCGTTAAAGAAATATTTCGCACCGGCTTTAACTGGGATAATTCCAAAACTTCCACCTCCGAAAGAGTCTTTTCTAGAAAAATTATTATAACCAGCTGTAACAGGAATAGATAATTGTTTGTCAACATTAAATTGATATCTAATATCTCCACCTATTACTAGGCCATAACCTGTTGTTGTTCCTGCACCTACATTTAATCCTATGCCTAAATTTCGAGATTGCGCGTTAGCATTTGTAGTAAAGAATAAAGCCACGACAGCTGCTGAAGTAGCAATGATTTTAGTAATTGTTTTCATTTTAAGATATTGTTTTTGAGTTAAACTAATATGCTGCAACGAATACAAAGGTTGTGCCAGAATGCCTTTTTTAGTACTATTTAGGCCATAAACCAACATTAAGATGACCAATAAAAGTTAATTTTCGCTAAGTGAAACTTTTTCAATTACCAACTGTTGTAATAGGTTTGTAGGTGCTGATGCATCGAGCCAAATAACCTCAACATTGTCCTTTTCCATTTTCCTGAAAAAGGTGTTTTGCCGTTTTGCATATTGGCAAATGGCGATGCCAAGTTTTAGTTTCAGTTCATCAAATGTGAATAAGCCATCCAGGTAATTAACAATGAATTTATATTCCAACCCATAGAAAACCAACATTTCTTTACTAATACCTTCTTTAAGCAACTGTACTACTTCCTCAATTAAGCCTGCTTCAAATCTTTCGTTCAGTCTCACTAGAATTTTAGCTCTGGTTACTTCTACTTCATTCTTCAATCCAAAAATAATGGGTTTGAGCACTGGTCTATCGACAACTTCTAGCTGATTGTATTGGAGGTAATGGGATATTTCCAGTGCCCTGATCAACCTCTTTTTTGAGGATAAGTCAACATGATCAATATTCAGGCTTTTATCATTTTGCAATTTTGAAATTAATGCTTCTTTTGATAATAAATTTAATTGATCTCTTAATTGTTGATTTACGGGAATTGCGGTAAAAGTTTGGTTTTGCAAAAGGCTATGGATGTACATTCCTGTTCCGCCACAGAGAATGGGAATTTTGTCTTTTCCTGTTATAGATTCAAAGGCCTTGTAGAAGTCGTTTTTAAAGGCATCTACATGATAACGTTCTCCCGGTTCTAAAATATCAATGAGGTGGTGAGGAATTGTATTCTTATTAATCCGATATTCCTGTAAATCCTTCCCGGTACCAATATCCATTCGTTTAAATACCTGACGGCTATCGGCGCTAATAATTTCGCCATTTAACGCATCAGCAACACTTACAGCAAGTTTCGTTTTGCCCGATGCCGTTGCACCCAAAATGATGATGAGATTATGCTGGTCCATTAAAATTTGAGGATAAACTTTAAACTTCCTGTATTAAACACTTCCTGCGCCAAAACCTGATGGCTCTTTTTAAGCTGACGATTTAGATTTTTATCAAGAACATAAGTCTGCGGCTCCAACGTTGCCGTTTGCTTAAAACCCAATTTAATATAGGCTTCTCCTGCTGACCAATCATGATCTGCATAAGTCATCAGGTCATTAGGTTTATACGTTTCAGCGAAAAAAGCAATCAACTTGCTAAGCCCTCCGGTAATAGAATAGCCAGCTTTAACGGCAAACCTGATCAATTCTGCTGATTTATAATTTTCGGTATGGTTCATTTTACGTAGTGCCGAAAAAGTAGCAACCGCTACAAGCGCTTCTTTTTCGAATAAACCAATTTTATAACGGCTGCTTACTGAGCCCTGCAAGTGATTTTCAATTAAAAATGAATCGGCAACAGGTTTAGTAATTTTGAATACTTTGGTTTTTCTACCGTGAATACGGATATTTTTACCCAGCAAAGATTTTATTCTCGCTAAAACCTGATCTGGTCTTGATTGCCACAGATCTTCCCAAAGATGAATGAGTTTAATGCCTTCCTGACGATATTTTTCCTGCAGCCCAATGAGGTGTTGTGGGGTAAATTTATTGTTTAAACTTACCAGATGAATGATCAATTGAGGATCAGTCCGTAATAATCGAAATTCATGTTCTAAAAAAAGAAGGCACCCAATTTTGTTATTAGCAAGTGCTAAGCTTAATTGATGATGCCAGTTAACGTCAGAAGTTAAATTATTCAATCAGTAGAAGGTTTTTAGAAAAATTATCTGCTGCAAATTTAACCATCAGATTGTTAAATCCACTCTTTTTCTTTAAAGTTAGTATGGATAATTTCTACCAGCGTTTCTACTTCTTTTAATTTAGAATCATCAAGTGCTGAAATTTTAAAACCCGCTTTGTTTTTACCAAAATCGCTTAAATTATGATTTGTAGTAGAAAATTCATCTGTATTGATTTTAACTTCTACAGCATTCCCATTAATATAAACACCTGTAAAAAATCGTTCGGTCACTTTTTCACCGTTTAATTCAATGTTTTTTTCACTATAAAGATCATACCCGTTTTCCGAATTTTCGTGTACCGTATATCCGCGGGTGGCATAGGGCTGTATTCCGGCTCTAATGGTCTGGAAAATTTCAACAAGATCAGTTTTCATAATTGTATTTGATTTTAGAATTAAACACCATAGTACAATTATTGTTTAGTTTTTATTCTTTAAGCCACCAGTTTTCAGTCGGTAAATATTCATTTAAAACTATTGTTTCACCCAATTTTGGAGTAACCAAAGGAAGCTGCTTTGCTGCTGCAGCTAAAACCACTCTTTTAATAGGCTCGTTCCAGGGGTGCATGGCTAAGCTAAATTTGCCCCAATGCACAGGCATTAAAACTTTTGCTTTTAAATCGATAGCGGCCTGTACTGTTTCTTCAGGAAACATATGGATGTACGGCCAATAATCATTGTACTGTCCACATTCGAGCAAGGCTAAATCGAAAGGGCCAAACTCTTTACCTATTTTGGCGAAGTGTGCATCATAGCCAGAATCGCCTCCCAAAAATAATTGGTAGTTTTCAGTTTTCAATACAAAGGCCGACCAAAGGGTTTGATTTCTTTTAAATTTTCTTCCGGTAAAATGCCTTGCCGGAACCGCTGTTAACTTCAGGCTACTAAATAATGTTAACGATTCGTTCCAGCACAATTCATTGATCTTATCAGCTTTAATTCCCCATTTTTCTAAGTGTTCTCCTACTCCCAACGAAGTAACTATGGTTTTAACTTGTGGTGCAATTTTTAAAATACTATTGTAATCGAGGTGATCGTAATGATCGTGTGTAATGAGCAGAATATCAACATTCTTAAATTCTTCCGCTTTCACAACATCTGTACCTAAAAAAGCCTTACTCCCAATAAATGAAAATGGAGATGGGGTTTTACTAAAAACTGGATCAACCAGAATTCTTAAACCCTCTACTTTGATGAGGTAAGATGAATGTCCAAACCATATAATTTCAGGAGCAACGCTTTTAGGACTTCCGTTTAAGTTAGGTGTAATAAAATGAAGCGCTTTATTTGGAGCTTTATTGGGATGTTTTTCGAAAAGAAATGCATTTAAAATCTTAAAAAAGCTTACGCCTTCGGGTTGCATTAATGTTATCGACTGATTTTGCAATGCACCATCACGATAGTTATCCAAATGGTGGATTTTTTCCAATCGTAATCCCTTGGGTAAACGGCCAAAAACAGGAAGGTTCGTTATAATGAAGAACGCGGTTAAGATAAAAAGTAAAATGTATACAGCTATCATTTTTTAAAATTAATAAAACCAAAGTAGGAATATGATTTTAAAAAAGAAGCCTGAGTGAGTTATATGACGTATGGATTACTTCTTAAGCGTTTAAATAGCAATGCCTCAACTTATTGAGGTATTGCTGTAAAAGCTTTAAAATAATTAGAATAATGTACTACCTTATTTATAACAAGCGTAAATTTTATACCTTTGAATAAGGGTTAAACATATAGCTTAGATAACTTTTGTGCCTGCTTGCAGGAAAATAACCCAATTTGGCGGGAAGTGGTACGAACACTTCTCGTCTTTTTTGTTTAAATACCCCTCCAAATTAAGGGGCACTATTGTTAATCGTTGGGATGTAATTTATAACTGTATATCAATTTTGTTTTTTAAGGGACTAAAATTGCTTTCTATTTATAATTTTTCTATTATTATTTTCCAGAACGTATGGTCTTTAGCTTTTCCGAAAGTATTGATATTTATATAGCAGAGGAAAGAAATGAGAAAAAAAAACAGCGCAAACGTTTGATTAATTTTGTATTATTACATATTGAAGAAATTTAATGTAGTTTAGCACTCAGAATGCAGTCGAAACCAACAACCATCAAAGAAATAGCCAGAATCTTAAACATTTCTCCATCCAGTGTTTCCAGGGGATTGCACGATCATCCGAGCATTGGAGCGGTAACCAGAGAGAAAATTAAGCAGTTGGCAAAGTCTCTAAACTATGAGCCTAATAATGCGGCAATTCTTTTTCAAAAAGGAAAAACATATACTATTGGCGTAATTTTACCTGAACTATCTGAACACTTTTTCTCTATTGCTATTTCTGCAATTGAAGATGAAGCCATTAAGAAAAACTATACGGTTATTTTTGCGCAGTCGCACGATAATTATGATCAGGAAGTAAAGCTCGTTGAAAAAATGAAAAATCAACGGGTAGATGGTTTATTGGTATCCATCAGTAAAGACACTTCAAAATTTGATCATTTCGAAAAACTCAATTCATTCAATATACCTGTCGTATTTTTTGACCGGATACCTCCTTTTAAAAACGTGCATTATGTGGCGTGTAGCTTAGAAAGTGCAACAATTAAAGCAGTGAACTATCTTTTGAAAAAAGGACATAGAAGTATTGGAATGATTAATGGCCCAAGTACCTTGTACGCAAGCGAGGAACGTAAAGATGGCTATATGCAGGCGATTACTTTTAACCGCTTAAAATTTGATCCATCGTTGGTTGTGAACTGTGATTTAACTGAGGAAGGTACCATCGATGCTGCCAATCAATTTTTGAATCATAAGCGTAAACCTACAGCAATTGTGGCCTTTAACGATTATGTAGCACTTTTCCTGATTAAATATTTCAAAAAACTGAATGTAATTAATGATTTCGACATAGTGAGTTATGCAAATCTGCCTATTATCAGCTACCTGGATAATTCGCCGGTAGCTTCAGTTGAGCAATACCCCTATTTACAAGGACAAAAAGCAGCTAATATTCTGTTAGATCTTATTCATAGCCCTAATTCTGAGAACCAAGCTTACTACAACACCATTGTAGAGTCTGATTTGATTGTAAACGAGGTAAAAGAATAAACAAACGTTTGCGCTAAATTTCTAGCTTTTGTTTAAACTTCCAGGTAAAACATGAAACTGTTTTTTAAAAGCAGTGATAAAATGTTGTGCATTTTTATAACCTACAAGGAAGGCAACTTCATTCACCGTTTTCTTTTCCTTGGATAGAAAATAGTGCGCTTTTTCCATCCTGATTTTATATAAATAGCCAAACACTGTATGTCCGGTAAGTTCTTTAAACCCTCTTTTAAGTTTATAGTCATTAATCCCAGCCTTACGCGAAAGTTCCATTAATGAATTAGGCCTTTGCAGATCATGCTCTACCAATTGTTTGGCCAACAGAATCTTTTCTATATCTTCCTTTTTTAAAACGTGTGTTTGTTTCTCTGGTTTTTGATTAAAATAAGCAATAATCAACTCAAAGATCCTGGCTTCAAGGAACAGACGTTTTACCCTACCCTCGTGTTTAGGATAAATTATCTGCTGCAATATCAACCCGATTTCCGGACTGATCGACTTTTGGGTTCCGGTTTTAAGATCGTTACCAAGTTCTCCTCCTGTTACCTGCTTAAAATAATCTTCTGTGAGCTGTATATAAAGGTATCTGGTTTTCTCTGTGATATTAAATTTGATCGAATTAATGCTGCCTGCATTAAAATCCTGCTCGTTTTTAGCCAATGATAATAAATTATCGTGCTGATGATTAAAATAATAGTTAATCGTACCGCTCAGACAAAATAAAAAGCCAATATGTTGCTGAGAAGATTCAAAGCAAAAATTCTCTTCCTGATTCGGATGGATCTCAATAATGCCAATGTGGATCCCCCTAAACCACATTTCCTTTATTTGGTACTTTACATCGTTCTCATCTAATGTTATAACTGCCTCATCTATGTCGTTTATGCTTTCAAAATTATCAGGATAGGCGTTCTTGTAAATTATATTTCCTTTAGGATAGCTTGAGAGTTTAATTGTCATCTGTATAAAAGTTATTAATTTATTGCTCATTGTTTTCAATGGCATTTTTCACTTGCATTTATTTTCTCAATGGTGTTCAAGAGAACGCTTCGCTTAGTTAATGAGCTTGCAAAAGCTCGTTTTTTTTTAAAAGGTGCTGAAGCGATCATGATATTTCATCCCGTTGTGTGATTTGAAAAATCATGATGGCTCCATATTCACTTAATCCGTTTGGCGGTATTAATTATCCGTTTAGCGTTATCTGTTTTTTCTGATTATCTACAAATTTGCACAATTATTTATAATTAGTCTAAATAAATGAAGATATATTTATCAATTGCTTTATCACTTTGTGGATTTGTTACTGTGGCTCAAGAAATTAAAGTTGATACTACAAAGGCAAATGATTTAAAAGATGTGGTGGTTACAGGGCAATACGGGCCGCAAACTTTAAGAAATTCGGTATACAATGTCAGGACCATCACTGCCGAGCAGATAAAACTTAGAGCTGCCACCAATGTGCAACAGATTTTAAATACAGAGTTGGGTTTCCGTTTTAGCAACGATTTAACTTTAGGTACAACAGATGTTTCTTTAATGGGAATGACTGGCCGGAATATTAAAATTTTATTGGATGGTGTACCGATGGTAGACCGATCTGATGCCCGCGAAAGTTTAAACCAAATCGACATTAACACCATTGAAAGGATAGAAATTGTTGAAGGCCCGATGTCTGTGGTGTATGGTACTGATGCTTTGGCTGGTGTAATTAATATTATAACCAAAACCGCCGGGAAATCGCTTTTGAATTTATCGGCAAGGGTACAGGAAGAAACGGCCGGAAATGAATATGAATTTTTATCAGAAAAGGGAAACCATATCCAAAATATCAGTGCCAACTGGAAGAATAAGGGTTGGAGTGTACTTGCGGGTTTTACCCATAATGATTTTGGAGGATGGAACTTAGCCAGTAAAACAGCCACTATAGCTGAAGTTAATACTGTTCCTAACCGTTGGAAACCTAAAGAACAGTTTTTGGGTAATGCAAAAATGGGCTATCGCAATAATAATTTTAGTATCTGGTACCGTTTTGATGGATTAAAGGAAGATATTTTTGTACGCAACGGACTAAATCCAAACAATTATAAGGGAATATTACAAACTTATACAACACACAGGCATACCCAACAGCTTCAATCGGAGTATAAATTTAGCAGTAAATTACAACTATCTGCTATCGCAGGCTTTACAAAACTTGATCGGGCCACGAGAACGGTTATTCATGATTTTAGCAATAATACAGAAGAACTTTCACCAGGTTTAGGTGAGCAGGATGTGGCTAAATTTAATTCTACCATATTCAGAGCTACAGCAATTTACACCTTAAACAAATCTGTTTCTTTCCAACCGGGTGTTGAGTATAATAGAGACGCAGCAAGTGGGCAAAGAATTAGCGGATCGCCTGTAATAAACGATTATGCCGCCTTTATTTCTGCTGAAATCAGATTTGCAGAGGGCATAAACATTAGACCGGGATTAAGATTCATCAAAAATTCGGTTTATGATGCCCCTCCTGTTATCCCTTCTTTAAATACTAAATTTGCTTTGACTAAAAATTTGGATCTTCGTTTGGCTTACGCCAGAGGTTTCCGCTCTCCGGCGCTTAGAGAATTGTATTATGATTTTGTAGATGCCAGTCACACCATATTAGGTAATCCCAATTTAAAGGCAGAACAATCGAACAGTTTTAATGGTTCCTTTGCTTGGGCGGGTTTGCAAGAAAGGGATTTTCAATTTCGCTCTGTCCTATCAGGTTTTTACAATTTGTTTAAAAATCGTATCGAATTTGGTTTTTCTCCTACAAACACATCGATCACTACACCAATCAATGTATCAAAATACAAAACAACTGGTGGAACTTTAGAAAATACGTTGATCTTTAAAAATCTTCAGGCTACGCTTGGGCTATCGTATATCGGACGATATAACGATCTGCCGGAAGACAATGATATAGAGGCTCCGGAATTTGCCTGGGCCACAGAGGTAAACTCGAACATTACCTATACTTTCCCGAAGATAAACGGGGGCATTAGCCTATTTTATAAATACACAGGCAGTTTACCTAGTTATCAGCTTGCCACAAACAATATTGCAACATTGGTAAAGATTGGCGATTTCCATACGGCTGATTTAATGCTGAACAAAAATCTATTTAAATCTTTAACCATTAATACAGGCATTAAAAACCTATTTAATGTTACGCAGCTCGCCAATAGTTCAGCTAATAGCGGTGGTGCGCATAGCACAGGTGGAGCTGCAGTGCCTTATAGTTATGGTCGCTCTTATGTATTAGGACTAAGTTATAACTGGTATAAACTTTAATAAAAAACAATATAATCACAATAATATGAATAAATTTAACTCAATAGTCGCTGTCGCTTTTTTGGCAGTAACATTTACAGCCTGTAAAAAAGATACAGATGAACCTATTGTTGTAGTTCCACCATCTGATGGAAGTACTTTAACACTTAACGGATTAATAGGTGCTGAAACAGGAAGTGCTGCTGGTAATAGTGTTTATGTAGATTTTAGTACTGATAAGCAGACCTCTGTAGCAAGATCATCCTGGGATTTAGGTTTTTATAGCGGATCTGATTTTAGGGTTATTCTTAACAATACCACAGGTGCAGGTGCAAAAGTGATTACTACTGCAAATGCCAGTCTTGCCACTGTTAGTGAAGCTGATACCCTGGGGTTAACGTTAGCGGTTAGCCAGGCTAATCCGGCGAATACTGATTTTGCTTATTTCGATGCTATAAATGGAAGTCTTTCGAGTACCGTAATCCCAGCAGTTTCAGCAACAGCCGCTGATAACAAGATTATTATCTTGAACCGCGGTACAGCTGGCGGTATCGCAGCAAGATCTTGGATCAAACTTAAAGTAATCAGAAATGCCTCTGGTGGTTATACTTTACAGTATGGTAAAATCAAAGAAACTACAAATTTTACAACAGTTGATATTCCAAAAGATGCAAACTTTAACTTTAAGTTCGTATCGCTTACAAATGGAGCCATTGTTAACGCACAGCCTGAAAAAACAAATTGGGATTTGGAGTGGACTTACTCTGTTTACCAGACTACTTTTTCAGGCGTTCTGGTTCCATATAACTTTTCTGATTTGGTTTTCATTAACAGTTTAGGCGGTACATCTGCTGCAGTTGTTACCATTACAGATTCAAAAACTTATGCGTCATTTTCGGAATCAAACATTGCTGGAGAAACATTTTTAACAAATAGGGATGTAATTGGGGCAGGTTGGAGAAGTACGCAACCTGCTACTGGTGTTAACACAAAGGTTTTTTATCTAATTAAAGATGCTGCTGGAAACGTGTACAAACTGAAATTTATTTCGATGGGTGCCGGCGATGCAGGAACACGTGGTAAACCAGTAATTGAATATAAATTGGTAAAAAAGGGATAATTTAAGCTAAGGCTTACTAAAAAAATATGTTTTGTTAGTTGGATATAGGCTCTCCGCGATGGGGAGCCTTATCTTTTTATAGGTGGCCAGACTTACGAAGTCTATAGGCCACTTGCAGATAGACTTCGTAAGTCTACCCAAAACGCAAAAAGGGCCCTGGCATACCAGAACCCTTTTTGTTTCTTACTCGCGAAATATTATTTTCCAGAGTTTTTCTTGTCAGTTACTTCTGCACGGATTTCTTGTGCTAAAACTTTAAGATCTTGCATTGCTTTACGCACACGAGTACCAGCAGCTGCATTGCCAGCATTATAAAATTTTTCTACATCTGCTTCAATAGCAGCAACAGCAGCTTTAACTTTTGAGAATTTTTCCATCGCTAATTGATGTTTTTAAGGTTTAAAAAATTTATTTTTTCAATAATACATATTTACCTTGAATTAACAACAGAAAGCAAATATTTATTTGAAAGAAGTTTTGCACATTTACACAATCAAAAAAATGCCCTGGCACTATTATAGAGGTATTTTTTCTAATTTTGAGATCAAAATCTGGCAACTTAATTCAGTTGTTTCGATAAGTTGATCAGGTTATTGAAGGTTAAATTGGCGCTATTTATACAGCGTTTATAATCTGCCTCAGCAACCGTCTGGTTTATTACAGAGACAAATATTTTCCATTTCGTACTCAGCTCATCGCCATAAACACCATAATAATTTAGGCCTCCTTCCTGGTCTTTAAAATTTGGATTGGCTAAAATATGCCTTTTAATTACGTTTCCGCCCAATGTAGCCCCTTCTAGCACATACAACGCACCTAAAACTTCGGCAGTATTTTTTTCTGGAACAAACAATTCAAAATCTAAACCTGGCAATGTTAAACTATCTATATTCCAATATTTTAAATCTTCTTCTAAAGCAGTGAGTTTCAATCTGCTTTTCATTTCCAATTGTTCGGCAATAGCTGCATCCAGCATATTCGCGAGCGTATTCTCTAATTTTTGGTGAATAATATAATTAATGGTTAACAGCTTTTTATACTGATCAATGCTTAAAGAATTGTTCATAATCTCATTCACAAACATTAAGGATTCTAATGTTTTATGGTTTTCTGCTGTTTCAGTTCTCAATAAATTGGCAATCATTATTTGGATTTTAATTATTAAAAAGAAAAGATCCGGAATTAATATCCGAATCTCTCCATATGTTTTTATAAAATTTTAATTTAACCTCAAATGTTGGTTAAACCAAAAATCGTGTACAGAATGTACACATTTAAGCAAACTCTCGTAACCATCAGGTTTGGTAAGATAGGCGTTGGCACCAAACTCAATTGATGCTTTTACATCATCAGGATTATCAGATGTAGAAAACAAGATTACAGGTATAGTTTTGAGATAAGGAATATCCCGTATAAATTTTAACAGATCTAATCCCGATAAGCCGGGCAAATTCAAATCAAGCAAAATTAATTTAGGTTTGGTTTTATTTTCCGCAAAATGCTGAAGTTTTTGTAATGCCTCTGCCCCATCTTCAATTATAGTTAAATTAAGTGTATCCTTAACCTCTTGTACAGCACTTTGCATAAAAAATGCATAGTCTATATCATCCTCAACATAAAATATATCTGGTGTTTTCATCTTATCTGTTTTTAAAAGCTACAAAAAAGGTAGATCCTACATTTAACTTACTCTCAAACCAAACCCTGCCATTGTGTTTTTCTACAACCCTTTTTACAATTGCCAGTCCCACTCCTGTTCCTTCTATTTCCTTAACATTATCCATGCGCTTAAAAAGCTCAAAAACCCGATCGTAATAACGGTTGTCGATTCCTATTCCATTATCTTTAACTGCGTAGATAGTCTCCCCTCCATCAATATACGCAGAAACCTCTACCTTCGGTTTGTCCACCATGGCAGAGTATTTTACCGCGTTACCAATCAAGTTTGTGAAAACCTGCGCTATCATGGTCTTATCTCCTTTTATATTTGGGAGTTCCCCCAAAACTAATTCGGTACGGTCTGCTTTAAAGGCCGACCACACTTCGCTTCTTATTTCTTTTAACAGCGATGCTATATCAACTGTTTCAAAATTTATTTCAGAACGGCCAACTCTTGCTAAATTTAGGATCTCTTTAATTAAGAAATTCATTTTATCGGCGCCTACTAAAATCCTACCCAACATTTTTTGACCATTTTCATCAATGCTCTTATTTTTAAGCATAAGCTCAGCATAAGTTTTTATCGAGGTCAATGGTGTTCTTAAATCGTGCGAAACCGTATAGCTAAAAGTATCTAATTCTTCGTAAGCGGCCTGTAGCTTTTCGTTAAGTAGCCTAATTTCGTTCGCCTTTTTATTGATGTCGGTAATTATAATTTCGCGTATCCTTAAAACCGAGGCGATTTCCTCAGCCATCCATTTTTCAGATGTATTGTTAACAACCTGCGACCAAATTTCGAAAGATTTACGGGGAGATAGACTCAACAAGCCATTTTCTGAAGGAACTACAGGTTTTTCAGGGTTTCCAGCCCAATTCACAGTGGTAATAATTTCGGGTTTAAACCAGATAATCATTTCACCCATTTCTTTATTTAGCATACATGAAAGAATTCCAGCGGATATTGACTTGTATTTTTTAGCTGGAGAATGGATTTCAGGCAATCGATGGGTATAATATATCGATTCATCATTGGTTGTTTTTAACCAATCAACAAGTTCTCTTATTTCCTCTTCTGATGGTACATTTCCAAGAGTTTTAAGTTCATTTTCGAAAATAATGGCCACTCCCGAAGCTTTAGTTGCATCTAAAATGGTTCTTTTGTGGGTAGTTATGGCTTCAATTAAATATTTATCACGGTTTAAATGTTCTAAAAGAACATTCGCGGTACTTTTAAATTGTTCAATAACGGCTGCATCTTCTTCTTCCTGGCGGTATTCTAAAGCTGAAGAAAGAATCTGCCCTATTAATTTAGCGCCTTCTCTGGCTTTATAGTCTATAAACTTAGGACTATAGTTATGGCAGGCAATTAACCCCCATAATTCGCCATGAGCGATTAAGGATATGCTAAAACTCGAATGAACACCCATATTCTTCAGATATTGAATATGTATGGGCGATACGGCGCGTAAGCCACCATTGGTTAAATCGAGTGCCTCGTTTTCTTTAAAAGTTAGAATTGGCGAATCAGTTATGTTTACATCGGCAATTAACCTGGTCAGATTGAGTTTATAAAGCACCCGAGCCTGTTTAGGAATATCAGATGCGGGGTAATGCAATCCAAAAAATGGTTCTAAATCTGGTTCTTTTTCTTCAGCTACAACTTCGCCATGACCATCCTCTAAAAATTTATAGATCATAATCCGATCGTAATTGATCAGTTTTTTTACCTCTTGAGCAGCACCCTTTAACAGCGCTGAAATGCTTTTCCCCTGAAGCATAGACGAGGCAGAACGACCTATAGAACTTTGAATATCGAATTGTAAGGTTACCGGCTCAAATTCCAAAAGCCAATTACTTTCAGATGATGAAATAATCAGATAAAAAGAAAGGCCATTAATTTCAACAGGATAGGGACTAATTGCATCAAAGCTTTTACGGATGATACCTAGTTTAAGTAATTCTTCGATATTAAATGCTGTATCTTGTTGTTTGATAAACTGGTTTAAGACTGAAAGCTGTTTGTTTAATAGACTTTTAGCTTCTTTTGCTAAAAAAACTTCTACATTTTCACTAATGTAGGTAATGAACAGGCTGTTCTTATCAACTGCTAATAGAAAGCCATGTGATTGAATTTTACCAGGAATATGAATGGGTTCTTTATCGCAATTGCTTAGGTCTACAGAAAATTTAGTCATATGTATTTTGATGTTGCCGCGTATTTAATTTCACGAATTAACAAATATTAAGCCTCTTTTTAGAATGTCTCTATTTTGCTAAATTCGGTTTTGAGATTTATTTTTTATTATATATTTGTTTGAAATTTAAAATCCATCTCAACCTTGGCAAAGAAGAATATTTTGGTTATCGAAGATAATCATGCAATCCTTGATGTTATAACCCTTATTTTAGAAAGCGAAGCTTTTAACGTTGAAGGACTAAACAAAGGTGCTGATTTTATTAACCATGTTCAGAAATTTAATCCAGATGTAATAATCATGGATATTATGCTCCCTGACACTGACGGAAGGCTGCTTTTAAAAGAACTTAAAGATACCGCAGCTACACAGCATATTCCCGTTTTAATGATTTCTGCCCGTTATAATGCTAACAATTATACTTTAGATGGAATAGAAGCAGATGACTTTATGGCCAAACCATTTAATATCGACGAATTGATGGATAAGATTTATGCATTATTAAGAAAGTAATTTTTTTATTCGGGCATACCAGGTAATTTTATTCCTCCCAGTTTTAAGTTTTTCATCAGCACTTCCAGAAAAGAAAGTTTGGTATCTGTAAAACCGTGTGCTTTAACCCAAACATTTAAACTTACTTTAAATCCACTATCTTCTAAAGCAGACACACCAATTCTTCTTTCTGGTGTTTTGAGACAATCTTTAAATTCATCGACAGTTTTATTGAAAACAGTTACGATCTGTTCATAATCGATACCATAGCTAAACTTCATTTCAATATCCAACCTCCTGCTGCCTTCTCTGCTGATATTGATAATCACTTCATTTGATAATTTGCCATTTGGAATAACTACGGTTCTGTTATCGAATGTTTTAACAATAGTATAAAATATCTGGATCGATGTTACAGTCCCTTCCTGACTTTGTGCAATAATATTATCGCCCACAACGAAAGGCTTCAACAGTAAAATCAATACACCACTGGCAAAATTTTGAAGTGTACCCGATAAAACCAGGCCTGCCGCAACTCCAATACCACCAATAAGTACCGTTAAAAAAGTAAGCTGAATGCCAATAATCTGCATTACGGTAATTACCAATAAAACCCTTAAGGTAATGAGTATTAAACTGGTTAAAAATGGACGCAGTGACGGATTTATATCTTTACGGTGCATACCACCCTGCATCCATTTCCCAAGTAGCTTAATTAGCCATAAGCCTAAAATAAGCAGCACTATACCTAAAATTACCGATGGTCCTTTATCAATTATCCAATCGTAGGCTTTATCATAAAAATGCTCGATGTTATTGGCATCAATCTTCATAAACTAGCATTTTGCTTCTAATTACTAGGGTTTTTTATGTTTAACGGACGCATCTTTAGTTACATTTACTTTCTTGGCATCTTTGGCTGATGTTACTTTATCATCAGCACCTTTAGCTTTTGCATTTTTCGGTGCGGTAGCCTTGCTACTTTCTGCCGGTGTTTTAGAATTTTTCATCATTTTTAATCGTTAGTCTTCAGCATTCAGCCAGGCCTTAGCTTCTTCTATCTCTTCAGGTTTAAAGCCTTTTGATTTACCTGGCGTAGCCACCGTGAAAACATCAGTAAACCACTCTACTCCTTTTTCGGCGCTTACCACGGCTATTTTTTTCCATTTGGTAAAATTTTTCAAACCTGCTTTAACATCTTGTACCCAGGCACCAGCTGTAAAATTCTTCACGTCAGTTTCTAAAACGAGCAGATACCTGATTTCCTTAAATCGCTCAGCGGTTCTTTTCAAACCGGTTAATAAAACATTCTTTACATCATCGCTTGTCACTTCTCCGGTAGCCCTTACGCCAAAAATATGATCTGGTAGTCCTGTTATTTCTGTTAGCATAATTATTCATTTATTTAAGAACACACTAATTCATCAAGATGTTTGCCATTTAAATAAATTCTGAAAAGTTGAGTGCCAACAAAAACACTATCTTATTGATACTGTTATACAAACAACTTTTATAAAATAAAACAATCCTATGAAAACTAACTGGTTAAAACCTGCTTCATTTATTTGTGCTGTGGCTGTTTGTATTGCTGCTTGTACAGGCGGAACAAAAACGACTACAATTACAGATTCGACCATAACCGACTCTTCAGTAACTGCAGCATTAAAACCTGCCGGGCCTGCTCCTGAATGGGGAAAAACAATAAAACCAGAAATGCAGGCTGTAATAGAAAAATTAAATAGCTATGGAGATAAGCCTTTAGAAACTTTAAGTGCTGCCGATGCACGTAAAAATCATACACCAACTGATGCGGTAATGGATTTGGCAAAACAAAACAATATTACCATACCAACTACTAAGGTAGATACTATAGGGAAAGATATTGATGTTACCGGAGGCAAAATCCATCTGCGTATTTATACGCCAAAAGCAGGCAACGGACCTTATCCGTTAATTGTTTATTACCATGGCGGTGGTTTCGTTATTGCCAATTTAGATGTTTATAATGCATCTGCACAGGCATTGGCAGAGCAGGTTGGTGCAGTTGTGGTTTCTGTTGCTTACCGCTTAGCGCCCGAAAACAAATTCCCCACTGCGCATAACGATGCTTTTACAGCTTATGAATGGGCAGTTAAAAATGCAGTAGATTTAAAAGCCGATCCGGCTAAGATTGCAATTGTTGGTGAAAGTGCGGGTGGAAATTTAGCAGCAAATGTATCTATTATGGCGAGGGACAGACACATTATGCTTCCTGTGCACCAGGTTTTGATTTATCCCATTGCTCAGGCAGATATGAACACCGAATCTTATAAAATGTATGAAAAAGCAAAACCGCTAAACAAAGCAATGATGGGGTGGTTTACAGAGAAATATCTGACTACAATTATTGAAGCACAGGACCCTAAAATATCATTGGTTAATGCCAATTTAAATGGGCTTCCATCAACAACTATTATTACAGCCGAAATAGATCCCTTACATGATGATGGTGTAATACTCGCTGATCAATTGAAAGCTGCCGGGGTAAAAGTTGACAGTAAAAATTATGAGGGTGTAACACATGAATTTTTTGGTATGGCGCTGCTTGTGCCAGAAGCGAAGGCTGCTCAGGCTTATGCCGCACATCAATTGAAGGCTGCTTTTAAATAAAAAACAGCCCTGGAGTGGTATTTACTCCAGGACTGTTCTTGCATGGCGTTTTTAACTCAAAACTCCCAACTGCAAACTCCAAACTAACTAAGCTCCTTTCTTTGAGCCCAAACTCTGCATCAATTGATCATACAGGTCATCGCTTGTAGCTTTTTGTGGTTTCATCTTTTTAACCGTTGCGCGTTTGCCTTTAGACTTCGCTTTAATAATCTTCAAGAGTTCGCTACTGTAATCATCTTTAAAGGCGCTCAAGTCGAATTTAGAACTGTATTGTTTAATCAAGGCCAAGCCCACATCCATTTCTTTTTTGGTGATGGTAATATCATCAACCTTGTTAATTTCTGATAAACTCCTTATTTCCTGCTCAAACCTGATTTTAGTAATCACAATTACATGTTCCATGGGATGGATAACACAAAGATTTTCTGTATTCCGTAGTACAAATCTAGCCACTCCAGCCTTACCCGATTTTTCTAAGGCCTTTAGCAATAATCCATAAGCTTTTTTACCCTGCTTTTCAGGCTCTGTATAATAAGAAGTTTCATAATAAATAGGATTAATATCTTTTATATCAACGAAATTCTCTAATTCAATAATTTTAGTTTTTTCAGGCGCAGCCTCTTCAAAATCGGTCTTATCTAAAACAATGTATCTGTCTTTTAAAAAATAGCCTCTAACAATCTTCTCATAAGGCACTTCTTTATGGGTATTTTCATTCACCCTTAAAAATTTAATCTTTGCATGATCGCGTTCATCGAGCATATCTAAATCGATATTACTATTCTGGACAGCAGAAAACAACTTAATTGGAATGTTTACCAAACCAAATCCAATAGAACCTTTCCATATTGATCTCATAGTTAAATATTTACTTACTAACAAGCGTCTAAATCAGATTGTTTTGCCTTTATTAAGCGTAAATTGAGGAAATCACAAACTATTTAGATAATACAATGTTATTTAAGTATTAAACCTATTTGAATACATATGAAAATCGCCTACATTTCAACCTATCCTCCTCGTGAATGCGGTTTAGCTACATTTAATCAAAATTTGGTTAATGCCTTAAGTTTAAATCCTGCTTATAATTCACACAAAAGCTTTGTTGTTGCATTAAATGAATCGGATGATGTTAATGAACACGATTACCCAAGCGAAGTAAAATTTGTCATCCGTCAGCAAAATCAAAAAGACTACATTGATGCTGCAGATTTCATTAATAACAGTGATGTAGATAGTTGTATTATTGAACATGAATTTGGTATATATGGTGGCAATAGCGGCGTATTCTTATTGTCGTTAATTAATAGATTAAAAAAGCCATTCATTACCATTTTGCATACGGTTTTAAAAGAACCGAACTTCATGCAGCAGACCATTATTAAAGAGATTGCAGTTAAATCTTCTAAAATAGTGGTGATGAGCAAAAAAGCAGTCATGTTTTTGACCAGTATTTACCAAATTCCAAAAGATTCAATTAAGTTAATAGAGCATGGTGTTCCAGACCTAGAACCTATACCTAATAACAAAATTGCACAAAGTGAGCTTTTTACCAATCGAAAAGTGCTTTTTACATTTGGCTTAATTAGTAGAAATAAAGGCTTAGAAACCGTAATTAAAGCTCTACCAGAAATTGTCGCTCAACATCCAGATGTTTTATATGTCATTCTGGGCAATACCCATCCTGGCGTTGTAAAACATAATGGCGAAGAATATCGCGATAGTTTGAAAGCGCTGGCAAAAGATTTAGGCGTAGAAAACAATATAACTTTTGTTAATAAATTTGTTTCTGAAGAAGAATTGCACCAGTATTTAACGGCCTGTTCTTTATACATCACGCCTTATTTGAACGAAGCACAGATTACCAGTGGTACTTTATCATATGCCATTGGTGCCGGTGCAGCGGTAGTTTCTACCCCATATTGGCATGCACAAGAACTTTTAGCTGACAATAGAGGCAAATTATTTGATTTTAAAAATAATGCGCAACTGGCAACCATTGTAAACGAACTTTTAAGCGATAAAGATAAATACCAGAAACTGAAGCAAAATGCCTACGAATATGGATTGAACCTGCGCTGGCCAGCCATTGGAAGTGTTTATCTTAAGGTATTAGATGAAGCTTTGGCTGCAGGAAAAAAGCCAGAAAGAGTTACTCCTCCTATTATCAATGTAGAAGGTATGCCAGCACTTAATTTAAACCATATTTCATTGCTGACAGATGATACCGGAATAATTCAACATGCCCGTTTTGGTATTCCAAATTTGAAGGAAGGCTATTGCATTGATGATAATGCCAGAGCGCTGATTATGGCATTAATGGCTATTGAGCGGGATAAGAACCCTAAAGCTTTAAAATTCATGCCGGTTTATCTCAGCTTTATCCAGTATATGCAAACAGATGATGGGAATTTTAGGAATTTCTTAAGTTTTAACCGTAATTATTTAGATGAAATAGGCTCAGAAGATTCGTTTGGCCGTACCATCTGGTCATTGGGTTATTTAGTCTGCAGTGCACCCAACAATTCTTATCGTGAATTTGGCAGGGAATTATTGTTCCATGCTATTCCACATTTTAAAGAATTAAAATATCTCCGTGGAAAAGCCAATACGATTATTGGTCTATCTTATTATCTGTGTGCACACCCTGGTGATGAGTTGATCACAAAAGAAATCAATATGTTGGCCAATTCCTTAACGGCATCATATCAAAACAATAAAGATGGCGATTGGCATTGGTTTGAAGATATTCTTACCTACGATAATGCAATCCTTCCATTGGCTTTGCTTCATCATTACGAAGCTACGGGGAATGCAACATCCTATAAAATTGCGATGGAGAGTATTGAGTTTTTGAATAGTTTCTCTTTCGAAAATGGATATCTAAATCCGGTTGGAAATGCAGGATGGATGAAAAAACATGGAAAAAATCCTATCTATGACCAACAGGCTATAGAAACGATGGCAATGGTTTTACTCTATGCTAAAACATTCGAGGTAACCAAAGATGACAAATATTTAAATTTAATGCATATCAGTTATGAGTGGTTTTTAGGAAGAAACAGCCTGCATATTCCTTTATACGATTTTGAAACACATGGATGTGCAGATGGACTACAGTTTAACAGTGTAAACAGGAATCAAGGTGCTGAGAGTACATTGGCCTATTTCATCTCCCATTTGGCTATATTAAAGGCGGCAGAAGCGGAATATGAAACACTGTCGTCTCCCCTGATGGAGGCAGATAAATGTAGTTAGAAGTTAAATTTGGCTTGGCTGTTCTTGCTAGTCGAGATTTGTAATCTCGACTTTATTAGCCGTGGATTTGCAATCCACGAGGATTTAAAATCCTAAAACCAGAGGTCGGGATTGCAAATCCCGACTAGCGTAAAGGACGAAACTATTTTAATTATTTTCCAGCAATTTGGCCAGCAACAATTCAAGATTTACGGTTGCAAATGAAGAACTATAATCAGATAAACCATAAGGAATAATTAATTCGCCATTACTGATAATCGATCCACAGGAGTATACCACATTGGGCACATAACCTTCACGTTCATCATTATTGGGAATAATCAACGGTTCCTTTAAATGGCCTATTTCTATACTTGGGTTTTCAAGATCCAATAAACTTACTCCAATACAATATCTTCGCATTGGCCCCACCCCATGTGTAATTACAATCCATCCTTTTTCTGTTTCTATCGGAGAACCGCAATTGCCGATCTGTACCAGCTCCCAATCGTACCGTGGTTGTTTTAAAAGAACCGGATTTTCCCAAACATTTACTTTATCAGAAAACATCAGGTAGTTATTCCAGCCATCTATTCGGCTCATCATCACGTATTTCCCTCTAATTTTTCGTGGGAATAATGCCAGATTCTTATTTTGTGCACCATCGCCATAAAGTGGAATCACTTTGAACTCGTAAAAATCTTCGGTTTGTACTAGTTTGGGAATAATTAATGACCCATCAAATGCGGTATAAGTGGCATAATATAATACTTTGCCATCATCTTTAATAAATTTCACAAAACGAGCGTCTTCAATCCCTTTACGTTCAAATTCTGAAATAGGAAAAATTACACGATCAGAAATATCGGTATCTTTTGAAAAAGTTATGGTATGGTAAGTATCTGATAACCAAAGTATTTTATCATATTCGATTAAACGTGTTGGATTTTCTTTATGTAAACTTTTAGAATCTTTAATGATATTACTCAAACTGGTATATTCAAATTTATCATCGAGTTTTGATTCAATTTCTTCCAATACCGAAGGATCAATCTGCGCGTAGGCTGCTTTTTTTAAGAATAGTTTTTTCACATAAATGGCATTCTTCACCACCTCAGCCTCATCAACATAATTTCCAACAGGTAAAACCTGGATATTATTGTCTTTATCAATTAAAGCTCGGCGGAAAACAATAGAAGAAATGTGACCTTCTCCGACAGCCCTAAAACTGATAATTACCCGTTTTTCGCCTTCTACAAGATCGGTTTGATCGGGATCGTCTACAATACTGGGATTAAAAAAAGCGGCAGATTCTATTGAATATTCATGTGTAAAGTAAGCACCGATCAGCAATCTGGTGTATTCATCAATATCTTCGAATTCGGTACCTAAGACCGCAAACTGTTTTTTTAACTTTTTACAGTGCCTGGTCAGGATTTTGGTAATATTCCGGTGTCTTTTAGAATATTCCTGTAAGATAGGCGATATCAACGAAAAAACTTTTTCATCAGAAAACTCTAAAACCTTCCTGATTACTTCTAATGCTCTCTCTTCTCCGTTAAAAAAAAAAACGGGCAATAACTCTTTTAGTATCCGGGTTAACCTTAACAGGTTTACGTTCTATGTATAATCTCATTATTTATGCTGTTTTGTAGTAATTTAAAGCCTTCGTCACCATTTCTTCCAACTTTATATTAACGAAATTTACGACTTAATTGTTTATATTATCTACAGTATTTGCACATAATTTTTACCTTTAGTTATTCACCCTTAATGGTAATTAAACATTAAATGCATTACGAAAAAGCAGATAACATGATTCCATCAGATGAAACCTTGCGTTTAGGAAAATTAAGATACTACGAGATTTTAAGTACACCTGCAGAAAGTGCTTTTGATCAGATTGCACAATTGGCTGCTGAAATATTTGATGTTCCGAACGCAGGCATCGCTTTTCAGACGGATGGGGAGATTTTTATGAAAGCTCAAGTGGGATCATCAATCGGGTTACCTATAAAAAGTGAAGCATTTACTTTTTTTACCTCTACGCCAATCAGCTCGCCTGAAGGTTATCATATTGGCCTGATTTACGTTGCCGATACTAAATTTAAAACAGCCGAAGAGCAGCAGCTAAAAATGCTGAAGCATTTAGCGGGTATGGTAATGGAAAAACTGGAGTCTAGAATTGCAGCTAGAAAAGCTTTCAGGGCCTACGATGATCGTTTACATGTGCTTATTCATGATCTTAAAAACCCGATGACGACCATTTCACTTCAATCTGAATTGCTGGGACGAATTCCTGGGATTGATGACAAAGCAGCATTAATTGCCGGTAAGATTAATGCGCAATCGAAAAGAATGATTGATAATCTGAACGATATTTTAAGCGTTGCACGGAAAGAAGCGCACTCATTTAAGCCCCAAAAAGCGAAAGTTGACCTTAAAGAAGTGCTCGGCGAAGTAAAGTTTAATATGGATTTAACGCTTAAACAGAAAAAACAAACCCTTTTGATCGATATTGAAGCTCCGGTAGAAATCTTTGGCGATGCGGATAAACTCAAGGTAGTTTTTAGTCAATTACTGGACAATGCCATTAAGTTTTCTCCAAAAGGAAAGGAAATTAAAATATCACATCAAACTGCAGAAAATGAAGTAACCATTGCAATAAAAGATAACGGTGTGGGTTTAACAGAAGAAGATCTTGATAAAATTTTCTTAAAATTCGCAACATTAACGGCTCTGGCTACAGATCATGAAAACACTTATGGTTTGGGGCTAATCACTGCAAATGCCTTAGTAGATATACATAAGGGAAAGTTGTGGGTAGAAAGCGAAGGAAAAGATTTGGGTACAACTTTTTACGTAACGCTACCCATTAAATAAGTTTAAATCTAATAATTCGCTAAGTTTCATTTCTTCAAGCAAAATTCTTTCAGGAATAGCATTTCTATGGTACGACCATTTTATTAATCTTATAAAGCCATTTTCGATTTCGATACCAGTCATGTCGCCATCACTAAAACAACAACATCCGCTATTAAAGTAACCCGGTTTGTATTTGCCAAAACGTGGCGTTTTATCTCCTTTTTTTATCAGTTTATAAAGCTCTGCATTTAAAACAGTAAGATCATCAGCATTCTTTTCTTTTTTTGCTTCTTTAAGTTTTATATAAATCCGTTCCAGGTGTGTTAATGATGCGAAAACCGGCTGATGTGTATGTCCGGTAATTAAAGCCAGGTTCTTTTTTGTAGCTACCCAGCTGTACATTAATGCGTTATGTGCTGTTTTAAGTTGGTTGCTGTATGCTGGTGTATTCGGGTTAATTTGAAGGTATGATTGCAGTGGTGCCCATATTGTACTCACAAACCATTTGCTAAACCAGTTTCCGTCACTCTGTAAATCGCCCTGATGGCCGTGGGTTAAGAAAATATCAAGCTTACTTTCCCCCACTGTCATCCGTAATATTGCACCTTCGTAAATATGGATTTTAGTTCCGTAAATTCTATTGAGGTTAAATCCCGCTAAAGGATCATTATCCCAGTACAAATCATGGTTACCAAATATTTTAGTGAAATGGTTTTTTGAAATGAATGACCCCGAAGCAGAGCTATCGGGGTATCGCTTAACTAAAATTCTAAACTGAGCTGATTTCTATGCAACATCTTATAAGTTGTAGGTTCGGTTCCCTGATTTTGAATATACTTCATGATAACAGTTTCGTTTGCATATTGCCCAACAGTATTAACATAGTAACCAGCAGTCCAAAAATTCCCTCCCCAGAGTTGTTGCTTAACTTCGGGATGAAGACGAAAAAGCTCTTTGGCTGTGAGGCTTTTAACCGATTGAACAATACTTTTAATCGATAGCATAGGTACGCTTTGTATCAAAAAGTGAACATGGTTATCATCGGCACCAATCTCAACAAAATGAATTTCATACCGCGAAGATATATCCTGACAAACCATAACCAAACTTTCTTCAACCGAGCTCGACAAAACGCTCCGCCGATACTTAATAGGACATACCAAATGATAAAGCAACAAACTCTTATTATGGCTCTTGTGGATATGATCGCTCATGAAACGAAAATAACGCTTTTTGTGTTAAATCTACCTTTTTTGAAAACTCTTCGTTTTCAAACTTTCCGCTGAGACCACCGAAGCAGAGCTTCGGGGTATTAGTTGAATAAATAAAGAACTAGAATTAAAATATTAGAACAATGGAAAATGACTTGAGAAACCAAATAGCCGCAGCCATAAAAAGCGGTGATAAAAAAAAATTAAAAGAGTTAAAGCAAAAGATTAAGCAAGAAATCTGGCTAAATTCATTTGAAGGAAGTATTCCTATTAAAGAATGGCTTAATCCCGATAACGGCATTTTAAAATTTGAGTAAAAAGGAGCCCCCCAATCTGGAAGGGCTTTTTTCTTATCCTTTCTTTTTTTTGACTTCCTTAATTTCCTCTATCCAATTTACAGTAAAAGTGAAAATATATTCTTGTACATTTCCTCCGATCGATATAGGCAAAAGTATCCTTGCGTGTTTATTGTTGTATTTATGTACTACATCCTTTCGTGAATAATCAAATAGTGGCAATTCTCGCCATCCTCCGTAAGAGCCACTCGAAAAGTAGACATTTTCAGTTGGTGTTATCAAATCTGAAAGTTTTGAATCTTTGATAATGGTTGTAGGGGGCTGAGCATTGTTCCTGTCAATATATTTAACGCCTGCATGAAATACTTTTTTCGAAGAGCCATCTGTGTCTATGTAAGAGGCATCGTCCCAAATAATTTTTATTGTTTCATTGAGTTTATTCCTAATTTCAAAATTAAATTGCGAGGTTGAATTATACCAATTGATCTCAATATTATTATCCGCATAAACGAAATGATTATTCTTGGGATTAGTTAGGCTATCTAACTTAATTGCTAAACTGTCAGCAGTAATTTTTCCTTGTACTTCAACTTTACTAAGGATTGCTTTATAGTAACCTCGTTGACCAAAACTTAATAGCGGCAATAATGCCAAGAGGGTTAAAATTGATTTTTTCATATTATTTTTTATTTGATATTTCTTGAAGTTCTAAGGCAATTATTAATAACATAAACCAGATGGCTATCATTGTATAATTTGCGATCAATAAACCTATGCTGATTAAAAGGAGTATTGCGGTAAGAATTTTTGACATATTGAGAGATTAATTTTTATCGAATGTAGTTAATTACAATCACAAAGAGAATAAAATGATTCTGATTTGAAATATGGGAAACCGTAAATAAAAAATGGTGCTAACAATTAAGCCAGCACCATTAGATTTTATTCCAATAACGACAAAGGAACAAAACAAATATAATCGAATTTTTTGACTTTACAGATTGAAAAAGTGACACCCATTGTGATACCCTTATCAAAAAACAAAACCTAACTAACTAATAAATAGCTAATTAGGTTTTATAAGGGTGGAGAATATCGGATTCGAACCGATCACCTCTTCACTGCCAGCGAAGCGCTCTAGCCAAATGAGCTAATCCCCCAATTTTAAATATTCAATAACCTAAAAAAATTAAATAATCATTCGGTAATTGAAACAAGCTTCCCGCCTGAGCAGCAAAAATAGCAAATACTTTCTCGAATGCAAATCATAATTCATTTTTTAATTAATCTTTAGGTTTAAAAGCAAACATGGCCATTAAACAGATTACCGTAAAAACCGATTGCATAGGATAATTGATGAACAGAAAAAGTACAAATGTAGCAATAAGTAAAAGCACAAAAAACATAATGGCCTTAAAAGCGGTATCCATATAACACATGGCTACAATAGCCAAAAGATAAAAAGGAATAATAACAGCAGCTATAAACATCGCCGAAAATAAATTCCTAATATTAACCGAACATTAAATATCCTTTAGGTTTAATTCCTTAAAGTTTTGAATTAAATATATTCGTTAACCTCTTTTTTGTTTAATAGCTCCTGATAGGCATCTACAAACTGCGCAACGTTATAACCATCCATCAAAGCATGGTTTACATGTATAGAAACCGACATTATTTTTCTTCCGTTTTCATCTCTAACCTTGCCAAAAGATATTTTAGGGCAGCTGTCCTGATAAGCAAAATTGCGGGCATGTGATAAGGATGTAAAATATATAAGAGCCTGTTTAAATTTGATACAATTATTTTACTTATCTAACATTTTTGTCA
>NZ_JAUG01000014.1 GCF_000708285.2 Pedobacter borealis DSM 19626
CATACCAAATGATAAAGCAACAAACTCTTATTATGGCTCTTGTGGATATGATCGCTCATGAAACGAAAATAACGCTTTTTGTGTTAAATCTACCTTTTTTGAAAACTCTTCGTTTTCAAACTTTCCGCTGAGACCACCGAAGCAGAGCTTCGGGGTATTAGTTGAATAAAAGCTTTTTCTGCTTCGAAAGTAGCCTTATTGTGTTTAATTACAGATTCTAGCAAATTCTCCCAAAGTTCCTCGCTATCGCCCAAATTTATGTAATGAAAATCTTGTTGGTTATAGTATTCGAGCGCCTTTAAATAATTCTTTTCAGCTAAAGTAAAATCATCAGCATAATCGCGTGCGCCCTTATGCTGGTCAGATAAAACGATAAATTTATCAGTATTGGCAACATCAAAAATAAGTCCACGTTTACCGGGTGTTGTGTTGATGGTTTTGTACAATTTATTTAAAGCCGCATGGATACGTTTACGGTTGGGCCTTGAACCAAATTTATTCGACATGCGAATAATCCAGGCACTAAGTAAACGTTGTAAGAGTTTTCGCATGTATAAAATGAGCCTTCGCTAGTATTATTGTTTCTCAAAATAACAAAAAATATCGTGAATCGTTTTGTTTCATCATGCCTGTCATTCTGAATGAAATGAAGAATCTGCCTCTTATGAGCATAGAATCCAAAACTTTTACTATTTTATCTCACATCATTTATAAGCACTGATTCCTATCGAAAAGTAGTTACGACATTCCTGCTCAACTTATCACCTGCTTAAAACCCCTCAGTCATTTCTGCTATTTACTTAAAGATTCTTCATTGCATTCAGAATGACAAGTTGAGGTTTTTGCTTTTTCGTAAGTAATTTACTAATTTTGTTAGTATTGAAAAGATCAGGAAGCGCAGATTTACCCCTACATTATGGCCATGTACCACCATGGCTGGCGCAGCGTATGGCAACACTTGGACTGGCTATAACCGAAGCGATACTATTAGAATATGGTAAAGCAGAAGTAATACGCCGTTTAAGCAATCCTTTTTGGTTTCAGAGTTTAGGTGCTGTAATGGGTATGGACTGGCATTCGTCTGGAATTACGACATCAGTAATGGGCGCTTTAAAGAAATCGATTAATCCCTTATCGAAAGAGTTGGGCATTTACATTTGCGGAGGCAAAGGAAAACACAGCAGAGAAACGCCAAATGAACTTTTAAAAATTGCCGACAAAACGGGTTTAAATGGAACAGCGTTGGTTAGGGCCAGTAAACTCAGTGCAAAAGTAGACAATACAGCCATTCAAGACGGTTTTCAATTGTATCTTCATAGTTTTATTTTAAGCAGCGAAGGCGATTGGGCAGTGGTGCAACAAGGCATGAGCGATAGTAGCTCGACAGCAAGAAGGTACCACTGGCATTCTGAAAACTTAAAATCTTTTGTCGAAGAACCACATACCGGCATCTGTGGTATTAATCAAGGGAAGATCTTAAATCTAACGGCCAATGATGCTGATCAAACGAGGCAGAGTATGATGGGCATTACAGCTGAATCACCAGTGAGAATGCTTAATGAAATACAAAAACTGGTATTGCCCCATCATCATGACGTAAAATCAAAAGATGTAGATTTAAAACGTTTAGGAAGTATTTTATGGCTTGCACAGGAAAAGCAGCCGAGAGATTTTGAGGAATTATTATTACTCGAAGGCATGGGGCCAAGAACCTTACAATCAATGGCTTTAGTGAGTGAGGTGATTTATGGTACACCTTCGCGATTTAGCGACCCTGCCCGTTATTCTTTTGCACATGGGGGCAAAGATGGGCATCCCTTCCCTGTTCCGGTAAATGTTTATGATGAGACCATAAGTGTTTTGCAGAAAGCAATTGAAAAAGCGAAGATTGGAAATACTGATAAACAACAAGCCATTAAATCATTGCATCAAATTGCACAAAATGCAGAAAAAGACTTTGTTCCAAATATGGATTTTGAAAAGGTAATTCAAAAAGAACGTGCCGAAAGCTGGAAATACGGCGGCAGGACAGTCTTTGGAAAAGAAAAGCAACCAAAGAACGAACAGTTGAAGTTGTTTTAAATCGGATTTGTTTTGCCACGGAAATATGGCACGCACGGATCTATTTCCAGATTACAGAATGATGTAACTTATAGGTGCAACCTGAAAATAAATCTCAGGTTGGAAAATGCACATTTTCTTTTAAGTTGTACCTATACGGCTTTTATTAGCAGATCTGATATAAAAGGCATACCATATGTTTTATTAAGATAATCCTTTCTTATTCTTATAGGTCATTTTGGCTTTTGTGCCTGCACTATAATTGTAATTTTTTAAGTTACTGGCCTTCTTTTCGTGAAAAGCTGCACCACGGTCGGCATCCTCATCTTCTTCAGTTTTCTTTTTCTTTGGTTTAGCGGCTGCATCAACTACTTTCAAATCTTCTGGTAATTCCATTACCTCTAGTTTCTGCCCAATGGCCTGTTCAATTTTTTTCACCTCAATCAATTCGATATCGGTAGAAAAAGTAATTGCGACAACATCTTCATCACCATGTTTAACAATGCGCTGAATTAACGTTTCTTTCTGCTCTGGCAATTCAAAATGCAGGATAAAAGGAATTCCCTCAATATTAAGTTCGCCTAAATTCTCATTGGCAACAATTAAAACTCTTGCATCAGGGTTATCTTTAAAGTCTTCAATATCGTCATAACCTTTATCATCAAAAAACAGCGAGCGATAGATACTGATCTCGCCTTCTTTATGCTGATTAAAGTTTTTATAAACTGTTTGTGCGGTTAAACGTGTATTTACAAAAACCACAACTTTATCAAAAACCTCGGTATCGTTTAATAATAAGGTTAACAGGTTAAGCTTTGTTCTGAAATTAGGCACCTGATAAAGCATCTGCTGATAAACTTCTGCCTGCTTTTCGCCTATTTCATCTACCTCAATGGTTGTGGTAGAATCTTTCATGAAAGGAGAAATCATCAGATTTAACTTCTCATGTATTACTTCGGTAAACACCACATGTTGAGATTTATAAGCACTGTTGGCCAATTCTACAACGGGTAACTGCAGGCCTTTTTTAACAATAAGCTCTGCATTATCTACAATAAACAACTGTATTTTATTAGTATTTAGTGCTAATTTTAAATATAAAGCACGAGCCCGATCGGGTACAGCAACAATAATATCGCAACCATCCGTTATTTCGTTCATCTGTGTATCAACAGCGCCACGGCTATCAATTCCCAAAATCCTGAAGGTATTGTTGCGGTTCAATAATTTAAATTGCTCCAGAACATGGTCAACATGTTCTGCATCAGGCACTAAAATTAAAGCCCTTGGTGCTTCCTCAAAAGCGTATTTCAACTTCATTAAAGTAGCTAAAACATAAGTTGTTGTTTTTCCCGAACCCTCTGGTCCCACCGCTATAACATCTTGTCCACCTAAAATGCGCGACATTGTTCTGGCTTGGATTTCTTTTGGAGTTAAAAATCCTGCATCAGTCATGGCCGCTACAAGTGGTTTGCTAAGTTTTAATTTATCTAAAGACACAGTTACTATTTTAATGTTTGAACTGCAAATATCCTTAAAATAATTAGCTTTTCTGAAATTGAATTTAATGGCTTGGAAATGAATGTTGCAAGTTCATGCCTACTATAGTGCTACTACTTACTATTAACTGAAGAAAATTGGGTCTGTTTTTATCCAGTTTATTTAATTCAGGGCAGTACCGCCAATAAAACAGCGGCTCTTATAAAAATTATTTAACTGAAAATTAAACAGTTATAATATTTTCCAAAATAATAACTACTAAATCTATAGATATTATATACTTATTTCTATATTTGCTCAACATTAATCATTAACAAAAATATGTTGAACAATTAAAACACTAAAATCATGTCGATTTATTTTCAATACCCAGCTATAGATGAATATCCGAAACTGATTTATCCGTTACAAAAAGAAACAGATGAACCAGTGCTTGCAAAGGATGAAGATAGTTTAAATAAAGAACAGATTTTAGAACTAAGAGATTATTTGGCATTAAAGCAATTATAAAACAGGGCCAGTTGACCGATTGGAAGGTTGGAGTTTCATAAACTCTCTACAATGGTTCGAATCCATTACTAGGCCGCAAAGTGTATCTCATAGCACTTTACCCTGATTCTGCTCAATCAGGCAAGATTTGGTTATCTTATATTTGTTTTGTTGTTAGCAAAGGCTATCCGCGATGGGTAGCCTTTACCTTTTTACGTAGATGTGTCATCCTTAGCACAGCGATGAATCTCGATTAAATATCCGACCTTGATTATTAGAAGCGCAGTTTCAGTGCTCATCGTACAGCGCTGCTCCTGCTGTGCACTCCAATCTTTTCGGAAAGCATCCATTAATACAATATAACGGATCCAAAAAGTATTTCCGTTTCCATCAGGGCTATTTAACGGATACGGTAATTTAAAATTTAATTCGTAGTCGAATATGATATGATTTATTTTTTTTAAAAAATCTCAAAACTTTTTATTTCATTCTGGGTTATTTATATAATTCACATTATACTAATCTTTTACAGATTAATTTGTTTGGTTTAAAAAAGGGATTTATGGATATAAATCCCTTTTCTTTTATGCGAATATTTTAAATCCTATATTAGCCCAATCAACATCACATCCATATTTTAGATGAACAGAAAACATTTCCTTTCTTCATTTATTGCGACTGCAACTGTACTTCCAGCATTTAAAACACTCGCCAATACCGTTGAAAACGAAAGTTCATCATTTAAGATCCCTCCTTATTTAAAACCAGGCGATACCATCGGGATTACGAGCCCTGCGGGATATATTACACAAGAACAGATCCAGCCTTCAGTTTTACAGATGCAAAGCTGGGGATTTACCATAAAAGTTGGTAATACTATTGGCAAACGCGATTTTACCTACGGTGGAACAGATGAGGAGAGACTAGCTGATTTTCAGCAAATGCTAGATGATCCAGCAATTAAAGCGATTATGTGTGCCCGTGGTGGTTATGGTTTTGTACGGATAATCGATAAACTCGATTTCTCTTTGTTCAAAAGAAATCCAAAATGGATTATTGGCTTTAGTGATATTACCGTTTTGCATTGCCATTTGGCCAAAAATTATGGCATTGCCTCTATCCACTCCAAAATGTGCAATAGTTTTCCTGATGACTGGAGTAAAGCCGAAGCCATACAGATTGAAACGATTTTTTCTATTAAAAACGCTTTAATTGGTGAGCAAATGGGTTATACTGCCCCTATCAATGTTAATAACAAACAAGGAAAAGTTGATGGCATTTTAGTGGGCGGAAACCTGAGTATTATCGAAACTTTGGCAGGTAGCGATTCGGATTTAGATACAAAAGGTAAAATCCTTTTTATTGAAGATACTGGCGAATACCTTTATCGTATTGATAGAATGTTGTGGAACCTAAAACGCAGCGGCAAACTTAAAAAACTTAAGGGATTAATAGTTGGTGGCTTTAAAGTTAAACCTGATGATGTTGGCGAAGAATTCGGCAAAACCATCTATGATATTGTTTTGGAAAAAGTAAAGGAATACAATTACCCTGTAGCTTTCGATTTCCCTGTAGGGCACCAACGAAATAATTTTGCGTTGATATGTGGTGTAAACCATACCTTAATTGTTAACGAAACCGGCTCGGTATTACGAACGGTTTAACATCCACCATTATTCTATATGCGATCGTCACCCTGAATTTATTTTAGGTCTTTATTGCAGGAAAGATGCTGAAATGAAATCAGAACTTATGATACAACCTCATCAAATATTTTGTATTTTTGATTATACAATAATTGTCATGACCATAATCGCACATCCTAAAAATAAAAAACAAGAGGCAGCAATTGAAGCTGTTTTAAAAGCTTTAGATGTTTCTTTTCAAAAAGAAGAGGAAAGTCCTTACAATCCAGAATTTGTCGCAAAAGTAAAAGCAAGAGCTGCTAGTGCTGAAAAAGGTAATGTAACGAGAATTAAAGACCCTAATAATATATGGGAAAGTATTTTATAGAAGTTGAAAAGCTTGCAAAAAAAGACCTAGAAGCACATTATAAATCTGGAGATAAATCTTCAATTAAGCGGATAAACCAGATTTTCTTAGAACTGTCAGAGCATCCAGAGACAGGAATTGGTAAACCTGAAAAATTAAAGTTCGACTTATCAGGTTATTGGTCAAGACAGATAAACCGGAAAGATAGACTAATATATAAAATAGAAGAAAGCATCGTCACCGTTACTATAGTTTCAGCACTTGGGCATTACGGCGATAAATAAATTATACCGTCTTCACCTCATCCTCACTGTAATCCTTGATATCAGTAATATATCCATTTATTAAAAGGAAATCGAATAAAGGTTTTGCCTCTGGCGTAACTGGCATATTTTCCGTGGTAATTACCTGATTGGTCTTTTTGTCTAGGAAAGGATAAGCAAATAACCGCACGTTGGTGTTAAACATGTCGTTCACATAGCTTAATAACTGACCTGAATAATTTTCTCCGCTAAAATTTTTAGAATTGAATACAAATTTTAAGTTGTTGATGTTTGTTGCCAAGCCAACACTTTTAGGTTTGCACCTGGCCAAATATTTCGCCAGACGGTTGTGGCGGGTAAAGTTAGATACGATCACGATGTTACCCGTATCGCACATTTCCTGTGCTCTTTTAGCCACTGTTTCCAGGTCGATGTCATCAGGAGTTTCTTGTCCATCCGTTAAAACGTTGGTTAACAAAACCTCAATCATTACCGCTAAGTTTCCTTCTTCTACCTTGTTTGTACGTTTAAACTGATCGGTAGCTTTATTAAACAGGTTAAAGTTAGGCAGTGATTTCTGACCATATTTGGTCCTTAAAATCATAATATCCTTTTTATACAAAAGATCTTTGGCCTGACGGGGATGTGTATCTGCATCGAAAATTGCTGCTGCCGAGAAATCCTTCATAATCATATAAAGATTAAGCAGGATATTATCTACACCTGGAAAAGCCGGCCCTTTTACCGAAATCAAGTCGATTTCTACAGACCCGATGGTTAAGTTATCAGCTAAAGACTCTACCATCAATTTTGGATCCTGATAATGGTAAAATGCTGCATAAAGTAGGTTAACACCAATTATCCCTAAAACACGCTGTTGCATGTTTACATCTGTATCCAGCAAACGTACGTGGAAAAATATTTCGTTTGGTAAACCACCTGGCTCGCTCTGGAAACGAATACCAACCCAGCCATGAGGCTCGTTGGTACGTTTATAATTCAGGGTAGTAACGGTATCAGAGAAGGCGAAAAACGTGCGGCTTTCGTATTTTTCGCCAGATAAACGCTCATTAAGTAAACCGAATTCGTGATCGAGCATCTGCAAGAGGCGGTTCTGACTTACATAACGGCCATTGGTTTCTGCGCCATAAATAGCGTCGCTAAAAGTCATGTCGTAAGCCGACATCGTTTTGGCAACTGTTCCAGATGCTGCGCCAGCGTTAAAAAAGTTTCTCGAAACTTCCTGTCCCGCTCCTATCTCGGCGAAGGTGCCGTAAATTCGCGGGTCAAGGTTTATTTTAAGTGCTTTACGCTTTGTATCCAGAATTTCTCTCTCCATGCCGCAAAAGTACGAAAAATGAGATTAAGGTGATTTTAAGAATGTAACTTAAAATCAATCTAAATACCACAATTAAAGTGCGTCACCCTGAATTCAGTTCAGGGTCTATTTTGCAGAAAAGATGCTGACCACGTAGTAGCTACAAGGCCATTGAAAACACTATATCTACTTGTAAAATAAATCCGATAGCTATCGGATCAGCATGACGACTGAGCAAAAAAAATAAGGTTAATGCCATCCAGCATTAACCTTATAAAACCTAAACTTAAACTATTATGAAACCTGCATCAGTAATCAATCACAATACCTCAAACTCAGCTGATGCAAGATTCACAACCTTTGAAAAAAACTAAACTATTATGAAAAATCCGCTCTCGAGAATATCTTTATTACGATACTACAATTTCTTTATGCTGTAATTTAGCATCGTCTTTTTTACTAATATTGATCGATAAAATACCGTCTTTGTATTCGGCAGTAATATTATCACCATCGGCACTATCAGGTAAATTAAATGATCTAGCAAATGAGCTATAATCAAATTCTTTACGTGTAAAATCTTTAGCTATCTGGGTTTCGTCTTTTTTAACTTCTGCCCAAACAGAAAGGGTATCTTTTTTTAAATTGATCTGAAAATCTTCTTTCTTTAAACCTGGAGCAGCCAACTCAATTACATAGGCAGTTTCATTTTCGTAAATATTCACATTTGGTGATTTATCAACCATTTTGTTTTTAGTTACTGCATCACTAAACAATGAATCAAAAACATTGTTAAAGTAAGGAGCTGTGTTACGGGTTCTGTTGTTAAAATTTACTAGTGTCATATCGCTTATTCTTTATTTTTTTTAATTTTTAAAATTGATAATACACCATATTCAACTTACATACCAAAGCAAAAATTTATGATATTCAAGACATTTTGGCAAAATAAATTCAAATCAAAAGACAAATTGGCAGAAATAAGGGATTTTTCAGACAAATTCAACTACAAAACCAATATCCATTTGCGCTTTATTGATTTCGATATGATGGGTCATGTAAACAATTCCATTTACTTTACCTATTTAGAAATTGCCAGAACAAAGTATTGGGAAGAAATTATAAAATGGGATTGGAAGAAAACCGGAATCGTAATTGCCCACGCAGAACTGGATTATATTTTACCTATCGTAATGAATGATAAAATCGCTATTCATGTAAAAACATCGAGGATTGGCACTACAAGTTTCGACCTGGACTACCAGATCGTTAAGATAAAAGGAACAGAAGAGATCATCTGCGGTAAAGGAAAAACGGTTTGCATTGCGGTTGATTATGCCACGAGTAAACCAATTGCTATCCCAGAAGAGGAAAAGCAAAAAATGCTGGGTTTTGAACAGTTAGCCCCAAACCCCTAAAGGGGCTTTTGATTTCCCATAAGTAAGTAACGTCTGAAGGATAAAATAGAACCTGAACTCAAATGTTTATGAGCTTGCATCTTAGAAACTACTTCACTTTATATTTATCAACTTGCCTTTTCGCCTCCCCTATAATTCCCCTTTAGGGGTTAGGGGTATCAGGCATAATCTTGCCAGGATTTAATATTCCCTTTGGATCGAAAACTTTTTTAATACCCCGCATTAAATTAAGATTAATTTCAGAATACTTGATCGGCATAAACTCTTTCTGCACCAAACCAATTCCATGTTCACCAGATAATGTGCCACCTAAAGCAGCTGTTAATTCGAATATTTCGGCAATACCAAATTTGAGTTTGTTTTTCCAGTCTTCATCGCTCATTCCAGCTTTAATGATGTTTACGTGCAGATTTCCATCACCGGCATGACCATAACAAACACTTTCGAAGCCGTATTTAGTACCAATTTCTTTGATACCATTGATTAATTTAGGTAAAGCCGCACGCGGAACAACGGTATCTTCTTCTTTGTATACGGAATTGGATTTTACTGATTCGGCCATCGTTCTTCTCATCCGCCACAGTTCTTCTTTTTGAGAAGCAGTATCTGCAAACAAAACTTCCGTACAGTGATGCTCTTCTAAAACAACATTGGTTTTCTCGCAGTTTTTAAAAATATCATCCAAATCATCTCCATCAAACTCAATCATCAATAACGCAGCAACATCATCTTTTAAATCAAACTTAATATCATCAAATTTAATTACCCATTCCACCCCTTTTCGCTCCATAAACTCTAAAGCCGATGGCGTTACCCCTGCCCTAAAAATTGCAGAAACCGCTGCGCATGCATCTTCATTCGTGCTAAAAGAGCCCATCATTAAAACCGATTGACTAGGTTTAGGCAATAATTTGGTAACGATTTTGGTTACCACGGCCAAGGTACCTTCCGAACCGATCATCAGCTGGGTTAAATTATAACCTGATGCATATTTCAAAGTATTTGCACCTGTCCAAATGATATCACCATTAGGCAAAACCACTTCGAGATTGAGAATGTATTCACGTATCGTTCCATACTTCACTACTCTTGGTCCACCAGAACCATGAGCTACGTTGCCACCAATAAAGCAAGATCCCTTACTACTTGGATCAACGGGGTAAAGAAGTCCTTTTTCGGCCACAGCATTGATGAATTCTTCGGTAATTACCCCGGGTTCAACAGTTGCCTGTAGGTTTTCAGTATCAATATCTAAGATAGCTTTAAACTTTTCCATTGATAAAGAAACACCACCATAAATCGGCAGAGCGGCACCGCTTAAACCCGTACCACCACCCCGCGGCGTTACCGGAACATGATGAGCATTACAGATCTTAAGTAAAGCGGAGACTTCTTCTGGAGAAGTTGGTTTCACCACAATTTCGGGCTGATAGCGCAAGTCTTCCGTTTCATCGTGACTGTAATTATCTAAACTTTCTACATCAGTAAAAATTTTATCTGCTCCTATTGCAGCCTTAATTTCTGCTAAAATTTCGGGATTTATCTTTGTAAAATTCATTTTATTTTGCTGATGTATAAGATAATTTAACAAAAGAATGCCCAATTTGACCGGGCATAGGTGGATTTAGTTTTTTCATACTCACGTTAACCATTTCAACAAAAGGATACAATTCTACAACTTTCGAAATGATATTCTTCAAAACCGTTTCTAAAAGCTTTTGTGTGTGTTTCATTTCTTCCATGATGATGTGATTCAAGTCCTCATAATTAACCGTCTGTGCCAGTTCATCATCAAAACCCTGCGGCGTAAATTCTGTTACTAAATCTACAACAAAATGATTTCCAATAAGTTGCTCTTCTGGGTAATAACCATGTAGGGCAAAGCATTTAACATCTTTTAAGGCTACGGTTTGTTTAAAATGGCTCATGTATGTTCTGTAAGCTGCAAAATTAAATTTTTATTCATGAATATAATGCCCATTGCCGTAAATTGTTACCTTTGAAATGAACGCGATTTCTTAACCAGATAACACGAAATTACATGAGCAAGTCAGCAAAAAAGGACCTGTACGAGGCACCGGACTATTATTTATTGGACGAATTGTTAACCGATGAACATAAATTAATTCGTGCAACGGCCAGAGATTGGGTAAAAAAAGAAGTAAGTCCGATTATTGAAGATTATGCGCAAAAAGCAGAATTTCCAAAACACCTAATTAAAGGTTTGGCTGATATTGGTGCTTTCGGGCCAACTATCCCGGTTGAATATGGTGGTGCAGGTTTAGATTATACCGCTTATGGAATTTTGATGCAGGAAATTGAACGCGGTGATTCTGGTATCCGTTCTACAGCCTCTGTGCAGGGTTCGTTGGTGATGTATCCTATTTATGCTTATGGTACTGAAGAACAACGTAAAAAATACCTACCAAAACTGGCGAGTGGCGAAATGATGGGCTGTTTTGGATTAACAGAACCTGATCACGGCTCTAACCCGGGCGGAATGGTAACCAATATCAAAGACGCAGGAAGCCACTACATTTTAAATGGTGCCAAAATGTGGATCAGTAATGCACCTTTTGCCGATATTGCAGTGGTTTGGGCGAAAGACGAATCTGGAAAAATAAGAGGATTAGTCGTGGAACGCGGAATGGAAGGATTTTCTACCCCTGAAACACATAACAAATGGAGTTTACGTGCTTCAGCAACCGGTGAATTGGTTTTCGATAACGTTAAAGTGCCAAAAGAAAATATTTTTCCTGAAATCAGCGGATTAAAAGGTCCATTGGGTTGTTTAAACCAAGCACGTTATGGCATTGCCTGGGGCGCTTTGGGTGCAGCGATGGACTGTTATGATACCGCTTTACGCTATTCGAAAGAGCGTGTACAGTTTGGAAAACCCATTGGTGGTTTCCAGTTACAACAAAAGAAACTTGCCGAAATGGTGACTGAAATTACCAAAGGGCAGCTGTTGGTTTGGCGTTTGGGCGTATTAAAAAGTGAAAACAGGGCTTCTGCAGAACAAATATCGATGGCCAAAAGAAACAGTGTAGAAATTGCATTGGACATAGCCCGTAATGCCCGCCAAATGCTTGGCGGAATGGGAATTACCGGTGAATATTCGATTATGCGCCACATGATGAACTTAGAATCGGTAGTAACCTACGAGGGTACACATGATATACATTTACTGATCACCGGAATGGATGTAACCGGATTAAACGCATTTAAATAATTGAAATCGTTTTTTTTGTTAATCTTTACCCAATCTTAATTTTACATTACCACATTAACTTCGCACTTAACACAATGGATTTAAAAAAATACACCTATATACCTGCCCCACCTGAAGAAGTTTATTTAGCCCTTACCAAAGAAACCAGCATAAAATTATGGACTGGTGCAGATGTTGAATTTGAAGAAGTACCGGGGACAGAATTTTCTTTTTGGGATGGAGATATTACGGGCAAAAACATTGAGTTTGTTTACGGTAAACAGATTGTTCAACAATGGTATTTTGGAGAAGAAAATGAACCTTCTATTGTAACCATCAAACTTCACGAAGATAAAAAAGGAACTTCATTGGAATTTAAACAAACCAATATCCCTGATGAAGATTATAAAGATTTTACCGAAGGTATTCAAGAATATTTCCTGGGAGGTTTGGTAGATTTCTTTGACGAATAAATTAACTTAAAAAAAATGAAAACTAAATTAAAAAAAAATGAAAACTAAAATTAATACTCTCTTTTCTTTTTTGCTTGTGGTTATTTTAACCAGCTCCTGCAGAACGTATCTTACACCTGCCTTGCCGGGAAATAACATGGGCTATCTGCCTCGTCCGATGGAAGTTGATAGTGTTAAATCTTTAACACATGTATCAGCCAGTTATGCCGGGGCGTCTTCTCCAGAAAATGGTAGCGTTTCATTTGAATTGGGTATGTTGAATATCAACCGTGCCCATACGTTTAAAGGATTTAACATTGCATACGGTGTTTTTGGTTATTTAGGGAGCGCAGAAAATACCTACCAAGATAATACTAACAATACCAAAGCAGATTATCCGCCTTCTTTTAACAAAAACATGTATGGCTTTGGCTTGAGAACTTCTATAGGCTTGCATAGCATGTCTGCTAATGGAAATACAGATTTTAGATTTATAAATTGGGAAAACGCTTTAAGCACCGAAAGCGGCGCTTACGCTGATTTTAGGGAAGAAGTTTATAATGGTAAAGTTTACAATTATACAGGTGTTTCAAATAGGAAAAGATTTTGGACCACAGGTTTATCGACAGAAGTGATCTTTAGAGGAAAACGTAATCATGATATTAAACATGCTTTTAGGCTTTTCATCGGTGGAACACCAGGACTAGCTAACAGTTTTAAATACGGGGATTTCGCAGATATTGATAAAATAATTAAAAGTTCTGGAGCATGGAATCTTAGCTACTTTTTAAACATAAAAAAAATCACACTTTCATTTGAAATAGCCGAAAATATAAATTTAGCAAGTAAGATTTCTTTGGGTTATAAATTCTAATAAAACTTATCGAAGCTATTACTGTTCTGATATAAATAAAATATTATGAACAGAACATTAGGAATTATATTAATCGTTGTGGGCATTGCTATGCTCATCTGGACTGGCTTCTCTTACACTAAAAAAGAAAAAATTGTTGATGCAGGCCCCATTCAAATATCTGCCGATAAAGAAAAATCTATCAATTGGCCTCCTTATGCAGGTGGTATTATTCTGGTAGCTGGTGTAATTGTATTTGTAGCGTCGAAGAAGAAATAATTGATTTGTCATTCTGAGCCTGTCGAAGAACTTTGAAGCATTTCGACAGGCTCAATGTGACAATTTATATCTCTGAACTATAAACCGATCTTATCGCATCTCTTAAGTTATACTTCGAAGCCATCACCTCTCCATAAGCACCAGCACTACGGATGGCAAAAATATCGCCCCTGAACGATTCAGGTTGCTCTACTTCTTTACCAAAGCAATCGGTACTTTCACAGATGGGTCCTACAATATCGTATTTAATCGAGATTTGAGAATCGAGATTTGAGATTTGAGACAAATTTTCTATCTTATGATAAGCCTGGTACAATGCTGGACGCATCAATTCAGTCATACCGGCATCTAAAACCACGAAATTTTTCTTCTTTCCGTTTTTAATGTAAAGTACACGGGTAATCAATGAAGCCGATTGACCAACCAATGCCCTGCCCAATTCAAAATGTACTTCCTGGCCAGGTTTAACAGTCAAAAATTCATTGAAAATCTTAAAATAAGATTCAAAGTCAGGAATCTGGTGATCGGGATTGTAATAATCGATGCCTAAGCCGCCACCAACATTTAATACTTTCAGGTTAAAACCTTTATCTTCAAACCAGGCTGCAAATTCGTTTACACGCACACAAAGGTTTTTGTACACATCCAAATTGGTAATCTGCGAACCAATGTGAAAATGGATTCCGATAAATTTCAGGTTTGGAGATGCTTTTAAAGTTTCTGCGCACTCTGGCAAATCCCAGGAGTTGATCCCAAATTTATTTTCGTCTAAACCAGTGGTAATGTTGTGGTGTGTATGTGCATCTACATTAGGATTGATGCGGATAGCCACCTGAGCTGTTTTACCTTTTTTACCGGCAAGTTCATTTAGTACCTCTAATTCCTGGATAGATTCTACATTAAAGCAGAAAATATCAAGATCAAGGGCTTCGTTGATTTCTTTATCCGATTTACCTACTCCGGCAAAAACGATTTTTTTGTGATCAAAACCTACTTCAACTGCCCTTCTCACCTCTCCTGCACTCACACAATCTGCACCGAAACCAATTTCTTTGATCTGGTTTAACAGCACGGAATTAAAATTTGCCTTTAGTGCATAGTGAATGTGAAATTGATACGGAGCCGCTGCATCTGCGCAGGTGCGCAAGGTTTTTTGCAACAGATCGGTATCATAGTAGTAAAAAGGCGTTTCTATATTGTTAAACTTTGATATATCTTTATCGGCGAACATGTTCAAATTCCTTATTATAATTTTAATTTTATTCTTTGGGCTAATTTATTTGGGTAACTACCTGGATTTAAAGCATGGAAGAATTACCCAGAAACAATATAATGGAAAAGTCCGGTTTTTTATCGTGTTGCTCTTCATTGTACTGTTCCTCTTATTTATCAAAAAATGAAGATAGCAGCTGCCATATTTATTATTCTTATTCTTTCTGCAGGATTGTATAACTCTTACAAAAAACATAAAAACGGTTTACTACCGGCAAGCTTTCTGGCTTTTCACTTTCTTATCGGATTACTGGTAATAATCGGCGCTTTTTTCCTCTTATTCGAATAATCTATTGTGCAGGCTTCTTAAAGCTTCGGTTTTATACTTACTTAATATTAAAAGCGAAACGTTGTAGTTGCTTCCACCGTAAGAAATCATACGGATCGGAATGTGTTTTAAACCTTCTAAAACCCTGCTGGCGAAACCATGCTTCTCCGAACCGAAATCGCCCACTACACATACAATGCTGTGGTCGGTATCTACTTCTACTGTTCCGAAACTTTCCAACTCTTCGATAATCTGCGGCAAATGAGCTGTTTCATCAATAGTTAACGATACGGCAACCTCAGAAGTAGTAATCATATCGATAGGTGTTTTATACCGCTCAAAAACTTCAAAAACCCTGCGCAAAAAACCATAAGCCAACAACATACGACTCGATTGGATACGGATTGCCGTGATGCCATCTTTCGCTGCTATTGATTTAATTTTTCCTTTTTCGCTATCGTGGGTAATCAAAGTACCTGCAGCTGAAGGCTCCATCGTGTTTAACAAACGAACCGGAATTTTATATTTCTGTGCTGGGAAAACCGATTGAGGATGCAAAATCTTTGCGCCAAAATAAGCCAACTCAGCTGCTTCATCAAAAGATAACTGTGCAATTGGTTTAGTGCCTTTAACAATACGTGGATCGTTGTTGTGCATGCCGTCAATATCCGTCCAGATTTGAACTTCTTCCGCCATAATTGCTGCACCTAATAATGATGCAGTATAATCACTACCACCGCGACGTAGATTATCTACCTCGCCAAAACTGTTGCGGCAGATGTATCCTTGTGTAATGAATAATTTATTGTCTTTATGCTGCTCCAAAAGAGGCATTAAATGTTTCGTTGTAAAAGGAATATCAGGCTCATTATCTTCATCCGTTTTCATGAAATCTAAAGCCGGCAGTAATACCGAGGGTACGCCGATAGATTTTAAATAAATATGGTATAAAGTTGTAGATAACAATTCTCCTTGGGCCAACACTACCTTCTCTTCAATTGGAGTAAAAATATCGTTCGCTAAGCCAGCTAAGAAACCAAAGTGATAATCGATCACTTCATTTCCCTGCTCTTGAAACTCGTCAGCAGGCAACAATTCAACAACAAAAGCTTTATATTTCTGGTATAGATTTTCCACGCACTCACTTCCCTTCTTCTTATCTCCAGCTAAAAAATAATTTGCAATTTCTACTAAACTATTTGTAGTACCAGACACGGCTGATAATACTACAATCTGCTCTTCATTTGGATTAACGATATCCAACAACTTCGTCATGCGCTCAGGACTACCTACTGAAGTACCCCCAAATTTTAATATTTTCATTTAATGCTTATTGTTTTTAACGGTAATGAAGCTATCATAATTTATTTATTTACTTTTGGCTATAGAAAATTATGATGGTTTCAATTTTAAATACTAGAATATGTAATTTTCTTTATTATTGTATCGGGGCGTGAAATTAAACAAAAGCAACTTAAAAGCAACACCCTCAACAAAATAAAATTTGGACGGGCTGAAATAAATGCGTTTCAACCAAACATCATTCAATAAAATTTGTTCAACACCAGATATTAAATTTAAAAAACAGCTCAATGCAGGCAATTGACCAATCAACACAAGCCACAATTAATCAGTGGTTAAGTGGAAATTATGATGAAAATACCAAGGCAGAAATTCAGACCCTTGTGGATAAAGATGCAACTACCGAATTAACAGATGCATTTTATAGAAGTTTAGAATTTGGAACTGGTGGCCTACGTGGCATTATGGGTGCGGGTTCTAACCGGATCAACAAATACACTATTGGAACGGCTACACAAGGATTGGCCAATTATTTAAATAACAAGTACCCTCACGAAAAAATCAAGGTTGCCATTGCACACGATAGTCGCAATAACTCTGATTATTTCGCTAAAATTACAGCAGATGTTTTCTCTGCAAACGGCATCCATGTTTATTTCTTCTATGCATTAAGACCAACTCCAGAACTTTCTTTCGCTGTGCGCCATTTTAGTTGCAAAAGCGGCGTAATGCTAACGGCATCGCATAATCCTAAAGAATATAATGGGTATAAGGCCTATGGTGCAGATGGTGGTCAATTTACTTCTCCTGATGATAAATTGGTGATCGATGAAGTAAATAAGATTAAAAGTATCGACGAAGTTAAATTCGACCGTGTTGAGGCGAATATCGAACTCATTGGAGAAGATGTAGACAAACTGTATTTAGATGGAATCACTGCACTTTCTATTTCTCCGGAAGCGATAAAAAGACAGCACGATTTAAAAATTGTATACTCTCCTATCCACGGAACTGGGATTACCCTGGTACCAAAAGCTTTGGCGCAGTTTGGTTTTACAAATGTAACCCTGGTTGAAGAACAAAGCACACCAGATGGAAATTTCCCAACAGTAGTGTATCCTAACCCAGAAGAAAAAGACGCATTGACTTTAGCAATGAACAAAGCAAAGGAAATTGATGCCGATTTAGTTTTGGCTACCGATCCTGATGCTGACCGTGTAGGTATTGCAGTAAAAGATAATAATGGTGAATGGGTACTGCTCAACGGTAACCAAACTGGCAGTTTATTAATCAATTACCTGTTATCAGCTTGGCAAGACAGCGGCAAATTAGATGGCAATCAGTTTATTGTGAAAACAATTGTAACCTCTAACCTGATCGAAGAAATTGCCAAAAAGAAAAATGTAACCTACTACAATACCTTAACTGGGTTTAAATATATTGGTCAGTTAATGACAGAACTAGAAGGTAAAAAATACTTTATCGGTGGTGGTGAAGAAAGTTACGGTTATTTAATCGGCGATTTGGTACGTGATAAAGATGCAGTAGTTTCTGCGGCTTTTATCTCTGAAATGACTGCTTATTATAAAGATAAGGGCGCAAGTTTATATAATGCATTGTTAGATATGTATGTAGAATATGGCCTTTACAAAGAAGACCTGGTTTCACTAACCAAAAAAGGCAAATCAGGCGCTGAAGAAATTAAAGCCATGATGGTTAAATTTAGGGAAAACCCTCCCGCAACATTAGGAGGATCAAAGGTCTCAGTGTTAAAAGATTACGAATTAAGCCAGGAAACTGATTTGGCAACCGGAAAAGTAACCAAACTGGATTATCCTACTTCAGATGTTTTGCAGTTTATTACTGAAGATGGAAGTATTGTCTCAGCCCGCCCGAGTGGAACGGAACCGAAAATTAAATTCTACTGCAGTGTAAATGCACCTTTAGCAGATAGAAAAGATTTTGACAAGGTTAACGCACAACTTGGCGATAAAATCAAAGCAGTAATGGCTGATTTGCAGGCATAATTTTCTAAGTGTCGTCATCTCGACTGAAGCGTAGTCCCGAACTTTTGGGAGAGAGATCCATTAGATAGATTTCTCGACTGCGTTGCACTCCGCTCGAAATGACGACACTATTTTCTTCCCTAGTCTTAGCGTCTCGCTAAGACCTTTCAATTTATTGTGTTCTCACGTTTCCTAGGCAAAAAATAAAGTCTTAGCGAGACGATAAGATCAGACAAGATCAATAAAAATAGATTGCGTATATTTACACATATTAAAGAATAGACTTATGACTGAGATAATTTTAAAAGATAATGTAGAACAAAGCAAAATTGATGCGTTATTAGCTTTTCTAAAATCATCAGACATTGATGTTGAATTGAGAACCACATCATCAAAAAAATCAACTAAAGCAACCAAATTTTCTTTATCTAAAGGCATTTGGAGTGACTACAACATTAGCTCAACGGAACTTAGAGATAAAGCTTGGAAAAGGTAATGGTTTTATGTGATACAAACATTTTTATCGAAATTTATAAGGGCAATGATTTAATCATTGAAGTCTTTGAAAAAATTGGTCAAGATAATGTTGCTATTTCTGATGTTACTTGTGCAGAATTACTTTATGGAGCAAGAAATAAAAGAGAATTAAATTTGATCAAAAAAGATATAGATAAATTAATTGTTCTACCAATTTCTTCACCAATATCTAATCAAGCAGTAAAGCTGGTTGAGCAGTTTTCTTTGTCACATAACCTTAATCTGCCCGATGCTTTAATTGCATCTACATCAATATTTCATGATCTGGAACTTTACACATTAAATCTTAAGGATTTTAAATTTCTGGAAAATTTCAAACTATACAAAGTTTAAACCTGCCCCCTAGAATTAAGAAATCTGCCTCTTTCTTATTTTTTCTTTGCTGCAACCAATTTCTTTAATACTTTTGCAGCGTAATACCATGTTCAAAAAAATCTTAATATATCTTATCGTTACATGTACCGTTTCTAACGGTGCCATGCAATTGGTAATCTATTCTGGGTATAAAATGAACAAAGAATACATTACAAGTGTATTTTGTATCAATAAAGAACATCCGGAACTGCATTGTGATGGGCAATGTTTCCTGGCTAAAAAACTAAAAGAGCTTGAGGGTAAAAACAAACAGGCTCAGGAAAACCTGAAAAGAGTTGCAGAGGCTGAACCAAGATTTCAGACTATTGCATTAAACCACCATCTTCCTTATTTCATCATCACTTCCGAAAATCTTTACATCGAAAAACCGGTTAAAGATCTTTCCATTTCTATTTTTCACCCACCGAAAACGGTTTAAGTCTTTTTTTAATGGTTTTTTATGCGAAAGCTTATATTATTGCAAAGTATGGCTATCTGTCATTCTGAGCGAAGCTAAGAATCTCATTTATAACAACCACTAGACCTGCCATTTTCTGTAATGTCAATTTCTGCTAAAATGCTAGAGATTCTTCATTGCATTCAGAATGACAGTAAATTAATTTTTACTATCCAATTTTCTTAAAATGAAATTATCACAATACTTTTTGGCATTGTTATGCCCTATTATATTATTATCTTCTTGTAAAAAAAATACCGACGAAGTTGCCGCAGATACCCAATCTACTTTCTCTATTGAATTCGAAAATCAGGTAAACGGAAGTCCTTTGGTTTTAAACACCAAAACTTACAAAAATGCCAAAGGCGAAGATTTTAAGATCAATGTATTTAAATACTATGTTAGCAATATTAAATTAAGCAAAGCTGACGGCACAACTTATCTCATTCCTGAAAGTTATTTCTTAATCGATGCTTCGAAAGCAGAATCGACAAACATTACGCTAAAAGATGTACCAACGGGCGATTATACCAAAATAGAATACACCATTGGTGTAGATTATGCCCGTAATTTTGCAGGTGCGCAAACAGGTGCTTTAGATCCGATCAACGGCATGTTCTGGACCTGGAACAGCGGTTACATATTCGTTAAACTAGAAGGAACTTCACCACAATCAACAGCAACTGGAAATACGCTTACCTTTCACATTGGTGGCGTTATTGATCCAAACAATACCATTAGAACTTTTACTACCGAGATTAATGCGGCAAACCCACTTCGTGTGAGAACAGATGGTAAACCGAATATGCACTTTAAGGTAAATGCAGCTGCATTATTTACAGGTAAAACCGATGTGAGTTTTGCTACTTTGAATATGACCATGGGTGGGGCAAATTCCGTAATTGTAGCCAACAACTATGCAAATGGACTATTTCGTTTAGATCACATTCACAACTAAATGTTAAGGAAAATAACTGTCTTCGCAATGCTTTTTTTAAGCATTGCGTTGATGTACGCCTGCAGTAAGAACGAAGATGAAGTAACACCAGAGGAAAAGAAAATTACCTTTTCGGTTCCTGCCAACTTCCCTGCTCCTGTATACAGTTTCGAAGACAATAAACTAAGTAATGCAGGTTTTGCACTGGGCAAGAAGTTATTTTACGAAGCCCGCTTATCGGCCGATAAAAGTGTTTCATGCGGAAGCTGTCACCAGCAATTTGCTGCTTTTACACAACTTGATCATAAAGTAAGTCATGGCGTAAATAATTGCCAGGGAAAACGGAATACACCTCCACTTTTTAATCTGGCCTGGCAAAAAGCGTTCTTTTGGGATGGTGGTGTAAAAAACATCGAAACTTCTCCGCTTAATGCCATTACCGATGCCTGCGAAATGGGTACTGATATACAAACAATCGTTGCGTTCCTGAAAAACACACCTCCTTACCCTGATTTATTTAAGCAGGCTTTTGGTTCAACAGAAATCAATTCGCAACTGATTTTAAAGTCGATTGCACAATTTACAGCAGTATTGGTTTCTGACAATTCGAAATACGATAAGGTAATGCGCAAAGAGAGCGGTATTTCTTTCACCTCTGCAGAATTGGCGGGTTACAATCTGTTCAAAGAAAAATGCACCTCCTGCCATACAGAACCATTTTTCACGGATTTTTCTTACCGCAGTAACGGATTAGATCTGGTAAGTGCTGATGAAGGGCGATCGCATATTACGGGTGTAGCTTCAGATTTAGGAAAGTTCCGTGTGCCTACCTTACGCAATATCGAATATACGAGTCCATATATGCACGATGGGCGCTTTTACAGCTTGGATGAGGTTTTAGAACATTATAATTTGGGCGTTAAAGCATCAGTAAATCTCGACGTTCAACTAAAAAATGGCATCCCTTTAAATACCACAGAAAAAGAGCAGATTAAAGCCTTTTTAAAAACATTAACAGACAATGAATTTATCAAAAACACACTATACAGCGAGTCGTAAATTATTGATTTTAGTTTTCTTACTCATGAGCAGTCAGGTTTTCGCCTGCGATATCTGCGGTTGTTTTATGGGCATCACCCCCTATTACAACCGCAATAGCATCAGCGTTTTATACCGTTATCGTTCGTTTAACGGCTATGAAGGACAATCGCATTCATTATTCCCTAATGGAGGAAATTTCTTAATTCCAGCGCGAAGCCAAGATTCACCAATAACCAATCATGCTGGCAATCCTGACGATTATGAACTTTACCGTTCTTTAGAAGTTAGAGGTAAATATTTCATCAATAGTAAACTGGAAATCAATGCCATTTTACCTTATGTTTCCAATAGCGAGCGTTATAATGGATATACCTCCTCTATTTCTAGCCTGGGTGATATTAATTTGTATACAGGTTACCATCTCGTGCAAAAACTAGAAGATAATTTTAAACAACAATTGATTGCCGGAGCCGGTATAAAGTTGCCAACTGGCAAAAACGATTTTAAAAATGCGGCAGGTATCCGTTATTCATCGTTGATGCAGGCCGGAACAGGGAGTACCGATGGTTTTGTATACCTAAACTACATGGTAGGCTTAGGAAAATTTGGGGCAAGTTTAAATACTTCCTACAAGGTTAACGGAACCAATAGCCGCGATGAGGGTATTGCTAATAGCACGACAAGTTTCCTAAATATTTTTTATACCCAAAGAGTTGGCAAAGATATTCAGGTTATGCCATCAGCGCAGTTTTTTTATGAATATTCTGGTGGAGAAAAATACCAGGGCCAAAAAACAGGAGAACACGTCATGAATAATCTAATGGGCGGCGCAGGTATAGATGTTTTTTATAAGAATGTGGCACTAAATGCAGGTATTCAAAAGAATATCTGGGAAGCTGAAACCGATCACCCAATGAGTGCAGGAAAGGTTTATGTTGGAATTACTTATAATTTTTAAATCACAGCATATGAACAGATTAAACATTTTGTTATTAAGCATAACAGCAGCGCTTCTTTTTTCCTGTAAAACGGAACCTGATTCGAAAGCGATACGCCAGGAAGTACTTAACATCCACGATAAATTAATGATTGATGGGGAAAAAGTAGTAAAGAACAAAATGAAATTAGATAAACTCTTGGTTTCAGATCAGATTAAACTTGCTCAGGATTCGGTATTACAAAAACAAAAAATAAATGTTTTAATTATACGGTTAAATGCAGCTGATGAAAAAATGATGGATTGGATGCACTTCTTCAAAGACGATTTTAAAGGAAAAACCGAACAGGAAGATCTTGATTATTATAAATCCGAAATGGTGAAAATAAGAGCCGTTGAAGATAGTTATATCAAGATTACGAGAGAATCAGATTCGTTGATAAACGCATATCAAGTTAAATAAGAAAGTCAGAGGTCTGGAGTCGGAAGTTTATGAGCATAATCCTTAAACTCTGGTCTTCGGACACCAGACTCCGGACTTTCAAAGAAATTTGTCAATTAAAAAGAATTTTAAAATGAAAAAATTAAATCTTATCGTAATCCTAATTGGATTAGCAACCTTGTCATTAAAATCAAATGCGACACCAGTAATCAACGGATCAAAAACAAGCCCTATCGATTCTGCAAAGAATGCAACGGTAGATCCGGTTTGCAAAATGAAAGTAAAAGCCCAAACAGCTAAAACTACGGTTTATAATAAGGTTACCTATAGTTTCTGTTCGGAAAGCTGTAAACAGAAATTTGTAGCGGAGCCAGCGAAGTACGTGAAAAAATAAATTGGGAGATCTAGTATTTGTCACTCTGAATTTATTTCAGGGTCTTTGTTGCTGGATAGATGCTGAAATAAATTCAGCATGACGATAAGTCAAACAAATTACCTCGTATATTTACATTTTTAAAATAAAATCATGAATAAAATTACTGCTTACATCGCAACTTGCCTGCTAGTTGTTTCCATATTTACCGCTTGTAAACAAGAGAGAAAACTTCCCTTTTATGGCGAACGTCATGCCGAAACCGTTAAAGATGCAGCTGGAATAGAGAAAATTGATACCGTTTACCAAACTATTCCAAATTGGTCTTTCTTAAACCAGGATAGCATAGTAACAACGAACAAGGCAACAGATGGTAAAATCTACATTGCTGATTTTTTCTTTACTTCTTGTACCACCATCTGCCCTACCATGCACCGCAACTTAATGTCGGTTTACAATGAATTTAAAACTAATCCGGATGTGATGTTTGTATCACACACCATCGATTTTAAATACGACAGACCACACGTTCTGAAAAAATACGCTCAAAAATTAGGTGTAGACGGACCAAAATGGCAGTTTCTTTATGGAAGTAAAGACAGCGTATATACCCTGGCAGAAAAGAACTATTTAGTGGCTGTTGGCGAAGATAGTACTGCTAAAGATGGGTATATCCATCAAGGATATCTGGTTTTAATCGATAAAGACAGACGGATCCGCGGTGCTTATGATGGCACTAAAGAAGAGCAGGTAGAGCAATTAAAAAAGGATATCCCTGTTTTATTGGCTGAATATAAAAAGTAATAATCTAAATCGTCATTTCGATCCGATAGCTATCGGATGGATTGCAGCCCCGAACTTTCGGGAGAGAAATCCATTAGATTTCTCGACCCCATTTCAATACGCTCGAAATGACGATTTTTACAACAAAACATCAATGCGCAAGTACATCATCAACTCCATCTTTTTCCTTTTCATTATAGGCATCATTGTATCTTGCCAAAACCAGGAAACAATCGATCTACAGAATTACATGTCTAACGGAAAAGATATTTATAAAGCCAATTGCCAGAATTGTCACGGCGAAAATGGTGAAGGATTGGGTGAGCTTGCACCTCCATTAACTGATTCGGTATTTTTAAAAACAAACAAAAACCGCTTAGCTTGTTTTATCAAAAACGGTGCAAATGAATCTTTGATCGTCCACGGAAAAGAATACAAAGAAAAAATGCCCGCTTTCCCTGAACTGGCTGATATTGATGTAGCACAGGTAATGGTTTATATCGCCAATTCGTTTGGCAATAAGCAGGGTTTTGTGCCCTACTCGCAGGTTTCAAAGGATTTGCAGAATTGTAAATAAACAGGTGCTATAATTATTTCTATTTCAGGTATTTCTCTTCTACTGCGTACGTCACCCTGAATTCATTTCAGGGTCTTAAATATTAATACAGATACTGAAATAAATTCAGCATGACGATAACCAGAGATAAATCTTCGTGTTCTTTGTGCCTTTGTACTTAAAAAACCCCATCTTTGCGCAAAATGCAGGTTGTTCTATCGCTGTCTCGGGTAAAACCGGGAGAGAGGAAAGTCCGGGCAACGCAGGGCATCTCGCTTTCTAACGGAAAGGGGTTCAGGAATGAAAACCTGAATTACGGATTAGTGCAACAGAAAATATACCGCTCTGGCTTATGTCTGAGTAAGGGTGAAAACGTGCGGTAAGAGCGCACGAGCATTACAGGCGACTGTAGTGGTTTGTAAACCCCGAGAGTTGAAAGACCAAATAGGCTAACGTACGTAGGGCTGCCCGTCCGATGTTAGTGGGTAGGTCGTTAGAGATAAACGGCAACGTTTATAGTGGATAAATGATAGAAATCCTGAGCGATCAGGAAACAGAACCCGGCTTATAGACCTGCATTTTTTTTATTCACTTAATAAAACACTTTTTGTTTCGTCGAGTTTGGCCACTTCAGCTTCACCCAAAACAGGAAACTTCAGATCCAGGCTTTTTAATTTGTCTTCAATAATTTCACTTATTGCCAATCGGGCAAACCATTTTTTATCGGCAGGTATGATGTGCCAAGGCGATTCTGCTGTACTTGTTTCGTTAATCGCGTCCTGATAGGCCTCCATATACTTATCCCATAACGCCCTTTCTTTAATATCGCCCGAAGAGAATCTCCAGTTTTTAGTAGGATCATCAATACGTTCTAAAAAGCGTTGTTTCTGTTCATCCCTGCTCACATTTAAAAAAAACTTCAAAATTACCGTTCCATTGGCCGTTAAATGTTCTTCAAAATTTCTGATACTCTTATAGCGCTGTTGCCAAAAGCTTTTATTGATCTTTTTTACATCACTAAAACCTGGGATATTTTCGCTTAAAACATATTCGGGATGCACCTTACAAACCAAAACGTTTTCATAATGCGAACGGTTATGAATACCTATCCTGCCACGTTCTGGCAAAGCTTTATAATGTCTCCACAAAAAATCATGTTCATATTCTTCTAACGTTGGCACTTTAAAAGTATAAACCTGGCATCCCTGTGGATTTAGTCCACTCATTACATGTTCAATTGCGCTGTCTTTCCCTGCAGCATCCATTGCCTGAAAAATAATCAGAACGGAATGTTTTCCAGATGCATATAATTTCTCCTGTAAATGATTGAGTTCTATTTTCGAATTCACCAATGCATCTTTAGCTTTTTCTTTATTATAACCACCGGTATAATCTGTTTTGTGATTTTTTAAAGAAAATTTCTTATCGCCTTGTACAATTAATCCTTTAAATTCGTTTTTCATAATCATGTATTGGTTTTAGATAAATCGATGCATCAATAATTTAAATATAGAACTAAAAAATAAGTAAATTAAATACGTTAATTTGCATATAGAGTTTTTTATATTTAACGCCACAGCTTTTACCTAAAGATCATCTTATCCAATATGTTTAAAGAGATAAAAAACAAGTACTTACGTTATTCTACAATAGTTTTATTTTTTATAATAATTTTCTTTTCTGCCCTTCAATTAAACTTTTTGTGGCTATTTGGCTACTCACCAAGTGTTCGAGACATTAAAGCGCCTACACTTCGTGTAGGTTCGGAACTTTACACTGCCGATGGAAAACTGATTGGCAGATACTTTAAAGAAAACAGAACACCTGTAAATTATAATGAAATTGCACCAAGCGTAGTGCAGGCTTTAGTCGCTACCGAAGATGTGCGTTTCTACAAACATTGGGGTATCGATGTACAAGCAGTTGGCCGTGCAGTTGTTGGTTTAGGAAAAGATGGCGGGGCCAGTACCATTACGCAACAATTGGCAAAAAACCTTTACCGTACGCGTTATAATAAATCGCAGGGATTATTGATCAAAATACCTTTGGTAAGAACTTTGATTGTAAAATTAAAGGAATGGATGACTGCTGTAAAGTTAGAATCCAACTATTCTAAAAATGATATTATCACCATGTACCTGAATACCGTTTCTTTCGGTAACAATACTTATGGAATAAAAACAGCCAGCCGGATTTACTTTGATAAGGAAGCAAAAGATTTAGCCACTACGGACGCTGCCATGCTTGTGGGCATGCTAAAGGGCACAACGTTATATAATCCAACCAAAAACCCGGCAAAAGCATTAGAAAGAAGAAATGTGGTGCTTGCACAAATGAACAAGTACAAGTACCTGAGCAAAGATAGTTTAACCGAATTATCCAAAGAGCCGATTAAACTAAAAGAAGGCAAAATGCAGGATGGCAGCGATGGTGACTCTTATTTAAGGGCTGCTGTGGCAAAATACTTGGAAAAATGGTGTAATGATAATGGTTACGATCTTTATGAAGATGGATTAAAAATTTACACTACTATAGATTCTAAACTTCAAAAATATGCTGAGGAAGCAGTTGCCAATCAGATGAGGATTTTGCAGCGCAGGTTTTATAATGTGTGGGGAAACGAAGATCCTTGGTATGATTCGGAAAAACAAAAGGTTAATTATCCAGACAGGGCGATGAAAAACTTGCCGATTTACGCACTTTTACAAAAGAAATTCCCTAACAATCCAGATTCTGTTACCGCCTACTTTAATAAAAAGAAAAGGATGCAGATCTTCACTTACAAAGGCAATCGTGATACTTCATTCTCTACTTTGGATTCTATCCGTTATTACGGTAAAATCATGAATACCGGAATGATGACCATGGAACCCGCAAGCGGTAAAATTAAAGTTTGGGTAGGTGGTATCGACCATAAATTTTTCAAATACGATCACGTTAATCAATCTAAACGCCAGGCAGGTTCTACTTTTAAGCCTTTTGCTTATTTAACGGCATTAGAACAAGGCATGAGTCCTTGTGATAAATTTACAGATAAACCTGTTAAAATTGCTTACCAGGATAAAGGTGAAACGAAATATTGGGAGCCAAAAAATGCCGATTACAGTGTTTCGTACCGCGAAATGAGTTTAAGGTGGGCAATGGCGAAATCAGTAAATACCATTACCGCTCAGGTAACCGAAAAGGTGGGCTGGGATAATGTTGTAAAATATGCGCACGAGTGCGGAATCGATAGCCATCTGGAATCTGTTCCATCTGTAAGTTTGGGTTCAAACGATGTTACGGTTTATGAAATGGTAAAAGCTTATGCTACCTTCATGAATAAAGGGATTAAAACTGATCCCATTTTAGTTGAGAAAATTAACGATCAGGATAACAATGTAATTGATGAGTTTAAACCTAAAACAAAAAGGGTTTTAACAGAAGAAATTGCCTGGTTAATGACTTATATGTTCCGTGGCGGTATGGAAGAGCCAGAAGGTACATCGCAGGCATTATGGGAATGGCCGGATCTATTTAGAAAAAACAATCAAATTGGCGGTAAAACAGGTACTTCTTCTGATTATGTAGACGCCTGGTATATGGGTTTAACCAAAGATCTGGTAACTGGTGTTTGGGTAGGCTGTGATGAAAGAACAGCACACTTTAAAAACGGCGAACAAGGAGAAGGCTCAAGAACGGCACTACCCATTTTCGCTAAGTTTATGGAGAAAGTATACCTCGATCCAAAATCCGGTTATACATATGGTCCATTCCCTAAAGCAACAGTCGATATTACGAGAACCTACAATTGCCCTAGCCCACGGATTATAAGAGATACCACATCAACCGATAGCTTAGCAGTAGATTCCACAGATTTTACCGTCCCTGAAACACCAGAAACGGTTATTCCTGTAACCATTGAACCTGAAGTAAAAAAAGAAGAAAAGAAAGTTGAACCTGTTCAAACTCCTCCAGCAGCTACTGTTCCTTTAACCAGAAAGGAAGAAAGAGAACTGAGAAGAAAACAACGTCAGGAAGAAAAAGAAAAGAAAAAGAACGAGAACAATCAGCCTTAGTTTTTATCGCGATAAATAACCAGATACCTCAACTATCTGCGCTTTTGAGTAGAAAAAATTCTAAAAAGTGTTAAAATTTTAATACTGTTTTAAACAATTGCTATTTTTATTTCCCAAATCTCTTACAATTTCATTTTCGTAAATTATTGAACTTCATTAAAAAACCACACATATGAAAATAGGCTCTACTTTATTAAAGCGATATTCTTCTTTATTGCTTCTGCTTATTCTTTCTTTTTCTGTTAAGGCCCAATATTTCGGACAAAACAAGGTAAGGTATAAAAAACTCGACTTTAAAGTTTTGCAAACACCCCATTTCGAGATTTACTACTACATCAAAAACGAGAAACTTTTAAAACGTTTTTCGCAAGACGCCGAAACCTGGTACAAAATGCATCAGGAAGTTTTTAGAGATACTTTTTTAAAGAAAAATCCTATTATTCTGTATAATAACCATCCTGATTTCCAGCAAACAACAGCGCTTAACGGAGAAATTGGAATTGGTACCGGTGGAGTTACAGAGGCACTAAAAAACAGGGTAATTATGCCTGTTATGGAGCTAAATAGCCAAACAAGACACGTTTTAGGTCACGAGCTTGTTCATGCTTTTCAATACCACCTTTTGCTTGAAAAAGATTCGATTAGCTTAGAAAATGTTGGGCAAACACCACTATGGATGGTTGAAGGTATGGCTGAATACTTGTCAATCGGAAAAAAGGATGCATTTACTTCCATGTGGATGCGCGATGCCATGTTGAACCGTGATATCCCTTCATTGAAAGATTTAACCAACTCTAACAAATATTTCCCTTACCGTTATGGCCAGGCATTTTGGACTTACATAGGTTCTCAGTACGGCGATACCACCATCGTTCCGTTGTTTAAGAATACTGCAAAATATGGTTATGAAAACGCCATCAGGTATACTTTTGGCTATGATGACAAAACATTGTCGGGTTTATGGAAAAATTCTATCGATGCGCATTATAAACCAATGTTAAAAGCAGATAGTTCACAGATCAAAATTACGGGTACAAAAATCATCGATAATAAAAACGCAGGCAATATGAACGTTGCCCCTGCCCTTAGTCCAGATGGAAAATATTTGGCTTTCATGTCAGAAAAAGACCTTTTTGGCATTGATTTATTTCTTGCAGATGCCAAAACCGGCAGAATTATCAGGAAGCTGAGCAGTCAGATTTCTAACGGCCATATTGATGATTTCAACTTTATAGAGTCAGCTGGAGCATGGTCGCCGGATAGTAAACAGTTTGCCTTCAGTATCTTCAGCCATGGCAAAAACCAGATGATGATTATCAATGTTTCAAACGGAACTACGGTTTCTCAAACAGCGATGGATCAGGTGCAGCAATTTGGTAATTTAACCTGGTCGCCAAATGGAAAAGATGTGGCTTTTTCGGGTATGGTTGAAGGACAGAGCGATATCTTCTCCTACAATTTAGACACCAAAACAATTACCCAAATTACTAACGATGTATATTCTGATTATGCACCCAGTTACTCTCCCGATGGTAAAAAACTGGTATTTTCATCAGATAGAGCGGCAATTCAGGCGAATGTAGTTAATGCAGTACTGCCTATAAACCTAGCTGTTTACGATATCGCTTCTAAAACAGTGAGCAATTTAAATGTTTTTCCAGGAGCAAATAACCTAAATGCTCAGTTCTCTTCAAACAGTCAAAATATCTATTTCCTTTCTAACAGAGATGGATTTAGGAATTTATATAAATACAATTTCGCAGATAATACAGTAGATCAGTTAACTGATTATTTCACAGGAATTAGCGGGATTACCGAGTTTTCGCCTGCAATTTCAGTGTCTACAACTGATGATATTGTATATAGCTATTATCGCTACCAACGTTATACTTTGTATAATGCTAAGTTAAGCAGCTTTAAAGCGAAACGAATTGGGAATCAGGATGAAAATTTTGATGCTGCTATCCTTCCTCCGATGGAAAACATTGGTGTAAACATCATCAATTCCAATTTAAATAATTTTGATCGTTTCGAAAAAACCACAGCCGATTCGATGAAAACTGTGCCATACAAACCGAAATTCAGGTTAGATTATTTAGCAAATAGTGGTGTTGGTGTTTCTACCAGCCGTTTCGGAACCGGTGTTTCTGGTGGTATTGTGGGTATGTTTAGCGATATACTAGGCACCAATCAAATCATAGCAAACCTATCCGTAAACGGAGAAATTTACGATTTTGGTGGATTAGTGGGTTACATTAATCAAAAAAGCAGAATCAACTGGGGTGCAGCTGTTTCCCACATCCCATATGTATCAGGATTTAGGTCTTACGGATACGAAAATATCCCTACAGGTGATAATAAAACTGTTAATGCCTTAGCAGACAGAACAGATATTATTAGAACTTTCGAAGATCAGATCCAGGTTTTTGGGGCTTATCCATTTAGTAAAATACATAGATTTGAATTGGGCGGCGCATTTTCGCATTATAGTTATAGAGTTGATCGATATAGCAATTATTACAATTCGGCGGGTTACTACATTGGTTCAGACAAAAGCAGGATTTCTAACGACGTTGCTTCTCAGGACTACGGCATTCCGTTTAATTCTTTTACACTTTATCAGTTAAACGCTGGCTTTATTGGTGATAATTCTATTTTCGGCCTTACTGGTCCACTTGATGGTTTTAGATACCGTGTAAGTGGGGAAAAGTATTTTGGCTCCTATAATTTTGCTGGTGTAACTGCCGATCTTCGTAAATATTGGAGAGCTAAGCCTGTAACTTTTGCCGTAAGAAGTTACAATACTTTAAGAATTGGTAAAGATGCAGATAGGCTTTATCCAATGTATCTGGGTTATCCTTATTTAATTAGAGGTTACGAATCAAATTCAATTTACAAAAGTACCTCGGCTCAATCGTCAGAATCTTTCGATATTAACCAGTTAACAGGAAGTAAAATAGCCGTTTTTAACTTCGAAGTACGCTTACCTTTTACAGGGCCTAAAAAGTTAGCTGCAATACCTTCTAAATTTTTATTCTCTGATCTGAATTTATTCTTTGATGCAGGATTGGCCTGGACAAACGATACCAAGGTAAAGTTTAAAAGTGAACCGACCTATATGACAGAATCTGTATTAGATAGTAAGGGCGAACCAGTTAAAGATGACAAAGGAAATCTTGTTACCTATCAAGCTACTACAGAACGTGTGCCAGCAATGAGTATTGGTATATCGTTACGGGTAAACGTTTTTGGCTATTTTGTATTAGAACCTTATTATGCGATTCCTTTCCAAAGGAAAGATGTTAAAACTGGAGTATTTGGTTTAACATTTGCACCGGGATGGTAAAAAGGAAATTAATTCCGAAATTAAGAGCCTGTTTAAATGTCATTGTAAATTATTAGTATGTCAGTCTGTCCAAAGGACTCCTGTGGAGAGCGTAGTCGAGGACTCGTTTTTCGGTATATTAAAAGCAATCGACTCTGCTATCATTGACAGGCTCCAATAGAATGGTCGTCCTCTCGACTGTAGTGCAGTCCCGAACTTTCGGGAGAGAGATCTTTGTACCAAGTTATTGAATCAAAGTTAAAAGATTTCTCCTCCAAAGGAGTTCCTTTGGAACACTGCGGTCGAAATGACGATACTTCAAGACCATTCACCTGTTTTATCCATCTGTCATTCATATTGATTTTTGTGAAATAAATTAAGCCTCAGTATGACAAAAATGTTAGATAAGTAAAATAATTGTATCAAATTTAAACAGGCTCTAATAAACGTAACAATTAAGACAAACTCGTAAATGATAGTTTTACCTGATTACTTATATTCCGATGTAAAAGAATATTTTCGAAATCGAGCCCTATAGTTAAATCAATCCAATCTGGATTACAAGATCTTACCAAACGTTCTTTTTGCATGCGTGTAAACCGACTAATTGATTTAAAACGCAGCAAAGCCTGTGCTTCTGTTTTAAACTCTTCAAAATAAACCAGGCGGGTTAATTGCTGCCCGTTATCAAAAAATAAGTTTGGCATCTGTTTGTAGAAATCCAGTGTCTTCATTAAATCAGAGCTCATGCCCACGTGCATACTTGTACGATTTCTGTCGGTAACGATATAAACAAACTTTTTCATGATCTTATGTTTAAAACTTAAAACTAAACTATTTAGTATACCCTCTTGCAAATCAAAATAATATTACTAACTTTATGAGCATAAAATTACTAACTATTTTAGTAATTCCAAATTTATTTTAAAATTTATTTTTATGTCAAATATTTCAAATAATTTAAAGTACCTCAGGAAGAAAAAAGGCCATACACAGCAAAATTTCGCTGATGTAATGGAAATCAAGAGATCGCTCATCGGGGCTTACGAGGAAGACCGGGCGGAACCTAAATATGATTTGCTAAAAAAAATAGCCGAATACTTTGATCTTACCATCGATGAATTCATCAATGAGAAAATATCTGACAGCTGGAAACCGAAGCCAAAAAGCCAGGGATCTAACCTAAGGGTACTAAGTATTTCTGTTGATCAGAACGATCGCGAAAACATCGAATTGGTTCCGGTTAAAGCAAGCGCTGGTTACTTGAACGGTTTTTCTGATCCTCAATATATTAGCGACCTACCGAAATTTCAACTTCCCTTAGCCGCATTAAGACAAGGTACCTTTAGGGCTTTTGAAATTATGGGCGATAGTATGCTGCCTGTTCAACCAGGCAGTGTGATTATTGGCGAATACCTGGATAACTGGAATGAAGTAAAAACCGGAGAAACGTACATCGTGATTAGTAAAAATGAAGGTGTAGTATACAAAAGAGCGGGTAACCGTTTCAGAGAGAATAAAGATTTAAAGCTGATATCAGATAATAAGGTATATGATGCCTATACAATTGCTGCCGACGACATTCTGGAAATCTGGAAAGCCAAGGCATATATATCTACCTCATTACCGGAACCTGCACCAGATCCGACAATGGAAACCTTGACGCAGATGATGGCACAAATGCAGAAATCAATCTCTCAGTTAAATAAAAATTAACAATTTTAACAACCTCCGATTAAACCGTTTGCGTTTTTATGTATCTATTGTTTTAACAAACACATAAAAAAGCATAACATGAAAAAGGCAATTTTAACAATAGCAATTGTAGTAATGGGATTAACCGCTGCATTTGCTCAAGACACTACAAAGAGAGTAAGGCGGGCAATGCCTAAAATGACTGCCGAGCAAAGAGCAGAAAAGGTAACCTCCAGATTAGAGAAACAGTTAAGCTTAACCGCTGATCAAAAAACCAAAATTTACGCCATTGAATTGGAAAACGCAAAGAAAATTGAGGCTTGGAGATCTGCTGATCAAGGCGATATGAAAGGCAAAATGAAAGAACGTAAAGCTACTATTGATGAGCAAAAAGCTAAAATAGATGGCATTTTAACTGCTGAACAAAAAACCAAAATGGATGCTTTCCGCGCCGAAGCTAAAGAAAAGGGTGAGAAAATGAGAAAAGGAATGGGTGGAAGAGGTAAAAAAGACAAAGCACCTGTAGTTTCTAATCCTCCTGCACAAGGATAAATAGCTCAAACATTAATTAATTATATTTTTGAAAGCGTTCCGATTATTCGGGGCGCTTTTTTTACTTTTGACCGATGAGCAAAATTGAACAGTTTCTTAACGGTAAACTTCAGGAACGAAAAGATAATCTTTCGATCAGGAATTTATCGACGAACATCCCTCCTTTTGATTTTTGTTCTAATGATTATTTAGGTTTTGCCAGATCGAGCGAATTAAAAAAACTGATTGACGATACCATAGCCACACACCCCAATTACTTAAACGGAGCTGGTGGTTCGCGACTGTTAAGCGGAAATACCGCATTTACTGAAGAAACCGAACAGCTTATTGCCGATTTCCACCGAGCTGAAAATGGATTGATCTTTAATTCTGGTTATGATGCCAATGTAGGGCTATTATCAAGCATCCCGCAGCGCGGCGACACCATTATCACTGACGAATTGATCCACGCCAGCATTATAGATGGCTGTAGGTTAAGCCATGCTACGCGTTACAAATTCCTTCATAACGATATAAACGATCTTGAAACCAAACTGAAACTGGCAAAAGGAAACATATTTGTAGTGGTAGAAAGCGTTTATTCCATGGATGGAGATATTGCACCATTAATAGAACTATCTAACCTTTGTGAGCGCTACCAGGCCAACCTGATTGTAGATGAAGCTCATGCTACGGGAGTTTTTGGTGCAAACGGCAGCGGATTAATCAACCAGCTTAACCTGACCAGTAAAGTATTTGCACGAATTGTAACCTTTGGAAAAGCCTTAGGCGTACACGGAGCCATTATTTTAGGAAGTAAAAACTTACGCCATTATCTTATTAATTTTGCAAGATCGTTCATTTACACCACAGCTGCTCCCATTCATAATATAGTTGCAATTAGATCGGCATACCAACACCTAAATAAAATTGATCATCAGCTGATTCATCAAAAAATTGCATTGTTTAGAAAAATGTTAACAGCGCAAAACATTAGTGCACTTGATAGCGAAAGTGCTATTCAGGGTATTTTGTTTTCATCAAATCAAGCGACTAAACTGGCCGCTACGGCACTGCAAAGCAAAGGTTTTGATGTACGGGCAATATTAAGCCCAACAGTAGCTTTGGGCAAAGAAAGGCTCAGAATCTGTCTTCACAACTTTAATGCCGACGAGGAAATTATTTCGTTGGTTAATCATCTTAAAGAATTGAATTAAATGGCTAAATATTTTATTACAGGCATTGGAACAGGCATCGGAAAAACATTAATCAGTGCCATTTTAACCGAAAAACTAAAAGCCGATTATTGGAAACCGATCCAATCGGGAGATTTAGATACCAGCGATAGCATAACCATAGGTAGTTTAATAAGCAATACGCAAACCGTTATCCATCCGGAAAGCTACAGATTAACACAACCCCTATCACCGCATTTATCTGCAAGATTAGATGGTATTGAGATTGATCTGAACAAAATCTACACACCTTTAACGGAGAACAATTTGATTATTGAAGGCGCTGGGGGTTTAATGGTACCCTTAAACGAAAAAGAGCTGATTATCGACCTGATCAAAAAGTTGAATGTTGAAGTGATACTGGTTTCACAAAATTATCTAGGCAGCATTAACCATACGCTTTTATCTGTCAATCTGCTTAAACAATATGAAATTCCAATTAAAGGCATCATTTTTAATGGCGATGAGAATGTGGAAACGGAAAGATATATCCAGCAATATACCAAAATAAAAAAGCTAGGCAACGTACCTAGCTTCAGCAATATCGATAAAGAAAAAGTACTGACTGCCGGACAGGACCTTTTTATTTAACAAAGTCCAAAAGCCAGTTATAGTCTGTTTTTTTTTGAAAGCAGTTGTCGTACTGCATTTAAAGTTTAGTCCTGTTTTCTGCTTGTAGTCCCGATTTGAAGGAAATCGGAAGCTACCGCGTCAACCAGGTTTAGGGATGTAAGGTTTCTGCAACTATTAATGGTTAAATACAGCGCAATAAATCCGAAGAAGGCCAGAAACTTGACTTCTTTCTAAATCATATTATTTCTCAGTTAAATAACCAGACTTTTTAAGAAATTCTGCCCAAACCTGGTATCCTGCCGGAATAAGGTGTAAACCATCTTTGGTAAGTTCTGCCCTTAAATGTTTGTCCTGATCAGTAAAATTTGGATACAGATCAATGACTGTTACATTTTTAGCCGTAAATTTTCTGATTTCATCATTTAACCAAAGAATATGTTCGTCTTTGCCATAATGGTTTTTAAATTTTTCGAAAGCACTGTTCACTGGCAAAAGCGTATTGAAATAGATGTGTGTTTTCTTAGAACCTTTTCTGATTCTGGCAATCATTGTTTTATAATTTCTTAAGATCACACTATCTGGAACATTCCGGGAGATATCATTTATACCAATCAGGATAAAAACTTTTGCTGGTTTACCATCAATTACATCTTGTAAACGCTCTAAAACACCAAAAGTAATATCACCTGAAATTCCTCTGTTTTTTGCCTGTGGCAGATCTAAAAGTTTAGCCCAATCCGTGCCAGCGGTAATGCTGTTACCCAAAAAGACGAAATCTGTTTTAGATTTTGAATCGGCTTTAAACTTCGCTACCTGCTCAACATATTTCCCAGGGCGATAGGTGCTGTCCCATTTTACTACCTGAGCCATAGCTGCTGTAAAACTCAGGGTAAATACAACAACGGTTACCAATAACTTGTTAAAAAGTGCTTTCATATTATACTTTTATAAAGGCCTAAAATATTATTTTGCCTGAACTAAAATATCCGGATAATCAGAAATAATACCATCCACATTTAAGGCTTTTAATTTCTGAACATCGGCTAAGGTATTAGCAGTCCAGGGTATGATTTTTACACCATCAGCATGTGCTTTTTTAACCAGTTCTTCATTCACCATCTGCCACACTGGACTTAAAATAAAGGGCTTATAACCTAAATCGGCAATATTTTCTTCATATGTTTTTTTATTGGCGACCAAAAAAGAGGTTTTCATTTTAGGATACTTTTCGTGAATAATCTGGATTGTCCTTTTATCAAAAGATTGGATCACAACAAAATCAGCGATTTTTTTCTTCAAAATTACATCCATTAAAAGTTCAACAAACTCTTCGGGTTTAGGGTTGGTAACGCCATCTTCTTTTTCGTTGCATTTAGTTTCTATGTTATAAAAAAAACTGTTTGCGCTTATTTGTCTTAATATCGAGCTGAATGGCATCAATAAGTTCTGAAAGCAAAGGAAGGTATGTTTTTTCTTTCTTCTGCTGAGGAAATTGCTCATAATACTTGGTACCTAGATCGAATTGTTTGATTTCATTGTAATTCATTCCAAAAATCGGATATTTTTTGGCATCTGTTACCGGAATATCTTTCCCTTCTGGTGTAAGCATAAATGCCGGACTTAGGTAATCATCATGCGTTACTACTACTTTACGGTCTTTAGAGATGTGGGTATCCATTTCCAAAGTGGTAATTCCTTCTATTTTCATGGCATTTAACATCGCCAAAATGGTATTTTCGGGCATAAGTCCTCTTCCGCCCCGATGTGCTTCTGCGCTAAATACCGGAAATTTAACTTCCTGGCTAAATGATTTAACCGCAAATGCAGATAATAAAATAAAAATTGCTATTGTATTAAGTTTCATATTTAGAGTGGATTAAGCGTAATAGTGCCGTCAGATATTACTATCTGACACTATTATCTATAATTAGTTTAGCTTTTGAAATTAATAATCTGTCAGATGGTAACATCTGACAGCAAAGGATCCGACAGCACGGAACAGATATAAGGATATTACGCATTAATTTCCGCCTCAAATTTCTCTCCGAAGCGGTCGGTAGCAATTACCTTTACTTTTTTAACCGATGGCTCGAAATGCGCCATAAACAAATGATCAGTTGATCTTGGTTCCACAAATGGTCGTGGATTTGGCAGTTTATCACCTTTGTACAATTTAAGGGCTAAAGGATCAAATCCATCTTGTTGAGCCAATGCGCCCATCGCTTTTCCGTCCAAAAAATATTCTACTTTCCATTCAGGATCATAATTCCAAACATTGGCGATTAATCTTTTCTGATTGGTTAAGGTATCTACATAAATATCAAGCTGTTCTTTCCTATCCCTTCCGGTAGATTTGTAATACCATTTCAAATTGGTTCCGTCTACTCCGTAAACGCCGTAGCCACGTGGTGTACCATCCTCGCAAATGGGACCTGTCCACCAGCCACCACAAACAGTACCATGGTTATGTTCGTAAATGCCGTTCTTGATTACATTTTTATTAAAATGCGTATGTCCCGACATGATATGAACGTTTTTGAAATCTTTTAATACGGCATAAAAATCATTGTTATTTTTAACAGCATTATATACAGGAATATGCAGGCAGATAATCAGTAATGCATCTTTAGACACTAGTTGCAGATCTTTGGCCAGCCATTCCAACTGTGTTGGGGTGATGTACCCGTCGTAAGTTCTTTCTACCCCCAAATAACGTACATCATCTAAAACCACGTAATGAGCCTTACCTCTGTTAAAAGAGTAATAAGTTGGGCCATAATGTGCTTGAAAAGTCCGGTCAGAGGTATCATCACCTCCTTGCCTGTAATCCTGATCATGATTTCCTAGTGCCTGGAAAAATGGAATCCCGATTTTGGCAATAGCCTCATCGTATGCAGGAAAAAGATCGAAATTATCCCAAACTAAATCACCTACACCGATTCCATGAACGGGTGTTTTCCCCATTCCTTTAACCAATTCTCTTGTATCAGGAACAGCGGTTTCCATCATTTGCGCCACATCTTTTTTATTCTTCACCTGAGGATCAGCCCAAATGATAAAATTATGTTTGTTATCATTTTGTTTTAGCGGCTTAAGATCGAAATTTAACTTACCGGCGGTATCTGGTTTATAATAATGGCGGGCAATGCTACTTTCGGTTTTAAACTCGTAACCCGAAGGCGTGCTGATCCAAACAAAACGGGCCAGTTCGTGAAGTTTAATCTCGTAGTTACCGTTTTTATCAGTTTGCACCACACTGTATCCATCAGAAATCACTACTCCCGAAACAGCCTTACCTTTGCTGGTTACCGTTCCGCTTACTAATCCATCAACAGCGAATAACGAAGATGGAAAGGATTTTAAACTAACAAATAAGGTTGTGGCTAATAAAGTTGATTTTTGTATAAAGGATCTTCTGTTCATGATTTTTGATATTAAATCATACGGTTTAAATTTTTATAATATTAAGAAGGCCAGTTCTCGCTGGCCTTCTTACTGTTTATTACTTATCGATTAAGGTTGTAACGCCTCCGGTTTCGATTGCACTGAGTATTGAGGTGTTGGTTAAAGGAACACTTGTCATTGTTCTGACTGACTCCCATCCGCCTTTAGTTGCTTTGTAAATACCACCTAACTTTGCAAAACTTAAAGCTGTTGGAAAACCAGCAAAACGTTTAGAAATATCATTAGTTCCTTTTCCATAATACTCCTGTGGAACTTTTCCTGCATAGGTTGCGAATTTATCAGTAATGGTGATTCTTAGTCCATACTCAGGTGGCCCTGGCATATAAAAACTTCCATTAGGACCACCATAAAAAATAACATCCAGCGGTATCGTATTTGCTGTAACATTTATTCCTTCAAACAATGCAATACCGGCAACGTTTCCACTATTGGCTAACAAGTTACCCGATACATCCCCTACACCATTTGCACCTGGTACTGTAGTATAGTCAACTTTTGATAACCATTTTGAAGTTGGTATAACTGTCGAAGCAGATCCATTAATCCGCTGACCTGTACCACCCACATAGAAAAACTCACCTTTTTTTGCAGTTCCTGAAGTGATATTTATTTTATAAGTTCTTACTCCCCCTGTTGCCCATCCTTGGACTGGAAATGAAGTAGCACCAGCATTGTTGTTTGTGATTACTGAAAATGGTGTTGCCGCAAAATCAATATCTTTGGTCGCTAGAAACTGAACATATTCATAGTTTCCGTCAGTCGAATTCGGGTCAACAAGAAATCCGGAGATTATAGCAGGTGAAAGTTTAGGCATCGGAACATAAAAAAAGTCTTCTGCTGTTCGCATCCGGTATTCGATCTTTTTTGAAGTTCCCGTGCCAGTTACGTATACTACACCCGTAAAATTACCTGAAGGCTGAACAGCCGTATTTGCAAAAGTAGCATTGGCACTGGTACGTAATGTTGCAAGACCAAAACCATCATTTATTATTTTATCTCCCGAGTATATTACATCACTCGTTGGTTCCGGGTCGTAAACCGCATTGTTAATAGCAACTAAAGTGCTTTCATAACGATCTGGGTTAGCTAGAATAGCGCTTGTATTTGCTGCCTGTAATTTAATGGTTCTTCCTGATGCAACTTTGGTTATCGCAGAATTTGTTATACCAGTAATCTGTAGAATCCCATCAACCCTTTTCAATATACCCCCATCCAGTTTGATATGCAATGAATCTCCTGGAATATAATTAGAAGCTGCTGTTCCGATGTTGAATGAAATTCCCCTCAACGAATCTGCTGTGCCGTTAATGCGGCTATTTTGCAAAGCAATTAATCCTGCTACCGAATTGCCAGACCTAAAGTCAGAAACTACTACACCTCTTATACTTGTAGCACCCCCTATAGCATCAGAATTGAGTGAAAGATCTGATCCTTTATAGTACCTTCTTAAATCAAAGTTAGAAATGAAACCACTTTCTAAAAACTTATAGCGATAATCGTCTTCCTTTTTGCAGCTTGCGTAAATAATAACAACAACTGCCAGCAAAAGAAAATATTTTAATTTATTTTTCATCATCAATAGTATTTAAGGTTTTTGCCACCACATCAATGTATTCACATCATCAGGTCCCTGTGCTGTTAATACATTTTTATAATTAGTTGGATTGGTTGATTGGGCAAGTATTGGATAGTATAAACGAACCGGCATTTTTCCGCCATTTAATAAATTGGCTCCTTTTGGAAGTAATGGGTGACCGGTTCTTCTGTACTCGAACCATTGCTGAAAGTCTACTAAAAACAAGGCATAATATTTTTGCAAGTGAATTTGTTCTAATTTGCTGTCAGAACCAACCGTTTTATTGTCTAATGGCAATGCATCATTCCAATTAAAATCACCTTTTAAAGCGTAGGCCCTTACAGCTGCATCGTTACCGTTTGGGTATAAAGCTGGCATCCAGTAGTTAATTCCGTCTGCAACACCTTTATAATAATAGTTTTCACCGGTGCCATTGATCCAGCCCCTGGCAGCAGCTTCCGCCAAAATAAAATCAACTTCTGCTACGTTCATTATCACGCCTGTAAAAGCATCAGTTTGCAAGCTTGTCGGATTTCCCGATTGTGCATCAGAGTAAAAATATGCTTGTTTAGCTGGTGCTCCACTACCTATCGGATAAGCACTTGGTATACCAATATATCCCGCCGGCCCTGCAGCAATGCTCCACCTGTTTACACCATTTTTTCCTAATGTCGGATTTATTCTCGGATCTTCCCAGCTAGTGAGGTTATTCATAAAAAAGTCGACAATGGCGGAAGCCCTGAAATCAGCTGGCCTAACACTAACCATAAATGGCGATGAGTATACCGCTGTACTGCTATTTGTACCATTCCAAAGAATTTTAGCGGTATGAGTATTATCAGTCATAATTGGATACTTAACCGGATTGGTATCTACTATTTCTTTAATTTTGGCTATGGCCTGCGCACTAGCTTCTGCCTTGCCAGAGATACGCAGCAACAGCCTCAAATACAGAGAATTTCCAAATCTGCGCCATTTACTAATATCTCCATTGTAAACCGGATCGCTAATGGCTTCAATCTTCTGACCTGCCGTAAGAAGTGTATTTGCTTCTTCCAATTTATTCAGTAGCGACATATAAATATCTTTTTGTTTATCAAATGCCGGCTCCAATACACCAACCTTACCTTGATTTGCTTCTGTGTAAGGTACATCTCCGTAGCTATCTGTTAACAGTTGCATCGTCCACGCCTCTGCAATTCTGGAAATGCCCTGATAGGAAGTGTTAACTGCACCTTGTTTGCTTGCGATGATATTGATATCCTTTATATTTGTCAATTCAGAATACCAAGAATTCCACATCGCATCAGATAGTTGTCTTCTGATATCATACCTGTAAATTCTACCTTCCAGCACTTCATCCAGGGTTGAAACTGTAACCTGCATTAATTCATTGTTAATGGTTCTGTTACGTATTAAGTTTGCACCTAACACGTTTGTTAAAGTAGGTGCCAGCAATTTATCTGCGGTAACTTCTGGAACACCTATCGGATCTGTATTAATTTTATCGAAATCTTTCTTGCAGGAGAAAAATGAAGTCCCCATCACCAGTAAGAAAGCATAACCTGTAATATTTTTAATCTTTTTCATTTTCTTATTAGTTTATACCCACTACTAAACGTGCACCAAAAGTTCTGGTTGATGGCAGTTGCCCTACTTCAAAACCTGTTACGATATCGCTACCCGACAATGTACCAAACTCAGGATCGAAGGCTGGCCACGGCGACCAGGTATATAGGTTACGACCATACACGCCTATCGTTATCCGGCTCAAGCCTAAACTTGAAACCAGTCTTTTTGAGAATGTATAATTAATATTTGCTTCTCTGAATTTTAAATAATCTGTTCTGAAAGTACTTCCCTCTGCATTGGTAGAACCATATATAGCTTCATAAAATGCACCTACATCAGTTGCAACTGTGGTATTGGGACTATAAGTAACGCCATCGGAATTTAACATTACTCCTTCGCCAATTAAACCGCCGTATCTGCCTGGTAAGGTTAGTTTTAATTTACCCAGGCCAGCCATTCTTGCAAATGTTAATGAGTGCGCAACAGCACCCAGTTGTGCATCAAATAACACATTGGCTACAAACCCCTTATAGGTTACGCCTGTACCAAAACTAAATCTAAATTTAGGCATCGTATTTCCAAGGTATTTTAACTGTGTTTGATCTGGAATGGCTTTACCTGTATTGTCGAAGATAACTTGTCCATCAGGTGAACGCTTCAATCCGAAACCATAAATATCGCCAAGGCTTCCACCAACATTGGCTACAATTTGGGTACCCCCAATTGGGCCTGTACGTAATATTACTGAGCTATCAGCAAGTTCTTTAATTGTATTTCTGTTTGCAGAAAACGTTCCGTTAACAGTCCATTTAAATGATCTGCTCTGTAAAGGTGTTGCATTCACCGACATTTCCAAACCTTTGTTATCTACCCTGCCAGCATTAAATACGGCAATTGAATATCCTGTAGCACGATCAATCGAACGGCTTAATATCTGATTTTTTGTATTTCCGGTGTATGCGGCAAAATCGAAATTTAATCTGCTTTTAAATAACTTCAGCTCGGCGCCAACCTCAATTGTTGTAGTAGATAGTGGCTTTAAGTTATTATTTGGAAGTATACTTGGGTTTGTCATGGCTCCACCCGGATAAATTCCGTTTGCAGCAAGAGTATAGTTATATGCGGTACGGTATGGTGTTGTTCCACCACTCCCCACTTGAGCAATTGAACCACGAAGTTTAAAATAGTTGATTTGCGAAGGCATTTGCCAAAAATCTGAAGCAATGAAAGATAAACTTGCAGATGGATAGAAGAAACCAACATTATCCGTACGAAGTGGCGATGCCAAAGTACTGTTCCAATCCTGTCTTCCGGTTAAATCTAAAAACAAATAGTTTTTTAATGATAAAGACATTGTACCATACAAACTATTGATATTATATCGTGCGGTATCCGGTACCGAAATCAATGGATTTTGATTGTTTTCTAAGCTATAATCACCTGGAACAACTAACCCGTCAGCGCGAAGCTCTGATTTGTAGTATCTATTTCTCAATTGGCTACCACCTACCGATGCAGAAAGCTTTAAATCTCTTGATAGATCCTTGCTATACCTCAATAAAAAGTCAGCGTTCGCTTCATAGGAGTTAATATCCTGAATACGATAAGAGCCTTGGGCAAATTTTGCGCCTGCAGCATCCCAAGGACGCTTGGTTTCACGAATATCATGATTGAAATCGATAGATGAGCGTACCAGCAAGCTTAAATCATTAGTAAACTTATAAGTTACCTGTACATTTCCTAAAATACCATTTCTTCTCTGTCCATTGATATACTGTTCAGAAATTGCATAAGGGCCTTCAGGAAAACTTGAAGTCAAATCTATAAATTTTCGCTGTTCTTGTCCAGCTACCCAATAGTTTTTAAACCAATCCAAATTCATATTGGGATGTGCAAACATGAACCAGTACATTAACGACTGATTGCCATAACCAGTTGCAGGTAAATTGTCGCTGTGTCTGTTATTATAACTGGCTTTGAAAACAATATTTAGTTTTTTGGTTACGTTACTATTTCCCGACAAAGAAACCGAAGTACGTTCTAAATCTGTATTCGGAGCAATCCACTCATTATTACCATGGCTTGCAGTAAAGCGTAAACCTACTTTTCCGGCATTTCCATCCAGACTTACGGCGTTTGTCGTTTCAATCCCTGTTTTAAAAAACGCATCCAGTGCATTTGGATAAGCAACCCAGGGCGTACGCGTTATCCCCCCTTTTTGTGTGGTTGGATCATATTGAAAAAACATGCTGGTACCATCAAACCTTGGGCCGTAAGTCGAACTGGTTGCATGAGTATCTGCACCATCTGCATTTGTTCCAAAACTATAATAACTAGCACCGCTTACACCTGCACCATATTCTTGTTGAATATCTGGTCCTCTATTAATTTGCTCGAAAGCAGTATTAGAAGTGAAAGTAATATTAAACTTTTTCTTACTGCTACCAGCAGATTTGGTCGTAATTACAATGGCTCCATTTGCTCCCCTCTGACCATAAAGAGCTGACGCTGCAGGTCCTTTTAATACCGTAACATTTTCAATGTCATCGGGGCTTAGATCGCTAAGCGCACTACCAAAATCTGTTGGCAAAATATCTCCTGATGTTCCATAAACGCCGCCACCAGTTCCGGCAGTACGTTTTGCGCTACTACTGGCCACAACCCCATCAATAACAATCAGTGCTTCGTTATCTCCGGTTAAATTATTTTCTCCACGAAGAATGATTTTATTAGACCCTGCCAAACCGCTGTTACGAACTAGGTTCAATCCTGCAACTTTACCAGATAATGCATCTGTCCAGTTTGTTGCTACGGCATTTGTAAATGAAGAACTGTCTAAAGTAGTAATGGCATATCCCAGGGCTCTTTCCGAGCGTTTGATCCCTAAAGCAGTAACTACTACATCGTTTAGTTGGCTATTGGATGAGGTAAGCCTAACAATCACATTGTTTTCGCTATTATTAAACGTTTTCCGCAAGGTTGTATAGCCCACCATATTATAAAGAACAGTAGTTCCTTTAGCAATAGTGATGGTATAATTTCCCTTCTCATTGGTTACCCCCAAAAACTTCTTATTGTTATCCGTTATCGTTGTTCCAATTAATATCTGACCATCCTGGTCATCCAACACCGTACCTTTAATTACAATATTTGGCGCCGGAGTTTGCGCAAAACTTTCGTTAATACAAATTAATTGTATCAGCATAACACAAACTAAAAAACTAAAGCGTTTTAGTTTACCCTTAAAAAAAGTTCGACTTTTCTTTTGGTGATTATCAGGACTGCTTTGCTTTACATGCAGAACGCATTGATGCCACGAAATCTGTTGAGTAAAATTTTTGATCATAATTATTATAGTATATCCGGTTAGTAATAGGGTTCATATCTGCGATTTATTTTGTCCGGATTTGCGGGCAAAGTAAGCCTGTTTATGTTAAAAATATATTAAACAAACATTAACGTATTGAAAAGCAACCTAAATGGATTGCGATTTATTTGGTTTTACTTACTATATATTTCGTTAATTAAAATTAACAAAACAAATCGAAACTAAAAACAATAAAACAAATCAACAAGAAATATTTTTTAATTGAATATTTAAACAGACAGAAATATCGATGATCGTAAGAAGAGTGGAGTAAGCAAGTTATACCTAAACAAAGCTAAAAATGGCTTTATTAATAATATATAAAGAAAAATAATGCATCAACGGATTAAATCATCAACACAAAGGTACCACGTAATAATTTTATTACAAGGCATGGTGACAGGAAAATAAATAGAGAAACAAAACGAAACATCGCGTTGTAACATTTATATATCAACCTAAACCGAAAGATAAAGAAACATAACTAACCTACTTTTGCGTACTCAAATACATGCTTCATGTAAAGTTTACGTAAAGAGAATGTCCGTTCAAGTGCAATTAAAATAATCACCGGAAATATTAAAAAACCAAGCAGGTTAAAAGTGTAGAAAAAATAGCCAAAAATTAATATGAACCTGAAACATTCGAGGTAATAGATCCATTTACGTTGCTCCAAAAGTGCGCCAATATTGATTAAAGTAAGCAAGATAAAGACAAGTATTGCAGCTTTATTGAATGGTGTTAAAAAACTATAAAATAAGGTAGTGCCGGTAAGCATTGCAACCACTGTTATCAACTGTATATTTAAATAGGTTTTAAACTTAGGTTTAGCAACATGTTGTATTTTATTCTGAAAGTAACGCTCTTCTAAAACGGGCCGGATGTTTTGATCCATCAACGCCGGACTCCCGAATATGGCATTCCATTTAGCCTTAAATCCATTTGCACGCTTGTACGCCTCTCCTATTTCTAAGTAGTAGTGAAAATGTTGCCAAAGGAAACTATAACTTTTAATAGGATGTGTTAAACCATATTTAGGCGCCTCTTCTTCGGCCTGAAAAGTACCGAATAATTTATCCCAGAATACAAAAACATCGCCATAGTTTTTATCCAGGTATTTTTCGTCAGAAGCATGATGAACACCATGCAAAGAAGGCGTGATGAATATATGTTCCAGCCAGCCCAGCTTACCGATTAATTGTGTATGCGTAAAAAATGAATAGACTCCATGAGCCAAAAGTATGGTAATAATCATATTGGGATGAAAACCAATTAATGGTAATATACACCAAAACACATTGCGGAAAATGGCTTGAATGGTCGTAATCCTCGCAGCCGCTGATAAATTAAACTCTTCGCTCTGGTGATGAACAATATGTGCAGCCCACAAAAAATTAATTTCATGGCCTAGTCTATGGTACCAGTACCAAACAAGATCTGTCGACAAAAGCAATAATATCCACACATACCATTTTGTAGAAATATCAAAAATTGCATAATTTAAATACACCCAATCGTACACCTGATAAAAACTCGCTACAATAAATAAGTTCAATAACCTTTCGGCAATACCTACACTAAAATTCGCAACCGTACTTTCATATTTAAATATTTTCGCTTTTTTTTGGTGCTGAGCGATCCTAAACTCAATAAATACAAAAATAAAAAATGCTGGAATGGCAAATGCAAGGTAGTTTACCGTCATAACTTTTGTGGTCGTTTTTAGTTTAACGGAACAAACTTAAATATATTCTATTAAATACATAGATTTTATAGAATATATTATTACACCTAAATTACTCCGATCTTCATTTAATATTTGTTGTTTTAATTTATTTGTAGAACTTCGAAATTATAAATACACCATTATGGCTACAGATAAAAAAGCTGAAAACAACAATATATTATCTATTGATATAGGCGGTACAAGCATTAAAACGGTTCTTTTGGATGAAAGCGGAAATATGCTTACCGAATATTTAAAAAGCAAAACCCCGCCAGAAGCTACTCCAAAGGATATTGTTTCTGGAATTATAGAGTTGATTAAGCCTTTTCCTGTTAGTTATAACCGCGTATCGATCGGTTTTCCTGGTTATGTTAAAAACGGAATTGTTAAAACCGCCCCTAACCTGGCAAAAAACAAATGGGCAGATGTTGATCTCGCTCAGCGTGTTGCTAACGAGTTAGGCAAATCGGTACGTTTGGTAAATGATGCCGATCAACAAGGCTTAGGTGTAGTCGAAGGCAAAGGCTTTGAAATTGTTTTCACAGTAGGTACGGGTTTTGGAACAGCTTTATTATTCGATGGAGAATTACTACCGCATTTAGAACTTGCCCATTTCCCGATCAGCAAGGAAGAAGACTATGACGATTATATCGGAAATAAGGCTTTCGAAAAAATCGGGACTGAACGGTGGAATAAAAGGCTCAAAAAAGTAATCGAAATCTACAAAACGGTTTTCAATTATGATACCTTATATATTGGTGGCGGCAATTCTAAACAAATAGACTTTAAACTCGAAAGCAATATTAAAATTGTAACCAACAGAGACGGGATTAAAGGTGGTGCTAAACTCTGGAAACTGGCCGACAAGTACAACATCTTTACAGTTGAGCCTAAAAAATAATAATCTTTATTACAATCTTTTAACAACAATAGCTGCAATATTAATTTGTAAACCCTAATTTTGGGTGCATTATAAAAAATAAAAAATGGCAAATAACGATTCGAAAAAATATAAATTGGGAATGATCGGTTTAGGCACAATGGGCCGGAACTTATTATTAAACATGGCTGATAAAGGCTTCTCTGTAACAGGTTACGATAAAGACAGAAAAATGACATCGAAACTTGAAGAAGAAGGCAAGAAACACAACTTAGAAGGATTTGACGATATTGAAAGCTTTATTTCTAGCTTACAAACACCACGTACATTAATCTTATTAGTACCAGCCGGACCAATTGTAGATAGCGTTATTGCAGAACTAAAACCACTTTTAAGCAAGGGCGATATTATTATCGATAGTGGCAACTCACATTTTACCGATACCAATCGCCGTGTTGACGAACTGGAGAAAGATGGTTTACATTTCTTTGGAATGGGTATTTCTGGTGGTGAAGAAGGTGCACGTTTTGGTCCAAGTATGATGCCGGGTGGCGATAAACAAGCTTATAACGTAGTTAAGGATGTTTTTGATGCCGTAGCTGCAAAAGTTGGAACCGATCCATGTGTAACTTACATTGGCCCCGGTGCTTCTGGCCACTTTGTTAAAATGGTACATAATGGAATCGAATATGCCATTATGGAGCTTATTGCTGAGGTTTATGGCATTCTTAAAAATGGCTTAGGTTATTCAAATGATGATATATATAAGGTATTCAAAAAATGGAACGAAGGTAGATTGCAATCTTTCTTATTAGAAATTACTGCCGAAATCTTTCTTTTTAAAGATACAGAAACACAAAACGATCTTTTAGATCAGATTAAAGATGAAGCACGCTCAAAAGGCACCGGAAAATGGACTTCGGAGGTTTCAATGGAACTTCAGTTACCTGTACCAACCATTAACGAAGCTGTTTCTAACCGCGATTTATCTAAATTCAAAAAACTGAGGGTTTCTTTAGAAGAGGCTTTTGGCAAAAAAGACACCAAAATTGCTGTTACTATTGATGAACTGGAAGATGCATTTTACTTCTCTATGATCAGTGCTTATGCACAGGGTATGCATTTACTGGTTCAGGCTTCAAAAGAATACCAATACGATTTACAGTTACAGGAAATTGCTAAAATCTGGCGCGGTGGCTGTATCATCAGGGCTAAATTTTTAGAAGATATTTATCAGGCTTACGATAAAAACAACGCTTTAGAACATTTATTTGGCGATTCAGGTATCCAGAACATTATCAAAGGTACTTTAGCTGGTACACGCAAAACAATTAGTGCATGTATCAATTCTGGTTTGGGTATCCCTGCATTTGCATCTACCCTAACCTATTTCGATACCATTACCACAGCTAGAATGCCTTCTAACTTAATCCAGGCACAAAGAGATTTCTTTGGAGCACACACCTTCGAGCGTATCGATAAAGATGGTGTTTTCCATGCTGATTGGAATAAATTATCATAACCTATTAGACTTACGAACAAGAACATAAAATGAAAACCAAAACCGCATTAAACCCTACCATTTTTGTAATATTTGGTGGAACAGGTGATTTAAACAAAAGAAAATTAGCACCTGCCCTATATAATTTATTTATTGAGGGTTACATGCCAGATAAATTTGCCATTATTGGTACAGGCAGAACCGAATTTACCGACGATAGCTACAAAGCTGCTTTAGAAGATGCTGTAAACCAGTTTTCGCGCAGCGGAAAAGTAAAAAAAGATAAATGGGACGATTTTGCAAAGACGATGAACTACTGTCCTACCGATTTTGCCCAGCCAAAAACTTTCGAAAACCTAAAAGGAGCTGTAGAAAAATATCAAAAAGAATTTGGAGCCGGAACACAGGTAATTTTCTATCTGGCAGTTGCACCTAATTTCTTCCCGATTATTGCTGAATGTTTGCAAAAATATAAACTTACGCAAGATGAAGACAATAGCCGTATCGTTATCGAAAAACCTTTCGGTCATGATTTAGAATCAGCAAAAGAGCTGAATACATTATTGAGCACCATTTTTACCGAAAAGCAGATCTATCGCATCGATCATTATTTGGGTAAAGAAACTGTACAAAACATGATGGCTTTCCGTTTTGCCAATGCATTGTTCGAGCCGTTATGGAACAGGTCTTATATCGATCACGTTCAAATTTCGGTAACTGAACAGTTAGGCGTGGGCGATCGTGGAGGTTATTATGAAGGTTCTGGTGCTTTAAGAGATATGATTCAGAATCACCTGTTGCAATTGCTTTGTTTAGTTGGAATGGAAGCACCAATTAATTTTGATGCCGATGAAATCAGAAACCGTAAGGTTGAGGTTTTAAGAGCAATGCGTCCTTTTTCTGCCGAAGATATCCGTTTTCATACTGTTCGGGGTCAATATAGTAAAGGTTGGGTTGAAGGTAAGGAAGTTCCTGGATACCGTCAGGAAAAAGGTGTTGATGCACATTCTAATACCGAAACTTTTGCTGCTGTTAAATTCCATATCGACAACTGGAGATGGCAAGGCATTCCTTTCTATTTAAGAACTGGAAAACGTTTGAACCAAACTTCATCTTTAATTACCATTCAGTTCAGAGATGTTCCGCATCAGATTTTCTCATCAGGTGTAACCGAAAACTGGCAACAAAACAGGTTAGTAATCAGCATACAGCCAGAAATGAGTATCCGTATGCAGGTACAGGCCAAAAGACCTGGATTGGATATGGTATTGAATCCTGTTGATATGGTTTTCGATTATAAAGGAACTTACGAGGGTGATACCCCAGAGGCTTACGAAACCCTATTATTAGATGCCATGATGGGCGACCAAACCTTGTTTATGCGTGGCGATCAGGTAGAAGCGGCATGGGAACTGGTTATGCCGATTTTAAATACTTGGGAAAGCAAAAAATCAATCAACTTCCCTAATTATCCTGCCGATAGCTGGGGACCAGAAGAAGCTGAAGCACTTATTGCAAGAGATGGTTTCCACTGGTTTAACCTGCCATTGAAGAATAAGGAATAAATTTTTACTCAGGTCGTCACCCTGAACCGAGCCTTAGCGAGCTCACCGAAGGTAATTTATTTCAGGGTCTTGTTCGAGATAGATGCTGATCCCGAATATTCGGGACAGCATGACGGCTCTTATTAATTACAAAAATGAATCTACTCATATACAAAACATTAGAAGAACTGAATCAGGATCTGGCAGATTATGTAATTAAAATTGCAGAAATGTCTATCGAAGAAAATGACCGCTTTAATTTCGTATTAACTGGCGGCAGTTCTCCTAAAGCACTTTATCATCTTCTGGCTACAGAAGGTCAGCACAGAATTGATTGGGAAAAAGTATACTTCTTCTTTGGCGATGAGCGCAACGTTCCTGCTAATGATGATAACTACAATGGACTAATGGCAAAAAAAACCATTTTAGATCCACTTGGTATTAAAGAAGACCATATTTTTTACGTTGAAACCACTTTGGCTCCAGAAAAAGCAGCTATCGAATATAAAAAAGCAATCGATAAACACTTTAACGGTGAAGACATTGTTTTCGATTTGATCCTTTTAGGTATGGGCGATGATGCACATACGGCTTCGATTTTCCCGCATACTACCTTGGTTAAAGATGAAGAAGTAAATGTGGCTTCGGTTTATGTAGAGAAATTGGATACGTACCGCATCAGTTTTACAGCACCGTTAATCAACAAAGCCGATAATGTAGCATTTTTGGTTTTTGGAGAGAATAAAGCCGAAGCTTTAAAACATGTTATTGGCGATGAGCAAAAAGATGTTGCAACTTACCCTTCACAGTTAATTGATCCGATTGATGGAAAATTAACCTGGTTTACCGATGAGGCTGCAACAAAATTACTAGAAGATTAAAGATAATGATGTCTGAAGAAAAACATTTGTCAGACTTTTTAAACGGAAAAACGGAATATACCATAGGGTTATTCCGTTTTTTTATTGAACAATTGACCAGATTAGGAGAGATAAATCTCAGACCTACAAAATCCATGATTGCAATTGAATCAAAAACCAATTTTGCATACATTACGCAATTGGGAAAAAATTTTATTCATGTGGTTATTCCTTTCAATCAACCTTATGAAAACAATCTTTGCTTCATTAAGATTGCGCAGGTGCCAGGAACGGATCAATTTAACCATCATTTGAGGATTTATTTCGAGGAAGATATTAATGATGAAGTGAAAAGCTTTTTGGAAATGGCGATGAAATAAAATACGTCACCCTGACCTGTAGCGCAGCGGAAAGCTACGCAGTAAACCGAGCCTTAAGCGAGCTCACCGCAGGTAATTCATTTCAGGGTCTTTCTTGTGATGATTTTCCTGGCTAAAAAGATCCTGAAACAAGTTCAGGATGACGATCCGTGTAGAATTATCCTTAGGGGTGCTGTTGGATGTTACCATCCGACAGTTTAATAAAAATAAATTTTAGTGCCAGATGGAAACATCTGACACCACACCAAAGTCGATTAAACTAGATCCGTCACCCTGAATTTATTTCAGGGTCTATAATACGTTGTGGTAATTTTCAAGGCTAAAAGATCCTGAAACAAGTTCAGGATGACGATCCGTGTAGAATTATCCTTAGGGGTGTTGTTGGATGTTACCATCCGACATATAAATCTGTTTGATAGATTTCTCCGCTTCGGTCGAAATGACGATCAAGTAGCGTAATTTAATCCAATTTCTCTTCAATCAACAACTTAATAATCCCATCGGCCATTCCCACTTTAGGTACATAAATCTGTTTTATACCAGTCCATTTCATTAAGGTTAGGTAAATTTCACAAGCCGGGATAATTACGTCTGCACGGTCGGGGTTTAAGCCCAGCGTATTAATTCTTTCTTTCAATGAATAACTGGTTAATTTATTATACATCGAATTTAGCTTCTGCAACGATAAAGGCGCGTTTTCCTTCTCATCCGACATGCGGAACAATTTATTGATGTTACCACCGGTACCAATACCTGCCAAATGTTTATAGGCTTTTGTATGCTCTTTTACCCAATCTTTCATTTCATCCCAGGTTTCTTCCTTATCCTGGTTATCGAGCATCCTGATTGTACCAATATTGAAGGATCTTGATGCCTCTGGAGCACCTTTTACAAAAACTGACAGTTCGGTACTACCTCCACCCACATCAATATATAGGTAATTTTTATTTTCGTCTAACTCTTCTTCAATATGGTTAGCGTAAATAATATTTGCTTCCCGCTGCCCCTCAATAATCTCTAAAGTAACGTCTGCTTCCTTTTTAATCAGCTTAACAATATCTTCTCCATTGCGGGCCTCACGCATGGCAGATGTTGCACAAGCTAAATATTCCGAAACATGATAAACATCCATCAGATTTTTAAAAGCAGTCATGGTTTTTACCAGATCTGCAGATTTTTTTTCCGAAATATATTGATCTAAGAATGCATCATCTCCCAACCGGAGCGGCACGCGTATAAGAGTGTTCTTTTTGTACTTATATTTTCCGTCTTGTTTGCTAATATCAGCAATGAGTAACCTCACCGCATTCGAACCGATATCTATAGCTGCGTATCTTAACATTATGATTGATGCTTTGTTTTTAAATAGTTGTAGATGTCTACCTGCGCCCTTATCTTTTTACTTAATCTGTTTTTATGGTATTTATTATTATTCAAAGCATTGATCTGCCTCGATTTGGTATTATCCTGCAGTTGCAGATCGATAATATCCTGTATCTCCTGTTTCACATCATGATCTAAAACCGGGAATCCTACCTCTACGCGGTGTTCGAAATTCCTGCTCATTAAATCTGCAGATGATAAATACATATCGTTTTTACCGTTATTACCAAAAATATAAACCCTGGCATGCTCCAAAAACTTATCGATAATACTAATGGCGGTAATATTTTCACTAAAACCCTTTACTCCAGGTACCAGACAGCAGATACCACGGATAATCAGCTGAACTTTAACCCCAGCATTGCTCGCATCGTAAAGTTTGGCAATAATCCCTTCATCTGCTAGGCTATTTACCTTTAACATGATGTAAGCAAGTTTACCCTGTTTAGCATTCCTGATTTCACGGTTAATAAAATTGACCAGTTTCGATCGGCTCTCCAATGGCGAAACAATCAGGTGTTTAAATCCCTTCGTTACGGTACGTTTGCTCAACGCATCAAAAAGTTTTACCAGATCGTTGGTAATCTCTTTCTTTGAGGTGAAAATACTATGGTCGCAGTATAAACCTGCGGTTTTCTCATTAAAGTTTCCTGTTGCTAAATTTGCGTAGTAAACTGGCTTATCTTTTTCAATCCGTTTAACCAAACAAATTTTAGAGTGCACTTTGTAGTCGGTTAAACCGTAATTTACCTTAACACCCTCCTCCATTAAGCGGCTGGTCCAGTAAATATTAGCCTGTTCATCAAAACGGGCTTTAAGTTCTAATAAAACAGAAACTGCTTTACCATTTTTAGCAGCGTTGATTAATGCATTGATTACTTTTGAGTTTTCGGCTAACCGGTATAAAGTAATCTGTATTTCGGTTACTTTTGGATCAATTGCAGCTTCACGCAAGAACAAAATAATATAGTCATACGATTGGTAGGGTAAATTCACCAAATAATCGCGCTGGGCAACTTTATTAAACATACTTTGGGTTCTGTGCAAATCGTGAACCTTTAGTGGCACATTCGGCGCATATTCCAATTCCTTTTTACCAACATTTGGGAAGGAAATAAAATCTCCAAACTTATGGTAACGATTACCCGGAATTAAGCTTTCGGCCTCAAGCTTAAGTTTATTCACCAGTACAGTAAGCATATTTAAAGGCATCGCCGAATCATAAAGCAAACGCATTGGTTTCCCTTTTTTGCGTTTTTCTAAACTGCTTTTTAAATCTTCGATGAATTTATCACTAATGTTTTTATCAATATCTAATTCGGCATCCCGTGTTAGCTGGATCGAATAAGCCTCTAAATTATCGTAAGTAAAAACATAAAAAATATCATCTAAACAATACCTGATAATGTCTTCGGCAAGAATAATAAATTTTAAATCGTTTGTTTCGGGCAGTACCAAAAACCGCGGCAAATTAGGCGGAATTTCAATGAGTGCATATTTCTCTTTAATTTTTGTATCCTTTTTCGAAAGTTTAACAAAAAAGTAAAGGTACCGGTCTTTCAGTTCTGGAAAAGGTTTATCCATATCCAGCATAATGGGAACCAGATTAGATAAAATCTTATCCCTGAAATGATTTTTAACAAATTCGCCTCTACTTACATTCAGTTGAGTATCGTTTAAGATAAAAATCCTGTTTTGAGCAAGTTCGTTTATCAGGGTAGCCTGAAAAAGCTGGTCGAATTTTCTTTCTTGTTTTACAACAATGTTTTTAATCTCATTCAGAATTTTCTTTGGATTAAATCCCAAAAGTGCTTTAGCCTTATCGTTCAGATTGGTTAGCCGGGTCATGGTGGCCACTCGCACACGGTAAAATTCCTCTAAATTTGAAGAAAATATAGATAGAAATTTAATCCGTTCAATCAGCGGAACCGTTTCATCTGCAGCTTCTTGCAGAACACGTTCGTTAAAGTAAAGCCAACTGATTTCGCGGTTTAAAAAAGGAATCTTCTTATTGCTCATTTAAAAAAATAAAAAATCCCTGCCAAAACAGGGATGCTCAAAACTGCACATTAATTTGTTAAATCGATGTTAATTCATTTACACGTTAACGTTAACAAATTTATTTTTTAGTAGGTGTTTTCGTCTCTTTATTAACCGGCGTTGCAGCTTTAGCAACCGTTTTTTTAACAACTGTTGCTGCTTTTGCAGGAGTAGCGGCTGGCACTGTTACTTTTTTAACTGCCGTAGCAGCTTTTGCAGGTGCTTTACTTGCGGTACTTGTCGCTTTTTTGGCAACTGTTCTGGCATCTTTTACTGCTTCTTTTGCTTTTATAACTGGTTTTGCCAATACTTTTTCTGCTTTTTCTTCTGTTTCTATTGCCACAACCTTAATGCTTTGTACTACTGGTTTAGCCTTTGCAACTGCTTTTTTAACAACTTTCTGAGCCGTTTTTTCAGATTTACTTACAGCTTTGGCAACTGGTTTCTTCGCTGCTTTTGCTTTCTCTTTTGATGCATGTAACAAATCATCAATTTTCTGTCCCACATCTGCCTTTACGATGGTGAACTTCTTAGTTAATTTTTTAGCCACACGCTTACTCGCTTTCCCTACCTCCGTACTAATTTCCGATACATCATGACCTAAACTTTTGATCACATCTAAGAACTTATCCGTAATCGACTGCTCCAATTGTTTCTTCACTTCTTTTTTGGTGATCTTTTTTTGAGACTTCGGTTTAGTGGTTTTCATATTATTTTTCGTTTTTTTGTGAGGATGGATTAATTTCTATTAAATCTACTTATTTTTTTACTTTAAAGCTAAAACCATGCCTTCTTTTGATATTGTAAGTAAAGTTGATGCGCAAACATTGGACAACGCAATTAACAATGCTAAAAAAGAAATCCTTAACCGATTCGACTTTAACGGATCGAAAAGCACCATCGATCTGGATAAAAAAACAAACGTAGTAACCATTGTTACCGAAGATGATATGCGATTAAAAGCAATCGAAGGTTCCATTATCTCGCGGATGATGAAGCAGAATTTAGATCCGAAAAGTTTAGATTTTGGCGATGAGCATCAGGCCTCCGGCAACATGATCAGAAAAGAAATCAGTATTAAAGAAGGATTAGATAAGGAAGCAGCAAAAAAGGTTGTGGCAAAGATCAAAGCCAGTGGATTAAAAGTTCAGCCTGCCATTATGGACGATCAGGTTAGGGTAACCGCAAAAAAAATCGATGATCTGCAAGCTGTGATGAATCTTTGTAGAAATGAAGATTTTGGTCAGCCGCTACAGTTTATTAATATGCGCAATTAGAAAGCTTAATTGTTTAAACTGGTTAATCGGTTAACTGTACCGCCGTATTACGACAATTAACCAATTTAAAAAATTAACCGATTAACCATTCAACTCATGGAAATCAGCGAAAACGGTTTTATATTTTCCGATAAAAAAGAGCTTTTAGATCCCGAAGCCATACATCATTATTTAAGTGTAGAATCTTATTGGGCAAAAGGCATCCCTTTAGATACCGTAAAACGTTCTATTGAAAACTCACTTTGTTTTGGCATTTACAAAGGAACAGAACAAGTAGGTTTTGCCCGTTGGGTAACCGATAAAGCTACTTTTGCATGGCTTTGCGATGTGTACGTTAAAGAAAGTTACCGTGGTTTGGGCTTATCAAAAAAACTGATGTCGTTTATGATCTTCCACCCAGATTTACAGGGCTTTAGGCGTTACCAATTGGCTACTTTAGATGCACATGGCTTATATGAAAAATTCGGTTTTTCGCCAATTAAAAATCCAGAAAGCCAAATGGGCATCGTTATTCAAAACGCATACAGTAAGGCATCAGAATAGATATAAAACCTTTTTTCAACTCTCTTGTTTTTCATACACATCAAAACATAGAGAAAACATGAAAAAGATATTTTTATTATCCACTGCTTTTGCCCTCGTGCTTTCATTTCAGGCTTGTCAAACTGCAGATAAGAAATCGGCAACCACAAAAGACAGTGTTGCTGGCGACACCAATATGGTAAATGGCAACCATGCAACAGGAGCCGAAAGTACAGAATCGGGTGTTGATGAAGCGGGTGCAACTTTTTTAAGAAAAGCAGCAATCGGAGGTATCATGGAAGTTGAAGCCGCTAAGATTGCGCAGAAAAATGCAAAAAGTGCTGAGGTGAAAGATTTCGCCGCTAAAATGTTGACTGATCACACAAAAGCCAATACAGAGTTGAAAGCTTTGGCTGTCAACAAAAAAGTAATCACCCCAGATGCATTGCCGGCCGATGACCAGATTCATTTAGATGAAATGAAGAAAATGACGGGTACAGCTTTTGATAAACATTATATGGTTATGATGGTTACCGATCATGAAAAAACTGTTGCATTATTTAAACTGGGGATGCAAAACCGCGACCAGGCAATTAAAAGCTGGGCTGGCAACACTTTAAGTGTAATCGAATCTCATGATGAAATGGCTAAAAAAATTGTTACCAACATGAAATAAACAGCGGCAAATTTTGCTTTAAAGATCAAAATCCTGAATAATGAATTTCAGGATTTTTTTCGTTACTAAAATGTGTGAAAAACATCATTTTTAATACAATTTCTTCCAATAAAAAAATTAAAATTAACTTTCGCCGTTTAATACAAAAATACATAAATGAATAAGAGTAGAATTTTCAGCGCGCTGTTAAGTGTTGCGCTTGTGAGTGCAGTACCAACTTTAGCCAGTGCACAAAAAGCCAATTGGCAAAATCTTGATCTTAAAAGTGATAGTACCTTCGGAATCAGTACCGAAAAAGCATATAAGGAACTTTTAAAAGGTAAAAAGTCTGTTAAAGTTATCGTAGCGGTTAATGATGGTGGCGTAGAAGCAACCCATGAAGACTTAAAACGAATTATGTGGGTAAATACCAAGGAGATAGCAGGCAATGGCAAGGACGATGATAAGAATGGTTATATCGACGATATAAATGGCTGGAACTTTATTGGCGGTCCTAAAGAATCTGTAAACTTCGAAACTTTAGAATTGACCCGTTTGGTTCGTCGCGATCAGACCCGTTTTGCCAATACCACTGATGCAAATGTAGCGGAAAAAGATAAAAAGGATTTCGAAGTTTTTAAAGCAGAAAGAGCCGATTTAGAAAAACAATTGGCAGAAGCAAGGGAAAATCTAGCAGGTATTACCGGTTTTAAAACAGCTTTAGATGCTGTAGTAAAGAAAATCGGCAAAGAAAACCCAACCGTAGAAGATTTTAAAAACTTCAAACCTTCTACAGAGGTTGAAGGCAGGATCCAAAATATACTGAGCCAGCAATTAGAAAAAGGCAGCTTCAAAGATTTTTACGAAGATCAGATTGTGGAAGGACTGGATTACTATACACGTCAGGCCAATTACAATTTAAACCTTGATTACGATCCACGTGCAATAGTTGGCGATGACCCGAACAATGTTAAGGAGAAATTTTATGGCAATAACGACGTAGCAGGTCCTGATGCGATGCACGGTACACACGTAGCTGGTATCATTGCGGCTGATAGAACCAACAAACTTGGTATTTTAGGTGTAGCGGATAACGTTGCCATTATGGGTGTTCGTTGTACACCAAATGGTGATGAAAGAGATAAAGATGTTGCTAATGCTATTCGTTACGCTGTTGATAACGGTGCAAAAGTAATCAATATGAGTTTTGGCAAGCCTTATAGCTGGGACAAAGCCATCGTTAATGAGGCTATGAAATATGCGGTATCTAAAGATGTATTGATCGTTCAGGCAGCGGGTAACGAAAACAAAAATATCGATGTAGAAAATAATTTCCCAAACCACAAAGATTTAGATGAGAAAACTATTGCATCGTGGATTACCGTTGGTGCTTCAGGCCCTAAAGATGATGAAACACTAAAAGCTAGTTTCTCTAATTTCGGCAAAACCCAGGTAGATGTTTTTGCTCCAGGCGTTCAGATTTATTCTACTGTACCGGGTTCTAAATACAAAAATTTAGATGGAACCAGTATGGCCTCTCCTGTTGTGGCTGGCTTAGCAGGATTAATCCGTTCTTATTATCCTAAATTAACTGCGGCACAGGTAAAAGAAATCATCGTTAAATCGGTTACCAAAGTTAACCATAACGTACAGTATGCTAAAGGCGAAGAACCTGGTGCAGAAAAAGTTTCTATCCCATTCTCTGATCTTTGTATCAGTGGCGGAATTGTTAACACTTACAATGCATTAAAGCTAGCGGCAACCTACTCGGGTAAGGCAGTTGCTAAATAATTTTCTGTCATTCTGAGCGAAAGCGAAGAATCTTCAAACTGTTACCCTTAACAAGATAAATAAACAAAAAATGCGTCCCAATGTAAAATCTGGACGCATTTTTTGTTTATTTGAATGATTGTCATTACAAAGCACGTAAATCCAAAGCAATAAGATTATCTTCGATTAGCACTTCGTAATTCCAAATCAAGTTCAGTTATCTATCTAAGTAAAGATCCTTCGACTACGCTCAGGATGACAAACCGCGTTTGGAATTAAACTAAAAGACAACTTAACTAAGTCAATATCTTATCCGGCGTTATCGGCAATGTCCTGATCCTCTTTCCAGTAGCATTAAAAACAGCATTGGCTACAGCAGCAGAAAAACCGATCAATGCAATTTCACCCATTCCTTTTGCACCCATTGGATTGATATGAGGATCAGGTTTATTGATAAAATTCACATCAATTTCTGGTGCGTCGGCATTTACCGGAACATGGTAATCGGCAAAATTATTATTGATGTATCTTCCATAACGGTGGTCGATAACCGATTCTTCGGTTAAAGCCATGCCAATACCGCCAACAGCACCGCCTAGCATCTGGCTTCGGGCCGTTTTTGGACTTACAATGGTACCGGAATCGCCTACAGAAACGATTTTACTCACTTTTACTACGCCTGTAAGCGCATGAACCTTTACCTGCACAAAGTGAATGGAGAACGAATACATGGAGTAATTATCCCTTTCCTTTCCGCCTTGACTTTCTTTGGTTACTTCTATTTGCGGAAGATTATTCTTTTTTAAAACATCAACAAAATTAGCCGTTGCATCCATATTCGAATTTGCAGCCAGTTCCGCAATCGCAGATTTTAATGCCACACAAACATCATTCACCGCCGAACCTACTGTAGATAATGTAGCCGAACCGCCCTGACTAGTACCACCGGCCAGGAATTTGGCATTTTTATCTTTTACCAATAAGGCAATTGCTGATTTTGCCGTGGTTGTTCTTAAATATTGAAAATTGATCATACCGTTTCACCCCCTTCCTCAACCTCAATAATTGCATCAACTATATTAAGATAAGCAACACATCTACAGATATTTCCACTCATATATTCGCTTATTTCTGCTCTCGAACCCGTATGCCCTTCGCGTACACAGGCCACTGCCGACATAATCTGACCAGGCGTGCAGTAACCACATTGAAAACCATCATGTTTGATAAATGCAGCCTGCATAGGATGTAAAGTTTCGCCGTTGGCCAAACCTTCAATCGTAGTGATTTTCTTTCCCTCATTCATCACGGCTAAACTCAGACAGAAATTTATCCTTTGTCCATCAACATGAACGGTGCAAGCACCACACTGGCCATGGTCGCATCCTTTTTTAGTCCCCGTTAGGTGTAATTCTTCACGCAAATAATCTAAAAGCGTTACCCTGGGCTCAACCGTAGTTTGATATGCTTTATTATTTACTGTAAGTTTTACTGGGATTTTCTCGAAAAGTTGAGCGAAACATTCATCGGCATTACTTTCTGCTACTTTAACCGCAACGCCAGGCGTTAGTGCAATGGCTGTAATTACCGAACTTTTTTTTGAGGAAATCGCGCCTGCTATCACCCTAATTTGGTTTCTGATCGGAAGATTTCATAATTGGATGTTTAGATATTGGGATGTACTCCTAAGTTCGCTATTCTAAAGTTCAGAATGTAGCAATTCGGAAATTTAGAATTATTCTATCATTAGTATTTTTATATAACTCATTAGAAATAAAACATTAACAAAATAATTTCCAAAATGTTCAACCAATTTATACTTTTATAACATGGACAACGTAAAACCACTACCCGATTTATCAGCAGAAGAACAACGTGTTTTAGGCGCATTAATAGAAAAAAGCCGCACCACGCCCGATTATTACCCAATGACTTTGAACAGTTTAACTGCTGCCTGCAACCAGAAAAGCTCAAGAAATCCAGTGGTAAATTACGATGAAGAAACCATAACTTTAACACTAAATCAACTTAAAATAAAAGGTTTAATCTCCACTGCCACAGGAGGATCAAGCCGCGCAACTAAATACAAACATAATCTGGCTATTGTTTATCCTTTATTGCCTTCGGAGTTGGCCATTATTTGTTTATTGCTTTTACGCGGACCACTAACGCCTGGTGAAATCAATAGCAATTCGGGAAGATTGTATGAATTTGAAAGCATAGAAGAAGTCTTAGAACAGCTTCAGAAACTATCAGATGAAGAACCAGCATTTGTAAAACAACTGGCAAAAAAAGCTGGACAAAAAGAAGCCCGTTTTGTTCATCTTTTAGGCGAACAGGCCGAAACCACTTCAGAACCTGAAACCGAAACAATAAGCGCCCCGCAATTTGATTCTACAGAACTGGAAAGCAGAATAGAGAAACTAGAACTGGAAATTGAAGAATTGAAAGAGCTCGTTAATTTATTGATGGATAAGTAATGGGTTCATTTGTTCATTAGGCATTGGTTTCTAACCCATTGGCATAACCCAAAGTGATTGTCGGTCTGAGCGTAGTCGAAGATTCTTGCAAATTAAATTTTCCGTGCCTCTGTGTCTCCGTGGCAAAAAACGAGTGTCTTAGCGAAACGCTAAGACTAGTAAGCATTTTTAAGCGATCGTCATTCCCACGCAGGTGGGAATCTTAAAGCTTATTGCATTACGATTCCCAATCAAGTTGGGAATGACGCACCGGTTCACAACAAATCTAAAATAAAAAAGTGCCCGGCGATTAACCAGGCACATTATAATGTAATCTATAAAACCTGATTAAGCTTCATACTTTTTAAAAATCGTGCTCGCGGTATGTCCACCGAAACCAAAAGTGTTATTTAAAACATAATTGATTTCCTTTTTAATACTTTCTCCTAACACAAAATTCAATCCTTTTGGAATGTTTTCGTCCAGATTTTTGGTATTAATAGTAGGCGGCACCACATTATCTCTGATCGATAAAACACTGATTACACTTTCTACCGCTCCGGCAGCACCAAGTAAATGACCCGTCATCGATTTAGTTGCACCAATTACGACTGGCAAACCTTTAAATACAGTATTAATTGCCTGTAATTCACTTAAATCGCCCAATCCAGTTGAAGTGGCGTGTGCATTAATATAATCGATTTTATCAGCAGTAATTCCTGCATCTTTTAAAGCTTTTGTCATACCCAAAGCCGCACCAATCCCATCAGGAGGCGTTCCGGTTAGGTGATATGCATCAGCGGCCATTCCACCACCAATAATTTCGGCATAAATGTGGGCACCACGTGCTAAAGCATGATCCAGATCTTCTAAAACCAATGCGCCTGCACCTTCACTCATCACAAAACCATCTCTATCGGCATCAAAGGGTTTAGAAGCCCCTTGTGGATCCTCGTTATTTTTAGATAAAGCCTGAGCGGCATTAAAGCCACCTACAGATGACTTGGTTAACGCAGCTTCAGAACCACCGGCAATCATTACACTTGCTTTTCCTAAACGAATGGTATCGAAAGCATTGATAATGGCAGTATTAGATGATGCACAGGCAGATACGGTACAATAATTTGGTCCACGCAATTTATGACGGATGGAAATTGCTCCTGCGGCAATATCGACAATCATTTTCGGAATGAAATAAGGATTAAACCTTGGTGTCCCATCACCTGCATGAAATTCTTCCAGCTGCGCTTCAAAAGTACCGATCCCACCATTTCCGGTTGCCCAGATTACGCCAACTTCAGCCAATTGATCATCGGTCATTGCAGTAAAATCTAATCCTGCATCCTTTATCGCCTGATCGCTCGATCCGATTGCATATTGGGTAAAAAGGTCGTACTTTTTAATTTCTTTCTTCTCCAGGTATTCTTCAGGATTAAAATCCTTTACCTCGCCCGCAAAACGGGTTTTGAATTTACTGGCATCAAATTTTGTAATGGGACCGATGCCACTTTTTCCGGCCAATATCTGTTGCCAGAATTGCTCAACGGTATTACCAAGTGGTGTTATAGCACCTAAACCTGTTACTACTACTCTTTTCATTTTAATAATTTTTAGTCAATATTCTTGAATAAATAATCGACCAACGATTGTACCCTTGGAGCAATAATTAATATAGCAGGAATGGCTACGATATAAGAAATGCCCCATGATTTCAACCAAACTGTGATAAAGGTCGATGTAAATCCAAGATTTACACTTATTGCTGCGAAAGTAACTATTCCTGTAGTGAAAACCGCCATAATAGATGCAAAAGCTACCTTCTTTTTCATTCCAGTTATCTGATTAATTTTGAACAGAATCGATCCAGGCTTTTCTATTTGCATTCATCACATTTAAAGCATCAACCGGCGATTGTCTGAACAACTCATAAATCTTTGCAGTATCGCCTACCCTGATTTCAAACTCATCATTGGCTAAAGCAGCCAACAGATTATCCGCAACAACAGATGGTTTAATGCCGTTATGACCGCCAATTTCTTTTGAGAATTCGGTATCCACCAGTGGCGGCATCAATTCGAAAACCTTAACAGATGTTTCTTCTAAACTCAATCTTAACGAAGTGCTGTAAGAATGTAATGCTGCTTTACTAGCCGCGTAAGTTGGCAAAGTAACTCCGGGAACATAAGCCACAATAGATGAAACGTTTACGATAGCCGACTCACTTTGTGCCTTTAAAACAGGCAGCAATTTTTGATTAATCCTGATAATTGATAAATAATTGGTCAACATTTCATCTTCTGCATTCGCAAAAGCATCTTCATTGGGGTCAGCTAAATTGTACAGGATTGCTCTTCCTGCATTATTGATCACGATATTTAATTGAGGGAAATCAACTTTGATGCGGGCTACCAATTGATCTACATCCTCAGCCTTGCTTACATCAGAAAGAATGGTGGTTACATTTTGTAATGATGCAGCAGCTGCATCTAGTCGTTCCTGGTTTCTACCAGTAATAATTACATGATTATCTAAAGCAGTTAACTGTTTTGCAATTTCTAAACCGATACCAGCTGTTCCCCCGATCAATAAAACGGTATTTTGTGAAGTTTTCATTTTATATTTTTTTTAAAATTTTAAGATTAAACAAGTGCTCACCGCGTGAGCATAAACGCTATTATTTTCATCAATTAATTGCGCTTCTACCAAGGCAGTACATCCACCAAGGTTGATCACCTTCCCTACGGTTTTTAGTTTCCCGGTTTGAATGGTAACAGCTTTCAGGAAATTTATCTTCAGCTCTAAAGTGGTATATCCTTTTCCCGCAGGTAAAAGCGAATGGACCGAACAGCCCATAGCAGAATCTAAAATAGCAGTGATTACCCCGCCATGCACAGTGCCAATTGGGTTGTAATGAAACTCTTGAGGTGTAAATTCGAAAACCACATTGCCCTTTTCGATCAGGCTTACACTAAAATCCAAGGTATGTAATAATGGCGGCAGCGGAAATTTATGATCGCTCATGGCCTGCAGATAATCAACACCATCCATCTGCATAGCTTCCTTCGCTCCTTTCATTGGGTCTTCCCAAGTTATTATTCTGGCTCTTTTCATAGTAAAATACCAATCGGTATATTTTAGTTTAAAAATTTTTAGCCGAGGCTATTGATATATTTTTTTAACGAATCCATAATTAAATTCCAGTGTGCAGGTTTTGCAGTCAACCTCGAAATCATAATGCCACCTTCTATTATAGCAATAATTGTTAATGCAACCTGTTCTGGATTGTGATCTGCATTGATTTCTTTAGTAGAAATACCTGATTCAACCAGTTTAGCAATTTTATTTTTCCAGCCTAAAACTGCTTTCAAAACTTTTTCCCGCAATTCGGGATGGGTATCATCAGCGTCAACCGCAGTATTTAAAACAGGGCAACCTCCTTCTGATACAGAACCATCGATAAATTTCTGGTAAATATTGATGTATACCAAAAGCTTATCCTTTACGCTGACCTGTTTGTTCATGTCGGCATCTATCTTTGATGAAACATTTTTCAGGTTATAATCAAAAGCCACCAGGGCCACTTCATCCTTATTGGCGAAGTTACCGTAAATACTGCCCTTGGTTAAACCGGTGGCAGCAGTAATATCATTTAAAGAAGTGCCTGCATAACCTTTCATATTAAAAATAGGTGCGGTTTTCTCTACAATGAAATTTCTTGTTTTTTCTGCCTTGGTCATGTTCTTTTAAATTGATGATGCAAATATATACCAATCGGTATATTTAATGCAAATATTTTTATCATCGAAATCTCCTTTTTAAATACAGTCCTAGCTTTCATCAATTGCGCCAATTTATTTTAAGTTTGAATTTTGTAACTTTGACTTATGAACAAGCCAGAGACCATTGAAGATTTTTACCAGAACAAATTCAAGTTCCTGCCCGATAACCTACAGAATGGTGTAGGTCATTTTAACGTTTTTAAGCTGGAAGATTGTTTAAGGGATGATCATAAGCCGATGAGTTATAACCGCAGGGATTATTATAAAATCTGTCTTACCCGCGGACATAATGTTTATCACTATGCAGATAAAAGCATCGAGATTAATGGCACCGCTTTAATCTTCTTTAACCCACTTGTACCTTATACATGGGAATTGGCCAGTGGTAAACAAAGCGAGGTGACAGGCTATTTTTGTATTTTTACAGAAGCTTTTTTTACCGAAAAGATCCGCGGAAACATTGGTGATTTACCCATGTTTGTACCTGGCGGGAAACCGGCGTATATTTTAAATGAAAAACAAGATGCTCAAATAGAAAGCATTTTCGATAAAATGTTTGAGGAAATTAATACCGATTACATCTATAAATATGATCTGCTCCGCAATTACATTACAGAAATCACACATTTTGCGTTAAAAACGGAGCCATCAGAAAATTTATTCAAACATACTGACGCCAATACCAGGATTACTTCTGTTTTTACCGAGCTACTAGAACGTCAGTTTCCTATCGAAACTACTACGCAAAGGTTTACCATGCGCTCAGCTAAAGATTACGCTTCGCAACTTTCGGTACATGTAAACCACTTAAACCGTGCGATAAAAGAAACCACAGGCAAAACCACTACACATTATATTACAGAACGTTTATTAAGTGAGGCTAAAGCTTTACTGAAACATACCGACTGGAATATATCAGAAATAGGCTATTGCCTGGGATTTGAAGAACCCACCCACTTCAACAACTTTTTCAAAAAACTGACCAACCATACCCCTACTTCTTATCGAATTGTTTGAATTTCGTAATCATCAGTTTGATTAACGTAATAAAGCGGATTCATCTTCACTGTAATTTTGTCATAACAAAAAGGATAAAACTATGGGCAAGAAAAAAGTTTGGTTTATTACCGGAGCTTCAAAGGGCTTAGGATTAAGTTTGGTTCATCAGTTGCTAAATGCGGGCCAACATGTAGTGGCCACATCAAGAAATATCAGTGAACTTAAAAAAGCAGTAAATAATGATAGCGGAAAATTCCTTCCTCTAGCCGTTAACCTGGCCGATGAACAAAGCGTCGAGGATGCGATAAAGGCGACTATTACAAAATTCGAAAAAATCGATGTAGTCATCAATAATGCAGGTTACGGAATCGGAGGCAGTATTGAAGAGCTTAGCGATGCAGAAACACGCAACAGTTTTGATGTTAACGTTTTCGGAACACTCAATGTCATCAGAAAAGCTTCACCTTATTTAAGGGCACAACGAGCCGGACATATCATCAACATTGCATCAATCGCAGGTATTGCAGGCGCAACAGGCTGGGCAGTATATGCAGCGGCAAAATCGGCTGTGATTGCATTGTCAGAAGTATCGGCAGAAGACCTAAAAAAATTTGGCATAAAAGTAACTGTTGTGGCTCCCGGCGCATTCAGAACCAGTTTTTTAACTACTGATTCGCTGATTTTGGCTACCAATCCAATTGCCGAATACGAAGAAGTGCGGGCAATACACAGCAAATACCTAAAAATGGACGGTCAGCAGATCGGCGACCCCGAGAAAGCTGCTGCTGCAATGATCTCATTGGCAAGTATGCCTAATCCACCCCTTCATTTACTTTTAGGGAACGACGCTTTTCAAAGAGCAAACAACAAGGTAGAATCACTACAGAAGGAATTTAGAGACTGGAAAGCCATTACAATTTCAACAGATTTCGACGAAAATTAATTCAATAGACAAAAACATTATGGAAAATCAGAAAGTATGGTTTGTAACAGGCGCATCAAAAGGCCTGGGACTTACATTAGTAAAAACATTATTAACCTGAGTTCGATAATTATTTGCTAAAAATTATATCTTATTT
>NZ_JAUG01000015.1 GCF_000708285.2 Pedobacter borealis DSM 19626
TGGCGTTTTAATCAAGTTTTCTGTTAAGACGGTCGTCACCCTGAATTTATTTCAGGGTCTTTCACGCTAAAAAGATGCTGAAATAAATTCAGCAGGACGATAAAGCGGGATTAGGCGTAAATAAGATATAATTTTCAGCAAATAATTATCGAACTCAGGTTATTAATAAAAATCGATTTGGGTTTCATCTGTTTAAAAACATCAAACGTAAATTTACCCTTAGTTTCGGGCGTTAGCGCAGTATGCTTCCAGTTCTTTTATGCCAACTGAAGCAATGTTGCCACTTATAAATACTTTCATGTTTTATTTAACACTAAAAATTCTAAGGTGTTTTGGATAATACGAATTGACTTATGGGTACTATTTCACAGTTGCTGATAACACCTGGTAAGTATTGGCACTAAAATAGCCCAATGCCTGGTTAGAGATATTAGAAGTTGGATTAGCAGGAGTTGTACCCTGGTTTGGACCCCGGTTCGATTGCTGACTTAAAGCATACCAATAATCGAAAATATTCGAATCGATACACTCCATTTCTATTTTAATCTTATCGTTCGAATTCAACTCATCACTGTCGTGGTCGTTAGTAGGTGGTTTAAAAAATAGCTGAATCCTTAAGTCGTTTCCGTTTGTTAAACGATCGTTGTTTACATAGAAACGTTCCGATAAAATATCATTTACATAAAGGTTAAAATGGTAAAAATTGGTTTCGTTGACCGGGTCTTTTAAAAATACAGCAGCAGTTTTACGTTCGCGGCCAAAGAAAAAGTTTTTAATCACCCCTATCGAATCCATTTTAACCACATTGGGCATTTTTGAACTGGCGGTGTAAGTTTGTCCTTCGGCAGTAACGGTTAAATTATAGGTGACACTCGGCAGGCCTTTCATTTTATTGATATAAGTTCCTGGTGTTGTACCTTCTTTAAAAACATAAGCATTCCCCTTATTATCGGTTACAGTTACGCCTGCTCCTGAAACTTTCGGAAAAATATTGGCTTCGGTATAACCGATGGTTTTGCTGATCTTAATCTGCTGATCGATCAGCGAATCGTTAATTACACCTTCAATTACGAGCTGAGGATCGGCATTTTCGGTTTCAATTTGAATAATTTTCTTGCAACCTGTAAAACAGAAAGTGAACAGCGAAAAGTATATAATCAGTTTTTTCATGCTTTTAAAATTTAAAGTTCCAGGTAATTGATGGGATAAGACCGAACAACGAAGTTTGCTGGGCAGCTGTTTTGCCTGGATGATCAGGATCAGTAATAAATTCAATGGCATAAGGATTTTTTCGGGCCAATAAATTATAGATTCCAAAATTCCAGCTCGATTGGTATTTCTTCCTCACTTTCCCCTCTAAAGTTGCACTTACATCCCAACGCATATTGTAAGGCATTCGACCTGCATTTCTTTGCGTATAATAATAAGCAGCCTGGCCACCTATAGTATATTTCCCTGCCGGATAAGTAACGGCATTACCAGTGCTATAAATAAAGCTCGAGGAGAAAGTCCACCGCTTGGTCATGTTGTAAATGCCCACTACCGAAATATCATGTGTACGATCTTGTCTTGCCGGAAAATATTTACCATCATTAAGCTCTGTAAATTTACGTTCAGTACGCGATAAGGTATATCCCACCCAACCGTTCAGCTTACCAAATTTTTTCTTAAAAAACAGTTCCATTCCGTAAGCCCTGCCTACTCCATATAAAAGTTCTGATTCTACATTTGGGTTAGCCAATAATTCGGCCGCATTTTTATAGTCGATCTGATTCTGGAGCCACTTATAATAAATTTCTCCCGAGAGTTCGTAATTGTTATCCTGAATGTTTTTGAAATACCCCAAAGCCACCTGATCGGCAATTTCGGGTTTAATATTGGTACTGCTCAACACATACTGATCGGTTGGTGAGCTGGAAGTAGCGTTGGTTAAAATATGGACGTTCTGGGTATTCCGGTTATAAGAAGCCTTGATCGAATTTTCTTCGTTAAACAGATAGCTCACCGAAAAACGTGGCTCCAGGTTAAAGTAGTTTTTATGGAATTTTCCCTTGGCTACATTTTCTGTCGACAGGGTATTCCCATCAGCATCATAGGTGCTAAAATTACCGGGGCCCATTAAAGAAAAAGCAGCCAAACGTACACCATATAAAAAGTTTAAATGTTCGTTTACGGCCCATTCGTCAGAAATGTAAGCTGCAGATTCTATGCCATAACGCCTCTCCTGCGTAAGCGAATTTACCTGCGATGCTTCATCGCTATCAATATCAATCGGCGAAATACGGTGCTGTGTGGCATTGATACCAAAACGAAGTATATGCTTGTTGCTGAAATACTGAAAATCTTCTTTAAAGTTAAAATCCCGAACCAATGAGGTTGCTTTAAAGTTGGTCGCATCATTTAATAAGCGAACGGTATAATTATAGTTGTTGTAAATTAACGAGGTATTCGAAAACAAACGATCGCTAAAAATATGGTTTAACCGGATGGTGGTGGTTACATTGCCCCAGTTGTTTTCGAACAGGTCTTTAACGCCGATATTATCCTTGCCAAAATAGCCGGAAATATAAATGGTGTTTTTATCATTGATCTTATAATTTGCCTTTGCATTAATATCATAAAAATTTAAGGTACTCCCATTTACGGTCGAATCGGGCGAAGACCTTAAAAACAGATCGATATACGTTCTGCGGAAACTCACCATAAAAGAACCCCTGTCTTTTACAATCGGCCCTTCTGCTTTTACGCGCGAGGCAATCAATCCGATCCCACCCTGAAATTTAAATTCCTTATTGTTCCCATCGTCCATTTTAACATCTAAAACCGACGATAAACGGCCGCCGTACTGAGCAGGCATACCACCTTTGTATAAACTTACATCCTTAATTGCATCAGCATTAAAAGTAGAGAAAAAGCCAAGCAAATGAGAGGAGTTATATACCACCGCTTCATCCAGAACAATTAAATTCTGATCGGCAGCACCACCGCGCACATAGAAACCTGTATTCCCCTCACCACCCGATTTTACGCCTGGTAACAGCTGGATGGTTTTTAAGATATCCTTTTCACCGAGCAGTACAGGTATAGAATTAAGCGATTTCATATCGATCCTTTCCAAACCCATTTGCGCACTTTTAACGTTTTCGTTTTTACGGTTATTGGCACTTACTGTTACTTCATCCAAATCGTTTGCACTTTTTAATTCCTCGTTCAGCTTGGTATCTTTAGTTAAATTGATGGTTTTAACAATGGATGCATAACCCGTATAACTTACGGCCACAGTATAGGTACCTTCGGACTGTGTTAAAGCAAAATAACCATAATTATTGGTTAGAGTTGCTGCGGTAGAAGCCCCGGTAATCCTTACTGTAGCACCGATTAAAGTTTCGCCTGTACCTGCATCGCGGATGGTGCCGCTAAGGGTAAATTTCTTTTGAGCAAAAATAGGGGTTGAGAGAAAAAGGAGGAAAAATAAAGCTAAGTAGTGTTTTATGAGCATATTGGCTACTATCTAATTTTTAAAGTTTGGGTTTTACTTATTAATAACGGGATAAATGGCAATATGGTGTGAGCGTAACCGGTACGGACTCAAATGATCTTTACCCGCCTGTTGAAAGGTGATCAGTTTTGAAGATTCTTTAGGCATATGGCAGTCGATACAATTGGTACGGAGCGATCCTTTAGCTAAAGTGGCTTTGCTATGGCTGGTACTCTTGTGGCAATTGATACAGCGCTGCGAATAAAGGCTTAAGTTCCCTTTAATATTTTCGTGTGTATTGTGGCACGATTGACAAGTCATGTTTTCACTTTTCCGATAACAATTACTGCCCTCTAGCATGGCACTTTGGTTACCGTGTACATCAATATTACCACCGCCAAAACCTGTAAAATCCTGCGAATAATAAGCCTCTAAATCGTCGCCGGGCTGGAAACCGAATACAGATCGCTGTGCCACCAAAGTATTGCCCGAATGACAAACAGCGCAAACATCCATCTTTTGTTTTCGGGTAAGTGTTTTATACAATGTGATAAATTTTGCTGTCTTTTCTTCAGGGTTCTCCATATGAAAAACAACATGCTGTTTGCCTGGTCCGTGGCAACGTTCACAATCTATCCCATAAATAATAGCGCCCTTTTCCATTTCCTCATCTTTTGAAAAAGTAGATTTTTGTGTGATTTTAATAGCTACATAAGATGCGTGGCACTCTAAACAACGGCTCGTTATCGCCCGATCATAATAAAAGCTTTCTTTTGGAAAACCAGGGCTGATGGCCCAATTCTTAATTGCAGCGAAGTAGGATAAAGGCAGTTCGTAATAATTAACACTAATTAACTAAAAGAATAATAAAACACTAATAATCAATCCATTTAATTTTTAATAAGAATGCTTAACAACCCTGAAATGAAGCTTTTTAATAAAAATCGTTCAAAGGATTCTCCTTGCAGGCATCCGCCTATTTCAAACTAAGCCTGTTGAAGGTTATTAACGAACAATTTGCTATGATTAGTATAAAAGAGTTTCCCGCTGATGCTGATTTTTAGAATCTGTCATCCTGAGCGTAGTCGAAGGATCTTTTATGATAATTACAATCAAAATTGGACGATTTACAGGGTCTTCGACTCCGCTCTCCGTAGGAGTCCTTTGGACAGACTGACAAACAATAAATTTAGCCCCTAAAACCAACACTAAACTTTGTGAATAAACCTGATTGGAATGGAAAGCCCGCAATTCCGATTTTTCATCGGGAGCGGACTTGTAATGAAAAGCAGGACTACAATCCGCCAAAACCCAAGCCCTTTCATTTTCTAAAAAATCAAATAAAACTATCTGTTAGCCCCTAAAACCAACACTGATCCTATTAAATTCTAATGATAAAGCCGCAATATGTGCCAGTTTCTGTTTGGTAGAATGGTCATCATCAGGCTGCTTCCCTCGGTCTGTCATCCTGAGCGTAGTCGAAGGATCTTTTTATGATAAATACAATCAAAAGTTGACCATTGACAGGGTCTTCGACTCCGCTCTCCGTAGGAGTCCTTTGGACAGACTGACAAACAATAAATTTAGCCTCTAAAACCAGCACTAAACCTGTTAAATTCTAATGATAAAGCCGCAATATGTGCCAGTTTCTGTTTGGTAGAATGGTCATCATGATCAACATCTATTGCATCAACATGAGGCCTAGCATCACTTTCTGACACATTTTCATGACTAAGGTTACTTATAATCTGCTTAACTAACAGCGGATCGGCCTGTTCGGGCTTATGATTAAGCGAAAGGTATATAGAAGTAATAATCGCATTGATCTGGTAAATGGTTGACTGTACGCCATACAAACCATTAAAATCGATGTGTTTACGCATCGGTTCCTGACTGGCCGACTCAATCGCTTCGCTTAATGCAGATAAACTCAGGTTGGCATTTTTTCTGGCCATGCGCGGAATATTCTCGCCCAGGTTTTCCTTCCTTTCTATCGCCACCTGCAAATAGTGCAAACTATCTTTTGTGGCTTTGCTTATTTTCTCTTTCAACTGGCAGCTGTCCCAAATGGGGAAAAGATAAGTGGCAAAAATGGCAATTACACAACCCAGCACGGTAAATATAATCCTGTCGTGTACAATATGGTCGAAATGCCCTTGGTAACTACCCAGCGTTAAAATTACCGCAGGGGTAATAAACAATACACTTATTGTATAATTTAAACGGTTAAAGGCATAGAAACCCAACAGAAAAATCACCGAAAAAGAAAGCAGCACCGCCGGACTCTTCACAAAATAGATGATGATCAATCCGAGGGCAACCCCGCCAAGGCTTCCCTTTAAACGTTGTAAATTGCGTTTCCAGGTAATCGAAAATTTGGGCCTTGCCACAATAACAAGTGTAAGAAAAAGCCAGTAACTGTATTTACTCGGTTCCAATTGCCAAATGAGCAGGAAACCAAACAGAAAACAGATGGCCAAGCGCAACGAAAACCTAAAGATTGGCGATTTTAAGGTAAGGTGCTCCCTGATCGAAAAGCGATCGCCGGTAACAAACAAGGGATAAGAAATAGATCCGCTCAGTTCTTGTAAGTGTTTCTCGGGCGTGCGTTCATTGCCCCTAATCATTTCGATAATGCGCACAATATCGTTCATGTTCGACACCACTTTCAATACGATTCTACGCTGGGTTTCGTCTAAACGTTCCATTTCCTGCAACAGCAATACGCGTTTTTGGTAATATTCGATATTGGTGGCCACTTCTCCCTTATAAGCCTTAGCCGACCGAACATGCCTGCCCAACTGTTCAAGCTCTTTCGCCAGCAATCCAATCAGGTTGGCAATCAGTTTTAAACTCGGACCCGTTGCCAGCGTTTTGCGCACTAAAGCATAATCATAATGTACGGCATTCAACTGCTCATACAAATCGATCAGCAACCTCGCCCGTTCCAATAAGAGTTGGCCTTTGGGGTTATTGGGGTTCATGGCGTACTTATCGGTAAGCAACAGGTTCCTGATCAGCTCATGCTTCTGGTTAACCTTAATGTGCAGTTTTATGGCTTCCTTTTGTTGCAGATCGAGTGGTTCATCCACATCGTAATTCTTGGCTTTAGCCTTCAAGAACATTGCGCTGCTCATCAAACATTCGAAAATGGCGTGGTGAAGCGAACGGTAAGGGCGGATTAAAATCTGGATTAAACTGATGATATAATACCAAACCCCACCAATCAGGATATAACTGCTAAAATACAGCGGTCGTTCAGGGTGAAGCCCCATCACAAAAGTACACACAATCAGTGCCATGGTACCAATCAGCGAGAGTTTCTGCCCGTATACGGCAAACATCGAAAAGCTGAAAGCTGCAATCACCACAACCACCGCGGGGAGGTAAACATGATCTAAAACGGATGAAACCACCAGTGTAGTGGCAAAAAAGACAATAATACTTGATAGCGCTGTTTTCAGTTTGTTCAGTCGGTTATCCGGCAAATCAGTTAAACTGATCAATAAAGCACCAACCCCTATTCCTTTTGCCGCTTCAGGATTACCTAGGTAAAAGAATAAAATAATGGGCAATACCACGGTAATGGTGGTGCGCAGGGCATCAGAAAAGTACTCGCCTAAAAAGAAATACGAAATGGTAGAGCCTATGCTGTTTTTGCCCATGAATATGTTTATGAATGCTGATAATTGATAAAAGCTGCAAAGATAACAGATTTATAATGCATGCATAACAAATAGCTACACAAAACCAGATACTAATCTGTTCTTTGGGCTTTAGCAGCGTAATTGCGTGTTCATAACTTGATCTTCCGTGTTACTCCGTAGTGACGCTGCGCTGAACACTACGGAGGGGAGGCTTTCCACCACAATTTAATTTAAGCGTCGAAGACTGTCAACGTTTGACCATCGATAACTGTTGATAAAATCATATGTGAATATCCTATGATCAATGAAATAGCATCATCTAATGACAAAATATCTGTAAGCTTAATGTTTTTATTTGAATCATATCCTACTGGTGCCATTATTTTGCCGTTCAATTCTTCTCCATTATCAATATCTTTAAATCTAAAAAAGAATTCAGAATGTTTTTCTGCTGCTAAGAAATACTTATGAATTGTTTTACCTGGTGAATTCATACAGTTTACCATATCTTGGTTAAAGTAGAAGTCGTCCCATCTAGAAAAAAAAGGAAAGTGTGCAAGAATATGTCTTACAGCTTTAAACAATGGTTGGAAGGTTAAAATAGGATGATTCGTTGGGGAATCCTTGAGTAAATTTTTTAAAGGGGGATAGGCTTCCATTTCACTGTAAACCGAAACCAATTCTTTAATGTAGAAAAATTTCTGTTCTTCACTTAGGCCTTTGTTATTTAACAGTTCTTTACTTAATTCCTTATAACGTTTTAGGCCTAATTGGAGAAATTCCTCTTGGTCAGATGTCGGAAAGCCATCAATTGTTTTGAGTTTAAATAATTCCATTATTCGAGGTAAATCGCAAAATACTATTTTAAGTCCTATTGGCAAATGATTATATTGACAAACTTAACGCGACAAATAATGACTTTTGATTTTGTAAATGATGAGCAAATTAAAGAAATGCTCAAAAGAGATTATACTGAGCTTCAAAATTGTTTTGACAACAAAGCATCTAAATCTTTTTTAATTCTTTCTGGAAGTATTCTCGAAGCAGTTTTGATTGATTTTTTTTCTGCTAAAATTTCATCCGCTAATGATTTAGCGAAGCTACACCGTGAGACTTTAGGAAATCTCATTGAAAGGGCAAATAATGAAAAGTTGATTGACGATAATCATAAAAATTTTTCTTCTGGAATACAAGGGTATCGAAATCTCATTCACCCTGGAAGGGAGGTCAGACTCAAAGAAAAATTTGATTATGATACAGCCTCACTTTCCTTTTCTGCACTGAAATTGATTCTTAAGGAAATTGAAATTAAATCTCTTTCAGAGAAAGGCCGTTCCGCCAGCGAAATATTTAATAAATTGACAAATGATGGATTGCCAGATGGATTATTCATTAAAATAACCAATAAACTAAACAAAACAGAAAAGAACAAGTTATTTCAAACCCTAATCAGTGATGACCTAGGCAACAGAGGTCCACAACTGGTACAGGGGGCATCGAAATATGCCGAACTTTTGTCCAGTTCAATGGATTCTAATATTTTCCTGCAATTAACAAAAGAATTAATGCAAGAAATTGAATCTGGCAGCGAAGTAAAAGCAATTAAATACATTAGATATTTATATCAAAGACTTTCAGAATATTTAGAGATTCAAGATTTAGAAATTGTCAAAGAATGGCTCCTGACACAGATAAACAGTAGGATCGCCGAAGTTAACGACTTAAGGTTTTTAATGTTTAACAATGTTATTGATGCATTACTCAGAACAGACAAAAATATCGCTATGTCTCCCAAATTAAAGTTACTAGCACAACGACTAACTTATTATTATTCTTACAATAAAAATTCTATTATTTACCTAGATATCTGGACAAAAATACATGGATTTTTAGACGCAGATGCATATAGTGAACTTTTAAAACAAATGGAAAATTACTCACAGTTCGATGTTTTAATTAAAGATTATGCCGAAGGAGATTATTTTCTATTTTAGGATCACTGGGATACAAGAATTTATTGGTTGCCTTTGCTGTTTTTCGATCTTGAAGCCCTAACTAAACAACCTTAGGAAAAAATCTCATGAATTAAAAGGTATATTTCACCGCAGATAAAAATGGCCCCTAATTCCCTTTTTTATGTTTTTCGCAAAGTTCATCGATCTTATCAATAAGACTCTCTGGACATTCACCTAAATAACTATGGATATCATGCTTTTTAAGTTCTGCAGTTTCTGTAATACTGATGTAGGTTGGTTCCCATAACCCCATATCTTCGTATTCTGACGATCCTTTATTAACCTTTATACATGGTCCATATTTAGAAACATCAGTTTTGGTACACTTAACAACTATATGGTCGTCAATAGAATCTTCAAGTAATACAGCCGGTCTTAACTTGCTTTGATTTGGATCGTCTGAAAATGGAAAATAAACTAATAAAACATCTCCTCTTTTATACGCAGGCATTATTAGGATAGAGAGTGTCGTAAATAGAATTTGACTCGCTTTTCCAGTCAGATAAGTCAATGTTTTTATAAGATTGTTTTAAGCGTTCGAATAAAACAGGATCTTTTGCTGGGTCCATTCTTTCTGGATAGACAATAGATGTCATCATATCGCTAATTGACCTGATTCTATTGAGGTATCCCAAAGCTGATTTTACAAAGAACTTAGTAAAAGGGAAGTTTCTCTTTTCTAGCTTGGATATTACCGGAATTAATTTGCTCTCTAATGTTTTTAAAGTCCTAAGAATTCTCGCTTCCATTTTCATTTTTCCGCGTTCATCTGCTCGATGAAAATCTGCGATAATGATTTTTAAGGTTTTATTCAACCTGATTGAATTAATTCTTAGTGTTATGCCTAATGATAAAATTTGGAAAGGCATAGACGCAGTTAAGCCTAAAAGACCTGAATACTTTTTAATAGACTTCCTAGAAGATTGGAAATCTTCAAAGATCTGTGAGAATTCAAATAATTGATCGAATTCTTGATTATGAGAAATGGTTGTCATATTATATTTTCTTCCTTCAACTTGTAAGTAAACATAATTGGAAACCCAATTATATGGAGCATTAATTATTTAGATAGTTGCCAAAGTTATACCATTTTTGCTAAAAACATAAGAGTTCAATGTAATGAAGTTATAATGTAGGACTTGATAGTGATGAACATATTAATGATGGTGTTATTCTAGGTGGTGGAGATGATGGTGGTATTAATTGTGTCGATAAATCAATTATTGATAGTTCTAAAGAGACTTTCTTTGACAGGATAGTCTTCTTGATGTAAAGTTGAGGTTATTGCGCCTAATGCGCTTATATTCACTCTGTAAAAATTTATTTGAAAATCTTTTTTCTTCAATTATAACATTAATATTACAATTCGACTACTTGAATTCAACACTTTTCAAGACATCTAGTCTCGAAAACTCCTAAAATATGGACATGTCATTGACAAATTCAATACCTATTCTAGCGCAAGTCTTAGCGCCCGGCCCAAGCAAAGGCTAGACTTGTGCTTTCATTAAATTGGTAAGATCAATTTCTTATTAAAAAACTTGCCGAACTAAATACTAAGAATGCACAAGTCATCCAACCCACTTCCTAGTCACTAAGACTTGTGCTAGTGAAAGTACTCGATTATAATGAATGCTGATAGCGTAAAACAGCAGTAGTCCTTTGTTGAACGATAGAAAAGCATTTGAGCAAGCCAGAATTACAATGTTCTAGACCAATTTACAGAAGATTTGAGGGAAATAATTCTATTGTGTTCTTATTATTTCCACGCCTGACTGAATACAGCACTTATTGGAGCGATCATAGGAGCAGCTCCGAATTTTTCAGCAAGTTCTTTTTCCACCTTACTTTTTATCTCGTCTATACAGTCAGGATTCTGTTTTTTGATCTCCTCATAAACAGGTCCCCACTCTACCAAACCGCATGCAGCTTCTTTTGCGGTTGGACATACAGAAAAAAGTTTTACTTTTTCAATTGATATTTTTGCAAAGCTGGCATCCTTTAATAATGGAGTTATAAGCGCTTCATTATTCATCGAGGTTGCAAGATTATGCGATTCGGGCAAGGGTTGTTCTAAATATTTCATTGCAATAGATCTGGCAGAATAAGATGCCGCATTATTTTCCAGCTTATCCCAGGTGGTAAATAAAAACAGGCCACCCGGTTTTAAAACCCGATAAGCCTCTGCAAATGCTTTCGGTTTATCAGGAACAAACATATACCCGAAGCAACAAACCACCAAATCTATACTATTATCGCTAAAAGGAAGTTACTGGGCATCAATATTTTGCCAGTCAATATCAAGGTGGCTCAATGTCTTTTTGGCTACGGCCAACATCTCTTCACTAATATCTGAAGCGATCAGCTTTGCTGAGTATGGAATATGCTCCCGAATATGGCGGGTAACACGACCCGTCCCTGCCGCAATTTCGAGCACTACAGAAAAAGGGATGGAGTGAATTCGTTTTGCAACTTCTATAGCATAGGGTTCAAAGAATAATGGGCCGAAAAACTGCTCATAACGAGTGGCAGTATCTTCCGGCAAATCAGCCGAAGAATCTTTTGTCAAAGTATCGTTCATAAACGATTGATTTTATATTTCGTTCAAATACAATAAGTGATATTGTGACCCCTCAGGGGTTCGAACCCTGGACCCACAGATTAAGAGTCTGTTGCTCTACCAACTGAGCTAAGAAGTCTGGTGGATAAATATAGGAGAAAAGAGGGGAGATTAGAAAGATTAACCGTATTTATAATCAATAGGTTATGACAAAATGATTTCAAAGGTTGAGGTAATTTCTATAATGGAATTATAACAAAAGAGAAGGAAATTTAGGCAGAGTGCGCCAAAGTGCGCCAAAAATGAAGAATACATTGCCAAGAATTGTGACAACAAAAGACTTAAAATCGAGAAGCTACATTACCTTTTATTACCTAGGGAAAAGAATTAGAGAATACAATGGAGACTCTATAAATATCGATTTAAAGCCAAATACAGCTCAGACTGTAAAAGAAAGGAACGACCTATTAAAAAGGTTGGAGTATGAATTCACAAAAGCATTAGAGAACGGTTATTATCCAATCACAACCATTAGCACCATTGTTAAAACTCCTGTTGAAGAATCTTTTATCACAGCCAAAGAGTATCTAGAACAAGCGCTATTTAAGAAACTGAAATCCAATATCAATAGGAAATACAAAATAAATCTAAAGACTATACACACCCAGTTTACTAATTTTCTAACCGAGAAAGAACTAATAGGGAAGATCGAAGATATTACCCTTAATAGGGTTGAGGATTTTCTTTCACAATTCTCCAGTTCAGGCACCTATTACATGAATAAGCGAAGAGATTTAGGAGTTCTTTTCTCAACAATTAACAAACAGCTTAAACAGAAAGTATACGTCATACAAGACAGCGAGAAGATGAAATCCAGTGCTAAACTTCACAAAGTTTACGAAGAAGAGCAAGTTAAACCCATACTGAGTTACTTGAAAGAAAATCATCATAATTTGTATATATGCTGCCTAATAACTTACGCAACTTTTCTCAGGCCACACCACGAGGTTAGAAGCTTGAGAATGAGCCATGTTAAAAATGATTGTACAGAAATACACCTATCTGGCACAGAGAACAAAGGGAAAAGAATAAGAATTGTCTATATCCCAGATTATTTGAGAAAGGAGCTGTTACCCATAATTGATGGATTAACATTAAATGAAAGTCTATTTACTCGGACAATTGAGATCCCAAATGAATATTATTTTAGTACCGCTTGGACAAGGCAGTTTAAGGAAATGTATATGCGTGGTTTAATTCAAAAGAATCAAACGATCTATTCATTCAGACACACCGCTGCCGTACAGGTTTATAATAAAACGAAAGACTTGCACATTCTCCAACAATTACTTGGACATTCCGATATGATAGTTACCTTAAAATATCTTCGTGGCTTGGCAGCAATTAAAAATGATGATTTAAAAGCTGTTATGCCGACACTTGATTTATAGCATAATTACCACACCTTAGAGAAGTGTTACTACTTCTCTATTTTTTTTCTGGTTAAAATTCATGCAAACACAACTCCATGATTTAAAGGAACAACTATTGTAAGTTATAATCATTTTGCCTCATCTGATGCCCAGATTTAACCATGAAAATGCATACCTAAACCACCATAAGACCTATAAATTTACTTGCATTCGATATTACTTTATGAAGTTAAAGGCTAAGTGCTAACTTTAAGGCTCAGATTCACCACGATGGAATACACATTTGTTATAGAAGAAATAGGCAATATCAATGCAGACCTCAATATTATTGCAAAATATCATGATGGTACAAGGTCTTTGCTAAATCCTAATAAATCTAACATCATAAATGCAACAGCAAATATCAGATTACTTTATAAAATCGATGGTGAGGAAGCATATATAACAAACGATTTCAACATTGGGAAAGTTACCCATAAAGTACAAATCGAAGAAAGTCACTTACAAAACCTATTTGTATTACTTAGAAATATGAATGATGTTGAGTGGGGCTATTACCAAGCCCACTTTTCGTCTGATGATGCAATAAACGGGATTAATTTAAATGCGGAATTAAAAAGCCTAATTACAGATCTTAAGGTTCTGAAAGCGCAATTATCTACTGATGAAATACTGGAGACTAAGATCAAGCTGAGAGAACTTAAAAAGGTTGGTAAAAGTGAAGTACCTTATGATGTGCGAGGAATGGGTGTAACGGTCAATGGTTTAGATGAAAACAAGCAATTGATAAAAGTAATATTGAAAAATAGAATTAAGCAAATACAAGATATAAGCTATCTCTACTATCATATTACAGATTCGCATCCAAGTGGTTGGAATGACGATTTAACCGACGAAATCCTAGAATATCTACAACAGCCATTTCCAGATTACAGAGCTAGATGGTTATTTGGAAGATATGCAACGCAAAAAATCTTAGCCTATTTAAAAGCCGAAACCACTCTGCAAGAAAAAGACATTGAGGTTACGCAATCCCAAGCGGTTTTAATATATACCCTCTTTCTTTTATTTGGAGTTATCGACATCAAAATTGAAAACGATATTCCAGTATCAAAATCAGACCGTGATAAGGCCAAGCTTATACGTTCGTTCCTAAGGCAAGATCTAAAAGATAAAGAGGTTGAATTCTATAATCTCACATTTACTCCATTTATAAATAAAATTTAATAGCCTGATTATCAGTTGACACAGATTTCTAAAAAGGTAATTTTCTGTGGCTTTTAAGGTATTCTGATCATTGCAGTGTCGGAGGTTAATAGCCACTAAAAAAACCGACACAAACACAATGTCACTATATAAAAAATTCAAGAAAGCAACCGGCGTTGCTAACGTAAACCCTACAAACCTGTTCTTTACCGAACATAATGTGAATGGTTACTGTTCAAAAGGAGAATTCTGTAATTATGCGGAGCACTTATCAGAATTACAGTTTAAACATGTTGAAGAAATGTTTAAATACATTAACATGAGATGTAAAATCTCAAACAGTCCAGAACCGAAAATGGACTTCAAAACTCAAGAGTTTAACATCTGGGTACATTTTGAATTGAAGAACGGTAAACGAAGACTACCTCTTCCTCATGATGAAGGGATTCTAGCGTTCTTGATTGACTATCAAGTACAGGGCATCAATTTTGAAGTCGACTTCGAATTGTTACTATCAGAAGCAGGAGTAAATTTCTCTGAAACCAGAGATTAACAATTCACAAGGGGGAGCAATCGCTTCCCCTACTCAACAAAAACTTTAATAACAATTTAAAACATGCGACAGGCAACGCATAGGAATTCTATTGCCTTTAGATTATGAAAAATAAGAGAATCAAAATATATAAAATTAATAAAGGTCAATATCTAAATGAAATTGAGCCTTTCAAGTCCAAGGGAATACCTAGCAACATTATCCTATTCAAAGAATTGCCTGGTTGTGGAGCAACAAGGTGCGAAATTGAGTTCCCTCGACACAGCATAATTGTCGAGCCAAATGTTCCAGTAATTAAGGGGAAAAAGAAACAGTTTGGCAAGTTAGTATGCGGCATATTCGAAGGAGTAACAACGGATGATATACTGGCATATCTAGAAAACAATATCGAATACAAGAAATTAATCGTTACGCCAGAATCATTCTGGAAAGTTAAGGAAGCACTTGAAGATTCAAGGTTCGAAATTTATACAGACTTCTTTCTTTTATTTGACGAGTGTGAGAAAATCATTCAAGATATCAGTTACCGTACAGATATTGCTCTACCAATGGACGACTTCTTCCGATTTGAGCATAAGGCTTTTGTTTCAGCTACACCTATAGTACCAAGTGACCCCAGATTTGAGTTAAACAAATTCACTGTACATAAAATTCAACCCAGCTTTACCTACGCACAGAGTATGCAACTAATTTGCACCAATAATGTGCTAACGACGACCAAAAAGTTTATAGATGAAAATCCAAATGATAAGTACTTTATATTCTTTAATACAACCGATACAATTCACGAAGTAATTACTAAGCTTAAAATAAAGAATGAAAGCATGGTCTTTTGCGCAGAGAAAAGCCGAAGAAAGCTTCGAATCAATGGATATAAAGATTCTGATGTCAAAACAGAAATAACTGCATTTAAAAAATATAACTTCTTTACTTCTAGGTTCTTTTCTGCTGTTGATATTGATTACGACCTCTTCCAATGCAACCCAACAATCATCTTGATTACCGATATTGTTTCCGCACAACACTCCATGCTAGATCCATTTACAGAAGCCATACAAATTCAGGGTCGATTTAGGGAAACGAAAGAACACCCGTTTACAAGAAACCTTGTGCACATTTCGAATGTTGATCCTGAATTGATATCGATGTCTGAAGCAGAGGTTAAAAAATACCTTGCAGAGTGCCATATTGTGTTCAAGGCAGTTCATCGGTATCATGAATCTGCTACTACAGCGGCTGCAAAAGACGTACTCAGTCAAGTACTTAAGAGAATTGACTATGCTAAATACTTAAAGAAATATAGTTTAGAGAGAAACTATGATATGATTGACAACTTAATATTTGAGGAAAGAGTAAAAGGCATATATCAAAACGCCAATAAGTTGAAAGATGCTTACTCAGAGTGCTCTCACTTTAAAATCGACAATAACTATGCTGAAGAATCGTATTCTTTTACTGATAAGGATCGTAAAAAGGCTAATAAGAAAAATATCCGCTTAAAAAGCTTAAATGAAATAGTTGCCGATAGTCTGACAGATCTACACACTAGAAAACGAATGAACCTAATTACAGAATTTGGATATACAATGGAGATCACAAGCTTTCAGTTAGACTTTCCAGAGCAAATGGCAATAATAAACAAATATGGTATTGACAACTCGGAGCTGGTAAATTTCAATATCTATCAAATACAGCATCTACTAATTAAACAGAAAAAGCAGGTCGACCACTTCGGAATGATGACCTATATCCAGCAGAATTTCCAAATAGGTAAAGCATATACCGGAAATAAAATGACTGCACTTTTGAAGGTTGGATTTAAGGATAACAATATTCACGGAATTACCCCCAGTCTAGACTACTTAAGAAAGTTTGCCAAATTCAATCCCTCTAATAAAAAGGCTTGGATGGGCAAGAATGAATTAGGAAAAGATATAAGAGGATATATTATTACTAAATTCGAGGATGGAACTTTAAACTAGGATTTTGATAACGTACAGTTTTGTTAAAAAGGTTAATCTATATGACCAGATTTAGAAACTGTACGTTTGTTCTAGAAATCGCCTAAGCAATAAACCTAGCTTCCCATTTAAAAATATTTTTTTTATAATTTCAACTAGCCACTTAAATTGAGCTCTGTACACCGCATTTACTGGGTGTAACATATCAAACCCCCGCACCTTGCTCTAAGGGGAGATACATCGATTTCCAACTTTGCCATTGAAAAATCTAGCCTAAAAGGCGAACAACAAGCCTATCTAAAACCACCAATTTAGATTTAAAAACTGATGGATTCCGATTTACCATTTACCAAAATTCACCATTAAACCCCATCGACATTTTACTTCTAAAGGGATCTAAACAGGGTAAATTCGAATAAATATCCTTAGCAATACCACTACATCAATATCGACAATAACACAATACACCGCCTAAACACGGTGTATTTCCATTTATATATCAATTCAACATAGATGCTTCCAAACGGAGGCATTTTCTATTTAACCAAGTTTTACATTTAAAATTCTATTAAGATGCAAGCAAAAGCAAGAACACAGAAAGCGGCTCAGCCGAAAACACAATTTGTTGTTATAAACGAGCAACAAGTATTGGTAAACTCAGAAGTACAAAAAGCATACAATTTAATCGTTGATGCTGCTACAGAACAATTAAGAAAATTCGACCTAGCCAAATACAGAACCTATGCAACGGTTGACCATGTGAAGAACGAATACAAAAGCAACATGATTTCAGAGCACCTAAATTACTTCTGGAACATTACCCTTTCAAATAGCAAGGATGGCCGATCATTCATATTTATAGACTTAGGTGCAGAAGCATTGGAGCGTTTTGGCTCAGGCTTAACGAATATTTTCCTTCGTAAAGCATATGAACTAACCCAATCAAATGATAATACAGGTGGAATCGAATATGCACTAAGGGTAAACTTCCGAGAGGCAGATCAGCACCACAATTTCTTTTACAGGAGAGTTGCAGAAGGAGAAAACAACTATGTTTCAATTGCTACAGTTGATAAGCTAGAATCGTAAAAATAGAGCGCAGTAATGCGCTTTATTTAAAACCTGTTATTATCTTTACCACAGTTAAAATTCATCGATAAGAAACAGAAATAAACTTAATTACACCATAAAGAAATAAAGCGTTAGCTTATTGTTCTTGTGCTTGAAACCTGAGAAATTACAAACACAACAAGGACAGATGTGCGAACGTCCATGCAAGAGCGTGGGCTGTTCCAGTCTGTTGTGTTGGCTTCTCAGGGCCTCAAGCGCGGATTGGCTACAGTTCCACGCTTTTGTATTTAATAAACATCGAGTTGGAACTATCGATATAAACCAAAAACATTGAGGTTCCAATGATGTCCACAGAAATACTCCCACTACGGATTCCCGTAAATTCAGGATTAGCTTTTTAAATATCTTAGGAGCAGTCTTGCCTTAATGAAACCCAACAACCGATCTGAGACTATCGGACAAAATTAATCAGATGAGAAAAACTCTAATCTTAACGCTTTCAGCCGTAACGCTGACATTTGCTTCATGCAAAAAATCTACCACAGAAGAAGAACAGGTACAACCTCCTGCAAAGAATTGCCAACTTACCCAAAGTGATTATAAATCGTCTAACGATGCCGCTACATATAGCTACACGTATAATAGTAATGGTAAAATAGCAACCGCTAAAGACAATTTAGCCACAGAAACTTATACTTATAGTGCAACCGATGTTAAAGTAAGCAGAAGTGGAAGTTCAACGAAAACCTATAACCTTGATAACCACGATAGGGCAACGACCATTTTCGATGGATCTAACATTAATAATGCTCTAACTTATAATTCAGATGGTTACTTGATACAGAAGCAGATTCTACAGGGAAGTTTAATTTTACAAACAGAGAAGTATTTCTATACTAATGGCAACCTAACTTCAGTTGAAAACGGAAACAAGAAGATAACCATAGAATATGGCACTGAAACAGCAAAGGCAAACTTCTACATGAACGAGGTTGATACAGATATACCATTGATACTTTTAAGCCCTATAAAAGCATATCTGGGTAAGCTATCAGCTAATCTACCAACGAAAACTACAAACGGTAACGTTACTCAATCATTCAGTTACACAAAAGATGATAACGGTAATATCATTAAGGTAACAGTAACTACAAGTACAGGAAATAATTACACTATAGAAAAGAAGTACATCTGTAATTAATACTAAGTAATAAGGTGCAGAAATGCGCCTTATTTATTTACGGTGGTTTCTGGAAGAAAATCTTTAGGAGAGCAGTTGAATATTACAGCAAGTTTATCAATATGGTCTAAGTTGTACTTGGATGGAGAATTTAGGCTTTCAACCTGACCTATGAAGCCGTTAGAGACATCCAGCTTAAAAGCAAGCTCAGATTGACTAAGATTTGCCTGTTCCCTTAAAGCTTTCGCTTTACTGATTACAAACAATTCTATCTCTGATTTTACTGCCTCTTTAGCCACATGCTAAAGAATAAATTAATTTAGACACCCATACTTAGCAATAACTAAGTATTTATTACTTTTACTTATCTAAATAATCAAACAATGAAATTGAACCTAACAGCAATTACTTTACTGAGTGCATTATATTTATGCTCATGTCAGGAAGAGAAAAAAGAAGAGAAGCCTATTGTTAAAACAAATTATGTAATGCCTGCCGATATGATTCAAGATAAGGATGGTAATTTACGTTTAAAAGAAAACAGTTTGGCTCCAAAGACTGAAGGGGATAAACCCGTGAAAGTATATCCAAGTCAGAAGAAAGAAAATGGTGTTGAAGTGATAAAAGTTAACTAGGCTAAACATGAAAGGAATATTAGTCTGCATCATAATTGGTGCATTTATTTTGTTCATTGCACTTACTTTAGAAGCACTAAAACCCATCACTGTCCCCATAATAGTTATAGGAAGTATAGTTGGGATGATTTATTTAGGTGTTACACAAAACAAGGGCAAGGATTAACCATTAGTGACCTATTCTTGGTTCTTCTTAAGCATTTCAGCCATATTTAGGGAGGTTTTTGAAGATAAGAAGCATCCTAAATCCATTCCTCCCTCCAAATAGTGGCTTACGCGGAGAAAAGAATAATACTCCGAGGATTGTGGATTTATATGCTGATTTAGTAAAGGCAAGTAAATCAAGAAACATAGGTCGGATTAGCCAGTAAAAATTAACAACTACATGAGCAACTTACTATATATTATACCAATGGCGATTATTATCTGGTTTATACTATATAAATTAAGACAAACGAAACTAAACGAGTCATCCTTACCAAACCTCGATTTAGATGAAACCGTACAGGTTTATGAAGCAAAATACCATGAGGAAGAACTGAGAAATCAAATCAAAGTTCTATATGAGGAACGGAACATTCATCTTGAAACATTATCACGCAAAGATGCATGGCAAATGCTTAACATGAATTATATGGCTGAAAAGAATAAGTACTGGAGGAGGCACAGGCGTGATAATGTCCACCATTACAAACATAATGGGATTGCTAAAGTATCAAGTTTTACATCGGCAGAATACGACCTTATGCTGCATAATCTTATTGATAAAATCTTAGATGAACTTACCAATAACCAAACTAATTAAAGTCCATTAGCCGATTTAAATGAGCAAGAGCCACATCGATGTGGCTCTTGCTTGTTATTTCGTTTTAATAGGAAATTGTTCCTGTTTCTCTCTTCTTACTGGAGATGGAGGTGGCGGTGGTGGAGACTGCGTTTTAGCCATTTTAAATTGATTTAATTATAGATATTAAGATTAGTAATGATAGACCGATACTCAACGAAATACAAATGGCAAGCTTTGCATAATATAATGCAATACCACGCCTATCATTAACAGTTGTGTTATTGTTATTACAATCCAAATACCAGTGAATTACTTTATCCTTTAAATTATCCAAGAGACTTTCTTCATACGAATCAGCAAAATGCTCTTTTGTATATGCTTCTAATGCTTTAAAGTCGGTATTATAAACGGTATCACTATCTGGAAAGGTGCAATAATATCTTTTAAATCCAAAGTAAACAATAAATAGAAGTACCAATGTTGCGACTAAAAACACAAGCAACAAAACTATTAATATCCACTTTATCGTTACAAAGGAACAATTAATACCCTGCAACGCTGAATCACTAACTACGAAATATGCTCCTGCAAAAAGAGCAGAAAGAATTGTGATTGGAATGCCCAGAGAGGTTTCGAAGTCGTCTTTACGCTTTTGCTCATAATCATACTTATCCTTCAATAAGGAAATCACGTAATCTTTACTGGTATCCATAAAGCTAAAAATACGAAACCGATTGTATTATTTGGCTTGATTTTATCAACATTTAATCATTCCTAACAGTAATCCATTCACTCAAAAAGTGGCTTAAGTGAGGAATGGATTCCTTTAGTCATTGAATTTTGTGCTATGGCAACGATCAGCATTCTTTTAAGTTTCTGGTATTACTTTTAGTCAGTGGTGCATCGGTTGGGGCACTACAAACCCGATCAGGGAGAAAGGTATTACGCACTGTCTAAGCTCATGAAAAACAACACGCCATCGCGGCACTCTGTCATGGTTTTTCTTTTGAGCAAGCGGAGTGCTTCATGAAAGCTCACTTATATTTATCTAGGATTTGCTTCGCTTGTATCCTGGATAAATATAACCGCTTTCCCAGTTCAGCGTACCTGCGCAGTCACTCAGGCTTCAGCTTGTCATGATTATTGAGGATTTACCGCACATGAATTTACAATTCAATAATCTCGCCAAGCATCGTGTTTTATTGCATAAAACATATCGTTGCATCGTTCTGCGAACTTTACTGCAACGACCCTCGTTCCATACGCATGTCGGTACGCTAAAATACTTCACATTTCTCTTGTTTTATTATTATTATTTTATTATACTTAAATAAAAGCAACTAATTAACATCTCAATTTTATGCCTGTTATCAATCATCAAGCGATCCAAAACAACTGGACGACTCCAGAGCAGATCGTAAATCCTCAAACCTTAATATTAGGCTCTTTCAACCCTTTCAATGCAAATGGCAATATTGTCGACTATTATTATGGAAGACGAAGCAATTATTTTTGGAAAAGGATTGCTATCATCATGGGATATGATGAAGAATATTTCTTTGATGCCATCTTTGGGAACCAGAGAAAGCTTGACGTGATGCAAAATAGGTTTTGTTTTCTAGACGTAATAAATCGTATTGATGTTATAGGAAATAGCGTACAAGCTGTTCAAGACTATATCAACGACCATATTTTTACCAATTTCTCAGACAGCAAAATATTTGTTAATAAAACTAATAGCCGTCAGCTACAGCTTGTAAGAGAATATAATAGCAGTATAATTACGACCTTACGGAACACTACAACAATAAAGAAAGTAATTCACACTATTGGCAATACTAGAATCGTAACGCCATTAAATGTAAGCCCAAAAGAGCGGAATCTTGGGAACAATGGTTTTAGCGGATTCATGGCTACAATTCAACAAATATGCAATGATAAAGAAATTGTGTTTATCAATGAGTCTTATAGCCCTAGCGCATATGCAGTTAGAAATGGCGTAACTAATATCGCCGATTTAGATAACTGGTTTCAGCAGCATCTCAATCTAAATTAGAATATAAACCATTAACCGTATTTAAGTGAAAATTTACATCAATTTAGGCATTGCCTATCTGAATCAAGGCTTTTTTAATATTAGACAACCCTATCAGCACTTAATTGCTGGAGACAATGAAGAAATAAATATCCAATTGGGTTCTAATGGCGAAACGATCAAAGGTAAAATTAATAGAACAGCCAACAGTAATGGCACTCCCCGTATAATGGCTGGAGTAACTTATACAACGTGGGTAAACAAATTTTACCAACGAAACGATCAAATGAAAGTGGAAATACTATCGCCCAATTCATTAGTTTTACTTACTAAATCTGGAATATAAATGAAAGTGTTGGACCCTACACTAAGAGGCACAATTTACCTTAAATATCTAGGAAACAATATAGTTTTACTACGGGAACCAATAGCTAAACAATCAACATGCATCTCTGAAATAATCTTTAATGGTGCAACAGAACACTTAGTTGAAGTTAAAATTTTTAATGGGGTAACGATTGCTATTTCCCTAACTACAATGAATATCTATCGCTATGATAATGGCTGGGTAATTATGGAAGACAGCGTATCAAATATAACTGATATATTGGTTGATGACGTTTACATTTATGTTAAAGGGGCAATCAGTTGTTATAATTATATAAACGAAGAAAACATCTATATCGAGCCGTTCCAATTTGATTTGATCTTGAGAACGACAGATGCGGTTTTAAATATCCTAAGCTCAGGCAATGTATCTTTTGTGGATTTTAGATTACCTAATTTAAACTGATACTGTATTGTATCTATACAAAGTATCCATAAAACATAGATCGAACCTCTTCGCTGCGCAGCTACCAGTTCTCACACATTTTCTCAGTTCGCAAGCGGTGAGCATACCTGTACAACGCTTAAACTATTATTACCTATTTTTTCTGAAGAATCCGTAATTTGTTTACCAAGTCTGACGCCATAGTCTCCAGCTTATCCTTTGGCAAACTGCTTATGTGAGGCGTTGTATCATTTGCAAATCTAGTATCCACTATCGCTCTGACATTATTGCAAGACATAGGAAAACTAATATTAACGACTTGAGTCATTAAGTTAATACAATCCTTTACAAACTTAAATTCAGCAATATTCTGGGGTACTTTATACTTTCTTAGGTGACCATACAAATATATACTCCTGTCATCATGCCGCAGATTATGAGCACAAACGTTATTTCTGTAACGCTTTATATCGGGAAATCGATTAATTTCCTTCTTAATTAAATTATAATATTGAGAAAATGCGGCATTCTCTTCATTTGTTAATGAAGGTCTAAAGTGTTTATGAAGCTCGTCCAAATAGCTATTTATCAGGATTACTCCATGCTCATATGTTAATTGATGCAAGTGTGCAACTACTTCTACTGGCACGCTGAACTGCGCCAACATCGTTAGGGCTTCGAAGTAATCATTGAATTTTTCATCGATTACATTAAGAATGTGAATGCTTTCATCTAAGGATGAGACTTCTGGTTGTTGATTATCTAACATCTTATATAAAGGTACAGCAATTAAAACATATTTATAGCCAAACATATCGTTGCATCGTTCTGCGAACTTTACTGCAACGACCCTCGTTCCATACGCATGTCGGTACGCAGTTGAAGATCTTTGCTTGTATCAAATAAACTTTTATCTTTGAATTAGGTAAATTCATACTTAATTAATTCAGATAGCATGCTCTCAGAAGATCAAAAGAAAAATTTAATACAAACAATAAACAGTAAGGTTGCTACACTTACATGCCCAATGTGTAAGAATCATAAATTTGTACTTGCCGACGGATATTTCAACAATCCTATGCAAACAGACTTCTCAAGTATTTCAATTGGAGGACCAAGCATACCCTCGATAGCAATTGTTTGCAGTAATTGCGGCTTTATAAGCCAACATGCGCTAGGTGTTTTAGGTAAGCTTCCGCAACAAACATCTTAGGCATGGCAGTAGAATCTAATGATAATGTTGGTTCAGGCCTGTCGGTAGATATTGGTGACGAACTCTCAAAGAACATAACTTTACACAAGAATGTTAAGCAGCAACTCATATTAACAACTGTTGATAAAATCAAATTGGTGTTAATGGAAACTGAAAAGTATAGAGCTGCAAGCAAAGATTGGATTACACCTGTTGGACTCTCAATATCTTTTATTACCACTTTGTTGACTTCAGAGTTTAAAGATTCACTTGGTTTAACCAAAGAAATATGGCATGCGTTATTTATGCTTATGACATTAGGAAGCTTGGTTTGGTTGGTATTTAAACTAATCGCTTGTTATAATGGCCGAGGCAAAGGGAGTCATAGTGATATTATAAAGCAAATACAATTAACTGATGAAGTTCAACAGCAAAACTAATAAATGCAGATAGCAATAGGTGGAACAGCTAAGATAGTCGATGAGCCTAACCTATCGCCCTCATTGTCATAATGGGATATCTCCACTCTATGTCGCTCATGGCCTTGGCAAAACGGAAAATGTGTCTGCTGTAAACATTCTTTGAACTTGTATATTCAGTATATGCCAAATGTTGTTTGGTACATGCTACCAAATCATAAATTCTGTTGTATAAAAGTTTATATCTTTAGGTATTATTAACACTCATCAATCATGGAATCAAACCCTAGGGCAGTAATAGCCTTTATCGCAGCCTGTATAATAAACAACCAAAAGAAGTCATCTGTTTACGATTATGGTCAGTCAAAGCACATCAGCATTGGCGGAACACTTCATGCGGATAAAGTAAATGTTTTTGATTACGACCAGAGTTGTCACATTACAGGGCTCGGAAGAAATGGAAAGCTAAACTTATTTCATTATGGCAACAGTCACCATATACAATTGACAATAACAGGAACTAAGTTTAAAGGTTTTGATTACGGTACAGGCTCACATTTCAATGGAACTGTTAATCGAAATTCGATAACAGTATTTGATTACGGGAAGAGCAGCTACTTTAACTATACCATCTAGGTAATCGATAGAGAAATACTTTGGATATCTATCCAACTATAACACCAATTTAAGCCTGTACCTCATCACGCCTAAAGAAATTCCGTCATAAACACCCGAGGCAACGCAATATGCATTCATTGCGTTGCTTCTTAATTAACATATAAATTAAATGCGATGAAAACGATATTCATCTTTCTAACTCTTGGTTTGTTATCAATTGCAGCTAGCGCTCAAAGCACATCGGAACCTCCAATTCAAAATATTTCACCAGACAGCACTGTCGTGTATCGACTATTTTCCACTCGGAACATGTATACATTTATCAAACTGAACACTAGAAATGGCCAAATGTGGCAAGTTCAATGGGGTACAGAGAGCAAGTATAGATTTGAGAGCACACTTTCGGATGTCTCTCTGGTAAGTCCTGCTGAAGAGAAAAATGGCAGATTCTTCCTTTATCCTACTACGAACACATATAACTTTATTTTGCTTGACCAAGTAAATGGTAAGTCGTGGCAAGTACAGTGGGGAAAAGAAGGAGAAAAAATGGTTCTTCGTATATATTAGAGTGTTTTATAGACCGTGCGAGATGTTACATATGATTATTAATCATTACACAAATTTAAGCTTGTAATCTCAACACTCTTAAAGGATCTACGGCATAAACGCTCACGTGGCAACCGCACAGCCTATTTATATCCGTTCCTCCTTTGCTTAGTTTCGATTAAAGCTTGCCATTGTACCATAATTAATTAAAATCTTATGGTACAGGAACAAACTACATTTAAAGTGGCTGAAGTTGAAGTAAGCTACAAATCAAACTACAACATTACAGAACGACCAAAAATCAATAGTTCCCAAGATGCTTACAGAGTATTGATGCAGCATTGGCAATTGGGTAAGATTGAATTGTTAGAAGAATTTAAGGTAATTCTACTAAATACCAGTAACCGAGTATTGGGAATTGTTGATATATCTACGGGTGGAGTACAGGGAACACTTGCCGATCCGAAGATCATATTTTCGGTTGCTTTAAAGACCAATAGCAGTAAAATAATATTGGCACATAACCATCCAAGTTCTAATACGAATCCTAGTGATGCAGACAAGAGGCTAACCCAAAAGTTGACTCTGGGAGGAAAGCTACTAGACATCGAGGTGTGTGACCATCTGATAGTTACTAATTATAACTATTACAGTTTTGCTGATGATGGCATTTTATAACCAGTGCGCCAAAAGTGCGCCAATTCCCTAAATTATACTGCTAAATGCAGTATATTTGGATACTATTAACAGATTTATAAACTGCGCACAAAGCCTGAATATTCTGCACTCAACACCCTTTAAACGCACATTTCACTTCCTTTGACCTAATGTTAATCGGCTAGCGATCCTAGATTAAGAGTCTGTTGCTCTACCAACTGAGCTAAGGAGTCTGGTTTAATAAATATAGGATAAAAAAGAGGGAAGTTCGTATACGAAGTAAAAGGGATAGCCACAGATGCTATGAAAAACAAAATCGTCACGATTCTTAAACTCCTGCCAAATACACTCCCGGCACCAGAGATGGGCAAGCCGTGAGATTTGGACTTCACCAGCCTTGAATACAAATAAATATTTGCGTCAGCTATTCCCTACCTAGCGCATTATTAGCAGTGTGCCTAAGCAAAGCCTGAATGCGCTTAATTAAATCGATACATTAAATTTACTGTAAAAATATTAACTGCTAAGTTTTATGAATGCACAAGTCAGTCATCCCACTGCCCTGCGCAATAAGACTTGCGCAAGTAAGGGTGACGGGTTAAACGCGGAACGGGAGGCCATTTTTGCCGAAATGCCCACTAGTGCAACTATTGGAATTAGATTGTAGAAAACCTTGGTCTATTAGAATTTATCAGTACATCAAATTCGGAACCAATTATAATTTCAATTTCTTGGGTTAATTGATTCTTTAGCTGATCACGATATGTCAATACAAATGTAAGATTGCTTTGAAAATAGCCTTTACGTGGCTGATCATTCTGAACAATGATACCTGCTTGACCTTGCCCAAAAAAATTGTAAGTCTTTTTTTCTTCGGCAACCATATCACTGATTTCATAGATCATTTTGGTGTCTTTAGGATATATAGTGTTATGATCTTTGTGAATCGTTAAAGTTATATCGCTTGCATACACAGATTGGTGATAAATATGTAGTGTTAAATTAAACCAGAAAACATGTAAATATTGGGGGCCATCTACTGATCCATCGATTTCGAATTGATAGTTTCCTTTCTCTACGACAAACTTAGGCATAACCTCATTTGCATGTTTTAATTTTTCAAGTGAAAGTTGATCAAATTGAATTTTTTGGGATTCAATTTGCAATCGCAACGTCTCATCTTGTATTGTAATAGATCGTCTTTGTGCAGAAAATGTTCTTACAAGGTATATAAATGTGAAAAACGTCACCACTACCATAGTCCAGTCCGACACATTGCCCCAGGTATCAGAATTAAATGGACCAAAATTATTAATGTTCATACTTTTTAGGATTTGTGTCAAAAATAAATTTGGAAATACCTTACCAACGGGCATACTTTAAAATAAATGCAGGCCTATTATTATTGATAAACAATTTTTCAGCCTCATTTAAATCGTTAGGGTCCTTATTAGGTAAACCAATCATTGGCAACCTAAGCATTGAGCGGGCCTTTGAGGTCATCGTGTAATTAAAACATATTTCACCGTATGACATTCCACCATGGCTACTAGCCTGATATATTATTCGTTTATTCACCAAACTCGCTACAGCTGGATTTGTGAGAGGCAAAGCGACAGTTGACGCATTAAATATAAATTCTCTGAGAGCTGACTGTTCATCTGGATCTAAAGTATTCAGGCTATCGACAATTAGTTTATCGTATTTCCATCCATACCAAATCGCAGAAAGGCCTTTCCAGAGATAAGAGAGAATTACTAATAATAAAAAGCCACTCGATACAAGAAATGCTATCCCAACCCATTTGCCATAATCCTTCATAAACTCAACCATTTTGAGACGAATTATGAATTCTTGGTTTGCAAACAGTAGTGTTGAGCTTACAATTACAATAAGGATGATTAGAGTATTTGATACCTTTCCGGTTTCAATTATTTTTAATAGAGACATTTAATTAGATTTTGTTATGCGACAAGATAATCATTTGCACCTAAGAGTTAAAATAGTAATTTGCCATTCTAAACGGCGGTCTCATGAACAAAGAATTTTCCGATATTATTGAAGATTTAAAATCTAGAATTACAAATCCATTCACATCTTCTTTTATTATCTCTTGGCTAATAACAAATTATCAGATCCCTTTAAGTTTATTTTTTTATAAACAAGATGACATAGCCAAAGACGGGTACAAAAGCTATTTTGATTTAATAACTTCAAAGCAGGAATGGTGGAATATGTTTACTGTTCCACTAATCTGCGCTTTCATTTATACATTTATCTTCCCTTGGATCAAATATGGGATAAACTGGTATAGGGCATGGGTTGAAGTGTTGGATAGCAACAGAATTAAAAAAGTTGAATTGCAAAAACTAGTTACGTTATCAAAGCATAATACTTTAAAAGAAAAATTTTTTCTTTTAATTGAGAAAAATGCTGAATTAACCCATAAAAACAGCATACAGATAGAGAGCGTTACGCAAGCAAAAGAGCAGGAACTCAAAGTTTCTACAGACCTGGAAAATTTTAAACTTCTGAAAGAGCGTATTCATATTCAGAGTTCTTATGCAAACGGTATGTGGCTTCATGGAACTTGGGAAGTTTATGATAATGTAAGTGGAGATCGAATAGGCCAGTGGACCTTCGATCAAGCTCGCACTTTAAAGATACTGAACGTACAATACAATATCAGTAATTTTATATTGGACACGACTAATCGTAAAATCCATATATTGACTAAAGGATTTGATTATAAGAGCCATATAATTCCAGCTAGCTTTATACTTTCAGTTTCGGAAGATTTCAATAAACTAGAAGCAGCTAGGCTTGACGGAGGTGGATTAATAATTAGAAGAATAAATTAACACACTCACTGGCTGAGGAAATGATCAAAACTATATTGCAAATAATATTTCAAATAAATTATAACAGCTCTATAAACTAGGCATTTAATCGTTATAACCTCAATTTTTATGATCGCCATTTTTTTTTACTTAAAAAATACAATTTAGAACCGCTCCAAATAGAGATGCGAAAATATTTGATTTAAGCGATGTTTATGCGCGCAAGGCCTCAGTTGTCGAAATCGATGCAGAAAATGCAGCTAGCGACTTAAAATTTTGGTTTAATTCAAAATTTGCACCGGACATACATACTTACATACAGAAAAACATAAGATTGAACATAACTAGGAGAATAAGTGCCAGCACACCTTCGAACAAGTACTTGATCATTGCAAATGCTATTGTAATTTGCAAAAATGGTATAACTTTGGCAATCTAAACAAAAAAGAAAAACAATTAATTAAGCAAATCATGGCAAAAACTGGGTTCAAATTAAGTGCTGCGCGATACAGCGTTTCTGGAGGAGATACTCATCATGGTAGAGTTATTTCACCTACACAGATAAAGGTTACACGTATTGTTTTAAGAAGAGATGAGGATGTTAGAAATAGTCAAATTAAAGGATATAAATATCTTCTTCCTTAGTGTTTGAAAGTTTTTACCCCATTCATTGTAGCGGCTTCAAAAAATCTCTTCACGTAAATCAAATTAAAGGAATTTGGTATTATAGTTTTAGAACAGAGAATTACAGATATATTGTCGAAGTAGAATTTTATGTTAATGACTTCTATGTTGTCCAGTACTACACGACAAAATATAAAACCCATCCAAAAAAGTTTCAAATTTTAACAAATGAACACAAGTGCAGAAAAATTGTCGGTACTTGTGTTCAAATTATGCTCGGCATTTGGAAGAAAAATCCCTTGGCATCATTTGGATTTATAGGCGCTAATACCTACGATCCTGAAACCCACTTGGAAGAGCCAGTTGATAATACTCAGCGATGGAAAATTTACAAACATGCAATGGAACAAAACTTTGGTCCAGAAACATTCAAGCATGGCGCACAAAGCAACAACAGTAGGTACGTAATGTTAAATAAAAAGAAGGATGTTATCGAATTAAATAATGAAATAAATCAATTATTTGAGCAAAATTATGACAAACCTTAATGGGTGTATATTTCAGCGAAAGTGCCCCTCCTTTTCGGGTCAAACTAGCCACCAATTTGATTACCGGAAGATGTGTATCCTTTCCCTCTGAACAAATATATACATCGGATCCAAATCCATTTTCCTCAGAACTTTTCCCCATCTAGCGTAAGTCTTAGCGCCCAACCTTAGCAACGGCATGACTTGTTCTGCCGTTAAATTATAAATCAATTTCTTTATTAAAAAACTTGATGAGCCAAATACTGTGAATGCACAAATCATCCAATCCACTTCCTAGTAACTAAGAACTATACCTGTGGGGTTTTCGGGGTACAGTCCGTTGTTAAATAGCCCTGATGAAAGTGGACCCCGATTTAAGCACTAGTTTTTACTTTTTTATTGTGTGCTTGCTTGTTTCACAGGTTTCTTCGGGGGAAACGGACAGCAGGACCGAAGCCTGCCTAAGTATCACAGCCTCTGCGCTCCAAAAATCCTATCAACCAATCTAGCGCAAGTCTTTGTGCCCTGGCCTAAACAAAGGCAGGACTTGTGCTTTAATTTAGCATTAAATTTAGATTGCTTCACACTACTTCGCTACCCCTACCCTTCAGTTCGCAATGACGAATCTCTTCACCTTTATAAATCCAAACTTCAGATTTCTACCTCCTAACTTCTCCCTACCCGTCATCAAAATATACCCAATAAATGGTATTGACGCCCAGTAGCGTGATAGGGAAATTTGCCAATAACAAACAAACAATAAAGCATGAAAATAAACAAACTACTATTAATGGCAGTGCTTGTGCTATTGATTACTACATCCAATTTAATTGCGCAGGTAAAAAAATCGGCAACCAAAACGGCTGTTCCCGTTAAAACCAAATATGGTGCATTGGCTATAGACCGATCTAATGGTTTTTATTATGGTTTTTCATTCGATCAGCCAAACCGGGCAGAAGCCGAGAAGAGAGCGGTTGACGAATGCAACAAACGTGGCGGATCTTGTAGCATTGTACTCACCTATTCGGGTACAGGCTGTGCAGCCTACCGCACCATAAACGGTAATGTGGGTACCGCATTTGGCTGGGGTATAGCAAAAACCAAAGAAGAGACCGATGCAATAGCAACTAAAGAATGTTTAAAAAGAAGCGGCGGCATCCAACCTACCAACTTTGTTTGGAGCTGTAATGCAGCACAAGCGGCGCAGTTAAAAGAAATATATAATGCCTCGCCTGAAATTACAGGACCGGTAAAAATTGGCAACCAGGTGTGGACAAGCACCAATTTAAACGTGAACACCTATAGAAACGGCGAACAGATTTATTATGCAGCCAACCAAAAAGAATGGGAAAAAGTAAGTAGAGAAAAAATTCCGGCTTATTGTTATCTTAATTTCGACAGCAGCAATGAAAAGAAATACGGTAAGCTGTACAACTTTTATGCGGTTACCGATCGCCGTGGCTTAGCACCTGCCGGTTGGCATGTGCCCAGCAGCAGTGAATTTTTAACCCTTATTGCGGCTTTAGGTGGAGAAAAGGTAGCAGGTAAAAAAATGCGTGGAACGACCGGCTGGGACGTAAAAGATTCGTACAAATTTGCACATGGCAATGGCGATAACTCATCAGGTCTCAATTTACTTACCAATGGCAGTGCAGGTGGCGATGAATATGGTGGCGGCCAATCTTTCAAGTATGGGATATGGTTAAGCTACTGGTGGTCGAGCACGACCAAATCAAGCGGCGACAGCTTTGCCTACTACCTTGACTTTAACAAATACAGCGAACCGCGAGTAACCGATTACAGTAAAACCACAGGTGCCGCGGTAAGGTTAGTGAAAGATTAATTTGCCCATATCAAATAATGCTCATATTTCGGAACCTAAAGGTTAGAAATCGCTTACTCAACCGGGAATAATCAAGATTTCCGGTTGATTTTGTTTAAAGAAAGATAACTATCAAAAGATTTGCCCCTCATTTCCTTTGTTTTCGGGGTACAGCCCATGGTTAAATAGCCCTGATGGAAGTGAAACGGACGAGCAGGACCGAAGCCTCCCTAAGGATTACAGCCCTTGCGCTCCAAAAAAACTTTCAACTCTAAACTAATCCCCATCTTGTTCTCTTTTTAGAAATCCAAACTTCGGACTAATCCACAAATAGATTGCTTCACGCCACCTCACAACCCCTAGCCTTCGGTTCGCAATGACGTATCTTTTCGCTTTTATAAGCCTCGGACCTCCGACCCCTAACTTCTGACTCCAAGCTACAAACTAACCCTTCCCCAGTTCTCCAACATACCGATAAGTATTCATCTGCACCCCTGTTGGCGTAGTTTTCGTGCTCACAAAAGCCAGTTCGCGTGCATCGGCAGTGTCCGAAAAGAAACGTTTGCCCGTGCCTAGCAATACCGGGTATACCATCAATACAACCTCGTCAACAAGTCCGTGCTCCAATAACACAGCAACCACCGTCGAGCTCCCATATACGATCAAATCAGGACCTTCTGTTGATTTGAGTTCGCGAATACGCGTTACGATGTCAGTGCCTAAATCTTCAACCGGCCCCCATTCGAGGCTGTCGGGCCTATGAGTGGCCACATATTTTTTGCCATTATTTAAACTATTTGCCATCGGATTATCGCCTGCTTTTGGCCAGTACTGGGTCCAGCTATCGTAAGTTTTGCGGCCAAGCAACAGATCGATGTTAGTGCCCTGTGCCTCTAGTACGACGGCCAAACCCTCCGGGCTCCGGTAAGGTGTTGTCCATCCACCATGCGCGAAATCCTCGCTGTTTTCGTGCTGCATCACACCATCAAGCGAGATGTGTTCCATTATTTTGATCTTTCTCATGTTATTTTCTATTGATTTGATGATGATAAAGTTACAACGGAAGAGCCACGCGCATGAGGGGCAATCATGACAATATAAAGGCGTTTTTATGACCATTTGCATTGGCCGTAAGATGGTTACCGGAGTGTCTTCCATATTATATCTTCCATTTTACTGCCTACACGATCATTATTCGGGTGTTATAACTTATATGGCCTTATATTTCTTATATGGTTAGCTTAGTTGTTTAACTGAAAACCAATTGAAAATAGTAAAGGATTTGGAAATGAATGGTTCTGTGCTTTTCGGGCAACGCAGCCCCGCCTTTCGCTACAATCTTTTTGTTACTGTTATCCTGAGTCTATCTGAGGGGGCAACAAAAAGGATTTCCGCTACTGTCGGGTTTAGTGAGGAGGGCTTGTAGCTTTTGGCTAGGTTGAATAGCGATTGCATTAGCTTATGTGTTCCTTAAATTTCTTATATGGTTAATTCTTGAGCCGATTGCTTAAAAACCTACCAAATTCCTAATCTTGTGGCAACTAAATTAATAAGCATGCTCATAGATTTGATACCAGTAATTGAAATCGGATATAACAATCAGGAGCTAGCTGCACCAGACAAATTTCCTTATTGGGAGCATCCTGAAATTTGGAACGCTTATCACCAAGAATGCTTTCGAAAAGCGGGTTTTAAAGATAAACTGACGCCTTATTTAAAAGGTTTTCCATTCTATAAACTCTCAGAAATTACTGATAACAACTTAACCAAACTCATCATTGACCATACGCAAGAAATGAGAGATGGAAAATATGAAAGACAACAGGCTGCAACATTTTTTGGCGGTTATGTTTTGAATATTGATGGGCAAGACAAATATTTTCCTCAATGTTGCGGAGGGATAAATGATATCATGTATTGGGACAGACTTTCAATGCTACGAAATACTTATTACGAAGGACACCCTGCCCCACAGATCAAATTTGATGGCGACAATATCGTATTTGATTTTTCGGTTGACGAATTTGATGAACCCTTTCAACCTATACCACAAGAAATTACGCTGTCAATTGATCGACATGAACTCAAAAAAGCAATTGAAAAAGTTAAAACACCACTTCAATATTTTGAAAAACGTCTTGATAAAATAAATGATATCGAAAAACTAAACATTGAAAACATTGGCGGACTTTTAATTTGGAACGATTAAAACTACGAAATAAGATATTACTAGATAAGTACCCTGCAGATCACACTGATATTCGCTGATTTTTCTTTGTAAATTGTCAGACTGAGCATAGTCGAAGACCACCCTGCTTTGCATCCTCTGTGCTTTCTCTTCGTGTACGTTGTGGTTAAAAAAGCCAGCAATACACAGAAAGCACGGAAACATTAAGATTAGCTTCACTGAACACTACGTGATTCTCACCTACCCAGGAATAACGTTCGCATTAGTTTCTGCGCCCATCACCTTAAATCTGCGGGAGAAAATTACCGACAAGTTCCCCGCAGATCACACAGATATTCGCAGATTTTTCTTTATAAATTATCAGTATGAGCGTAGTCTAAAGTCTCCCAACTTAGCGTCCTCTGTGTCTTCTCTTCGTGTGCTTTGTGGTTAAAAAAGCCAGCAATACACAAGCATTAAGATAAGCTGCGACGAATCGTCATCTCGACCGTAGTGGAGAGATCTTTGAACTATGTTAAAAGATTTCTCCGTTTCGCTGCGCTTCAGTCGAAATGACGCCCGATTTTTGTATGTCAATGGTAGCCTAATCGAAGACCGCCCAACTTTGCGCGCTCTGCGCCTTCTCTCTGTGATCTTTACGGTTAAAACACGTTACTCGGTTAATTCCTGTCTAATCCCTTCAGTAAGCTTTTTTACTTTCATGTAGCCGGCTAAAGAGCTGTTCCGTTTATCAAAGTCGATCACTAACCAGCCTTTTTTGGCTTTAAGGTTAAACTTATCGCTACCGTTTAAATTTATAAACAGGTCGATATTCTGATCTAATGGAAGTTCATTATTCAAGGCACTGTCCAGGAATTTTTCCAGTTTGCCCGTTTTATTTTCGGCATACTTTGCTTCAAATTTGAAATCGCTATTGGTATCTGTAGCACTTATTGATAAATAACCGTCACTATTATGGCATCCGTAACCTAAAGTGATAAATAAAATCGCGATACTGTATATTATATTTTTCATTTTTTTTGGTTAATTGTTTGAAATGGTTAACTGGTTAACTGTATAAATTGGTTAATTGGGGATTTACTACCCAGACTTCCGACTTTAGACTGAGGACTAAAAACTACCCCCCAGCCCTGTTCTTAATATCATCCGCCGCTGTTTTCCGGTCCTGGTTTGATTTTAGATTTTGGTTACCAAAACTATAACTGATATTGAAAGACACCCTTCTACTGATGTAATTATTCTGCACCCTTAAATTCACATTTTGATAATCGAGCGTTCCTTTCCAGTAGTTGGTTTGAAAAATATCATCAACATTTAACTTAAGTTTTAAAGCTTTGTTCAGGAAACTTTTCTGCACACCTATATTTAAAGCATACTGATAAATAGTGGTCCGTTCTAAACCCCTAACTTTTGGTGAGTTTAACCAGAAATTGGTTTCTAATGCCCAGTTATCGCCTAAAATAATCGAATTTACAGTATTAAAATTGTAGAATACTTTACTTAAAACAAAGGGGGCACCTTCTAAATTATCATCGTTAAATTTATTATAAGAAACCCTAAAATTGTTTTGCAAATTCCACCATTTGGCAATGGTTACCGGAACAGATAAGCCGGCCGAGTAGTATTCCCCGCTGCCAATATTCCCTTGGCCTACAGTAACTATTCTGGTGCTATCGTTTTGTGCGGTTTTACTATCTAAAATTAAATCTTTTGTTTTAGCATAACTCAATGAAAAAAATAATCCGCTTTTATAATTATAACTCACCTCAAAATTATTGGTAAACTGGGGTTTTAAGTATGGGTTTCCCTGTGCTATGGTATAAGGATCCATGTAAAAATTAAATGGATTTAACTGCTGGTAATTTGGCCGGTCTATCCGTCGGCCATAGGTGTAACGTAGATTACTACTCTCAGAAATTTTCTGGTTAACAAAAACCGTTGGAAATAATGATAAATAATGTTGTTTTACCGATGTATTATTGGTTACAGATGTTCCGGTAGATTGGGTAAACTCTGCCCGTAAACCAGCCTGAACTTGCCACTTGCCCAGATCTTTTGATAAATTTGCATAAGCTGCATTTACGTTTTCTTTGTAAATAAAATTATTGCTTTGTCCTACAACATTTTGCCATTTATTATTTACCAAAGCCAACGATAAAAAATCATTATTGGTTTTAACATAAGCACTTTTTAAACCGGTTTCCAATTTTGTAGTTTTTGATAGCGGCCAGGTAAAATCTGTTTTTGCAGCATAAATATCAATGGCTGTTTTACTATCGTTTTTAATGATTGTATTGTTGTAAACAGTCCCTTTTTCATCGTAAAAGTTAGTGTTAAAATTTTCCAGACCCGAGTAGTCAAAGCCAGAATAATCGGCATCAAAATTTAAACTTGCACCCTCTTTTTTAAAATCATGCCTGATATTAAAATTTGCACTATAGTTTTTGTTTGGGGTATTCGCATCAGAATATTGGATTAACGAATTATTGCCCGCAACTCCATCCTTAATCTCGTTTATAAAGGTTTGAGAGAAATTATCCAATTTACGTGTATTCGTACTGCCATCAAGCATAATACCGATGGTTGTTTTTTCACCTGCGTAATAATCTGCACCTAGTTTTGCGGCTAACCGCGATCCTGTATATATTTTTTGAAAATTCTGGTTAAACATACTCTGTAAACCATTGGCATTGGTGCTCCGCTCTAAAAATAAATTCGAAAAATTATTATTTTTTGAAGCATTTGCATTGGTAAAAAAATTCCACTTTTCTACACGGTGATTTAAATTGAAGTTAAGTTCCGATCCGTAAATATTGGTGGGTAAGTTAGCCCTTATTGCATTGCGATAGGTTGACGAGACACTTCCGTTGGTACCAAATGCCTTGTTCTTTTTAAGTTTAATGTTGATGATGCCCGCATTGCCGGCAGCATCATATTTAGCCGATGGGTTAGTAATAATTTCGATGGTAGCAATCTGGCTGCTACTTAAGCCATTTAAATAAACCGTTAAATCGGCACTCGATAAAAAGTTGTTCTTCCCATCAATCATCACCATTACACCCGATTTATTGTTCAATAAAATCTGATCATTTTGCCTGTCTAACTGTACGCCCGGCGCTTTCTCTAAAATTTCGAGCGCCGTACCACCTGTTGCAATAATGCTGTTCTCTACATTCAGTACCATTTTATCGATCTGATGTTCAATAAAAGGTTTCTTGCCCTGAATGCTCACTTCTTTTAATTGTTTGCTTAAACTTTCAATCGTGATAGCAGGTAATTTCATGTCTTCGTTAAGCGAAAAACGGTTAGTTTTTTTACTTTTAAAACCCACTATAGAAATCGACAATACATACTCGCCGCTTTTCAACTGATCAATTGTAAACGCTCCTTCGATATTGGTCGATACGCTTTTAACCACGGTGGTATCAGGATAATTCAGCACCCTAACAATCGCAAACGATACCGGAACAGTCTTTTCATCAACAATTTCCCCTGTAAGTTTATTTAATTTTTGGGCAAAAGAAGCCCCACATGCCATAAAGCATGCAACTAGGATAAATAATGTTTTCATGGCTTTTTTTCTTATAGGTATGATCTCAAAATGACGGAACTTATTATTCAGGCGCTATACCCAACTCTTCCTTAACTTCCTTAATCCGGTTTGATACAGAGTCCTGATAAATGGTATCAGTAAGGTTATGTTTCTGCTGCAATTCTAAATCAAGTAATTCTTCTTTCAGTTTTTTCTTATTTAGCGCCTCTTCTTTTAATTGCGCAACACATTTTAATCCATCTTCTGTCATGATCCAAACACTGTAATCACCACCTTTTACCGTTTCACAATCGCCATAATAATTGGTATATCGGTAAACACCTTCCTTAATATTTACAATTGTACCTACCGGAACCTCTAGAGTTAACCTTACTTCCTGGTTTCGCCAAATGCTTCCTTTCCTCAACTGAAACCTTGGACTAAAAACCAAAGCCGAATCTTTCGATGCGTAAGTGTAGCTAATGTTCTGCGCATTTTGCAAGGCACTTTGAAAGGTTTTACCCTGTGATTCGTATTTATGTATTAAACGCGTAACACCGGTTTCGCTTTTGTTGATGTCGATATGAATGCGGTTAGGCGAAATAAATGGTCCATCTTCCAGGTCATCAACCACAATCTGGTTTTTCTGGTTCGCATCGATATGATAAGCTATACTATCCTCTTTGGTGAAATACTTACTTTTATCTATATCTAAGGTGTAAGTAGCAAAAGACTTCAGATCAACAGTTTGTGTTAACTCCGCATGTTGCTTAAATTCTGATGATATTTTAGCTGCCTGATAACCTGTAATGGCTACACCGGCCAACCAGATAATTAACAGGGCAAAAGAAAGTGTTTTGTTAATGGCTTGTTTATTAAAAGCTACCCTGATCGAGAATAACACTAAGGCTAAAATCGGCACAAAAAGCACTACAAATGCACCAAACAAAATGATTCCCCTATTGCTTTCATTAATAATAGAAAAAGGGAAATATTCGTAAATACTGGCATCCCAAAATCCCTGAAAAGCGGCCGTACCAATAATTAACGCAATTAAAAAGAGTACGCCAAACACAACGATAAAACCCGCAATGATCTTAAAAATCACCTTTCCAGTGCCCGAAATAAAGCGGCCAAGCCATTCGAAAAACTCTCCGATAAAATTCCCTAAACGGGCAAATATCGGCTGAGCATGTTTATTTACTTCGCCCAAACGTTCCTTAACGGCCTGTAGCTCTTCATCTAAGTTCTTTTGGAAACCCTGAAGATTTGCAGGTTCGCCTTTCATTTCCATCCTTTCGATGCGCGATTTGGCTTTTGGCATGATGATCCAGAGTATGGCATACACCAGCAATCCAAATCCACCTGCAAAGCTGATCAGTAATGTAGCCAACCTAATCCACTTAGGATCAGCGTTTACATAGTGTGCAATACCTGCACAAACACCCGCTACCACGCGGTCGTCCATATCGCGGTACAGTTTTTTCTCCGTGTATTGGTATTGATAGTTGTTATTGATTACAGGCGCTTCTTCACCTTCCTCTACCGTGTCAAAATCCTGCACCTTGCCCATTTGCGCAATCACCGAATTTACGTTGGCCGAATCTACCACTTGTTTTTTCTGCTCTTCCAATTGCTCGGTTAACAGTTCGGCAATCCGGTTTTCGATATCCGTTACAATTTCAAGGTCATCTGCATGGTTGGCAAAATATTGTTTTACTTCGTTCAGGTAGGCCTTTAAGAGTTCGTAAGCACTTTCTTCAATATGAATAATCGTGTTCCCTATATTTATGATGATGGTCTTTTCCATTTCCTTTTTAATATTTATGAATTGGCTCCTTTTTGTGAAATACCTACAGCATAAGCCAGCTCCTGCCAGGTTTGATCTAATTGTGATAAAATACCCCGACCATCTTCGGTTAAGGTATAATATTTACGCGGTGGACCCGAGGTAGATTCTACCCAGTTGTAGCTTAACAAACCATTGTTTTTAAGCCTCGTTAATAATGGATATAATGTTCCCTCAACCACCAATAGCTTTGCCGTCCTTAATTCGGCAATAATATCCGAAGCATATATTTCGCCCCGTGAGATGATTGATAAAACACAGTACTCCAGAATTCCCTTCCGCATTTGTGTTTGCGTATTTTCTGCTATCATATAACAAAGATATATGTTTTATATACTACCATGCAATACATAGTACTAAAATAAATTAAAGTAAATACATAAATAACTCATTATCAGTTAATTAATTTTTAATAAAAATTTTATGTTTAAGGTTTAAGTGAATAAAAATTAAGTATTTATAGCTTTTTTTTAGTAAAGCAGGGTCCTGTAATCCTTAGGTTTCGACAGTCCTGCTATCACCTATAGTCCCGATTTAGATACCCTTTAAATATAAAATATTCGATAAAATCGGGAGCTATTTGGTTCTATCAGGTTTGGGTAACAAGGGTCTGCCATTCTTTGGAAGAAAAATTAAATACCAATTAAAGATTAAGGGAATATCTTAATTAATTATGCTTTTCCATCCAGCTAGGCCAAAGTATTGCATCACCGTTCTACGCTAATCCGGCCTAACAAATTTTTCGGTTAGCACTGAAAAAGCCTTATCACTCCCTTTAAAAGAAAACGGCGAAGCCCTCATGAATGCAGCTGAAAACTATAATACAAAATGAATAAATTTTCAGCCGGCAGTTTTTGTTTTTTCATGGGCTTTTATGTTTTCAACGGCATTCAAGCTAGCTGCGCTGGTCTTTTTGCTGCCAAAAAGAAAGAAGCCCATCCGGCCAGGACAAGAAAAATTAATTGGTATAAGTGTTTTTTTAAATCGAATTCAGTAATTCCGCCTACTGCAGTCCTGCTATTGCCCATAGCCCCGATTTAAATAGATCTTAAATAGAAAACATTTGCTTAAATCGGGGGCTATTTGGCACATGCCTTCCGCTAAACTTACGAAGTTCTTCCTGCCCGCTACCCTTTGTAAACTTCATAAGTTATCGCGGCGCACTTAATACTATAGATTTAATATATTTTAATAATTTTGCAACGTCTTAACTTATTTTCATAAAAAAATCTATTGCCAGCATTGTTGCTGAGGCAAACGAAAGCGGCGAAGGAACGCTCAAAAGAACCTTAGACCCAATCAACCTTATTTTAATTGGGGTAGGCTTAACGCTTGGTGCAGGTTTATTTTCGATTACAGGTTTGGCAGCAGCCAATCACTCCGGTCCGGCGGTTACCCTATCTTTTGTAATTGCAGCTTTGGGCTGTGGTTTTGCGGCCTTGTGTTATGCAGAATTTGCATCAATGATTCCTGTTGCGGGCAAGGATGGCTTATTGCCAAAGATGTTTTCTGATGTACATGCAAAATTTAAAACACCATATAAATCGAACATTATACTTTGTGTATTTATTGGACTTTTTGCTGCATTTGTCCCCATGAATGTGGTAGGCGAAATGACAAGCATTGGTACCTTGTTGGCCTTTTTAATGGTTTGTGTTGGCATCTTGATCTTAAGAAAAACAAATCCTGAAGCTAAACGCCCGTTTAAAGTTCCTTTTGTGCCCTTAATCCCTATTTTGGGCATTTTAACCTGTATTGCCATGATGGTATTTTTACCTTGGGAAACCTGGGTTAGATTAGCGGTTTGGTTAATTATTGGTTTAGCCATTTACTTTTGGTACGGTAAAAAGAATAGCAAATTAAAAGCACAGAAAGACAAAACAGAACGATAGGTAATAAACTCATTACTATACACATAGCATGATTAAGCTGTTTCATTTTCCAGACAGCTTAATCAGCGGTTACCCAACTAATTGCACTGATAAATGTATAAATATCAGCGGAATAACAAAAAAGTATAAGTTATTAACAATTCAACATTTTTCTTGTTTTTTGGCTTGGGATTTGTCTTAAGAAAATTAACCTTATTAAACTCATTCCTATGCTTGTTAAATTAGACACATCCGTTTTCAGGCTTTCCAGGCACAAAGCAGAAAGCGAAAAAAAAAGTATTACACCACTTACAAGAGCGCAATGGATTACTGCTGATAGAATCGTAATAGCAGCGATGTTTATTGCAACAATTGTTGGCGCAATCTTATTTTAAATTTCCGATGGTTGATCAAAAATCTTCAGAAATCATTTCCTTGTTCATTGCCACTGCGGCCATTGTTCCTGCAGCTGTAATGATAGATAGCGACCTGAACAAGGTTGCACAATCTCCTGCGGCATAAACGCCTTTGGCAGTGCTTTGCTGCTGTTCATCAACCTTTATTGTTTTTAAATCTGTTAATTCAAAACCGAGCTGTTCGTTGAAGTTGTAATGTTGTTCAACATCCGATTTAAGGTAAATCGCCTTTAAGGCTATTTTTTCACCATTTTTAAAAACAACATCTTCGAGATAACCATTATTGTGCAGTAGTTCAACAACTTCATCTTCTATAATACTAAATTGATTTGGATTTCAGTTTTTCAGTCTGCTCGGCGCTTAGCTGCGATTTACCATTGGTTAAAACCGTTAAATCTTTATTCCAATGGTTCAGGGTTTTGGCCATCTCAAATGCATGCCCGCCATTCATTAACAGGCCTATTTTTTCATTCTTCACCTCGTAACCATGGCAATAGGGACAATGTATAGCAGAAATTGCCCAGCATTCAGCCAAACCTTTAATATCAGGCAGCACATCTTTTAAACCTGGGCCAACAATATTTTTCGTGCAGTAAAATTTTCGCCGTTTTCTATGCCAACATTAAAACCTCCATCTATTTGTATAGCCGAAATGGCTTTCCCTTCTAAAAATCTAACTGTTGGATATTCCAGTACTTCTGCTTTAGCAGCTTTAGAAATGTCTGCAGGCTTATGGCCATCATGCGTTAAAAAATTATGTGAATGCGGTGTCTGCCTGTTGCACAGTTTACCGGCATCAATTACCAAAACATTTCTGGTCGCCCTACCCAAAGTTAATGCGGCAGATAAGCCAGCGTAGCTTCCACCAATTATAATTACATCAAAATCCATATCTAAATCTTTTAATGCAAAGATCAGAAACGAATTGTCAAACGCAACATAATTGCATTAAATGAATGTCATTTTTATTTTCTGAAGATTGTTGCTTTAATAAAGCGCCCATAATATAGCCGTTCCTCAACAATCAGATAATTGGCTTTGAAAAAGTAAGGATTCATATCGATAAGCTGATGCGCTTCTACTATACCCAGTAATTTAAAAAATCCGTACATCGATCTGATTAACAACCATTTCCACCAGTTTCCGTTGGTTTTATTTAACGAAAAGTCGACCTGGAACCACAATCCATCTTTCTTTAAATACCCATTTAACTGTACAAACACCTTTGCAGCGCGTTGTTCGGCAAAGTTATCAAACAGAAAAGGCGTTAAAATTACATCAAATAATACATCAGTTTTAAAATCCTCAATACCAATATTTACAAATTCAACGTGGTTGTTTTTATAGTTTCGTTTTTGAGAAAGCGCAATCATTTTAGCAGATATTTCTACATAAACGATCTTTAATCCTATATAAATTTTCGAGAGTTCTTCCAGGATCCACCCGGTTCCTCCACCAACAATTAATATATGGCTATTCTCCTGAATATATGGAAGTTGATTGACCTGCGCATTAACCTGCGATTTAAAAAACACCAAACGGCTTAAAGCATCGTAATGACCAGCTATTTTATCGTAGTTGTTATTCATTGGTTAACTGTTTAATAGTTGAAATTGGTTAATTGACATACCACCGATTAACCCCTTAACCGATTTAAACAATTAACCCCTATCGCACAAACTGCATCCCGATTATTCCGCATATCGCCTTGAATAAAATCAGCCCATCTATAACCATTAGATAATAAAGTATGTTTTTTCTTCTGTGCATGGAATAGGCCACATAAATGGTCAGGATAAAAGGCAGCACATTAAATAAAACCTGCGGCAATCCAAAACCTTTGTAACTGGCAAATATGCCTAAAGAAACTAAACCTATAATCAGCAATGGGATCAGGATACTGAAAATTGTTCTTCGCAGGCCATAACGTACTACGAATGTTCTTAAATGTCTATTAGCATCGGTTGGATAATCTTTAATATCAAAAATGATTGCATTTACGGTGCAGAACATCCAGTTTTTAATAAATAGCCAGGTCCACAATACAGAATCGTGGTAGCCAATGCCAGTTTCAATTTTAAGCATAATCAGCGGCAGCACATTGGCACAGCAGGCCCACACAAAACCGATTACAAAAGCTTTTAACCAGCCTGTATTGCGCAGGTTAAATTTGAGGAAAGATCTGGGCAGTAAACCATAATATAGGCCGCCTGCAGTGATGATGATCAATATTGCTACCCAATAACTGATCGGCAGGCTCATAATATGCTGAAAGTTTCGGTAAAGCAGGTTGATGGCCAACAGCATACAAATAATAAAAAGCACAGCCTGACTCCAGTTAATAAGCTGTTTATGTTTGAAGTACCACTGGTTGCGCGGATTGGTTGCAGATGGTTTGGTAGAAACCTTATTGTAAGCGTAGGTATAATAGATGGTTGGCGCCAGAAACAACAACAGGTAGTAATTTAATGAATTAAGTGGCAACCTTAATTGGAAAGTAGCCTCGAGTGTTAGGGCAACAGCCAGAATACCCACGAAGTAGTTTCCAAAGAAAATGAACCTGATAATTTTACCGAACATTTGCCGCAATTTTTCAGCTGGCAATTTCGGATATATAATTGAATAAGGTAAATAAATAAAACATAAATTACCTTCTATTTAAACTCATTTCTGTGGAGAAAAAACATATTTAGAAGAAGTGATTTTCTGCTATATTGAGCCAGTAAGAAAAACTAACAAAAACGATATTGATTGTAATACAACTTACACTCAGCCAAATAGAAAAATAATATGGAAGAACAAAAAGACAACTTAAATTCGCCGGCAGATACCATTCCAAAAGTGACCGGAATTGGTGGCATTTTCTTTTTTTCAGATAATCCACAGGAAACGAAAGACTGGTATGCTAAAAATTTAGGATTTGAAATGAGTGCCTGGGGCACCTCGAGTTTTGAATCCAGAAGCCTCAATAATCCTGATGAGATCGAATCACTTCAATGGAGTCCGTTCAAAAAAGGGGATGAATATTTTTCGCCATCCAAAAAAGATTTCATGATTAACTACCGTGTACAGAATATGGAAGGTCTTATTGAGAAACTTAAAGAAAACGGCGTAACCATACTCGATGAGATTGCAACTTACGATTATGGGAAATTTATCCATATTATGGATGGAGAGGGTAATAAGATTGAGTTGTGGGAGCCTAAATAGCATTTTTTGTCATTCTGAACGCAGTGAAGAATCCCTAACATAGAGCACTGATCATGTTTGACCCTGAGTATCTTAAAAAGATTCTTCACTGCGTTCAGAATGAAAATCATCTTTCCCTATATTTTACGCTGCCACCATTGATAGACTCCAATAAATCATCGTCTCGATCCAATAGCTATCGGATGAAGCGTAGTCCCGAACTTTCGGGAGAGAGATCTATCTTGACAAATTTAGCTTCGCTGAGCCTTCGGGTTCTCGACTGCATTGCACTCCACTCGAAATGACGAATATAATTTTCGCAAACAAAAAAGGTTGTATTATAAGTTCTATTTCCGATAGATTTGTCATGTTGAGCTTGTCGAAACGCCTTTAAGATATTTAAAAGAGGTCCTTCGACAAGCTCAGGATGACAATGTTACACTTATGATACAGCCTCTTAGGAATTAAGGGGGAAATGATCCCGATTGAAATTGGGACGATCCTCACGGCATAAAGGAGGTGACATAAACCAGATGAACTAATTTTCCTAAATAGCAAAAAAAAGCCTCTCAATAAATTGAAGGGCTTTTTTATTGTGGGAAATGAGGGGTTCGAACCCCCGACCCCCTCGGTGTAAACGAGGTGCTCTGAACCAGCTGAGCTAATTTCCCTTTTTGGGTGTATTCAAAGTTTTATAAAAAAGCCTTCCAGTTGTACTGAAAGGCTTGGTGGGAAATGAGGGGTTCGAACCCCCGACCCCCTCGGTGTAAACGAGGTGCTCTGAACCAGCTGAGCTAATTTCCCTTTTATAATTTTGTCAAACTTAATGTCCCATCCTCCGTTTGGGAATGCAAATATAGCGCTATAAAACTGTTCTGCAAATCTTTTTTTCTTTTTTTTCAACTTAACAAAGTTTCGAGGATTTTATGCGATTGTACCACCCCGAAAGACGCTGTATGTAAGGCATAGAAAACCAATATCTTATCTAACAGAAATCGTCGCTGTGTATTGCTCATTTTTATTTCATAAATTTTTTCGAGTGGCGTATTAAAAAGCAAAATAAACCCTACTGCATCTTCTAATATGAGATAATTGGAGTGGATTGGCAGTCTGGAAGTAAACTCGCCCTCCTGCAGATCGAAATAAACCTGGTCGTTTCTCCTTTTCTCATTAGGCGAGAAACCTAAAAAACGGGTAAGTTTTAATAAAAACGACAAATGAAAATTCGGATTGATCTCTTCAATTTCATCAAACCAGGCGATCGAATTAAAAATATAATCGAATAAACTCTCATCAGCTGATTGTTGCCTGATGCTTTTATATAGCACCTCATTTAAAAAAATAACGATACTGGTTTTAATCATATCGTAAGGGATGCTTTTAAAAACAGGCGTTTGCCGAACTTCAGATACCCTTTGAATATTGGTATTTGATTTATGATAAACCACCATATCCAACAAATGGAGCGATTGCAACATGTTCATCTTAATCTTCGCTTTTGGCTTTTTAACACCATTAATGAGATAAGACTGCATGCCGAATTTATCGGTAAGCACCTGCACTACTACACTGCTTTCACTGTAATTGGTGGTTTTTAAAACAATGCCTCTAACTTTGTGCAACATCCGGTTAAAACAATTTTTTCAAAAGTATGTTATTTGTGCAAATTTAATTGTGCAAAAAGTAATCACGTTTTACAAATAAGATTAGTTTTGCCGTTAATATTATTATTAAACTAAGCTGCACATGTGGGTTAAGCTATCGAGATTCATTCTTCAGAACCGTATCGCAATCATCGTATTTTTTTTATTAGGAACAATTTTCATGGCTTATCAGGCCAAAAATGTAAAACTCTCTTATACAGGGAGCAAAATCCTGCCCGTTACCGATAGTGCTTTTATAAAATATAATGCCTTTAAAAAGACCTTTGGCGAAGATGGAAGTGTAATGGTGGTGGGAATACAATCGCCTGATATTTTTAAAAAAGAAGTTTACAACCAATGGGTCCAGCTTTCTAACGACATTCAGAAATTAAAAGGCATTAAGCAGGTTTTATCATCAGGAAGGATTTTTCAACTGGAAAAAGATACTGTGAACCAAAAATTTGTTTTAAAGCCGCTTCCTGGTGGTTTGGTTAAAACTGATGCTGAGATGGATTCGATCAAGAATACCATTTATAATAATCCTTTTTTCGAAGGACTGGTTTACAACCGTCAGAATGCCACCTTAATGGCCATTACTTTTGATACCAAAATTTTAAATACTGCTGAGCGTAACCCTATTTTAAAAGAAATTGAAGCAAAAGCCAAAGCTTTCCAGGCTGCGACAAAGATACAGGTGCATATTTCGGGCTTACCTTATATCCGTACCGCGGTAAGTAAATTGGTAAGTAACGAATTCGTATTGTTTTTGGGCTTATCTATCTTGGTTTCTGCGCTAATCTTATTGTTTTTCTTCAAGAAATTTTATGCCGTATTCTTCCCTATTTTAGTGGTTGTGATGGGTGTTATCTGGAGTATTGGCACATTGGTACTATTTGGTTTCGAACTTACTATTCTAACAGGGCTGATTCCGCCGCTTATTGTAATTATTGGTATTCCAAACAGTATTTTATTGTTAAACAAATACCAGAATGAACTTAGAAAAGACGGCGATAAACAGCGTGCATTAAGCGTAACTATAGAAAGAATTGCCATTACAACGCTAATTGCGAACATTACCGCAGCCATTGGATTTGGCGTATTGTATTTTACAGGAAGTGAGTTATTGATGCAATTTGGCAGTGTAGCCTCTATAAACGTAATGATTACCTGGTTAATGTGCTTATGTTTAATCCCAATTATCTTCAGTTATTTGCCAGCGCCTAAACTTAAGGCACAGAACCACGTTGAAGAAGGATTTTTGCATAAATTATTAGTCAAAACCGATACACTGGTACAGCACAAAAGTGGATTGATCTATATCGGAACGATTATCATCTCCATCATTGCCTTTATCGGTGTGATGAAAATCAATGTTAATGGCTATGTGGTTGATGACCTGCCCAAAAACTCGGAGATTTTAACGGATTTAAAGTTCTTTGAGAAAAATTTTGAAGGTATTTTACCCTTAGAAGTAAGCGTAGATACGAAGAAAAAGAACGGAGTTTTCAATTTAACCAATCTGAAAAGAATGGAAAAACTGGAAAAAATGATTTCTTCCTATCCGGAGTTTTCGCGTTCTATTTCAGTAAATATGGGCTTAAAGTATGCCACCCAAGCATTTTACAATAACGATTCTACCTTTTTCCGCTTGCCAGATAATTTAGAAAAGAACTTTATTCTGGCCTACATCGCCAATGGCGGCAAAGGAAATGCAAGTTTGTTAACCAACTTTATCAGCAAGGGTAATCAAAGTACAAGGATCAGTTTTCAAATGGCTGATGTTGGCTCAAAACGTTTAGACGCCATTATGGCCGAATTAAAACCGCGGATCGACAGTATTTTGCCTCCATCTAAATTTGATGTAGAACTTACGGGATCGAGCATTATCTTTTCTAAAGGGACGGATTATATGTTAAAGCATTTGGTTGAAAGTATAGCGCTCGCCATCGTATTGATCTCCCTTTTAAGGTTGGCACAATTTAAGAGTTTGGGCATTATGTTTATTTCGCTATTGCCCAACATTGTTCCGCTAATTATTACCGCAGGGATTATGGGTTATTTTGGAATTTCCTTAAAACCTTCTACCATATTAATTTTTACCATCGCCTTTGGTTTAGCATCCGATCAGACCATCTATTTCTTAACCCGTTACCAGCAGGAATTAAACCTGACCAATTTCAGCGTACCAAAAGTAATTACCGATACCATTACCGAAACAGGCGTGAGCATGACGCACATTGCTTTAATTTTATTCTTTGGCTTCGGAATTTTTACGGCATCTACTTTCGGAGGAACGGTAGTACTTGGCCTGCTTCTATCCATAACCTTATTGGTCGCTTTAATTTTCAATTTAACTTTATTACCAGCGCTGGTATTATGGTTAGATAAAAAGAAAGTAAGAAAGCTGATATCTGATGAAGAATCGGCGAAGAATGCTAGTGAGTTTGACCATTAATCAGTTGGGAATTTTCAGTTGGCCGTTTGGAGTTCTGGGTGCCTAACCTGAAACAAAATAAATATCATTCCTAGCCTTGGGTTTAAACCCAAAGGCTTTTATTTTAGATAAAAAAGTCCCCAATGGTTCGTGTCCTCACGAACCATCGGGGAGTCTTCGGTCCGTGGAGACACGTACCGAGGCATGGGAAAGTTAGAAAATAGGTATCTGATGAAGAGTCGGCGAAGAATGCTAGTGAGTTTGACCATTAATCAGTTGGGAATTTTTAGTTGGCCGTTTGGAGTTCTGGGCGCCTAACTTGAAACAAAATAAATATCATTCCTAGCCTTGGGTTTAAACCCAAGGCTAGGAATATTAATTCTAAATTTCTTACACAAACCCAAGTTACCTAAACCTGATGGCAGCGACAGCCCTGAAGCATGAGGGCTACAGCGCACAGCAGGACTAACATTAAAATGGAACGCGAACATTGCTTTACAACACCTTTTAAACCACATAAAACATTTGAGAACATGTAAGCTCAAAGAGAAATAAACTCGCTGATTTAAGACGATTTATGCAAATTATTCCGCTGCAGGCTTTTTATCCTCTTCATCTACCGGAACTTCGACCGTTGGATCGGTAATGATTTCGGCATTACCATCATTATCCTTTTTGGCAAATAAAATAGGATACAACAGCCACAGCGCACCAATAATAACCAGCACGCCCGCCAGCATCTGTAAATAGATACTTCCTTTTACCTCATTTGCATCCAAAATTTTATAGGCGATAAAAGAAAGTACGCCAGCTATGAGGATGAAAACGGCTTTCTGCAATTTTAAGAGCTTAATCATGGGTTCTTTCTTTTTAGTGTTACAATATGGATTAAAACAAAAATAAGCCCGATTAGTTCGAGCAAGCCACAGAAATAAAAAGCATAAAGTACAAAATCCCGGTCTGAAGGGTTTATTACCGCAACAATTGGCAAAGCAATTACGGCAACAATCATCAATGTAAGCCCGATATTAAATAATTTCACATCAAAAGTATTTACATCAAAACTACCAAAATTCAGTCAATTCTGTTAACTTTGCAACCTTTAATTTTTTGAGGTACTTGATTGATGTATAGCGAATTTAAACAATTGGAACTTGCCAAAATAGGGCAAGAAATACTGGATTTTTGGAAAAAGGAAAATATCTTTGAAAAAAGTATTTCTTCCCGTCCGAAATCTAATCCGTTTACTTTTTACGAAGGCCCACCGTCTGCCAATGGCATGCCGGGGATTCACCACGTAATGGCGCGTGCAATTAAGGATATTTTTTGCCGCTATAAAACAATTAAGGGTTATCAGGTTAAAAGAAAAGCTGGTTGGGATACGCATGGCCTACCTGTTGAACTTGGAACTGAAAAGGAATTAGGGATTACTAAAGAGGATATTGGTAAAACCATTTCTATTGAAGATTATAACGAAGCCTGTAAAAAAACAGTAATGCGTTACACTGATGTGTGGAACGAATTGACCGAAAAAATGGGCTATTGGGTAGATATGAATGACCCCTACATTACCTATAAGTCGAAATACATGGAATCGGTGTGGTGGCTTTTGAAGCAGATTTATGATAAAGGATTAATCTATAAAGGTTATACTATCCAACCTTATTCTCCAAAAGCCGGAACAGGATTGAGTTCGCATGAGGTAAATCAGCCTGGCGCTTACCGAGATGTTACAGACACAACGATTGTTGCTCAATTTAAGGCGATAGCAAATACGTTGTCTCCGTTTTTACAAGCATTTGGAGATATTTACCTGATGGCCTGGACTACTACTCCATGGACTTTACCATCAAACACTGCTTTAACGGTTGGACCAAAAATCGACTATGTTTTAATCAAAACGTTCAACCAATATACCTTTTTGCCAACAAATGTAATTTTGGCAAAAAACCTGATTGGCAAGCAGTTTAGTAAAATTTTCTTTGAAAGCAATGAAGTTGAAGATTTTACAAATTTTAAAGCTGGCGATAAAAAAATCCCTTATCAAATACTTGCCGAATGCAAAGGAAGTGAGCTGGTTGGCATTAAATATGAACAACTGTTAACTTACGCATTGCCATACCAAAATCCCGAAAATGCTTTTAGAGTAATTTCTGGAGATTTCGTAACTACTGAAGATGGTACCGGTATTGTTCATACTGCCCCTACTTTTGGCGCGGATGATGCTAAAGTAGCTAAAGAAGCCATTCCGGAAGTACCACCAATGTTGGTATTAGACGAAAATGATACCCCCGTTCCATTAGTGGATTTACAGGGTAAATTCACTAAACATGTTGGTCCTTTTGCAGGCAAATATGTAAAAAACGAATATTACAATGCTGGCGAAGCACCTGAAAAATCGGTTGATGTAGAAATTGCCATTTTATTAAAAGAAGAAAACAAAGCTTTTAAAGTAGAAAAATATGTTCACAGTTACCCACACAGTTGGAGAACTGATGAGCCACTTTTATATTATCCTTTAGATTCGTGGTTTATTAAAGTTACGGATGTTAAAGACAGAATGTTCGACCTTAATGAAACCATTAACTGGAAACCAAAGTCAACTGGCGAGGGGCGTTTTGGAAACTGGCTAAAAAACGCCAACGATTGGAATTTATCCCGTTCGAGATACTGGGGAATTCCTTTGCCAATCTGGAGAACTGAAGATAAAAAAGAAGAAGTGTTAATTGGTTCAGTTGAGGAACTTTACAATGCCATTGAAAAATCTATAACAGCTGGTTTCCAAAAAGAAAATCCTTTTAAGGGGTTCGAAATCGGAAACATGTCTGAAGAGAACTATGATTTAATCGATTTACATAAAAATGTGGTCGACAAAATTATTTTAGTATCTCCATCAGGCAAACCAATGAGTCGCGAAAGCGATTTAATTGATGTTTGGTTCGACTCTGGTGCTATGCCTTATGCGCAGTGGCATTACCCTTTTGAAAACAAAGAAACAATTGATGGAAATGAAGATTTCCCTGCAGATTTTATTGCCGAAGGTGTAGACCAAACCCGTGGATGGTTTTATACGCTACATGCGATCTCTACATTGGTTTTTGATAAAGTAGCGTACAAAAATGTGGTTTCGAATGGACTGGTACTAGACAAAAACGGACAAAAAATGTCTAAACGTTTGGGCAATGCCGCGGATCCATTCCAAACCATTAACGAATATGGTGCTGATGCCACGCGATGGTACATGATTTCTAATGCAAATCCTTGGGACAACCTAAAATTTGACATTGACGGAATTGCTGAAGTGCGCCGTAAATTCTTCGGAACGCTTTACAATACCTATGCTTTCTTTGCTCTGTATGCCAATATCGATAAATTCGAGATCGACAAAAATAATTTAAGCAAAGTTGAAGACAGAACGGAATTAGACCGCTGGATTTTATCGTTATTGCAAACCTTAATCAACGAAGTTGATGAAAGTTACAATACTTACGAACCAACGAAAGCTACCCGTGCTATTCAGGCTTTTGTTGATGAACATTTGAGTAACTGGTACATCAGGTTAAGTCGCCGCCGTTTCTGGAAAGGCGAAATGACCGATGATAAACGTGCAGCTTACGAAACATTATATACTTGTTTAGAAACCTTGGCACAGTTGATGAGTCCTGTTGCGCCTTTCTTTGCCGATTGGTTATATAGAAACTTAACCGTTACCGATGCACATGCGGAACAATCTGTCCACTTAACTTTATGGAAAGAGGCTGATCAAGGTTTGATTGATACCGATTTGAATGAGCGTATGGTTTACGCTCAGGATATTTCATCGATGGTTTTATCGCTGCGTAAAAAATCGGGCATTAATGTGCGTCAACCACTTGAGAAAATCCTAATCCCATCTTTAAGTGGCGATTTCGAACAAAAAATATCAAAGGTTGCCGATTATATCCTTTCTGAAACGAATGTTAAACATATCGAGTTCATTACCGATACGCATGGTATCGTTAAGAAAAAGCTGAAACCAAACTTTAAATCGTTGGGTAAAAAAGTTGGAAAAGATATGAGCCTTGTTAAAGAGGCTTTAGAAAATTCCAATCAAGATGATATCCAACGTTTAGAAAATGATGGCTTCATAATTGTAGTTGGCAACAATGGTGAAGAATTTACCGTCAATTTAAATGATGACGTTGAGGTTTTTGCGGAAGATATTCCGGGATGGCAGGTAACCAACCTGGGCAGCTTAACTGTTGCTTTGGATGTTACCATCTCAGAAGAGCTGAAACAAGAAGGTATTTCTCGCGAATTGGTTAACCGTATCCAGAACTTGCGAAAAGAATTAAACTTTGAAGTAACAGATAGGATTAAAGTTTCGTTACAAAATGATAACTTGGTGGCCAGCGCAGTTGCCAAAAACAAGGATTACATTTGCGCGGAAATATTGGCCGATGAATTTGAATTAACAGATACTGTAAATAATGCAAACAAAATCGTTATCGACGATGTTGAGTTAAGCATTTCAGTAACTAAAATATAAATCCATATATTAGAAAATTAGAAAAAGAACATGGAAAACAGCAACAAAACACGCTACTCAGACAGTGAATTACAAGAATTTAAAGAATTAATTCAAGATAAATTACGCATGGCGAAAGAGGAACTTAACTCTTTAACCACTTCTTTGAGTAATCCAAACGCAAACGGAACAGAAGATACTTCAGGTGCGTACAAAACATTAGAAGACGGTTCTGCAACAATGGAAAAAGAGCAGATTAATCAATTGGCTGCACGTCAGAAAAAATTTATAGACAACCTTGAGAATGCATTGGTTCGTATCGAGAACAAAACTTATGGTATTTGCCGCGAAACCGGAAAATTAATCCAAAAAGAACGTTTACGCGCTGTTCCTCATGCAACATTAAGCATGGAAGCTAAATTAAAGCAGAGTTAATGAAAGGCTATACAAAACCTTTAATTGTTATCTTTTTAGTTTTACTGGCCGATCAGCTGGTTAAAACCTGGGTTAAAACGCACATGTACCTTGGTCAGGAATTCCATATTATTGGCAAATGGTGTATTATCCATTTTACCGAAAATAATGGAATGGCCTTTGGGATGGAGTTTGGTGGTGAATTTGGCAAATTAGCCTTATCACTTTTCCGTATTGCTGCTGTTGCAGGAATTGGTTATGGCTTACATTATCTAATTAAGCATAAATATCACCGCGGTTTAATCTTAAATGTTGCACTGATTTTTTCTGGTGCACTAGGAAACATTATCGATTCTGTATTTTACGGAAAGATTTATAGTTACGAAAGCTGGTTTCACGGTCGTGTAGTAGACATGTTCTACTTCCCGATTGCAGAAGGACACTTCCCTACCTGGGTACCAATTTGGGGAGGCGAAGAGTTTGTTTTCTTCAGACCTGTTTTTAACCTTGCAGACGCAGCCATTTCAGTTGGCGTGATACTGATCCTCATCTTCCAGAAAAACTACTTTAAAGAAGATGTAAAAGACAATGTGAGCATCAACAGTGAGATTGTAGAAGATTAAATAAGCGACCCGTCATGCTGAACTTGATTCAGCATCTATCTAAGAAGACCCTGATCCCGATTATCAGGACAGGTGACGAAAATACAAAACAGCCCATTTCTTAATTGATATGGGCTGTTTTTTTTGTAGAATCGTCATTCCATAAGTCCTATTGGTTGGTGTCACACCGACCAATAACATAAATACATCACATCCTTTTGGAAAGCAATTATAGAAGTAGATATTTAAATCCTTCCCCGCTATCCTTTCTGCCAATCGATCTTGTGCTTGGCTTCAGTTTCATCATAAAAAAGAGGGCAGAATAAACGCATTGGCATTCATACTATCGGGTTTAGTAACTTTGGGCACTTCAAAAAACAAAGGTTAAAACTTATAGCCAATAATAAATGATCACCTTCCTCAATATATCTTATTTACAGTTAGGCAATGAAAGGCAAAAGAAGGCTTATCAGGTGCTAACTGATAATGAAATTATAGAAAAGCTTGCTCCTTACCATCCAATATTTGTTGGCACCATTCCAATCAATATCGATATCGAAAACAGCGATTTGGATATCATTTGCGAAATTTCTGATAAAAATGAATTTATCGACAAATTAAATGCACTGTTTGGATCTGAAAAAGACTTCACCATTCATCAAAGCCCTAAATTCGATGCGATTAGGTTCAGCTTTTTGATGGGTGAATTCGAGATTGAAATATTTGGGCAAAATATCCCCACTACGCAGCAAAATGCTTATCGGCATATGCTCATTGAACACAAATTACTCTCAGCAAAAGGTGAAAAATTTAGGCAGGACATCATTGATCTCAAAAACCAAGGTTATAAAACGGAGCCAGCATTTGCTGAACTACTGGGATTTGAGGGGAAATCCACACGAAGAATTATTGAAATTAGAGTCTTAGCGGGACGCTAAGACCAGATCTTGAGTTGGAGCATCGCTGTCATTCTGAACGCAGTGAAGAATCTTAATCAAAGAAATACAAAAGTTCAAACCACTCAATAAAGATCCTTCATTTCATTCAGGATGACAACCATTTACACTATTTTCCCTATACTTTATTCCGGCTATTATTATTTCATCATTTTTTAAAATATATTTGGAATACAAAAACCAAATATATCATGAAACTTTACTATGCCTTTTTACTACTAGTTATTATTAACAGCTCAGCATTTGCTCAAAAAAGCCTTTTTAACGGAAAAAATCTAAACGGTTGGCATGTAGATGTACCTGCGATGGATAAAAAGCCCGATACCGTTAATCCGTTTATTGTACGCAATGGTATGTTGGTAAGTCTGGGTACACCAGGGGGGCACCTGATAACCGATAAAATTTATAAAAATTACCAGTTAACAGTACAATACCGCTTTGCCGGCAAACCAGGTAATTGTGGTGTTTTAGTTCATGCATCTACACCAAGGGCATTGTACGGTATGTTTCCAAAATCGCTGGAAGTGCAGATGCAACATAAAGATCCTGGCGATTTCTGGTGCATCGAAGAAGACATTACAGTACCTGATATGGTTACCAGACGTGGGCCTCAAGAAAACTGGGGCGTAAATGGGAATAAACTCCGCCGGATTAAAAATTTAACAGACGACAGTGAAAAACCTCTTGGCGAATGGAATACCATGGTTATTCAATGTTTGAATAACGAAGTTAAAGTTTGGGTAAATGGCACAATGGTAAACTATGGCACAAATTGCACTGCAAGTAGCGGGCAAATTGCTTTACAAGCAGAAGGTAGTGAAGTAGAATTTAAACAATTGGATTTAAAACTAATTAAAGCGTTATCTAAATAGCCCATTAAATTTAGCTTCTTTGCCTAACGCGGTCGTCATGCTGAACTTGTTTTACAAGTAGAAGTAGCGTTTTCAATTGTCTTGTAGCTACTACGTGGTCAGCATCTTTCATGCTAAATAGACCCTGAAATAAATTCAGGGTAACGACAATCGTTAGTCGGGATTTGCAATCCCGTCTTTAGAGCTAAGGATTTTTAATCCTTGAAATTGGATTCATTAACATAACTGTTAAATTAGATTGCAAATCTAAAGAACAATAGATCTGGATTACAAATCCAGGCCAACTCATGAAATGATTAACTCAATCTTTAAATAATAAACAGATCAGATAGCCTACAAAATAAGCGAGCAGATCGTAAACATTAAAAGAAGTACCCAATATAGTACTCATTAATTTGTTGTTTTCCCAACCAAACCAGGTAACATAATTTGCCTTTTGGAGGAACTCAATTACGAAAGAAAAAATTAAGACGCCTAATGCTAACTGCTTATTATTGGTTTTAAGGAAAATCCTCAAAAATGCGTAAATCAAGATAATAACCAATACGTCTCCGCCAAAAGGTCTGATAAACGCATCGTGAAGGTATTTGCCAATTAAGATTTCAATTAAGAATATCGCAAGAAAAATAAAGAAGAATTTCGAGTTGAACGTTAATTTCATTTTGGGGTATAAAAAAGAAGTCAAGTTTTTATAGCACATTGGCCATTAAAACTTGACTTCTTTATCTTGACTTTCTATAAAGAATTAAGTCCCCTTTAGGGGATTTAGGGGTTAGATACCTAATAATAATCTAGCTGGATCTTCTAACAATTGTTTCACACGAACCAAGAAACCAACCGACTCACGTCCATCAATAATTCTGTGATCGTAAGATAAAGCAACGTACATCATCGGACGGATGACCACTTCACCTTTTTCAGCTACCGGACGCTCAACAATGTTGTGCATACCTAAAATAGCCGATTGTGGCGCATTGATAATCGGAGTCGACATCATTGAACCAAATACACCTCCGTTAGTGATAGTGAATGTTCCACCAGTCATTTCTTCGATGGTTAATTTGCTGTCACGTGCTTTTAAAGCCAATTCTAAAACTGATTTTTCAATCTGAGCTAAAGTCATGCTTTCTGCATTGCGGATTACCGGAACCACTAAACCTTTTGGTGCAGAAACTGCAATCGAAATATCAGCGAAATCATTGTAAACCAATTCTTCACCTTCAATACGACCATTAACCGCAGGGAAATCTTTTAATGCTTCGGTAACTGCTTTAGTGAAAAAGCTCATGAAGCCTAAACCAACACCAAATTTTTCTTTAAACTGATCTTTATATTTTCCGCGCAAATCCATAATCGGCTTCATGTTAACTTCGTTAAAAGTAGTCAACATTGCGGTTTCATTTTTAACAGCAACTAAACGTTTTGCAACCGTTCTACGTAGTGGAGACATTTTCTCACGACGTTCGCCACGGCTACCTGCAGGAGCAGCAGCTGCAACAGGAGCACTTGCTTTAGGTGCTTCTGGTTTTTTACCCGCCTCAGCCTTAACAGCATCATCTTTAGTTATACGACCATCAACACCAGTACCTTTTACAGCAGCAGCGTCAATTCCTTTTTCTGCAAGAATTTTACCGGCAGCAGGAGAAGGAATTCCTGTAGCATAGCTTTCGCCTGATTTTTCGGCAACTGGAGCTGCAGTTTTATCTTGAGCAACAACAGCCTTTTCTTCAGCTTTTGGTGCATCAGCTTTCGCAGGAGCCGCACCACCATCTTCAATTTTACAAACTACTGCACCAATGGCTAATGTATCGCCTTCGGCTGCTATGGTTTTTAAAGTTCCAGCTTGTTCTGCAGTTAATTCGAATGTTGCTTTGTCCGATTCTAATTCGGCAATAACTTCATCCATTTCAACAACATCGCCATCGTTTTTTATCCAACGTGATAAAACAACTTCGGTTATCGACTCACCAACAGGTGGAACTTTTATCTCTAAACTCATTTTTGTAATGTTATGTTTTCTATTGTTAAAGGTTCAATGTTGTAAAGTCGAAATGTTTAGGCTGCTTAACCTTATACCTCAAACCTTACGCCTTAAACCTCATTTAATCTATCTGAACTAATTTTTTTGTTGCTTTTTTGGCGATATCCTTTACATCATCCGTTACCGAAATCTCTAAAGCTTTTGCTAAAATATAAGCCTGTTGATTGGCATGTTGTTTTGCAAAACCTGTTGCGGTACTGCTGCTTTCTCTTCGCGAAATTACATCAATGCCTTTTAATGCTGTTTTGTACAACCTGCGGAACAAATATGGCCATGCGCCCATGTTCTCTGGCTCTTCTTGTACCCAGAAAACTTCTTTAGCATTTTTATATTTCTTCTGGATGGCTTCCATCTGATCAACCGGAGTTGGATACAGCTGCTCTACACGAACCAGGGCTACATGTTTCAATTTATCAGCCTGTTGTTTCTCCAATAACTCGTAGTAAATTTTACCGCTACAGAAAACAATACGTGTTACATCTGCAACTTTAACATTTACATCGTCAATTACTTCTTTAAAACCACCTTCGGTAAATTCTTCTAGTTTAGAAACACAAGCAGGGTGGCGCAATAAACTTTTAGGTGTAAATACCACCAAAGGTTTACGGAAATCGCGTTTAAACTGACGGCGTAAAACGTGGAAGAAATTTGCCGGAGTAGTACAGTTTGTTACCTGCATGTTGTAGTCGGCACACAGCTCCATAAAACGCTCAATACGTGCTGATGAGTGCTCTGGTCCCTGACCTTCGTAACCGTGAGGCAATAACATTACCAAACCATTTTCGCGCTGCCATTTGGTTTCGGCACTTGCAATATACTGATCGACAACAATTTGCGCTCCGTTAAAGAAATCGCCAAATTGTGCTTCCCAGATGGTTAAAGCATTCGGGTTTGCCATGGCATAACCATACTCGAAACCTAAAACGCCATATTCTGATAAGTGTGAGTTGTAAATATCGAAAGCCGCTTGTTGATCTGAAATATTTGCCAATGGTACATATTCTTCCTCACTATCTTCAAGCGTTAATACCGCATGACGGTGAGAGAATGTTCCTCTTTCTACATCCTGACCGCTTAAACGAACACGTTTACCTTCCGATAACAAAGTACCATAAGCCAACTGCTCGCCCATTGCCCAATCGAAAACATTGGTTTCGTTAACCATTTTGCCACGTTCAGCAAATAGTTTTTCAATTTTCTTGAAGAACTTTTTATTAGATGGCAAAGCTGTAATGCGCTTACCGATTTCTAATAAAGTAGATTTTTTAACCGCAGTAACAGGAGATGATTCGAAATCTTTAGGTGTAGCCATCCGCAAATCTGCCCATGCACCACCAAATTTAACTTCGGCATTACCTGCAACAAATTCTTTCGCTTCGTTTAAGCGTTCCTGCAAAATACCACGGAAATCTTTTTCCATTTCTTTTGCCAAACCGGCTTCCAACTTACCCTCTTTGGTTAACTGATCGATATAGATTTCCCTTGGATTAGGGTGTTTTTCGATTGTTTTGTATAATAATGGCTGGGTGAATTTAGGCTCATCAGACTCATTGTGACCGAAACGACGGTAGCAAAGAATATCGATAAAAACGTCGTTTTTATATTTCTGACGATACTCCATTGCCAGGTTAATTGCATAAACCAAAGCCTCAGGATCATCACCATTTACGTGAAAAACCGGAGATAAAGTTACTTTAGCAATATCGGTACAATAAGTACTGGTACGTGCATCTTTATAATTGGTGGTAAAACCAATCTGGTTATTAATTACCAGGTGAATAGTTCCACCGGTTTTATAACCTTCAAGGCCTGCCATCTGAATTACTTCGTAAACAATACCTTGTCCGGCAACTGATGCATCACCATGAATCAAAATTGGTGCTAAGCGACTGTTATCACCACCATATTTGAAATCGATTTTTGAGCGGCTCATGCCTTCTACCACACCATCAACAGTTTCTAAATGCGATGGGTTAGGACATAAACTTAAGTGAACACTTTTACCCGAAACGGTAGTTACATCCGTAGAATAACCTAAGTGGTATTTTACGTCGCCACCAAATGGCGTATCTGGGTTGTAGCTTTTACCTTCAAACTCAGCAAAAATATCTTTATATGTTTTTTGCATGATATTGGCCAACACGTTTAAACGACCGCGGTGCGCCATACCAATTACAAATTCTTCAATACCTAATTCAGCACCTTTTTCGATTACTGAATCTAAAGCTGGGATTAAAGCTTCTGCTCCTTCTAACGAGAAACGTTTTTGACCCAAAAATTTGGTACCTAAGAAATTTTCGAAACTTACCGCTTCGTTTAATTTCCGGAGGATGCGCTTTTTCTCATCGATTGAGAAATTAGGGGTATTACGTGCACTTTCCATTTTTTGCTGAATCCAGTTCAACACTTCAGGTGTACGTAAAAACTTATATTCTGCACCGATTGAGTGTGCGTATGTTTGTTTTAAAAAGGCTACAATGTCTTTCAATTTTGCAGCACCGATACCAATCTCAACACCAGAGTTGAAAACGGTTTCTAAATCAGCATCCGATAATCCAAAATTTGCAAGATCTAATGTTGGTAAATGTTTACGTCTTTCGCGAACCGGATTGGTGTGCGTAAATAAGTGACCACGGCTACGATAGCCATCAATCAGATTTAAAACATTAACCTCTTTTAAAAATTGTTCAGGAGTTTCTGCTGTTACTGTAGGGGCTTCTGATCCTCTTCCAAAATCGAAACCTTCAAAAAATTTCTGCCAACCAAATTCAACAGACTCGGGATCTTGTTGATATGATTGATATAAAGACTCTATATATTCGGCGTTTGCGCCATTAAGATAAGATAATTTATCCATTATTAACTGTTTACTATAAGCATTACAAAATTAGAATTTTACCTTATATAAATGGCAAAAATCTCGATTAAAATGAGAATTATTGAATGACAAAATTATTGCAGGAGAGAATGACAAAAATACCACTTGTATTAATCGATAAAATTTCAATTCCATCATTCAACACTCCATCATTCAGTCATTACAACTATGATGCCCAAGTTAAGGAGTAATTGCCTTTTGGGTCAAGGTTTTTGATATTTTTATCTAGATCGAAAACACTTTTTGATTTCTGATCATTACCTACACCAGCTACATTGGCCCAGTTACCCCAGTTACTTGCAGGATTATAATCGATCAGTTTTTCTTCAAAATATGCTGCACCAAAAATCCAGCTCACTTCTAAATTATTGATCAGGTATAAGGCAGCGGTTTGTCTGGCGATATTCGAGATGAAACCGGTCTGATTTAACTCCGTCATCACCGCATCTACCACAGCAAAACCTGTTTGCGCATTCTTCCATTTACTAAAATTATCCTGCTCATTCACAATATCAATCAGGCCCTGGCTGCCAAATCCATCCGGACTAAAAAACGTATTGCCGTATTTTTTGAACATGAAACGGAAGTAATCTCTCCAAAGCAGGCCTAATAAAATATGATTGAACATGGCTTTTGTATTGGGTACACCTTCCATTTTTTTAATTTCCCAGTATACTTTTCGTGGTGATAAACTACCCATGGCCAGCCATGCCGATAGTTTTGAAGCTAGAATTAAATTCTTGGTTGTTGCTGCCTGTTGCATGGCTACAATCACTTTTTGGAGATGGGCCAAACCTTCAGCCTCGCCACCAACAAATTCAAAATCAGCACGCTGGTCTTTTTGCTGTGGCAAAAGATTAAAGTCTTCTAATGAAGATAATGTTCCCCAATCAATCACTTCGGCTACATTAATCCGATCGGGTGCCGAAAAACAGGGCTTAATAATCGAATCGCGTTCAATTTTCTTTTTAAACTGGTTAAAGGCGTCGGGAATATCCTTAATGGGAAAAGGGAGGTCCTCCTTATTATATAAGGTATGGCCAATAAAATGTTTAAGGTTGATGCGTAATTTCCAAAGTGCATTTTCTACCAAAGTTGAAACATGTGTTTCTTCGCGTGCTACTTCACGGTGATGGTAAACTTCGGTAATCTCATATTCCTGAGCAAGTTGAGGAATAATATCTTCGGGATTGCCTTCGGCGATAAGCAAGTTGCCGCCAATCTGTTTTAAAGAATTGCGTAAGCCTAAAACACTTTCTAAAATAAACTGCGCTCTAATATTACCTGTTTTTAACGTACCGTATTTTGTTTCGCCAAAAGAACGGCGATCGAGAATGTAAACAGGCAAAATTGAATCAGATTTAGCAATCGCCTCGACCAGCATTTCGTTATCATGCAAGCGAAGATCATTTCTAAACCAGACTAAAATTTTTTTGGACATCTTTTATCGAAAAGGGTGTAAGAACGCGTTTACAAATTTATCTTATTTTTCTTCTTCATCAAACACCTAAATAATTCTTTACAAATAGGTAACAAAAAAATACTCTTTTATGGAAAACTGGGTATTAACACATCTTTCAATCAAATATTGATCTCAACACACCTTAATAAAAAAAATATGAAACGAATACTCATCAGCCTGTTATTTCCAATAAGCGTATTTGCACAGCAACAGATAAAAAGTAAAGCGATACTGGAAAGTGTAACGGTTTACAACAATGGAGCACAACTTTTACATAAAGGAAAAGTAAACCTTCCATCAGGAACATCAGAAATTGTGGTCAACAATATTTCCGGACGGGTAAATGAAAATTCGATACAGGTTAGTGTTTCGCCGGGAGTTACCATTTTATCTGTTCAATTTAACAAAGATTTCCTAAACACCGATGCTGCCAATCCTGAAATTAAAAAACTGAGCGATAGTGTTAAAATAGTAAGCAACGAATTAACCAAAACAAAAAATGCAAAAACCATTGAAGAGCAAACTTTGCTTTTACTCGATGAGAACAGAAAATCGGGTGGCACAGCCAATGGAACAAATGTGGCAGAACTGATCAAATTAGCAGAATACTACCGCACAAAAAATGCAGAGGTTAGAAATGCCATATCAGCACTCGTATTGATTGAGGATAAACAAAACCAAAAACTAAACGCATTGCAACAGCAGATTTCCGAATTAAGAAACAACCCTAACCAACAGCTGGGGCAATTGGTACTTCAATTAATGGCAAAAGAAAATATAGATGCCAGTTATAATGTTTCCTATGTTACGCCAAATGCAAATTGGCTGGCAAGTTATGATATAAAAGCGATTAGCACCTCAAATCCGTTAGGTATAGTGTACAAGGCAGCGATTATACAGAGCACAGGTCTAGATTGGAAAAAAGTTAAACTTTCTTTATCTACCGGTAACCCAAATTACAACATTACTGCTCCAAATTTAAACCCATGGTTTGTATCAACCTATCAACAGCAGCAAATTCGGATCAGAGGAATGGCCTCACCCATTGCCGACAAAAGTGAGCTAAGTGAGGTTGTAGTTGCAGGATATGGTACTGAAAAAAAGAAAAATTTTACCGGTGCAGTTTCTACCGTGAACGATTATACTACTGTTAACGAGACCCAATTGGGCGTAACATTTGATATTGACATCCCCTATGACGTGAATAGCGATAACAAACCTCATACCGTTGCATTTAAAGAATATGAAGTGCCTGCCAAATACAAATATTACGCTGCTCCAAAACTAAGTACCGATGCTTATTTATTGGCTGATGTAACCGACTGGGAAAAACTAAATCTCCAGGCCGGAAATGCCAATATTATTTTTGAAGGCACTTATACAGGGAAATCGTATATCAACCCAGCGAACATTTTGGATACCCTGAGTTTAAGCATGGGAAAAGATAAAAAGATTATTATCACAAAAGAGAAACAACAGGATTTTAGCAGCACAAAATTTATTGGCTCGAATAAAAAACAGGTTTTTACTTATCTGATCAAGATTAGAAATACTAAAAAAGAAACGATAGATCTATCACTTAAGGATCAATATCCGTTATCGACAGAAAGTGATATCGAAATTGAATTGTTAGAGAACGGTGGCGCAGAAGTAAACAAAGAAAACGGAATGCTCTCCTGGCAGTTAAAAATTGCCCCTAACGAGACCAGAACTATCAAATTAAGCTACTCTGTTAAAGCCCCTAAAAATAAAATTATTGCGGGACTGTAGACTTAGTCTTCAGGGAAATCGCTTTTAAAACATGTGCAAAAATTAATTAGCCACGGAAACACAGAAATCACGGAGAAGAAGTAAATTTTTCCGTGTTTTCGTGCTTCCGTGGCAAACATAATGCTTAGGTATGCGCAGAAAGAGGAAGAATTATCAGAGAAAAGTTAAAAGCGATTT
>NZ_JAUG01000016.1 GCF_000708285.2 Pedobacter borealis DSM 19626
AAATTATATCTTATTTACGCCTAATCCCGCTTTATCGTCCTGCTGAATTTATTTCAGCATCTTTTTAGCGTGAAAGACCCTGAAATAAATTCAGGGTGACGACCGTCTTAACAGAAAACTTGATTAAAACGCCACAAAATGAGATTTAATAATCGAACTCAGGTTATTAGGTTAAATTTATATAAATGTAACAGCAATAGGGCCAAAACGTTTTGAAATTAATGTTAATTTTAGTTAATAGGTTCAATGTATAATTGTCTTCCCCATAGCTGTAGATCTGCCGCAATCATATAAGGATTTTCGAAAAGGTCGTCGATTTCCTTATTTATTTTCTCAATTGCGTTAATGTCCGTAGTTCTAATTCTAGTCTCATGGTTATGTTGGGTTCCGCTTGCAGTAAAGTTTAACGATCCCATATAGGCGATTTGACCATCAATTAGGTATATTTTACTGTGAATTAAAGATGCTTTTTCATTACACATATATACTTTAAAAGGAAATAGCTGAGTATAGTTGTAAGAATAGATCCGAAGGTTTTTAGTTTTTATCTTGTACAAACCTCGTATAAGGAATAGAATAATAATAGGTATAAAACCTAAGAATATTTTAAGGTCTCTGAAATAATAAGCCAATGCGATCAATAGCGCTATTAGGCCATAGCTAATATATGACAGTGTTTCTGCAAGCTTAATCCACTTATTCCTAATTATTTGTTTATCAAAGTCTGTATTGCATTTCTGAATAATGAGTTTATAGATATTTCTTTCACGATCACCATAAAAATCCTCGATATTATTTGTGGTAATTAACTTAACATCAATGTTTTTATCTTTTAGATTAATCAATTCTGAAATTAGGTATGGTGATAGGTAAGGGGATATAATTTTGACAGAATATTTTGCACTTCTCATATCATCCATTAGTTTTTTACCTGCCCCTTTTCCAATATAAATATCACAAAGCGTGTTATTGTGGTACATAGCTAAGATCTTAAGTTTCTAGTTTTGTTAAATGTCACATGTAATACATTTATTAATGTAAGCTGTAATATGGATTAAGGTAATATTTTTTGACAGATAATAAGAATTTTATTAATTAAACCCTTGTCCCTAAACCTGGTAGGAGCGAACACGAGTGTAACGATTAAAGCGGATAACAGGACTATATGCCCCGAAATGCACAGAACCCTTCATTTCCAAATGATGGTTAACTGTTTAAATTGCAATAACTGGTTAACTGTTGAAGAAAGAGAACTATGATGAAACTGAGTTAAAACAGCCCTTAGTTCATAAACCTGATTGAAGCGGTAGCTCCCGATTGAAAAGAGGGGCTATAAGCAAAAAGTGGGGCCACAGCCCCCCCAAATGTACAGAACCCTTCATTTTCTAATTATGGTTAATTGTTTAAACTGTATAAATTGGTTAATTGAAGAGAACTGGTTAACTGGCATGCCTTCCAAATATCAGATTTAAACATTTAAGCGGTTAAACAAACTAACAATCTTTTAACTTTTCAACAAAACAGCTGTAAAATGCTTATTCGTGTTATCTTTATGGCTTTTGTAAATTAATTTCAGTTTTGGCTAAAGACACGAATAAAGAAACCCCGTTAATGCAGCAATACAACGCGATTAAAGCGAAGTATCCGGGCGCACTTTTACTATTTAGGGTTGGCGATTTTTATGAAACCTTTGGCGAAGATGCCATTAAAACGGCACAGATATTAGGCATAGTATTAACCAGAAGAGGTACCGGGCCCAATGGCGGCGCTTTAGAACTGGCTGGTTTTCCGCATCACTCGTTAGATAATTATTTATCCAAACTGGTACGGGCAGGACAACGTGTAGCCATTTGCGATCAGCTGGAAGACCCTAAAACCACAAAAACCATTGTTAAACGTGGTGTAACAGAATTGGTTACGCCCGGCGTTGCTTACGGTGATAATATTGTAAACCAAAAATCGAACAATTTCCTGGCCTGTGTTTTCTTTGATAAAACACAATTGGGCGTTTCATTTTTAGATATATCGACAGGTGAATTCTTAATTGCGCAGGGCAACAGCGATTATATTGACAAGCTTTTGCAAGGTTTTAAACCTACAGAGGTTATTTTTCAGAAATCGAAGCGACAGGCATTTACCGAGCACTTCGGCGACCGTTTTTACACTTTTGGTTTAGACGAATGGCCTTTTACCACTGATTTTGGAAACGAAACCCTGATGAAACACTTTGAGGTTTCCTCTTTAAAAGGTTTTGGTGTAGAGCGTTTACAGAGCGGAATTGTTGCTGCTGGTGTTATTCTACACTACCTGGGCGAAACCGAGCACCGCAATCTACAGCATATCAGTTCGATCGGCCGCATTGAGGAAGACCGTTATATGTGGTTAGACCGTTTCACCATTCGCAACCTGGAATTGGTGAATTCGCCTAACGACAATGCCGTAACCTTGTTCGATATTTTGGACCATACCTGTACCCCAATGGGCGCACGTTTGTTGCAGAAGTGGATCATTATGCCATTAAAAGAATTGAAACCAATCCAGGAGCGACTTGGAATGGTGGAGTATTTTGTAAAACATGAAGAATTACAAGGCGAATTTTTAAATAACATTAAACAGATTGGAGATTTAGAACGACTCATTTCTAAAGTCGGCCTTCAACGCGTTGGTCCGAGAGAATTGGTTGCTTTAAAACGTGCGCTTTACCATATTGAGGCAGTTAAAAAACTGGCTGCCGATTCTAAAAATCCTTTCCTCATTAAAATAGCCGATCAGTTAAATCCGTGTTTGGCTATTAGGGAGAGAATTGAAAGGGAATTACAGCCCGAACCACCAGCTTTGCTGATTAAAGGAAATGTAATTGCAGATGGAATTGATGAAGATCTGGATCGCTTGCGTAAAATAGCTTTTGGTGGTAAAGATTATCTGGTTCAGATACAAAAACGCGAAGCAGAAGCAACGGGTATCCCATCGTTAAAAATCGCCTTTAATAATGTTTTCGGCTATTATTTGGAAGTTACCCATACCCATAAAGATAAAGTACCAGCGGGCTGGATCCGTAAACAAACACTGGTAAATGCCGAGCGTTACATTACACCGGAGCTTAAAGAATACGAAGATCAGATTTTGGGTGCGGAAGAGAAGATACAGGCTATCGAAATCCGTTTGTACAACGAACTGATGTACGAAACAGCCAGTTACATCAAACCGATCCAACTCGATTCGTTTTTAATTGCGCAGCTGGATTGTTTACTGTGTTTCGCACAGTTAGCGGCCAAAAACCATTATAACAAGCCAAAAGTTACCGAAAATAAAGTGCTTGATATTAAAGGTGGCCGCCACCCGGTAATTGAGAAACAATTGCCCGTTGGAGAAGAATACATTACCAATGATGTATATCTCGATACGGAAAGTCAGCAGATTATTATGATTACCGGTCCCAACATGGCGGGTAAGTCGGCCATTTTAAGGCAAACGGCGCTGATTGTACTGATGGCGCAAATGGGTTCCTTCGTTCCTGCAAAAGATGCTGAAGTAGGTATTGTAGATAAGATTTTTACCCGGGTAGGGGCATCTGATAATATCTCTTCAGGAGAAAGTACGTTTATGGTCGAAATGAATGAGACGGCCAGTATCCTGAACAACATTTCGGATGACAGTTTAATCTTACTCGATGAGATTGGGCGCGGAACAAGTACCTACGATGGTATTTCAATCGCCTGGGCCATTGCTGAGTTTTTGCATCAGCATCCAACTGCCAGACCAAAAACTTTATTTGCTACGCACTACCATGAGTTAAATGAGCTGGCCAATACCATGCCGCGCATTAAAAACTTTAATGTATCGGTAAAAGAAATGACCAATAAGGTAATCTTTTTACGGAAACTCGTTCCCGGTGGTAGCGAACATAGTTTTGGTATACACGTTGCAAAAATGGCCGGTATGCCAACAAAATTAATTGGCCGTGCTAATGAGATATTGAAAAAACTGGAAATAGACCGTACAGAAGGACAAAGTATAAAAGACAGCATTAAAAAAGTGCAGAACCAGGCTTATCAGTTACAGATGTTCGCCATCGATGACCCTGTTCTGGTTAAAATCCGCGATACATTGAATAATTTGGATGTAAACGCATTAACGCCTGTTGAAGCTTTATTGAAACTGGACGAAATACAACGATTGATTAAGAACTAAGAGAGGTTGTAGGGTGTGGGGTTTAAGGCATAAGGTTTTAAATCTCATCACATGCAACTAATATACTATACGATGGAAAGAACCTTAAACCTTATACCTTTTACCTTCCACCTCAAAAGGAATATATTCTTTTTAATAGCAATTATATTTTTTCTTTCGTCATGCGGTACCCGTAAGTACACGGTTAAAAGTGATACAAAGGCTTCGAAAGCGGCAGATGCAATGGCAAATTTACAGAGCAAACCGCTTTATCGTTTCATTACCGATTGGACAGGTGTAAAATACCGTTTTGGGGGTTTAGATAAAGGCGGTATTGATTGTTCTGGTTTTGCTTTTTTATTGGAGAAAGAAATTTACGGGGTTACACTTCCACGTATTTCACGTGAGCAAGCCAATGTGGTGAAGCGTAAAAACATCGATAATTTAAAGGAAGGAGATCTGGTGTTTTTCTCTTTTGGCGGCAATGATGTAGATCATGTGGGGATATACCTCAATAATGGTTTTTTCGTGCATGCAAGCACTACCAGAGGCGTAATTGTTGATGATTTAACACTTCCAGCTTATCAACGTGTATTGGTCAAATCGGGATCGGTGAATTAGTTTTTACTGTCATTCTGAACGTAGTGAAGAATCTTTAATTTAAAGTGAAGAAAGATTCTTCGCTTTGCTCAGAATGACAAATAATGATAAAACAATCCCCACCAAATTTCGTTATTCATTTATGCGTGTATTTTTCATAATCTGCTTATCTTTAATTACTTATTGCGCTACAGCGCAGGTAACATTGCTCAAATTGGATGAGTTGGATAAACGCATGGCTAATGGAAAAGATACAACTTATGTAATCAATTTCTGGGCTACCTGGTGTTCACCATGTGTGGCCGAGTTGCCGAATTTCGAGAAATTACGTTTAGCCAATTTAAAAAAGCCAGTTAAGGTAATTTTGGTGAGTTTAGATTTCAAGTCAAAATTGCAAAAGGAAGTGATTCCATTTGTGTTGAACAATAAAATTAATGCCGAAGTATTTCTTTTAAACGAGCCCGATCAGCAAGCGTATATTGAACGGATAGACAAAAAATGGTCGGGTGCTATTCCTGCTACATTATTTGTAAACAAGAAAGCCAGACGTTTTTATGAGAAGGAATTTACAGAAACTGAACTGAAAAATACCTTGTTAAACTTAAAATAGATCGTTATGAAAAGATTGATTTTAGTGGCTTTTATGCTAATCTCAGGATTCGCATTTGCCCAGACTGAAGGTTATAAAGTGGGCGATGTAGTAAAAGATTTCTCGCTGAAAAACGTAAACAACAAAATGGTTGCTTTGGCCGATTACAAGGATGCAAAGGGCTATATTGTGGTTTTCACCTGTAATACCTGTCCGGTTGCAAAAGCTTATCAGGAGCGCATCTCTGCTTTAAACGCAACTTATGCTGCAAAAGGTTATCCTGTTGTGGCTATTAATCCAAACGACGCTGGAGCCGTTCCGGATGAAAGTTTCCAAAAAATGCAGGCACTGGCCTCAGAAAAGAAATTCAATTTCCCTTATCTGTTAGATCCCGATCATGTAGTCACCAAACAGTTTGGTGCTACCAGAACGCCACATGTTTTTGTGCTGAACAAAACCGATAAAGGAAATGTGGTTGAGTACATTGGTGCCATAGATAACGATCCGGAAGAAGCAAACAGTACAAAAGTGGAGTATGTTAAAAATGCAGTTAATGAATTATCCATCGGTAAAAAGCCTGCAATTGCATCAACTAAAGCTGTTGGCTGTGGAATAAAATGGAAAAAAGGCTAAACAAAAAGGTTCTATCAAATATAGATTTGTTATCCTGAGAGGTCAGTTTTTTGGCAAAAAACAAAGGAGTTGGGTAATCGATAAGATAAATCGTCATCTCGACCGCAGTGGAGAGATCTTTTAACATGGTCCAAAGATCTCTCCTCCTAAGGAGTTCCTTTGGAACACTCCGCATTTGCTTCGGTCGAGATGACGCCAATTTTTAGAATCTGTCATTGGTAACCTGTCGAAAGGCCCGTTTAAATACGCTTTAAGGTGTTTCGACAGGCGCTCCGTAGGAGTCCTTTGGACAATATGACGGCATATTAGGTGAAATCGCCTTTATGAACACCCTCTTGGCTTTAAATATACCTTAACCACCATTGGCGGTGTGTTTCCTTATATTGTTTAAACCACCTGCAAGGAAGATACAAAGAGGCCACCACGCAAAGCCATATTAAATACACGATTGGTAAACCAAAGCCAAAGGCTGCAGGTCTAAATAAAAATGGAACCTGTACAATTTCTTTGGTGCTATGTCCTGTGGCAAAAAATACCACAATTAAGAGGGTGTGCAACAGATAAAAGTGTATTACATAATAAAAGAAGGGGACAGCACCGTATACAGAAGTTATCCTGGCAAACCGGTTGCTCAGTTTTTCAGTAAAAGCCAAAAATAACATGGCCGGACCTAAAGTCATAGCGATATACTGTAAAGATGGCGGATATTTGTTTACATTAAAAAAAGCAAGCACGTTTTTAAAGAAATCGTGATATTCTTTTCGCGGAACGGGATCGCCATATATATTGATCAACCTCAGGGAGATAAACACAAAGATAGTGAGCAAACCTACAATTAATAAATTGCGTTGTCGGCGGTCGGCGGCGTAACCTTTTTTATACCAGGCACCAACGCCATAGCCCACAAACATCACGCCTGTCCATGGGAGGATGGCGTAAAATACACCAACAAAATGATTGGCAGAAAGCGGCACAACGGTTCCTGATGCCGTGAAAAATATTTTTAAGATCAAGCCACCATTTGAATCTGGTGGAGCAGGGAATAAATTGAAAAGATTATGCCCAAAAACCAATATCAGGCCGGTTATCAGCACAGTTTTATACGAAATTCGACTGGCCAATCCGAGGAATATCATACTGGTGCCAATAGCCCAGATCACCTGAAGAATAATAAAATTATATGTTCCATTAAAGGTTAACCCGAATGTGATGACAACAATCTCTATCAGTATTAACCATAAACCCCGTTTTAACAAAAATGAACTCGCCTGGGCTGCCGTTTTGTTCTGTGCCGATAAATAAGCAGATAATCCCGATAAGAAAACAAAGGTTGGTGCACAAAAATGCGTAATCCAACGGGTAAAAAACAACATCCCCGTAGTGGTGTCTGGATTTAGCGGATCGCCGGTCATGGCGCCAACATGAAAGAAATCTCTTGTATGATCCAGTGCCATAATGATCATCACTAATCCACGGAGTATATCAATAGATAAAATTCGTTTTGATAGGAGACTGTTATCAGCATTCATATAAATAGGTTTGGTTATTTAAATATACTCATTCAAAATTATTTTTACTGACATAATTATTACCTTTAGGTCCGTCAAAAATGTTATCTGAATCAATTTCAGTATGATGCATAAGAAAATCGATTTAGGAATAGTTTAATTGACTATAATGATTTTGATGTTCGAAAAATTATAATAATATTTGTTAAGCGCTAACCGAATAAAATCTTACCACTACTTATTTATCATAATCGATAATATATAGATTTCGTTTAGTAGAAATTAAACCAAAATATCATAACACATCATAATGAAAAGAAGAACATTTATACAAAACACAGGCTTGTTAGGGGCAGGAGTTGTCGCATCGAAATTTTCTTTTGCCGCTAATCTCGCACCGGAATTCCCTGTGGTACGTGTAGCTGCCGCAAAACGGCACTTTCAAAGTAAAGCTGTAGATGCCGCAATTAAAACTTTCCAGGCAAACGTTAAAAACCCCGAATTGGCCTGGCTGTTCGAAAATTGTTTTCCCAATACTTTAGATACTACGGTTTATCATTCAGAAAAAGATGGTAGACCAGATACATATGTAATAACGGGTGATATTGATGCGATGTGGTTGCGCGATAGCTCAGCACAGGTTTGGCCATATCTTCAGTTCGTAAACGAAGATGAAGCACTTAAAAAATTGATAGCGGGCGTAATTATCCACCAAACTAAATGTGTTTTAAAAGATCCTTATGCAAATGCTTTTTATGGTGATGCCACTAAGGTAGGTGAGTGGAAAACCGATAAAACGGCCATGCAGCCTGGTGTACACGAGCGTAAATGGGAAATAGATTCTTTATGTTATCCAATCCGCCTGGCTTACCACTACTGGAAAAAAACAGGCGATAAAACACCTTTTGATGCCAGTTGGAAAAAAGGAATTGAAGCTACTTTAAAAACATTTAAAGAGCAACAGCGAAAAACGGATAAAGGGCCATATCATTTTCAACGCGAAACTACCCAACCTACCGATTCTTTACCGATGGCGGGTTATGGTTTTCCGGTAAATCCGGTCGGACTAATCTGTTCTGCATTCCGTCCGAGTGATGATGCCACCATTTTCCCATTCCTGGTTCCTTCTAACTTTTTTGCGGTATCGAGCTTAAAGCAGGCAGCAGAAATGATTAAAGCTTTACAGCATGACCAAGCTCTGGAAAGCGGTTTGTTAAACCTTGCTGATGAAGTGAGTGCAGCGCTACAAAAACACGCAATCGTTAGTCATCCAAAATATGGTAAAATTTACGCCTTTGAGGTAGATGGTTTTGGAAGCTCGTATCTGATGGACGATTCTAATGTACCAAGCTTGTTGGGCTTACCTTATTTAGGTGCAATGAAAATTGAAGATCCGATCTATCAGAACACAAGAAAATTCGCCCTCTCTAAAGACAATCCATATTTCTTTAAAGGTACAGCTGCCGAGGGAATTGGTGGGCCGCACGCTGGTCAGGATATGATCTGGCCAATGAGTATCACCATGCGCGCCTTAACTTCAAAAGATGATACCGAGATTAAAGCCTGTATCGAAATGTTACGCAAAACACATGCTGGCAAAGGTTTTATGCACGAGTCTTTCAATAAAGACAACCCGGCAAACTTTACAAGGGCTTGGTTTGCTTGGTCTAACACCTTATTTGGTGAGTTACTTTGGAGAACCTACCACGAAAAACCAGCTTTATTAAAAGCTTAATATACCGACCGTATTGATTGTTGTTAATGACTGATTTTGACTTCAGTTCAATTCCCAATCAATACGGTTTTGTTTTATCTTTTCATACATTATATCAGAAATTGCCAATACCCATAAAGGTATCTTTTACGTCTAAAAAAACATATTCACACTGAACTTACCTTTTACAATATGACAATAATAAATGATAATTTGCCTACTTCGACACTTTTAGAAATTAAAATAGGAGAGGTTATAACAGATGGAAAGGGCCAATCTGGCATCGTTAAAAGTATTGAAATCAGTGAAACGGATGAGTTTTTAATGTTTCTTTTTCAGTTGGAAGGTAGCCACATCATTGTTAGGAAGCTTAAGCAGGTCTGTTAGTATATTAGTATTCGTCATTTCTACTTACATGAATGGAACAATCTATCGTTAACTACCTATTTAACTATAAATCGGTAAATATTCTTTGACAACGAATTCATTTACAGATTCTTATAGAATGTTCGTCATTGAGAGGCAAGAAGCTAACCGAACGATTGAACTCATGAATGCCTTTAAAAACAAATGAATAATCTTAAAACACACGTTAATAGCGAACGTTGTAGGATTGCTTCGTCGGCTGAAAAAGTCTTCTCGCAATGACGATACTACGATGTTTCCATCTCCCTTACAATATAGGCCTTGGATCGAAAATCACCTGGAATGATTTAATCTTCTCGTCTTCCAGTTTGTACCAACCGCTTGAAAAGATTGGTTTTTCACCCATGTTGATATCGTACCAAAGGCAAACTTCTTCCTGATCTACAAATACTTTTTTAACATCGTATTTGAATTTCATTTTCTTCATGTCTTCGATGTAAATATCAGCGCCGTTTCTTTCGCCCATAACACCTTTAAAAGTCATGTCATCATGCAGTTGTGCTCTGGCCATTTCAAAGTTTTCGGTGTTTAAGGCATTGATAAAATCAAGTACAACAACTTTAGCATTATGCTCGGTTAATAGTTTATCGGATGTGCTCATAACAAAATCTATTTATGATTAAACGAAAATTAGAAGGTAAATGTTTGAATGAAGTGACTTGACGAGTAGCGATCGTTTTAAGATTGAGGCTGTATCATAAAGACAATTTCTTCTCAGATTTTGTCATGTTGCCCAAAGGACTCCTACGGAGAGCCTGTCGAAACACATAAAAGTTATTCAACTAAGTCCTTCGACAGGCTCAGGATGACAATTCACTATTTATGATATGGCCTCTTCGTCGGCTGAAAAAGCCATCTCGCAATGACGACCAAACTATCCTTCAAAACTATATACTTTTCTTACCTGTGTTTTAAAACTGTATTTAAAGTCATTTCCAGATTTTTCTTCATCGATACCTTTAAGCTTAGGTTTTAACGCATTAGGAGATCTCACAACACAATCTTCGCCAGATAACGATTTGATCGACAACTTTATAACTTTACCATCTTTCCACTGCAGATCCGTAATTTCAAAGTTGCCCCTCGCTCTTAAACCCTGAATACTTCCTGTTGACCATTGATCGGGCAGGGCAGGTAAAAATTGTAATTCACCAGCCTGGCTTTGTAAGAGCATTTCTGAAACGCCCGCAGTATAACCAAAATTTCCATCAATCTGGAAGGGTGGATGTGCACAGAAAAGATTGGTGTAAATGCCACCACCTTTGTTGTAATCGGTACCTGAGCCACCTACTGGCGTAATGAAGTTCTGTAATATTTTGTAGGCATGATTTCCATCCTGTAGTCTGGCCCAAAAGTTAATCTTCCAAGCCATAGACCATCCTGTCGATTCGTCACCACGTGCAGTTAAAGTTGCCCTCGCGGCTTTGGCAAGTTCTGGTGTTTTAATGGTGCTGATTTCTCTCCCTGGATGCAGACCAAACAGATGAGAAATGTGCCTGTGCTGATCTTTGGGATCATCACGATCGGTTTCCCATTCCTGTAATTGTCCCCATTTACCAATTTTTGGTTTCAATAAGTGTGCTTTAAGGTCTGCAATGTGTTGTTTATAATCGTTATCAATGCCTAAAATTCCAGCTGCTTCTATATAATTGGTGAATAAATCGTACACAATTTGCTGATCGTGGGTTACGCCATCTTCAGTTGGCCCATGCTCTGGCGACCAGCCCAACGGAGATACCAAAGTGCCATCTGATCTTCTTTTCAGATGGTCATCCCAGAACTCCGATATCTCTTTTATAATGGGGTAAGCAAAATTCTTTAAATAATCTTTGTCTTTTGTAAAAGCGTAGTGCTCCCAAAGTGCTTGCGCATACCAGGCACTTCCAGGCGTGTTCCATAAAAAACTCATTCCTCCGAAAATATTATTTTCTGTTTTTACGGTCCAGCCACGGGTATTCGGATATTGTTTGCGTGTGGCAACAGCACTCACTTCCCGCATACTGTTAATGTAATCGAGATATGGGAGCTGACATTCAGAAAGATTAGTCGGCTCAGCCAGCCAATAGTTCATCTGGATGTTGATGTTGGAGTGATAATCGCTGCCCCATGGCGGTGTATTACTTTCATTCCAGAGGCCCTGCAGGTTGGCCGGTAATCCTCCCTGTCTTGATGAACTGATCAGAAGGTATCTACCGTATTGAAAAATCAACGCCTCTAAGGCCGGATCAGGCGTTTTTTTATAATTGATTAGCCTTTGATAAGTTGGTAAACTGTTGTTTTTAATATCATGCTCACCTAAATTAATAGCTAAACGGTTAAATAATTGCTGGTAATCCTGAACGTGTGCTTTTAACAGATTTGAATATGATTTTGCCGTTGCTTGTTTTAGGATACGGTCTATCTTGGAAGCAGGTTCTTCTCCTTTCCAATTTTGGCTACGTTTGTTGCTATAATTCGTAGCAGCGGTAAAAAGGATGGTTATGGCATCAGCATTTTCGATTTTTAATCCTTCTCCGTCATCATTTTTAACTGAATGGCTACTACCATTTTCGATTTTAACCAAAGCCGTGGCCTGATAAGGCATTCCATTTGATAATTTGCCTACAAATTGGATGGTATTTCCACGAACAGTTACGACACCCTGATGTGCGTTTTTAAGCCTAACCGTGCCTGAGTATGATTTTTTCTGATCAGCAGTTAACCTTAAAGCCATTACTTTATCCGGAAAGCTGCAAAAATATTCACGTTTATAGCTGGTCCCATTTTGAGTGTAACTGATGGAATGAACCGCATCGGTTAGATTTAATTTCCGTGTATAATTGCTGAAATTTTGATCTTTATTGTCGAAATCAATAAATATATCTCCAAAAGTCTGGTACATACCCCGATCATTTTCATCTCCTGTCCAGAGCGTATTATCATTAAACTGAATATGTTCTTGATTTACATCGCCGAAAATCATACCACCAATGCGACCATTTCCAATGGGGTAGGCTTCTGTCATCCAGTTCTTTGCAGGTTTATCGTCCCAAATCAATAAAGATGGTTTTTCTTTCTTTTGAGCGAAAACTGGCGTGAAAAAACTAAAGGCTGCAAATGAGACTAGCGTGCAGAGAATAGCTTGCTTGCAATTAAAAAACATGTTGGTTATTTGATTAGTGTATAGCCAAATATATAGATAATCAAACGATTGTGCTGCCCACTAGGTAGATGAATACCTATCGATTATTGGCATACTATTCAATTATTTAAGCATCCGATAATTTGCACCAGCGAAATTTTAGTTGGTAACTATTATGATATTTTAGATTGGATTTTAATAGATTTTATATATTTGATATGACACACTAAAACGTTTTATGTAAAATGAAATCGATAACCAAATTTCTAACCTTAATTTTGTTTTTGAGCCTTACGCACATATATACTGCTCAAAGTCAATCCAAAACAGCTTTTACCAAGTATGTAAATACTTTTATCGGCACAGTGCCCTTAACCGATCCTAAAATTTTAGGTTATGAGTTGCCACAGGGCTGGCGATCGTGGGCGGGTTTAACTTTTCCAGGTAGCTCATTGCCGAATGCTATGGTGCAATTAAGTCCGATTACAGAATTTGGATCTGGTGCAGGTTACGAATATGAAGATGATACTATTTATGGCTTTGCACACACCAATAAAGGGCACTGGAACTTGTGCAACATTCCAATTTTACCGCTATCTGATGCTAACGGTAAATTTGGATCGAAATTTTCGCACAAAAATGAAAGTTCAGCACCAGGTTTTTACCAGGTTTATCTAAATGATTATAAGATAAATGTAAAGCTTACTTCAACTTTGAGGTGTGGATTTCATCAATATGACTATAAGAATCCCACTAACAGACAGATTCTTTTCGACATGGGAAAGGCCAATAGCAGGGTTTCTACATGGAATATCGAGCAAGTTGGTACTTCTGCTATACAGGGCTTCCAAGGTGGCGAAAATGTATATTTCTACGCAACGGTAAATGCCAAGATCGAAAAACTTGATCAGACTGATGTAGGTAAACGCTCAGGCTATGCGATTATGCACTTGGCCGATAGCGGTACAGCGCCAGTAGAACTTAAAATCGGCTTATCGTTTGTAAGTACAGCTAATGCCAAAGAAAACCTGGAACGAGAAATTGGCAACAAGACTTTTCCGGAGATCCGTAATGAAGCGACAGCAAAATGGGAAACACTTTTATCTACCATACAGGTAAAGGGTGGCACCGAAAAACAGAAGCAAATGTTATATTCTTGTTTGTACCGCTCTTTTTTATGGCCAGCTTTGCGGAGTGATGTAAACGGTGAATTTAAAGATGCTAAGCACAACGTTGTTAAGGGTAATTTCAACTATTATACCGAACCTTCCCTTTGGGATACTTATCGCAATAAGGATGTACTGCTGGGTTTAATTACGCCTGAGGTTACCTTGGATGTAATTAAATCGATGAAAGAGGTTGGCGATAAAACAGGATTCATCCCAACGTTTTTTCATGGCGACCATGGCGCATCCTCTATAGCAGGTGCTTATTTAAGGGGAATAGATGATTTCGATATCAAGGGTACTTATCAAATTTTATTACGTAATGCCAATGTAGATGGTGGTGCCCGTCCGTTTGTGAAAGAATATATCGAGAAGGGTTATATCTCAGATCCCGATGTTAAAAATCCACATGTAGAAACCAAAGCCAAGGCAGGCGTTTCTAAAACATTGGAATACGCTTACGATGATTATTCGCTGGCTCAGATCGCTAAAAAACTCGGCGATAGCAGCAATTACCGCACCTTGATGGCGAGATCGAAAAACTATAAAAATATGTTCGATCCGGGTACACGCTTTATGAGGGGCAGATTAGAGAATGGCGATTGGATCAAACCGTTTAATCCACAATACCCTTATTACGAATATATGTACAGGGAAGCCAACGCCTGGCAGGTTTCATTTTATGTGCCTCATGATATGAAAGGTTTAATCGAATTGTACGGCGGTGCAAAAGGGTTCGAATCCAAGTTAGATTCCTTGTTTACTGTGCCCTGGAACCCAAAATATATAGCACGGAATGTAGAAACCATGATTGGTCAATACTGCCAGGGAAATCAGCCAGATCATGAAGCTCCTTTTTCTTATACGCTTATCGGGAAACCAGAAAAATCACAAAAAATTATCGATAAAATCTTAAATGAGCTATATGGTATAGGGAGCGATGGTTTGGCGCTTTCGGGAATGGATGATGCTGGTGAAATGTCTGCCTGGTATGTATTCAGTTCTTTAGGTTTGTATCCATTCTCCGCAACAGATGCCGAATATTTAGTTACTGCTCCACTTTTTGATGAAGTTAAATGGAAAACCAGTACAGGAAATTTTTTAACAATTAGCAAGCCTGGAAAGGGAAGGGGGATCACCAACATTAAAGTTAACGGGAAAGCAAATAACGGATATTTCATCTCCCACGATCTATTTAAAAATGGTGGTAAAGTAGAAATCGATACTAAATAATTTCAAAGCTTAATTCCGCGTTTGTAAAAAACAAGATTCCGTTTGCCCCGTTAATCTTGTTAATTCAATTCCGGATAGCCATAATTTTAGTATATTGGGTTAATTAGAAGAGATGGTATCCCAAATCAATCCATCTGATTAAAAATCCCCAAAAAAATATTCTAAAGTACACCTTTAAGCCACATTTACCCCACGTTTAGGCCACCTTCCGGCCAGGCCTGCTGGGTACTTGTTTGCATACTGCTTCGCACATGCTTCGGTTGAGTTGTAGCCTTGGTGTAGATCGGGTAGGTCAAAGGTTTGCGTCGCTTAAGATCAGCGAGTTCACGGTAGTTAAATGAAAGGTAAAGAGAAAGTTATCGTAAGGTATTGTTGGTCTAGAGCTGTGTCGGAGCAGCCCGGGTAAAGGGGCAATAAAACGGCTTTGTGATTATTCAAATTATCGAGGTATTTGATGATCCTCCTGACATTATCTCGGATACTTTTGTATTCGATTTGAAACGTATTATTAATTTGGCTGATGAAACTTTGCTTTTTATCAATTGCCTGCTGTATCGATTAACCCGATCGCGAGCAGTGTTGTTTTTTTACAATCTTATGTGTTAAACGTCAGCCCTTTCTTAATGCCGAATCGGAACTGTGGTCTAATGCTTTTGAATGCTACTTTATTTTTTCACGGTGGTTTAATCCCCAATCAACCAATGTTTCGGTGACCGGGAAAACACTTAGCCCATATTCTGTCATTGCATAATTCACGGTAATAGGCCTGGTTTCCATAACCGTTCGGGTAACGAGGAGGTTTATTTCAAGTTCCCTCAACTCTTTGGAAAGCATTTTTGCAGATATACCCTCAACCTCACGCTGGATCTTCTTAAATGTGTTTTTTTCATCTATATGATTGTTAAGATATCGCATAATTCGTAGCTTCCACTTGCCGCCAAGTATTTCCAGGCTATCCCGGATAGCCGCCAGCTCCTGCTCGCAGGTCGCTTCCCGTTTGATTGGTGTTTCCATATTTGATAGTTAACAAAAGGTAACCGGTAACCATTAGTTAACCGATAACAAACTTAAAGTTTTGTGTCCTAATTTTGAAATCATAAAAATGAAAACGATGAAAAAGAAAGTTGACTATTACGTATTGGATGTTTTTACGGATCAAAAATTTAAGGGAAATCAGTTGTCTGTAGTTTATACTGAGGAACAATTGGAATTGGAACAATATTATGACATCGCCAGGGAGTTTGGATATTCAGAGACTTCTTTTGTAAATTATTCGGCAACTGAAAAAGTGTTTAGCGTAAGATCATTTACGCCAGCGAATTTTGAGATTACCGGAGCTGGACATAATCTTTTGGGTGCAGTATGCCTGGCTATCTTAAAAAAATGGGATATTTTCCGCGAACAAAATGGACAGGCTTGGGTGTTAATGGCGGGTGAAAAAATCCCCCTTAAGATCAGTGAGAAGGATAGAATTCCTTACGTTGGCATGAAACAGAGACCTGCTGAAATCATGGTAACGGTACCTGCCAGCGTAATTGCCGAAGCCATTGGACTAAGTGCTGACGATCTTACCCTTAACGATTGGAATATCAATATTGTAAAAACAGAAGTGGGACACCTTATGGTTCCCATAAAGAATTCGGAATTCTTAAACAAAGCAGTATTGAGTAAAAGTCTTTTGAAAGAAGCTTCCTCCAAATTCGGATTTGAAGGTTGCTATCTTTTTACTACTGAACATGGCAAAAGTGAATTTCTTGCAGAAACACGTTTTTTTAACCCCAGTATTGGTATTGATGAAGATCCTGCTACCGGAACTGCAGCGGGGCCTTTAACCGGTTACCTTGAAAATCTTGGCTATGTGGAAAAAAACCAAAATTATCGCATCTTACAAGGTGCTCATGTTAGGAGGCCCTCTGTTATTGAGGCAGAAGTAGTGGACGATGGAATTTGGATAAGCGGATCTTCTATAATCGTTATGGAAGGTGTAATGTATTTAGATTGATTCGGACCCCCGGGAGCTTTTCGGCTACTGATTTTTCCATAAGTTTTATAAATAATTGTTAGAAAAAACAGTGTCCGTAAATTATCTAAACTCCGCTAAACATTTGTCGCAAAGTGGGACTCATTTGCGAAACACAGTAGAATTCATAAGGCATAGCGGCAGCAAAACGACAAAAAAAATGCAGTTGATTACCAAAATAATAAATCAATAAAAAGCCCTTTTGACGGTCTATAATTTAATATATTAGCAATGCAAAGCCAGCAGGAATAGAACAAAAAAGCCCCACATTTCTAGAGGGCACTGAAAAAGTCCTTGTAAAAAATGTCGTATTAAATATTGAGAAAAAACGGCAGATAAGGCCTCTTAGAATCGTCTAATTGCGAAATAAAATTTAAGAGATTGCGAATATCATAAAGAAAAGGGCTTATGGAATAAAAAATTCATAAGCCCTTTTTAAATAGGTAGTTTTTCAGTGCCCTCCATTTCTATGAGGCTTTCTGTGATCCCGCTGGGATTTGCACCTGGTGCTAAAATCAGCGTTTAAATAGTATTTTATGCGGTTTTCGATTTAACTCACCTAATCGCTCACCATTTATTTTGTACGTTTTAGCTGCAATTGCTATTGTGTAAATATAATCATTCTCTTTAAAAATTAAAAGTGGCATCATTTAAACCGTAATTGCTGGCACTAACACTCCGAAATAGCTGGCACAAATCGAACCGTAATATCCAACCTGGGTGGACAATTCGAAAATAAAGAAAATCCGCTAGAGGTTCTAGAGAATAATTCCTTGCTTAATAACATTAATCCTGAAAATTTAAAACTCGCCTCGGAGACGTTTTTTAATCAGAAAAATCTGATAAAATTTATTTTGCTTCCCGAGTTTTAAAATAAATTTCACCCTCTTTTTAAGTAGATTAGTAATGGCCGCGGCAACTCGGATAGGTTGCGCGCGGTTTTTTTTGATGTTTTACGGCCGTAAGAGCATTTTTAATAAAAAGAATATCCCAAAAACCCAGCTGCCAATAAAGAGATGATTCAATATAATAAATAATGAGAACAACATTCCGGTTTTACAAAACAGCAGACAACAATTGGTATATTGACATTCCCGATTGGTACATAAGTTTTAATCGATAGGTTTATTATACTTACTTAACACTTCAAACGCTGATCTAAATAGATCTTCGTTCGTATATTTCTTGCCAAGTTTCTCATTACTATATGCTAAATGGTTAAAAATTTCTTCCTTTACATCTTTGTGCATGCGTTTTGTTTCGCCTCCCCAGACAACATGCAGTGAATCAAGAAATTCGTTCATGCTTCTTTTTCGGTTATCTGCCATATGATGTGCTGCAGAGTCAATTCTTTTAGAAAACTCATCATGATTTAAAGATAATATTTCTTCATCCTTGTTTGTGGTGTTTACTGGAGCTAACGGCAGATCTTTTTCGAAAGTATAGAATGACTGTTGAATCCCGTTTAAATGTGTTTTTTTCATATATAGGAACACCGCAAATTCACCGAGCAACATACAATAAGGCTGCCTGTGCGACAGGTGAATGGTAAAACTACCTGTGTTGAACTTTTCAGCGTATCCTGGAGATCTGATTATTTTATATCCAATGTTGCCTAAAACTTCCTGATACTGAATTACTTCCGCATAAGCGTCTTGATGATTCATATAGTGATTCAGTAACAGCCAAAGTTTATTTTCATCTTTCTTCTGCATTTTGAAAGCTGCCTCGTCCGAAACAGAAACTCTCCAAAAAATACCGATCCAAAATATTAATGATTCTCCGGCTTTGCCACTACTGTTATAAACGCCTTCCCCAATTTTAGTCAGTGTAGGGGCATATCCACTTTCTATTTCACCAAATTTATCTTCGCATGATTTGCAGAAAATATAATCCTCAATTATACTACTTTCTCGGTTTTCAAGCTCCTCATCGGGAAGTTCTCCAAATACTTCAACTAGTTTTTCGCGGAGTACGGACTGTCCAAAATATCCTTTTACATCATTGCCGGATATTTTAAAACCTAGTTCTTTATTTCTTGCACGTTTTCCTATTTCATTGTCAACCGATCTCATTAAGAAAAAAGGAACATTATGGCTGCCGGTCTTATTGGCTTCATTTATTTTACAGAGTTTACATATTGGCATATCGCAAGTTAGCAAACTAAGCGTTTACAGGCCGCATAAAATGTTGTTCGAATGTGATAACCTTGATTTATATTATTCACCATCGGTTAACAATGGCGTATTCAAGTCTGTTAGTACAATGCCTGCCAATTCCACCAATTCTTTTATCTTTTCAGGAATTGAGATGTTTTTACTGGGAGCAGCAAGATTTCGATGGTAAAATGCATCGAAACTACTGCTCGCTCGAAGCAAGGCGGTTTGAGAACAGGTCTGCACAAAAGCTTGCTCATTTTCATTTATAAAATTGATATACTTTTCGATTGCGGCACCCAAGTCATTTATACTTTGACCGGTTATGGAAAAGTCACATATAGTTTCTAAGTTGATCATAGCCAGTGGCGCAATCCTTAAATTGTCAGGGCTAGCTTTCGAAAGCAACTCAGCAAATCTCTCATGTAAGTACCTGTTTATGCCCGGCATTGTGTAGTTAAAATCACTATGCACCAGAATCGGAAAAATATGCAAGCCTTGGGTTAGGTATATCTCATACGCTTCTTTGTCAAACTCAAATTTGTTATCGCAGATCAGCTGGATCTGAGTGTAAAGTTGAGAAATTCCTTTTGGGCTTTCAGTATCCGACTTAACGAACCTTTCTTCGAGGTAGGAAATGAATTTCTCGAAATCGGGTTTAAGGATGTGTTCTTCCGGAAAAGTGTAAGCCTTATATTCGAATAGAAAAATGATATTTCCGATTCTACAGTAACAGTCGGGCACATTGGGTGTTTGGTCATCAAAATGAACTTTAACTGGCGTTTCTTTGAGGAACAGCTGTTGCATTACGGGTTTAAACAGCGTATGCTCCAGCGAGTCTGAGACTTTTGAACAATAAGTATTATATATGTTATTTTTCTCTTCTTTACTTTTATCCTTCGTCAAACTAGTCGTATGGCATATCTCAAAAAATGCTCCACGGTACATTTTTTTAGTCAGGAAATTGTAATCGATTACGATATATGCCTCGCGGTCACTAGCATAGCACAATGGTGATTTTTTAATGTCCGCAAGCTTAAAAGACGGTTGGTTTTTAAGATTAATCGATAGCTTTTGCAAAAGGGTTTGATCGGCATTAAGATCTGGTTTAATGTAATTCAAACGTTTCAAAAGTCGGGCGTTTGGATCAAAATTGTTAATTGATTTGATCAACAAACCAAAAGCTGCAAGATATGCGCCAGGTGAAGGAACAGCTAGTTTTTTCAGATACTCATTTAGAAATGAACGGTATTCTGAATTCAGTAAAAACGTCATAAAACACATTGTTTTTACAGTCTCAAAAATCTGACTGCTTTTTTCGAGGTACTCAAACTTCGTTACGGTTAAACTCCAAACAATTTTCATCAAAAACATCGGATCTGATTTTTCAATTTTGGTGTGGTCCATTAGTGCGTTATCTATAACGGCATTTTCGTCTGCAACGAGCATATAGGCTTTTAGGAAATTGTATTCAGTGATCGGTTGTGCCTCTGCGTTTTCAATTGGAGAGTGGTTTCTTCCCAGTTCTTTTATGACCATATCCAAGAAGCTCCTGTTATTGAAGAGCACCGGTTCTGCTTCTGAAGGAAACTGGTTAAGATATGCGGTGTATCTTGTGTCCCAATCGAGTTTCTGTTCTTTGGAAAAGCGCTTAGCAATATCGCGTAAAATCGCTCCTTGGTTACCTCGCATTCCACCAGCACCATTGAGCTCATTGTTCAAGGCACTGCAAACGCGAATTGCGGATTCAGAATCTAAATCCGCCATGAGTGTTTCATAAATATCCTGCTGATCTGGAAAAATATCTTTATATCCTAAAACCGTACTGACGTTCATAAATTCTAATTTAAAATATTTTTATTCAAGATTGTTTTTATGAAGATGCACTTTCCGTATTTTCTTCGGCAGTCATAAATGAGATATAAAGCTGCAACCTCCCAGTTACGATTCTTAGGTAATAATGCATTCCAAGGTAGATCCACTTTCTTCCTGGCCACTCATCTGCCCTGATCTGATCTTGATCAGCATCTTGAATGCTATTGAGTTCTTCTAGATCTTTACCGAAAATCGCCAGTAATTTGTCGACTAGTACTTCAATTTCGTTGCGGTACAAAAAAGTATTGTGGGTAGGCTTTTGCCTTGTCAGCATAAAAAATGGTTTTTTTGCTGCGTCCTCGTTCTGAATAAGGAGCATCTTGTTAAAATAGTCAAAAACAAAAAAGCAACCGAAATAGGTTCGATGTAAGCCATTCTCGCTGATTTCGGGATCAACGTATTGAAGGATCGCTGGTATGAAACTTAGAAATTTTTCACCTTTAAAATGCAACCAATTCTTATAGTGGGCAACAAACTCCTCAGTAGTCATGACTAACGAATTGATTTTAAGTTTTTCGTAGATAACCTCTGCTTTTTTCCGGTTTCTCCCGTCATTGGTGATGTAAAAATCGCAGGTCGTTGCAAAAGCGGTGTGGAAAGCATCCTCTGTGGTATTGCGAAAGGTCTGTTTTTTGCCTTTGTCGATCTTTACTTGGTCTTCCTGATAGCCATGCATATCAAGTTTGATGTATTCGTTGGTTAGTTCATTGAACCATTGTGGTGCGTACTCATTGGAAAGTGGGGTGTCGGGAACAACAACGCCTAATTTCCCGTAAGCTTTTTCGATCATTTTGTAGGGGTCCGAGGTATCATACAATCTGTCACGGTTAATTCTTGCACCCCGTTGGACTATGTTCCGTAACTGCTTATAATCCTCTTTCTCATTCAGCCTTTTGAACATATTTAAGATAGAATTGAAGACGCCTGCACTAGTGTAATTATTTTCCAGGTCAGGAAGAAATTGTCTCATTTCATTCGCGGAATCAGGGTTTTCAAATGCCGCTTTGAATACCTCATCACTTGGCTGATGTTTAAGATGTTCAAGGGCTGGCAGAATAAGTTTTCGGATTTCATCATCTTCAGGCGTTAGGGTCACATCGTCATTCCCCAAATTTAACATTTCAAGAATTCCTCCTAGATCTGTGCGTTCGTCGAATAGTTCATGAGGTGATCTGTGCTCGATAACGATTTCTTTACCGGTATTGAATACACATTGATTTCCGGTAAGCTCCGAAATGAACTCTAGGTCTGTATCAATGTTTTGTTTGTTTTCAAGGGCATTACTGCTTGCTGCTATATCTCCAATATGAGAAGTTGAATAAAGTTTATAGAACTTTTTATTATCAGCAATAATCTCTGCGAATTCGGAATGTTTCCCAGCTTTCATCTGACTCATTACATTCCAGTCCATGTATATTTTGATCATATTTGCCTGATTTTAATTATTGTTCATTTGCTGCATCAATATAGTTATTCGTAATCATAGCTATTGCATAATTCCATGTGCATTTAGGATAACTTGATCTGAAAATCTATATTTATAGATTAGTTTTATTAATGGATCATGCAAGACAACTTCCAGTTTATAAGTGAAGAACTACTCCTGAAGTTAAATCAGGCCAAAGGCTTTATAACAAGGCATCATCCTACAATAGGAATTGTTACCGAAGAAATACTTAGATCATTTTTAAAAGAGCATTTGCCAAAAACAATAAGTGTTGAGCAAGGATTTATCCGCAATGCAGATGGCGAAACAAGTCGCCAGATAGATATAATCATCTATGATTCCAGTTTCTTTGCTCCATTTTATAGGATCAACGATATCGTGATCGTACCGACGGAATCGGTAGTGGCGATAGTGGAGGTGAAAACTTCTATGGATAATGCTAGGTTTCATGATGCCCTCGATTACTTCAAAGAGGTGAAAAAGATCTGCTATAAACCTTGTCATTTATTTATCTATAATGCCCCGAATATTGCCTCTATTTCAGGCTATTTTGATAGTTATAGAGCCAAGCATGGACCTTACACGTACGACCATGACACTTTTCAATTACTCCCTGATGAAATTACTGGTATAAAGGAATCCTATCATCTTAAACAGGATTATGTTGACGCAGGCAGGGATACCTACGGTTATAGCTGTTTTGAATATAAAAATAGCGAAGGCACTGAAATCAATGCCCTGCAACACTTCTATCTGTCCATTTACAACACTGTTGAAAATTATATTGCAGCAGCCCATGTATTTAAACATACTGTTTCCAGAGACGACTATTTCAAGAAGGAATTTTCGCAGTATTTCGCATTCAGCCTCTTTGATACATAGCCTTCAGTTCTGCCTTAATACTCTACGATATATTTGTTTTTTTTTAGAAAACAGTTTGATCAAAGAATTCATATTGTAAAGAGAATGTGAACTCGAGTTATATATATGGAAAAACCATAACCTATTGCCCCCTCTTCACCAAAAATAAATTTTTGATTACTTCTTGATAACCAGTTTGTTATGGACTCTTCTAAAATTGGCGGAATGAGGCCAATCAAATTGGTTTATCCAGTTAACAATTATATTTGAAATGCACTTATAATTTAACCGCCATATCGAACAATGAAACCATCTAATCCTCTTGAAATCCTATTGTTTTCAGAGTCGATTTGCCTGTCAATCACGGACGACTGATTACGAATGTAGAATTGTTCGATGTCGTCGAATTTCCTATCAACCAACAACTCATAAATTTCCAAATCCAGCCCAACTTCAATATCCAAATTGTTCGCCTTTAGACTTAGCATTCTAAAATCTTCACCCCTTAATCTAGATGTTTTGCCTCTCGGGCTGCTGAACTCCTCAAGCGCAAAATACGGTGAATAATAGGTTTCATAAAATTTCTCAGGATCAATAACAATTTTTTTCACACCTTTCTGTGAAGGCGGATCGACAATTTTGGAGAATATTCGATCTTCCCCAAAAGATGTGGCACAGGCGGTTATCGTCGACGGGACCAGTCCATGTATGGTATCGACATTTCCCCCCTGATCCTTTGCCTCTTTGATTTTACTATTCAGGTGTTTAGCAGTAGTACCTTTTGCTTCAAATACATGCCATTCGCCATTTTCAGACATACCAACCAGATCTGGCTCAAGCTTTGAAGTTGTATCAAGGAATGTAATCGCGCCTTGTTTTTTCAAAGATTCAACATGAATTAAGTTCGGGATCGACAACAATTTTTCCGCGTAATATTTCGCCACCGCCATACCAAGATTGTAGCTGACTATTCTTTTTTGATCACTTACATAATCATTGTAAATGGGATGTAGATTCAGGTCTTCTCCAGATTGGATATTTGTGAAGACTATCAAACACTTTTGGATAATAGAATTTGATACGGCCCTCCAAAGGCCGTAATTCCGAATGTCCGTCTTGGTGATGTAACTCGGATTGCCTACTGTCATTATACACCTATAGAGATCCAGCTTGCTGCATATCAAAGGTGTTTCAACCAACTGGTTGATATTATCATATGGCGCTGTGTAGCTAGATGCTGTGTAGAATATTCTACCCATATAGATTAGAATAAATGAGAGTTTTAGAATTAATTTTTAATTAACTAATATACAGATTTGCTTGTTTCTGAATAATTTATTCTAGGTTAAACTTAGTGCATTAGTAAAAATACGCTGTCATGCATCTTAAAATACTAAAAATCAAGGGCTACAAAGCCTTTAGTGGCGAATTTTCTGTTAAATTGAATAATGGGTTAAATATTCTCGTTGGAGAGAATGCAACAGGTAAAAGCACCATAATCGATGCGCTAAGACTTATTCTATCAGAAGATGAGTATGGCAGAGGTGGCATAACCGAATCGGATTTTCACAAACCTCTTCATCTTTCAACGAAAACGAAAGGAGCTCCAAGAATTTCAATAGCATGTGAATTCGATAATTTGAATGATGATGAACAGGTAGTTTACCTTCCATGGTTAAACTTAGATGATCCCAAAAAGGCGATCCTAAATTTAGCAATTGAGAATAAAGAGGATAATCGTGGTAGGTTTAAAAGAAAAATATGGGGCAACGAATCTGAAAGTGGATTATTTGAATGGGAGTTACTCAATAGGATAAACTGCATCTATCTTCCCCCTTTAAGAGATGCAGAGGACAAATTGAAAGCATACAAAGGGTCACGTCTTTCTCGACTGCTGAAGAACTTGCGTATTCAGGATGAAAGCGATGAAATGCACCCGCTAGAGAAGAAGTTCGCTATGTTAAACAAAGACCTTTTAAATGATAGCTCTATTCAAATAGCTAACTCTTATATAAAAGACAACATTTTAAAGGCTGTTGGGCCTGTTTTTGGCCAAGATGCTTCGTTACAATTTACAGAAATCAATTTCGACCGTATCGTTGAAAGAATCAGGCTACTTTTTTATCCTGTCATTCCCGGAACAGGATCAACTAATTCTGTTGATATGTTTCGAGAACTTAGTGAAAACAGTCTCGGGTTTAATAACATTCTTTATTTAGCCACAATTCTTGCCGAATTTGATGGAACGGAAACGACAGATACATTTCATAAAATATTATTGATTGAGGAACCTGAAGCACATCTTCATCCACAATTGCAAATCCGATTGATGCACTATTTACAACAACGGTCAATTGAAAATAAAATCCAGATAATTGTCACCACCCATTCGACGACTCTTGCCTCAAGCGTAGATTTAAATGCAATAAAAGTATTATCTGCCACAAAAGATAGCTCAATGCCCATATTTACAGCTGTTGAAGAATGTTGTTTACCTAGCCCTACCAAAGATTTTTTAGAAAGATGGCTTGATATAACAAAATCAACGCTGCTGTTTGCAAAAGGCGTGCTATTAGTCGAGGGCATTGCTGAAGCCATGCTTATTAAGCAGTTGTCGAAAACTGTATTAAGAGAACTCACGGCTGAAACCCCTGGGAAGCACTATTGTGATAGCCTTGACGATTACGGTATTTCTATTATAAATTTAAACGGGTTATATTTTAATCATTTTATGGCTTTGTTTAAAGGCTATCACCGCAAATCTGAAGATGTTTTTGCAGGTTGCAGTGGAATTCCCGTTAGATGTGCAGGCCTTACTGATAACGATCCGGACAAAGAAGGAAAACCAACTCCATCTAGTCCACTGATCGGAAAAAACCATCAGCTATATTTAGTTCAGGAATTAAAAGACAATTCCATTAATTGCAGGCTCTTTACCAATCTTAAAACTTTTGAGTATGACTTGGCTCTCGAGGGCACCAATCTATCTTTAATGTGTGATGTACAATTAAAATTGACGGAAACTGACGGACCGATAAAATCCCAACTTCAAACCTATATTGATAATGATTGGGGAGCGGCAACGCTTGAGGAAAAGGCCGATGCTGCTTTTTGGTTACTCAACAGAATTGATAAGGGAGTTTTTGCTCAAGCGCTAACCCAATATCTAGTTAAAAGCCAGACTGAATTCCAAGTTCCGTTATACATTAAACAGGCGATCCAATGGTTAGTCGATTAATGACAAATAAAAAGAGACTTAAAATCTGTTTTAAGCTCTACAAACTAATTCGTTGTGATTTACCATCGGTGATTAAGCTGAGTGGAGAACAATTATTTTATATCAATCAAGCTATTGGTGAAAATACCTTTCTGCAAGCATGCCCTGGAAGTGGTAAAACAAAGGTGATCGGACTTAAAGCATCTTACCAAATTTTGTCTTGGCAGCATTCACTGGGTGGGTTGGCTATTTTAACTTTTACAAATAGTGCTGCAAAAGAACTCAGCACCCGCATCAGGAAATATGCTGATCTCAGTCTTGGGACTCATCCCCATTTTGTTGGAACTTTTGACAGCTGGTTGCATAATTTTATTCTTCACCCATTTTGTCATTATCTCACCGCCTACAAAGGTCAGGATGGAGATAAAAGCGTTCGAATAATTGATCAAGATAGCAATGCGGATTTTTTGCATAATTATGAAATAAAGGTACAACATAATGGTAAAAGTATTCCTATTGCCGCCACTGAATATCATTTCAAAGAGGATTGGGAAACGATTGTTGGAGATTCGGACCTAGCCAAAAGCCTCATAGAAAAAAAATTGACTGAAGAACAGAAGTCGGTGTTTATTAAGAACAAAATCAAGTTCTTGCAAGATGGGTTTGCCACTTATGCAGATGCAGAATTTCTTTGCTACAAGTTGTTAGTCAAATATCCATATTTGACGAAAAGACTTGCGCAAAGATTTCCTATAGTTATTATTGACGAGTGTCAAGATTTGTCGGACGGTCAGATTTCATTCTTGGATCTACTGATGCAAGAAGGGTCAAAGCTAGATTTTGTTGGCGACATTAACCAAGCGATTTATGATTTTCGTTACGTCAACCCTGAAAAGCTTTTAAGTTATATTGATGCAAAGAAATTTAAGAAGCTATATCTAACAAAGAACTTTAGAAGCAATCAAGAAATTGTTAACGTAACATCTTTTTTGATGAACGATGGGATAAAAATTTACGCAAATATTGAAATGAAGTCGTCAATTACATGTGTTTTATGGCAATATGATGAGACTACATTTACTGACTTGCCCAGCAAGTTTGCTGCTTTGTTGAAGCAATACTCTATTCCAGCGAAAAACTGTGCTATCCTTGCGCGAGGCAAAACAACCCTCGACTCACTTAGGGTTCAAAATCAGTTGTGGAAATTTAGTAAGATTGAATTATTTGCTGTCAGTTTACATTGTTGGTTTAAATTAGACCGAAGTTCGACAGATTTGACGAACGCGCTGACTTATGCAGGCAAATTCATTTTTTCTGTAGCCTATCTGGGAAGAGCTGACATCAGAAATCAATATCGTCCACAGTCTTTTGATTCTATCCGCTGGCGGTTACTAATAAAAGATTTTTTGAACGCGTCGAAGTCCCTTTATACTTACGGCGAGCAAAATGACGGAGTCAATTGGAAGAATTGGAGTAGCCTTGTAAAACAATTTTTAAATCTTAATTGGCATTATTTCGATAACAGTCAGACCACTTTTGATAATATTAAAAGTAAAATTAAGGCCCCCGCAAACCTTGGAGATATTCCTGTTAATGACTTATTTAAGGATAAATCGGGGCAAAATGTTTTTAGAACAACCACTATACATAGTGTAAAGGGTGAGACATTAGATGCTGTGATGCTGGTGTCGCATAAAAATAAACAAAGTAAAGGGGGACACTTTTCTCATTGGATAAGAAATGAAAAATCAGAAGAAGAACATATCCGTTTTGCCTATGTTGCATGTTCCAGACCAAAGCATTTTCTTGTCCTTGCTACCCCTAAACTCTCGAAGCTGGATCTACAACACTTGGAAAAGATAGGTTTTAAAGCGGATCATAATATTTTCACAAATGAATCTAGTGATGAAGGTCAAGAATATCTAAGTAATTAGTTATCAACACATGTGCTTCAGAAGGACTACATCATTACATTTGTAAATACAAAAATAGTTATATGGCTCTTAGTGATTTTTTTCGCATAAATTTTCCTTATGGTATAGCTCGTGATCCTGAAATCGGGTGGTACGCGTTTAATAGAGAGTACATGCCACTTGGATGGCATAAGAAGGATCATTCAGTTTTTAATGCGACCAAACTTGAGGAGATCCGAAAAATAGGGTCTAACTATAAAGGCTTAACTGAGAAACTCTTGCTAGAATTGGCAGACGGACCAAATAATATCGACAGAGATGAGCAAGGCAAGATTACCAGAATTTGGTTTTACAGTGATGGTAGCAATCCCAATAATGATTCAAAAAACTGGGAACCATACATTAAGAAAATCAAAAAACTTGGAAAGCTTAAAGTTAATCGAATAGCTGAATAGATAATTATGTATAGACGTCGTACTTCAACCATATTTCGGGGAGGGAGAATTTCGGAAGTTTTCCAAAAAGCTTATGACAACATTAAATCGACAATTGATGGCGAACGAGAAGATTACATTCTCAACGTCAATGAAGCTGATTATGTCAAACATTTAGAAACGAAACATAAGCTATTGCCTCCAGTTCTTCATTTTGACGAGGTAAGTGCAGATAGCTATGAAGGAGACATACCAGCAGAATACTTTCCAGGAAGTTTCAATGTCTATGATGGAAAGAGTTATAAGAAGGAAGTAATCCAGTTTTTCGTCCCTGTTTCAGGTGACATTAGTTTGCTTCGATATGGTCCTGCAAGTGTAATCTATTTTGGTGGCAGTGGGGACTTTGAAATTAAAGGCGATTCTATTTTAGCCGAGTTTATTAACTTTTCTAACAATGCGGAGGAAATAAAACAGAAGTATGAAACAGAGGTCAATGGGCTGAATGCGAATTATAATACCTTGAAAGTGGATATTGAGAGTTTTAATAACTCCCTAACTGACCAAATACTAAGCTATTTCAATGAACGAAAGGGAAAAATTCTTAATAAGAAGAGCCTACTTTCGTCTTTAGGGATACCATTGAGAAAAAAAGAACACATAGCTACTACTTTTGCTATTCCTAAACCAGAACTACGTGAAAAAATAGTGATCAAACCAATAGTCTACGAACAGGGATTTAAACCTGAACCCACATTAGATGATGACAACTATCGCAAGATTTTGAAAGTTATCAACGATGTCGGCAAAAACTTTGAAAGAATGCCGAGTGTCTACAAAGATAAGGGCGAAGAAGATTTAAGGGATCATATTTTATTGACACTCGATCCAAACTTCGAGTTTGGGAGTGCGAGTGGAGAAACTTTTAATAAATCTGGTAAAACAGACATACAACTGCGATATGACAGTTCTGTTGTATTCATTGCAGAATGTAAATTTTGGAGTGGAGAGAAGAATTATCTCGCAACTATTGATCAGCTATTAGGTTACCTCACGTGGAGAGATACCAAGGCTTCAGTAGTGATTTTTGTAAGACAAAAAGACTTTTCAGCAATTTTAGGAAAGGTCCGTGATAGCACAAGTAACCACGCCAATCATTTGGGTTTCTTGTCTAACGTCGACGAAAATTGGTTCAATTTCAGGTTTCATATAAACGGGGATAGAAATCGTGAAGTAAAAATGGCTGTCCAACTCTATCATTTGCCGGATGCGCAATAAGTTTATCTACGATACTGATAAGTGAAATACAGTTTTGATCAATAGTTGGTGAAATTAGTAGCTTTACCATCAAAGGAACATACACTCTGTGAATGACTTTTTCTAAAATTGTTAGTAGTTTAGGGATTTAATTTATTTAAGGTTCCTGTTTCATAATAATGAATGAATTTATTGAATGGCTATCTGGCTATCTGGGCATAGAAAAAAATCCCACCGCGACCATTATAGTTTCGTTGTCAGTCTTTTGCTTAGGGATTATGGTAAACGAACTGCTTAAGGCAATCAGCAGATTTAGAGAAAGACGGGCGATAAGGGAACTATTGCGCAGGAACTACCTAATCTTTAAAAAGTATCTTTATGAGCAGTCATCCTCGCTGAGCACCTTTGGGAGTTTTATTACCTTAAAAGGGAGTCCTCCCAACTTCAACCTCTATGTCAGGCCGTGCCCGGCACTGGACAATTTCAGAGAGATTTCCTATAGTAGCTCTTTCAAGGCTTTCTTCGTCGGCTTTGAAAATATCAGGCTGAAAGGCAGGGTCAAACGGATACAAGCTTTTGATAACCTGTACAAAAGTCTGTCCATCGTCAAGGGCGAACAGGAAAAGATGTTCCCGATCTTGGCAGGGTTCCAAAAAGAAGATGCCACGATGACTCTTTCAATAAATCTGAGTATGAAGGAAGCATTCGAGGCCGCTACCGATGTATCAATAACGTTGAATGAAAAGCCTCAAGATAGCAATCTTGAATCTTGGCTAAAGACACGGGACGAACTATTCCAGGCATACGCAAAGGGAAATCCCAACGATCTGATGGAGGTTAAGAAATTCCTGACTTCCATGCTGAACTTCGATATGGCCAATGGCAAGCCGATCGCCACGATTCTGACCGCTAAAGAGTTCTGGTACTACCAGCTCAAGCTGCATTCTACCATAGAGGATATCAATCGGTTGGAAATGTTGGTGAAAACGACCAGCTCATACTGCAGAGGGATATGCGAGAAATTTGAATATACAGCAAAAGATCTTGAAACTTACTACCAAGCACTTTTCAACAGTAAGCTGGTGTAAAATAAAAGAATTCTTACATAAACCGTTACGAGGAAAAATTTTGTAATTTCAATTAAAAGGCTAATATTGCTTCTGTATATCAGAATCAAAGTTTTTGAATTAAGTTTAGGCCCAAGGAGTGGCCCCCTCATAATCGTCTAACCTAGCTACTTCGTTTAAAATACTATTCTATTTAAATAAGTAAATAATTTTGACACATAGAATAGAGATCACAAATTTTTTTGATAATGTCAAGTTCTCGGTTCAAAGTGTTTATTTTGAAGCGTTGCTTTTTATGCACTTACAGAGCTTATAAATTTAAGCCGTAATTCTTCCAAATTCTTGAATGTGATATTCATAGGTAATTTATTAATTAAAATCAACTATTTGGAGATAGCGCTTGAGAACTTGCTTGTTAAGATTAGATAGAATTAAAGGTAAACCCAGCAGTTCTACACCGTATCTATTAGGATGAAACTTACAGAATAAAATTTTACTATTTTAGTATTGAAATTATTTTATAAAACATGAATTGTTTAACTCAATTTCTGACTAAAATACAGACTTTCCGCCTCCTCGTCGTTACCAAAAGCGAATTAAAGAGCCCCGTAAAAGAAGATAGAAATAAGCCAGCTTATAGCCTTGCCCACGAGACACATTACTATGATTCGTTCGCTTATAAGAGTGAAATCAGGGTATTAAAAGACATGGCCTTGATTGATCTGCTGTCCCTTAGTGACATCAGCTTAAAAAGAGAATTTGAACAGCTCAAAAAATTAAAGGAAAGGTTTAAACTGATATGGACAAATTTCCACCAACATTACGGTGAGCTTAGAGCCGAATATCCCAGCAACTTCATATTTTCAATTCAACTTGATTACTTGTTTATCGTTAACAACCTGCAATCAGACTACGAGGATATTTATATAGGTGACGAGTTTGTGGAAAGTCTGCACGATACTTTAAAGATCAGGGATAAGTTCCTAAGCGAATTGGTTAACGAAGTTGATGAAATTCTAAATCCCCGTGAAACTTTGAAGGAATGGATGGCCAAGCAGGAAAGCCCCGAACAAGTTGAAGATGCTACGCCAGAGCTAACCCCAAAAATCCCATATAATCCAGATGCGGGTCGGCCAAAATTCAATCATCAGTATATAGATGATTTTTTGCAACTGATAAGGACTTATTTTTCTGAAGAACATTTCAGTCAGCTTGACGCCCTAATAAAAGCAGACGAACAACCTGCAAACCAGATGATTTTCAACGGAAACAGTAATAAGCTTGCCGATGCTTTTAAGCAGCTTTATGAAGCTAACCTCATTGTAGGATGCAATAAAGCGGAACTTGAAAAATGGATTCTAAAACACTTCTTATATAGCAATGGAGATAAAGTAAACGAATACTCGGAGGGCTGGCTAAGTGCGATTATATCATCCGATACCAAGGTCTGCAAATCACCAATTTTAGAGGTAAGGATGAAAGACAAAGTTCCTTTTCTGGTTCCAACAGTCCGAAACAAAAAAAACAGTAAATATTAGTAGGGAACGGTAAGGATACGGTTTAACGTATTGTAACCCTACAAAACAAGCTGCTAACATTGCGGTATCAAAACAAAAGATACCGCTTATGAAGTATACATTTGAAGAACTACCGCAGGCCATTAGTACACTGCACGAAAAGGTAGACCGTATTAAAGACCTTTTGCTGGAAAATAGGTCGCAAAATCCCCAACGTCCCCGAGACGATTTATTGACCATCAGACAGGCTGCCGAATTTCTCAGCCTGTCTGTACCCACGCTTTACACCAAAGTGAGCCGGAAGGAAATCCCTGTTAACAAGCGTGGCAAAAGACTTTATTTCTCCACGGTGGAACTATCCGAATGGGTAAGATCGGGAAGAAAGAAAAACTACTGAAGAAATCTATTCCCCAACGAACGGTATCCCACCACCAACATAACTGCATATCCCTATAGCCAAGCAGATATGTATCCATATAGCAACATAGATATATATCCACATAACAATGGTTTATGTGTAACAAAAACCATTGGCACAGCAGGTTAATTCGAGGCAGCCCAAAAGGTTGTGGCGCTTTCAAGGGTGCTGTGATTGGCGGTAGAAAGGCGGTTTAGGCAGTCAGTCCCCTTTTCGGGGGCTGAGCAAGCGGAAGTTGGGCAGTGGCCCTACTTGCTTGCCCTGAGCTATCGCTACAGGGGTTTCAAGTATCCTCCGGGGATACTTGTCGGCTTTTCAAGCCGATAAAAAAAGTAAACGGTATACTTTGAAGTATACCGAATAATTAAATGTAAAAATATATGTATATGTGCATTAATGCATATATCAGCACGACAGGAGTAAATTATGAAGATAGACATCATTACAATGGATGACTTACAGCAGTTCAAGACAGAAATGCTAAATGAAATGAAAAATATTTTGAAAACCAATAGTGGCGCCTCAAATAAATCATGGTTGAGGAGTTCTGAAGTAAGGAAGATGCTAAATATTTCACCTGGAACATTACAGAACTTGCGTATCAATGGCAATTTGCCATTTCGTAAGGTTGGGGGAACTATGTTTTACAGTAGAGAAAAAATTGAAAAGATGATGGAGGGGAAATGAAATGAAGAAAGATGAAAATTTGTACCACAAAGGATTGAGAAGATATTTTGCGCTTGCGTCACAGCAGCCACATTTTTTTCCAACGCATTTGAGCATATTAATTGCATTGGTTCAATGTTGTAATTTTCACGATTTAACACTCCCATTTAATGTAAGCAGAAAAACGCTTATGCGATTTTCAAGGATAAAATCTGTTTCTACATACCACAAAAATATCAGAGAGTTGAAGGAAAGTGGCTTTATAAATTATAAACCCTCATGGCATCCAAAGCTGGGAAGTGAAGTGAAGCTTAATATTGGATTGGAGAAAAACTTTTAAGCAGATTGTAATGGAAGATATCAATGTTAAGTCTGTGCGATACCCAAAAGCAACAGATGAAAAACTGGAAAAAATCTCGTTGAAACTGGGTAGACCGAAAAAACTGGTGATTATACAGATGGTAAATTATTTTTATGGTACAAAAAAAGACCCGATCGATTTCAACGACGAGCTACTTAAGAAAGAGCTGGTAAACGGAGTGAGCAGGATAATATCATTTTTCAAAAAACAGGAAAAGGATTTTTTGCTACCTATGTTTACCGGTAGTAACGGACTCACAATCATAGCAAAAGAGCATACAGAATATTTCAAAATAATCTGGCAGCATCTACAGAAAGACGAAAAGAAAAGTGATGGAATTTCTAACCGTATGGTACAATTGGAAAAAGAAATTGCCAGAACACACCAGTACTACAATGAAAAAAGTAAACTAAAATCTAGTTTTAGAGAAATACTCAACTATTACATCAATCAGAGAGAATCTTTAGGATGGCCAGTATCGGCTGCTAAAAAGGAGGAACTGCAAAGCCATGTCAGAAAATCCCTTGAAAATATTTAGCTTATGTATATCAATATCACAGCATCCGAAACGGGGGATAACAAAATAAGCAGCGGCGCATTGGTCAACTATCTGGAAAAGGAAAACAACTTAAAGACTGCAAGAAACTCAGAACACGGTTATGAAAACTGGTTCAACGGTTTAAGAAATGATATTAGGAGACAAGAAGTCCGGGTAAAAATCGATAATAATATTGCAAAGCTTGGCCGTGATGACAGTAAGTTTTTCCTGATTAATATCAGTCCAAGCCAAAAGGAGCTGGAACATCTTTTTAAACAATATGGAGAGAGTGGTGCAAAAGAGAAACTCAAAGAATTTGCTGTAAAAATTATGGACGAATACGCTAAGAATTTTAAAAGACCAGGTATCCATACCAATACCGATCTTTTATGGTTTGGCAAGGTTGAAAACTACCGTTACCACAAGCACACAGATAAAGAAGTGAAAAATGGAATAAAGCAAAAGAGCGATCGAAAAGAAGGACAACAAATGCACGTTCAAGTGATTGTGAGTCGTAAAGATTTAAGTAATAAAGTTAAGCTTAGTCCTCAAAATACCTCAAAAGGTAAGAATGAAAAACATTCTGCAAAACTAGGGCAATTTAACCGCAGTGCATTTAAACAGTCTGGTGAGGAGGTATTTGATAATTTATTCAAATTCGAGAGAGGGCTCAAGGATAAGTTTATATATGCAAATGTTATGGAGAACGGAACTCCTGAACAGAAAACCCAGATGCAGATGATCTCCGAACTCTCGACTGACATTTCGTAAGCTAACACTACAGTGCATCTTGACGAGAGCTATCACGGTTTATAAATTTGGCTTCATAAAATATTATTATGGAGCTACAACCAATCAAACCGCGTCGGGCAGTACGCTTTCGCAGCAAGCAGGAAATTATGAACTTGCTGGAGAAATATGAATCTTTAGAAAAGCAGACCAGCCTGATTAAATTCTGTAAAGACCATGCAGTGCCCACAGCAACTTTTCATACCTGGCTGAAACATCGCCGTGCTGGCAAATATGGTGTGCATGGTAAATTTATAGCCTTATCTGTTGAGCAGGCTTCCCCCGTTACAGCTGCAGCCCCGCTTCCTGTCTTTGCCAGTATAAATTCAGGAGAGCTCACTGTCCAGCTGCATCAGTATGTTGGGCCAGAATATATTCAATCAATACTGGACAAACGCAGAGGCTTATGATACCGACTGGTAAAAATTATTTTGTATACCCCGATTGTATCGATGGCAGGAAAAGTTTTAACGGCCTTACAGGGATTATCCGTAGCGAACTACAGCGCGATCCTGCCGGTGGTGATGTGTATATTTTCGTGAGCCGCTCGCGGCAAAGCATCAAACTATTATTCTGGGAACATGGCGGCTTTGTGATTTATTATAAGAAGATGGACAATGGGAGTTTTGAAGTTCCGCCACTTCGTGCTGATGGACAAGGCCGGCATATCAGCGAAATCCAGTTGCTACAGGTCATCCGGGGTATTGAATTTCAGAAAGAAAAGCAGCGCAACCGCATGCGGAAAACTGCATTGGTTTTGGAGCAGTAATTGGCTGGGAAATATTCAGAAAAACGTTGCAAAAAAAGGTCTGATTGCTTATTTTTAGGGCTATAAAACAGCCCTTAATGCAGTCATCAGAGTTGATTGATTATAAAGAATTGTATGAATCTTCCCGGAAGGAAAACATCCTTCTACGGGAAGAGTTCAAGCAATTGCGTTTGGTCAACGAGCAGCTGCTCCACCGATTGGAACAATTGCTCAAACTGAGCTTTGGCAGTAAGAGCGAACGCTATCTGGGTAAGGACCAAAGCCCTGGTCAGCTTCGTTTGGGCTTGATAGAGGAAGTTACAGTTGAAGTTACGGTACCGGCACCTGTTTCAGTTGAAAGGGCAAAACCGGTACAGGCAGTGCAGGAAAAGAAAAAGCACTTTGTAATCCCTGAAAATATCGTGGACGAGATCCTGGAGATCCATCCTGATGTGATACCTGAAGGCAGTAAATGCACTGGCAGCGAGGTGTCTTATCGCTTAAAATGTAGCCCTGCCCGTTTGACGGCCAAAAAGATCATCCGTTATAAATACCTGTTACCTACACCTGCCGGTGATCCGGGCCTGACCAGCAAGATCATTATTGCGCCTCTTCCTGATGAAGTGATCAAAAACTGTATGGCTGCTGGCTACGCTGATCATTGAAAAGTATTGTGACCACCTTCCGGTGTACCGCCAGATGACCCGATTTGACCGAACAGGCATCAAACTGGCACATTCTACACTGCTGGACTGGATTGCAAAGACCTGCACACTGTTAAATCCATTGTATGAAAAACTTAAACAGGAAGTCTTGCAAAGCAACTACCTGATGATGGATGAAACCACGATGAAGGTGATGGATAAGAATAAAAAAGGTACTACCCATAGAGGGTATTTCTGGGCAGCTCAGGCTCCGCCAGCTAAACTCGTATTCTTTGAATATCAACCAGGACGCAATCAACAAGTGCCACAAGCACTGCTATCAGATTACAAAGGATACCTCCAAAGTGACGGGTACAGCTGTTATGAAACTCTTGCAGTAAACAAGGATATCACTCTATTATGTTGCATGGCGCATGCCAGGCGCTATTTCCTGGAATCAGAAAAAAATGACCCGATAAGGGCAGGATACGCTTTGAATGTCTTTGGACGGCTTTATGATATTGAGCGCGAAATCAAGGATAAAACCACCCAGGAGCGCAAAGAAGCCAGACAGGAACTCTCCAAACCTATATGGATGCACTTTGGGCAATGGCTGGAAGAAAATGCAGGGATGCTGAACGAAAAAAGTACTATTCACAAAGCCTTTGCCTATACCATGAAACGGTATAAACGGCTATCAGTGTATATGGAAAACGGTGCCTTAAACATTGACAACAATCCAATTGAGGGCAGTATAAGAGGAATTGCCCTGGGAAGAAAGAACTTTCTGTTCTGCGGTTCCCATGACGCAGCGCAAAGAAGTGCCATGCTATATTCTTTCATGGGAACATGCAAATTGCAAGGCATTAATCCAATGGTGTGGATGGTAGATGTGCTGAAAAGAATAAATACATATCCATCAGCGCAGATTCAAGAACTTTTACCGCACAGATGGAAAGAAATGCAGCAAACTGAACCTGCACTGTAGTGTTAGCTTACTTATATACGTCATTAATATTGATTTTTATACAATAAATTAACCCTCAGGGTGACAATTTTATATTTAACAATATGCCTCATTGAGCATTAGCCTATATAATTTAAGTTATTTCTTTTTAGGTGCAATCATTATCTTGCCCATAATCATAGACTCGGCTTTTTGAAGCTTAAGATTGTTTTGTTTCCCTTTAGAAAAATCGAGAGTTAAAATAGCATGATATTGCAAACTTTCAACTACAAGTTTGTTTTTACCCACATCAAACTTATCATCTAAGGTAATTTCGTAGCGCCCATTTTTATCAGTGGTGGAGAAAAACTTAGTATCGGCAATGACTAATCTTATTCCAACCGCGGGGTTATTATCTGCTAGCATAACATAGCCATATATTTTTTTTGACACTATAGGTTTCGTGTCGTCGGTTTTGTTGTTTATGCTTTTAGCAATTTCAATTGGTGCTTTAAAATTTGTGGCCCTGGCATCTATCACAAAAATGCTCATTCCTATAGCCAGTACGCCCAAATATTTCATCCAGTTTCTATTAGTGATGGGCACAACCGATAAATAATAGTTGAGCTGATTTAGTTGATTATTGCTTAGGCGACCACATACAGAAGAACTGGCTCCAGCCAATACGCTGATAATTTCGGCATTGGTATAACCTGAGAAATCAATTACGTTTTTGCTACAGGCTTTACAGAAATTAAAGCCTTCTCCTTTATCCATTTCATCCCAGTTCTGTAAACATGGTTCGGCTATGGTAACTTCGTTAATTCTCGTTTTCATCGTGGTTGTTTTTAGAGATGATGAAACTTTCGAGAGAATTCCACAAGGAGTTTTAAATAAACTTCAACAGTTCATTATATAGCTTTTCTGTTGGCAAGCCCATTACGTTAGTATAAGAACCTTCAATGCGTTGTACCACTACGATACCCCACCAATCTTGCACGCCATAACTCCCGGCCTTATCAAAGGGTTTATAATTATCAATGTAGAAATCAATTTCCTCAGCTGCAACAGGTTTACAGTAAACCTCTGTTCTATCGTAAAACGAATGAATTTTATCGCCTTTTGCAAGTGTTACACCTGTAAAAACTTCATGTCTGCTTCCCGACAGTTTTTTTAACATTTCTTGTGCATGCGCCCTATCTTCAGGTTTACCTAAAATTTCTCCATTCAAGGCCACAATGGTATCAGCTGTAATTACTATTTCACCATTAGCAGTAAAAGCCTTAGCTTTCTGTTCTGAAATGTAAACGGCAATTTCTGCAGGGCTTAAATCCGATGGATAGCTTTCATCTACATCTTTTAGCTCAACTTTAAAATTTAAGCCCATAAGCGTTAAAAGCTCTTGTCTACGTGGCGATTTAGATGCTAAAATAATGGGAGGGAAATTGGCAGGCATATTTTATTTTTCTGCTAAAATAAGAAAAGCGACATAAAGCCGCTTTTCTTATTTGATATTTTACCAAGATTAGTTATTTCCACCACCTTGTCTACGTTTTTCCATTTCAGCACGTTGCTCTTTTTGCCAAGCTTCGTAAGTTTTTTTCTGATCGGCTGTTAATACTGCAGTTACTTTTGCATCATTATCAGCACGCATTTTTTGCATTTTCTCTCTCATCGCATCTCTATCGCCACCACCTTGCATTTCTTCACGCATTTTTTTCATGGTTTCAGCTTGCTCAGTAAAAACAGTGGTTAACTTTGTTTTTTGATCATCAGATAACTTTAATTTTTCGTCTAACTGTTTTACGCGTTCTTCAGGCTTCATCATCATTCTTCCTTGTCCACCACCTTGTTGCGCGTTAGCGAAACCAGCTATACCTAGCATTAATCCGCAAATCATCATTAATTTTTTCATGTTGTTTTTGTTGTTTTTGGTTGAAAATTGAGCTAGTTGGAGTGCAAAAGAAAATAAAAGTTTAACGCGTCGTATGTAACTTAGCTGTTGCAAATTCCAATATATTAATCTTTCAACAATAACACGGGCACATGCGATTTAATAGTCAATTTTTGAGATACACTTTCATGCAACAAGCTTTCGAAAAAACTATATTTTTTGGGCAATGCGATAATCAGCTGCGCTTCTTCACTTTTAGCAAATTTTACTATTCCTTTAATCGTATCAGGATGATCAGCATAGTGATAAGCGGGAGAAAAATCTTTGAGCATTTCGTGTAAAAAGTGTTCTTCCTTCAAATCAATAACATCACCAGAGTTAATATTAAGCACCAAAAGTTCTAAAGCATGTTTGCTTAAAATATTTTTAAGTGCGTGCATAGGAATCACCTCTTTAACCTTTTTAAAATCGCAGGCCAAAATGGCTTTACGGATTGATTGATAATCGGCCTTAGGCGGAACAACCAAAACCGGAACTGGGCTTGATTTAGAAATTTTGATCGCATTAGAACCGATATCACTTTCGTCTTTCGCTTTTTTACCGTTACTACCGATAATAATGAGTTCGATCTCTTCCCTATTTACCCGATCGATGATAGAACGCAGGAGCGTTTCTCTAGTGAGGTAAATTTCTATTTCAGCCTTCGGATTGATCTCGAGCATTTTTACCTTAAGTTTTTCCAGTGCTTCGAGCCTTCTCGTAATTTCATCAGCGATGTGAACATCTGTGGTAACAATTAAATCGGGTGTTGGCAAAATGCTTTCGTATTCTGAAACATAATAGGCATTAAGCAATATAATTTTTGAGTTCGTCATCGCAAAACTCAGCCTGGCGGCATATTGGGCTGCGTGATCTGCTGTGTTCGAAAAATCTACTGGTACAAGGTATGTGCTCATGTGATTAAATTTAACATTTTTTACGTTAACAAATTAATCAATCGATTGATTAATTTGTTAACGTAAATTTCGCATATAATCTGATGTATTGCAAATTATATGTCTGAGATTTATAATCTTATTTGGAGTTACCGTCATTCTGAACTTGTTTCAGAATCTTACACGCAGAATGATATTGTTTTAGGAGGGCTTAAATTATCTGGCTGATAAAGACCCTGAAACAAGTTCAGGGTGACGGATCGCAAAAGATCTTTCGACCCCGCTCAGGATGACTATAACTTGGGCTGTCATTTCGACTGGAGCACAGCGAAATGGAGAAATCTTTAACTTAATTAGCTATTTGGATGGATGACGAAAAGATCCTTCGACCCCGCTCAGGATGACGATTCGTTATGGCACCTGTACTAATTCACCAATGACTAATTAATGAACCAATTTACATCCCCGAATCGGCAGCATTTGGATTTTCATCGTGCCATCTGCCCTGTACTTTCATTACTTTTTCGATAATATCGCGGACAGCGGTTTTGCCTCCATTGTAAGGAGAAATGAATGCAGATATTGCTTTTATTTCTGCTACGGCATCAGCCGGGCAGGTTGGAAGCCCTACAAGTTTCATTACTTTTAAATCGGGAATATCGTCACCCATGTAAAGCACTTCTCCTGCCGCAATGTTTTTATCCTGAAGATATTGATTAAAAATGGCCACCTTATCTCCTGTACGGAGGAAAACATCGGTTACCCCCAGATTGAAAAAACGCTTCCCCATGGCAATACCATCTCCACCAGATATAATACAGATGTTATACCCTCTTTTAACCGCCAATTGCATGGCATAGCCATCTTTAATGTTAAAAGTACGCAATGACTGGCCATTATCGGTAACCTGAACAGATCCATCAGTAAGTACACCATCTACATCAAAAATGAAAGTAGTGATCTCTTTTAGTTTTTGTAAAAACATTCGTGCGTTTGGCGTTTAGGGTTAAGTGCTCGGTGCAGACTCTCGACTGAGGACTCCGAACTCAGGACTAATTACTGATTATCTCTCCACTCGTAAACCCAGGCAGATTGAATTTGCTCTAAATGGCCTTCACTGCTTTCTTCGCGGGTGCCTTTAAAGTTTGGCAAGGCTAAAACCCAATCTAAAAGTTCGGTAAAGCGGATACGGTAGATTTTGGCTTCTGTAAAATCATCACCAAATTTCTCATATAAAGACATTGCAATATCTTCGTAATCGTTCCAGTAAAAAGGTAAAGCAAATTTATCGTTATTCATGTTGTTTTGTTGTTGGTTAATTGTTTGAATTGGTTAATCGGTTAACTGTTTAAATCGGCTAATCGACTCCCGGCTGAAGACTTCGGACTCCAGACTAACTAGTGTCCCATAAAGTCAGACTGATCTGGAATGGTAACTTCGATATCGCCGTTAATCACCACACATTGGCAGCCTAAGCGAGAAGTAATTTTCGGACGAACAGCTCTATCGATAAAGTCTTCTTCTTTATCAGAAATCTCTTCGATATTGTCCATACCTTTTGTTACGTATACATGGCAGGTACTGCAGCCACAAACACCACCACAGTTGTGCTGTAATTCGATTCCGTTATCCAGACAAACATCTAAAACAGATTCGCCGGCTGCTATTGGTAATTCAATAGATTCGTGATCTGCTTCTTCAAAATTTATTTTTAGTTTAAAAATGCTCATAATTATTTTGCAAAAGTAAGAAGCAAAAGCCGTAATTATGCTATTTCAGCGTTAATTTTATGCTATCGCTCAATGTTTGATAAATGTTCTGCAATTCGGGCATATCGGTTAACATGCTTAAATGCTTATTTAAAGTGCTTTCGTCGGCCCTCACTGCTGGTCCAGTCTGCACATTTTCAGGTAGATTGCTCATTACCTTATCGGTGGTTTCGGCAATTAACGGCCTGATGATTTCGAAATCCAAACCGTTCTGACTTAAAATTTTATTTGCCAAAGCATATAGGTGATTCGGAAAATTACAGGCAAATACCGCTGCAAGGTGTAATACTTTCCTTTTCTCGCCACCTAATTCGTACACCTGACGGCTAATTTTGGCTGCCAGATTCTTTAAAATCGCCAATTGACTTTCATCGTTCGCTTCGATACAAAGCGGGATATTTTCAAATGAAACCGCTTTACCTTTCGAAAAAGTTTGCAAAGGATAAAAAACACCTGCTTTTTTCACCTGTGACGATAAAATATTAATATCGGTAGTTCCAGAGGTATGCACCACCAAACCACTTACGTTTTTTAATGATTTGGATACGGTTTCAATGGCATCGTCCTTTACCGAGATAATATATAAATCGGCATTTTGTTTAACCTCATTTAAATCGCTTATGGCCTCAGCTGCTATCAAATCAGCCAATATCTTTGCATGATTAAGGTTTGGGCTATATACCTGTACCACATCTTCACCTTTGGCTTTTAATGCTTTTGCTAAATGTGTGGCAACGTTTCCCGAACCTAATAAAACGATCTTCATGATTTTATGCGGTTTTGGCCTCTTTTCTTCTTCTGAAAATTGAAAGTAAGAAACCAACAACCATTACAATAGTACCTGCCCAATATAAATTGATGAAAGGAAATTCTATTGCTTTAAAAACTACCCAGTCTTTAGCCTGCTGAGGTTTTTCAAAAATCTGAAGCTCCACTTTTTTCTCATCTGGCAATACCCTGGCAAAACGGAATTTCAAATCCAATTCATCCACTTTACGTGCGAAATCGAAAGTGTTATTTCCTTTGATTAAGAAAATAGGCTCTGTATTGTAAACTTTACCGGCAGCATTAACCTCTAATGGTAAACCAACAGCATAATCACCCTGCCCTAAAACTAAATCTTTTGCAGTAGGTTTTCTATTTAAATCCTTAACCGTAACAATGCCACTTGAGGTGTGAATGGTATCTCCTACTGAAACCTTAACAATACGCGGTGCTTTATAATTTTCATCGTCAGAATGACCTTCGTGATCATCGTGCGATGTTTTTTTAACGGCAGCACTGGTGATGTGGGTATAAACATCATAAGTAAGGTAATGTTTGGTGTCAGGAGAGGCAATTAAGCCCATTTTTTCATTCTCCTGTACATGTGGATGCAAGTTAAAATCTTCTTTAACCTTACCTTCTTTATCTAAAACTTTAAAATTAAGAGTATAAATGGTATTGGGTGCTACCGTGGTATCGGCTACATAGGTTACAGTGTACTTACCCATTTTCTTAGGTTCGTTTTTGTATAACATGATGTTCTCGCCAGGTTTTTCTACTTTTTCGAAATCTTTTACTGGAATAAATTTAGTAGCATTAATTGATAAAGGTTTGTTTGTAGCTGCAGAAATTAATGCACCTAAGATCAAAAAAGCAAAACCAATGTGTGCAATTGCAGATCCGGCCAATTTCGCCTTTCCTCCGAAAGCCTGATATAATACTGCAGCATTAGAAAGCACTGCGAACAAACAACTGAAGGTAATGAGGATGTACATGGTGTTGGTGTAAATCTCAGCCACATATACCAAACCTGCTGTTAACACAATGGAGAAAATAATTGCCGATACCAGGCTGCTATAAAATTTGCGTGGATCGGTTCTTTTGTATTTTAAATATTGAGAGAAACCCGAAATCAAAGTAATTAATACCGCAAATGGTGCCTGCCATTGATTATAGTATTTTACAGCATCTGGTGGCGGCGCGAAATTCGTACCAAAAGCTTTGTTAAACACAGGCACTGAAGTTGAACAAATAACTTGGAGGCAGGCAACTGTTACCACTAAAGCGCCAATAAACATCCAGAATTCGCGCGAATAGGTTTCCTCATCTTTGGTGGTAATTGGCAATTCTTTCCACCTTACTACAATTAAAGCAATCGCTAAAACAGCGAAAACCACATTGTATAAAATTAAGTGGCCAAACATCCCCATATCGGTAAAAGAGTGAACTGATGTATCACCTAAAATTCCACTTCGGGTTAAAAACGATGCATAAAGCACCAATAAGAAACTTAAGAATACTAAAGCAATTGCAGTAAAATAAGCATGACCTGTATTTTTATAGGCAATCATTACATGTACGGCACCAATTAGCGTTAACCATGGAATTAAAGATGCATTTTCTACAGGATCCCAAGCCCAGAAACCACCAAAGTTTAGCGCTTCGTAAGCCCAGAAAGAACCCATAATAATACCTGTACCCAAAACCATCACCGCAAAAAGTGCCCAGGGCATAGCTGGTTTAATCCATTCTTTATATCTTTTCTGCCACAAAGCCGCAATTCCATACGCAAAAGGTACAATCATACTGGCAAAACCTAAAAATAAGGTGGGTGGGTGGATAACCATCCAATAGTTTTGCAACAATGGATTTAATCCTCTGCCATCGGTAATAAATTTTAAATAATTAGCGAAGTTTTCAGGGTTTGCGAAAACTACAGGAGCCACTGATTTTAGATCCAGGGAATCTCTTAATAAGATAAATGGAGAACTTCCGATGCGCTCACCAAAAATCTCTACACCTAAAAGCATTGAAGTCAAAAACACTTGAGAGAAGGCCACAACTGTCATTACAGGACGCTCCCAGGTTTTAGCTTTCCAGATTAATAAAGTACCTAGAAACGATTGCCAGAAGGCCCAGAGCAAGAAACTTCCTTCCTGCCCTTCCCAAAAAGCAGAAATAATATAATGAATTGGAAGTTGTTTTGAAGAGTGCCAATAAATGTAACTGTATTCATTGTAGTGGCCTAGTACCAGGTAGAACAAAATTGCTCCAATACCAATTATACAGCCAAAATTAACCAAGAATCCAATCCGGCCTAAGTTCCGCCAAGATTTATCTTCTAAATTTTTATCGCGACTGGCATAAAAGTATGCGATTGTTGAAAGTAATGATGCACTAAACGCCAGCACAATAAAAAACTGCCCGATTTTACCCGGTAGCAGGTTTTCGCCTACAAATTGAATATCCATTAAAATTAGTTATATTTTTTCTCGCCGTACTTACCTACCGTGTCAACCTTACCGTCTTTATTAATTTCAACAAGGTTATCGTTATATTTAGATGGGCATTTCATTAAAATTTTCGACGCGTAAAACTTGTCTTTGTTCATCTTACCGATTAACACAAGCTTTTCAGATTTTTCGAAATCCTGCGGTTTGGTACCTGCGTAAATTACCTCTCTCACTTCTCCCTTTTCATCTTTCATGTGGAATGAAAAATGGTTAGCGTCTTTTACGGCGTCGTAATAAGTACCCATCGATTTTACCCAATAACCCATAACATGCTCTTCTTTCTCAGAAAGGGTTGCCTCTTTGAAATTAGAGTAGGTGTCGGTATTTGCGTTTAAGCTAAATAAAATCCCTACGGAAATTGCGATGGTAATCAATCCAATGATTGCACTTTTCTTCATGGTTATACTTGTTGTAAAAGCTGGCAACAAAGATAGAAAAATCGGCTTAGCTAGCATTCTTTTACATTTTTCTTGTCTTTATATTGACAATTATCTGATTTTTAAAGTAAAATATTTTCTCAAAAGCCACTATTTATAACCGATCTTAAGTAAGATCTTAAATCGTTTAAAAGTTTGGGCTGAAATTGTTAAGTTTGGACTATCAGATAATCATCCCTTTTTTACATCCCACAATAGAACATAAACCGGATTAACATGAAATTGAAGCAGTTTTATAAGCTTTTGTCATTTATCGTTTTGATACCTTTTTTAAGCTCTTGTTTTGAAGTAATTGAAGAAATTGCCATGAAAAACGATGGAACCGGCGATGTGGTACTCACCATAAACTTAAGCCAGAGCAAAACCAAAGTAGCATCGGTAATGCTTTTGGATAGCGTACAAGGCTATAAAGTGCCCAGCAAACAAAAAATTCAACAGGAATTAAATGAAGCAGTGGCCTATTTAAAAAAATCGGAAGGGATTTCTAATGTAAAAAGCACAAGCGATTTTAATAATTACATCGCAACCATTAGTTTTTCTTTTAAAGATGTTTCAAATATCAATAACATCACCAAAAATATTCTTGCCCAGCAAAAAATTAAGGCCACTAACACCTCCTCATATACTTATAACAAGGTCACCAAAACCTTTAGCCGAAAATATCAGGCAATAGGTACCGCTAAAACAGAATTCAATAAATTAAAAGCAAAAGACAAGGCAGTTTTTAACGGCGCAACTTACACCAGCATCTACCGTTTCGAATCTGTTGTAACAAGTAGCACCAATCTGGCATCAAATGTATCGAAATCTAAAAAAGCTGTAATGTTAAAAAGTAGCATCATGGATTTAATTAACGGAAAAATTAACGTATCTAATTCTATACAACTATCTAAATAAAATGAAACCAACGCCTAATCTGCGATCGTTTCATCTCCGCTGAAAAAAATTATATCTAATGAAACCATCATGAGCATACTGTTCACATACCGAGATGAATATGGTCATGATAGCTTCATAACCGCTAAAAAACAAACCGAGTAAGCGAGCTCATTGATACAATCGAAAAACAATAAACACCGAATCAATAATTATATCCAATGAAAAAAATTCTAATTGCAATCGCTCTTTTCTTATCGTTTAATCTGGCCAAGGCTCAGGATCTAGTTAAGAGAATACCTGCAAATGCCTTCACAGTTGCCACCATTAAGGGCGATAACGTATTTAAATTGATGTTTGTAAAAGATTTTAACGAATCTTTTGTAGGCAAGAAATTACTTACTGAAACTTCAAAATCACTTGATAAAAGCTTTACCAGTATAGAAGATTTCGGCATCAACCTGGAGAAAAACATGTATTACTTTAATCAGTTAAGCGATAGTATTACATATAACTGCTTTCTTATTCCGATAAAAGATGCTAAAAAATTTGAAAATCTGATTGACACCAAAGAGAAAAAGTTTACACAGCAGGGCGATATCCGTACGATGGTTTTGCCTGATAGCACGAGCATTATTAAATGGAACAACAACATGCTGTATTTTGTAACCGGAAGCATAAAAGGATCTTTCTTTGCTGATTCAGTTAAATCTGCACATTATGGGATTAAAGATATAAGGTTCCAAAGCGACGATGTAATAGTTGCTGATAGCGCGACTGTGGCTGTAGATTCTACTTACGCAACAACAGATGAGCCTATGGTAGAGGCAGTTGATACCCCTATTATTGAAAAAGTAAAAGTTGGCAAAAAATCGACGGCTAAAAAGAACACCAAAAAAACTGTCGGAACGAAAAAAACCGGTAAAAAGAAAACGGCCAAAAAATCTAAAAAAGTTGCTAAAATAGATTCAGATTTTGAAGAATCCAGAGAAGCAAGAGAATTCGCAGTCGATACTGCGAGCGCCTTGACTCCTGTTCATGGTATTGTTGATGAGCAATATGATACCTACCAACAAGAGCGTTTGGAACAAGATGCAAAGAAAAAGAGATTGGCTTTTACCTGGATGACCGCCCAGGCAGATCAGATTTTCAATGGCAGTTACGAGTCTATCGAAAACAATAAATCATATACAGCGAGTTTAGATAATAAAGCTATTGCAGAACTTTGGGTATCGAGCCTTCAAGATGTTTATAATTCGATTGCGCCAGAATTTGGTACTTACGGTAAAGCAGGCTTAATGAAAGGTTATGGCAGTTTAAATGCGAAACTTTTTATGGACGACAAGAGTTTCCGTATCTCTACAGGCTTAGAATTGGCGCAGGAACAGGCAGATGCGTATAAAAAAATCATGAACAGAAAGTTAAACAAAAACTTTTTGAAATATGTAAACAGCGAAAAAGCACTTGGTTTTATGAGCTATTCGATTGATACCAAAGCTTATCTGGAAGAATTCCCTAAATTAATGAAACAAACCTATGGTTCTTTATTGGGGGGCAAGATGGATGAAGAAATTGATCTTGGCGCTGAGCTCTTCAGTCTTTTGCTAGATGAAGAAGCTGTAAGCAAGGTAATTAAAGGTGATGCGTTATTCGTAATTAATGGATTAAACACAAAAGACGTTACTTACACCACTTACGAATATGATGATGATTACAAACAAAAAGAAATCGTTAAAACCAAGAAAGAAACGTTGCCCGATTTCCTTTTCATGTTTTCATCAGAAGATACCCGATTGATCAACAAACTGATTAAATATGGCATAAACAAAAATTATGTATCTGTTGAGAACAACATTTATAAAATATTGGAAAAGAAAAGCCCGATTGATATTTACTTTATGATTAAAGATGGTATTGTATTTTTCGGTAATTCGTTAACTGAAATGCAGGGCATTAGCAACAATCAATACAACAGCAATAAATTAAGTAAACTGCACAAACAACTATTGAGCAAAAACAATTTCAGCTTTTTATTTAATGCCAAAAACCTGGTGGGCAAAGTACCAGATTCGGAAATTGGTGGTGAAGAAACCGCCAAGAAATTTAACAGCACTTTAGAAAAAATGGGCAATGTATACATGAAATCGAACCCGATTAAGGGCAGATTGGTTTCGGCAGACATTAGTGCTGAAATTCCGAACGGACATGAAAATGCATTGAAATATCTGTTTTCTTTAATTGAAAATGCTGCTAAATAGGCAGTTGACAGTTTTCAATTAGCCATTTTCAGTTAACCGGTTAACCAATTTCAACAATTAACCACTTCTATGAAGAGATTTTTAAAAATAACAGCAGCGATAATAATATTGCTGCTTATTTTTTTTGCTGGTGTGTTCAAATACAGGAGATATGTTGCTGAGCAAACCTTAATTCCGAAAAATGCAACCAGTTTAATTAAAATTAACATTGATGAGCTTTACAAAACTCTTGCATCAAATATGCTTGGTAACCCCAGTTATTATTTCAAATCGGACTTTAAAAAAGACACTTCAAATAAGCCGGATAAATTTAATAATGGCTTAGAAATACCTGCAAGTTTATTTTTCTATACTCTACAGGGAAAATCTGGAATTTACTTTTCGCGATTTGAACTAAAGAATGTAAATGATTTTGAAAATGCTTTAAGAGATTTAATGCATTTGGAAATAACAAAAAAAACTGAGGGGATAAATGTCGCGAAATCGAAACTGGGCAATGTGGTTATTTATTACAACCGTAAAAGTGCTGCTATTTCATTATCAGTTAAAGTAGAAAATATCGATCGTATTTTGATGGATATATTAAGCCAGAAAAACTTTGTAAAGGTAACTGAGAGCAAGTATAAGTATACAGCAAAATCCTTGCAGCACATCGCTTTCGAAACTGCATTACATCAAGGATATGTTAATTTTGATAATGGAGTTGTAAATTTTAGTGATGTGGTTATCGCCAACCAGATTATCCCAACAAATACACAGAGCAACCACCAGCATAATAAAGATGCTATTGCCAGTTTGTGGCTAAATGCTGATTTCAAAAATGTATCTCATCGGGTTTTTAAAACAAAGAATTTCAGCATTGAGCCCGATAGTGTATTAAAATATTATAAAGGCAGTGTAGATTTTGATTGGTTGAGCACGATACAACAAACAGATTCTATTGTTACTTATGATTATAACGATGATTTTGAAAAAGTAGCAAAAGTAAGTCTGCAAAAAAGAGATGTACCACAATTCTCTATAGCAATACATGCTGATGCAAATGGTCTAAAAAACTATTTGGCCAAACAAAAAATTATTAATTTAGATAGCAACCAAGTTAACAAAAGTGCATTTCCGCTCTATCAGGTTTTCGTAGAAAGCGATCAACAGAATGTTTATTTCGGAACAAAAAAGCAGATGACTTCCAAAAATGGATCTGTTCCCTCTCCAGATTTTTTCTACTTCTTTGTTAATTTTGAAAAGCTGAATAAGCAATCAAACATGGGCCAGTTTAACAATTATCTTAAAACATACAAAACACTTCAGGTTACCGGAAAATTAATTGGTGGAAAACAGATGCAGTTTGACGGGAACTTAGTACTAATGAATAAAAATATTAATTCGCTTTATCAGATACTTAAAGGGATATAAATACTTTTTGTTTTCCTTTTCAACGTTTGGTGGCTCACCAAACACGGATTCAAAATATTTCGTGTTTTCCTGCTGATTTGAGTTAATTTACACAGATTAAAGCTGCCTGAAGGATAACGGTAATCCTTCGACAAGCTCAGGATGACAATGTCTGTTCTTAATCCGTGTGTTTGGTGAGCCACCAAACATGAATTCAGATTAGTCATCCTTGTTATGCAATTGCTAACTATACTTTGTACCTAAACCTGATGGGACGGATGCCGATCCTTCAATCGGCAGGAGGTACAGCAGGGCCAACCCAGTCCAATGAAATATAGCGCTTCATTTCTAAAACTAAAAATATATTTATTATTTGGAGCGCACCGCCTGTACAAAACAAAAAGTTTCATCCCGTTTTGCGTTTTTACGCTTCGCTTCCTCGTGCCTCGTTGCTGCAGGGTAACACTCCAACCGGGGCTAAGCAGCTAAGACAGTGTTTCATTTTAGGGTTGCATGGTGCACAAACCCCGGTTCCTAAACCCGACAATAGCGGCAGCCTCCGATTTAAGCACCAGTTTATGTTATATTTGGTGTGCTTGCTTGTTTCACAGGTTTTCTATCGGAGCTATAGCAAATGGCAGGACTGCAACCCCGCCAAGAACCACAATCCATTCGTTTTCTTATTAAAAAACTATCGATTTCGTTTGGAGCGCAATGCTTCTGCAAATCAGTAAATTTCTTTGCGCTTCAAGCCACTATGAAGATTTTGAACAAAAAAACCTTACAGATTTTAGAACTGTAAGGTTTTTTTATTCATCGCTGAGGGAAAGCCTTAAACCTTCTGCCTTCCTACCCCAAGCCTTATTATGGCCAAACGCCTAAATTCATGTAAGAAACCGCAATTTTATCGATTGAATTTACAAAAGCAGCTGTTCTCAATGTTTGAGTTGCTGGTTTGTTCATTAATGTTTCGCGGATTTCGTGGTAAGAATGGATCATGGTATCTTCTAAACCAGAGTTTACCAATTCCATTTCAGATGCACCTTTAACAATCATTAAACGGTGTTCTGGAAGGATCGTTTTACCCGTTAAGTTTTCTAAAGTATTGATCAGATTGGCATTTGAGTTAGCTGCATAACGGTTCTCCATACGACCGAAAGCCACGTGAGAAAGGTTTTTCAACCACTCGAAATAAGAAACGGTAACACCGCCCGCATTGCAATACATATCAGGAATGATGATACCGCCCATTTCGGTAAAAATTGTTTCAGCTTCTGGCGTTGTTGGACCATTTGCACCTTCGGCAATAATTTTTGCCTTGATATTACGGATATTTAGCTCGGTAAATTGGTTTTCTAAAGCTGCAGGAACAATGATATCGCAATCTTGCTCTAAACCTTCCATCGAATTTTTAAAATCTTTAGCGCCTGGGAAACCTAAAATTGAACCCGTGTTTTTACGGTGTGCAAAAACCTCATCAACATTTAATCCGTTTGCATTGTAGATAGCACCTTCAAATTCGCATAAACCTACAATGGTAGCACCAAATTCTGCCAAGAATTTAGCTGAGTGGTAGCCCACATTACCTAAACCTTGAACGATTACTCTTTTATCGCCTAAACCAGCTTTAAAACCTATTTTAGCCATATCTTCTGCCACTTCTACACATTCGCGCACGGCATAAGCAACGCCACGTCCTGTAGCTTCTTTACGGCCACGGATACCATGTAAAGCAATTGGTTTACCAGTTACACAGCCTAAAGCATCTAACTGACCAGGATTCATGGTCATATAAGTATCGGCAATCCAGCTCATTTCGCGTTCGCCAGATCCATAATCTGGAGCAGGAACATCGATACCAGGACCAATAAAATTTTTCTTAATTAATTCTGTAGTATAACGGCGGGTGATGGTTTCTAACTCGGCAACACTGTATTGTTTAGTGTTAATTTTAATACCACCTTTTGCACCACCAAATGGAACGTTAACAATGGCACACTTGTAAGTCATTAAGGCTGCAAGCGCCATAACCTCATCTTCGTTTACCATTTCACTGTAACGGATACCACCCTTAGTAGGACTCATGTGGTGAGAGTGTTCTACACGCCATGCATCTATTACTTCAAAACCGTTTCCGCGGCGGATTGGGAATTGGAAACGATACACACTATTACATGTTTTAATCTGGTTCAATAAACCTTCTGGATGATTGGTGAATTGAGCCGCACTGTCAAAGTTCTTACAAACATCTGCAAAGAACTTGTTCTCGTCTGCTAGATTAGCCATTATTTATTTTTTATATTGAATAAGTTTTCGGTGCAAAATTGCCTAAAAAAACTGCACATATCCAAATGCAAAAAGACTTAGTGTAAAGCAAACACCATTCTATTTTAGCCTAAAATTAGTTTTTGTACCCATTGGAGAAAACTGTCTAAAAACTTACCCCAAATACATTTAAACGTAGATATCTTAGTCGGCCAATCCTATAAAATGATTATTTTTATAGGTTTTATCACAGGTTATTTTGATCTAAAAAAAATTATAAAAAAAATATTCAAAATAGCCTTTTATTGCAACGTTCAATAAATAGAAGCTAAAAAACAGATCAATATTACGAATATTGCAAATACGAATAAAAACAGGATATAAAAAAAGTGACCAATTGTGTTGATCACTTCTTAAAGTTAACCTAAATCGTCCCGTTGATTTAATTTATAACTAACCAAACTTGATCAATAAATTACCAAAAAACAATACTGTGATGTAGGTATTTTATGTGGTTACTGCTCTGTATTTTTAATTAGGGCTTTTAAAATTAGCAAAAATCTCTTTTACAATGAGATAAATACAAAAAAAAAGACAAATTTAATCTTGAAACACATCTATTTACCGACCATTAAAGCCAAATATGGTGTTAGCCAGCATTCGTATTTACGTTATTATTTATCAGTTTGGTTTTCTTTTTCTATTTTCTTTAATCTTTTGTCGATTGAGAACAGGTAAGCCAACAAACCTACAAGAATAATTACGATACATATTACCACAACATATATCTTTCCGTTGCTACGAAGGCTATCAGCCATTTCTACTCCATTATCCTGCGCAAATAATTGCATAGTGGCCATCATTAATATCAGGGAGAAAAATATCTTCTTCATTTTAGTTATGTTGTTGTTTGTTTTCGTTTGTTGTTGATTGATTTTCATTTGTAACGAAGCGATCACGAACACCTTTCACTTCACCGTAATCAGGTGTATTCGCGATGGTTTCTATTGAACGTATTCTGAAACGGATGGTATAAATCCAAAAACCAATAATGGACCAGCCTATAAATGCCGGGTATAAAACAGCTCTCATTCTACTATCCAAATCGTAACTGTTAAAACCTGGATTTCCACCATTTCCAGGGTGTAGAGAATCGGATAACCTTGGGAGTACCATAATTAGCACAACCATCATAGGAAAGGCAAAAATATTGTAAATCGCAGATATTTTGGCTCTTTTTTGTTCTTCATCAATTGCATTGCGAAGAATTAAGTAAGCAAAATATAATAATATGGCAATTGCACTAAAATTTTGTTTAACATCAAAACTCCAAAACTGTCCCCATGTAAATTTAGCCCAGAAGGAACCGGTTATTAATCCAAGGATACTAAAAACCACCCCAACATTTACACTTTCAACGGCTTTAGTGTCATAGCTGTCTTCTCCTTTTAGTAAAAACATAATACTATAAAAAACTGAAATGGAAAATAGTGTAATCATGGCAAACCACATCGGTACATGAAAATACAAATTCCTTATGGTCTCATTCAAAATTGCCAATCTAGGTACACCAATTAGTAATCCTCCTACTGTTGAATACAAAACCAATATGGCTCCCAGAACTTTCCACCATGTTTTACTCATATGTTATATTTATTAAATTCTCTCTGATTTCTACGTACGCACTTTATTCTCTCCAAAGGTAAGGAAATAACAATAAAGCAGTGGCAACGGTAACTACATTGACAGCTACAAGCATGCTTATTTCATCATAACTTGTATCCCATTGCAAGCCATCAACAGCATTTTTAGCTAATCTAATTAACAGTATAAGTACCGGAATAATAATCGGGAAACTTAGAATTGCCATTAACATGCCTCCATTTCCAGCTTTACTTGCAATGGCCGAAACCATAGTAAAAACAGTCGAAAAACTAATTGCACCCAGTATTATCGCAAGGTAGTACATTAAAAGATCAGTATCATTGTAGGTTCCAAATACCAAAATATAAAAGCCAAGTGCAAGCGTAGTTAAAACAAGCATTAAAAGCACATTGTAAACCATCTTTGAAATTAAAACCGCAGCTGGACTTGCCAAAATATAACTATACAACTGTTGGCCTTTAGTTTCTTGCAAAAAACTTTTCGATACACCATTAATTGAGGCGAAAAGCATGATGATCCAAAACAAAGCATTCCATGTTAATTTATCGCCCAGGCTAACAAAAGAGAGGTAACAAGTAAAAATGGTAGAAACCACATAGAGCAATACACCGTTAATGGTATATTTGGAGCGCCACTCTAACAATACTTCCTTGTGAATTAAATATTTAACCTCTTTGGCCAATTGCATAACCGCAAAGATACTTTTATTGATAAATATTGCACGCTTAAATTGTTGTATTGTTGTAATTTTGTTTAAGAATAAGCGAAAAGGAAATTAGCCACAGAAATACTGAAGTCACGGAAAATTATGGATTACGCATCAGTTATAGCATCGCCTGTTGGCGCAATAACCATCTTAGCTGATGACGAATTTGTACATGTAATTACTTTTGCTGAAAAGGATATTACAGGATTATCAGAAAACGAGCTTACGGTAAAGGTAGCCAATCAGTTAAATGATTATTTTAAAGGCGATTTAAAGGCTTTCGATTTTCCGATGAAGCAAAAAGGGACTGAATTTCAACAGGAGGTCTGGCAGAATTTACTGACTATACCTTTTGGCGAAACCACTTCATATGCCAAATTTTCTGCACACAATCCATTAGCGATACGGGCTATTGCTGCAGCAAATGGAAAAAACAATATTGCCATTGTAGTACCATGTCATAGGGTAATTGGCAGTAATGGCAAACTGGTGGGGTATGCAGGTGGTTTATGGCGTAAGCAATGGCTGCTACAACACGAACGTGAAGTTTCCCAAAAAGGACAAACTGAATTAAAATTTTAAAACCATATTTTTTTTTGCAGATGAATACAGATCAAGCCGAAACAACTAAAAATTATATAAAAGCCATCCGTTTAATTAATATTGAAGATAACAAATGTGCTTTTGAAACGGGTACAATCCCTATCCGTCAGCATATTAATGCCAATTATTTTTTCGCCCAAACCGATGTATCAACTTTAGAGAAGATCCCTCATCCTGCACCAAGGCGTCAATACGTAATTACGCTTAAGGGTAAACTTCGGTTTACAGTAAGCAATGGCGAAACATTTATTATCGAGCCGGGGATTATACTCATTGCCAATGATACGGCCGGAGAAGGGCACACCTGGCAAGTTATAGAAGGTAATGAATGGGAAAGAATCTATATTCCATTAGAGGATGATACCAACGATTATTTTATCGCAGATTAGCGTTTTTAAAACAAGCTAAGCTCACAATTGCACAAAAAAGCTTAAGCTGTAATTTTTTCGCCACGTTTTACACTGAAAAGCATAAATATAACACCTACCAAAAGTACAATCCAGCCCCACTGGAAATGAACAACTTTACCTATAAGTTTATTGGCGAAGCCATATTTAGTATAATTATTTGCAGTAAAATAAACAGCAACTACCGCTAAAACGTACCAGATAGCCATTATAAAACTCATAAACTTAAAGGCACCAACTTTTCTGATAAACAGAAACAATACCGAAATGGCAATAATGGCATAAGTGATCAAAAACAAACGTGCATCTGATTGATACAAATTCCAATTGCCTTTAATGGGTACTTTTAACATGGGGCAGAAACCTGCAATAATACATAACAAAATGCCTAACCAAGCCCTGAATTTATTTAATACTAACATTTTTTTTGGTTAATCGGTTAACTGTATAAATTGGTTAATTGTTTATGACGGAAGTTGATGATTAATAGTTTAATAGCTAACTTGTCTGGCATTTTTTAATGACTAATGACTAATGACTAATGACTAATGACTAATGACTAATGACTAATGACTAATGACTAATGACTAATGACTAATGACTAATGACTAATGACTAATGACTAATGACTAATGACTAATGAACTATTGCCCTTCAATAATCCCCATCTTATCTGCGAAGTGGGCACAGTAATCACGTAAATCTTCAACAATCAACGTTTCGTTTGTGGCTTTTAAAAAGCTATCGCCCATGGTTTGCAAAGTTTCGTAGAAGAAACGTTTCATCTCATCAACAGGCATATCCTTTGTCCAAAGATCTATCTTTAAAGTGTTTTTATAATTGTGGTCCCAAACCGATAAAAACATCGCCTTTGCAGGCACTTTATCAGCGTTTCCAGAATCTGTACTCTCCCAAAGTATGTTATCTGGGTTATTGCCTTCATCTAACTCAACGGTTATTTTTATTTCTGCTTTTTTCATTTTTTAAAATTGATTACACCGATAAAAGGATTACACAGATTTATCGGTAAATTTTTACGGATGCAAAGATGCTTATTTAATTTGATTCCACAGATTGGTTGATTGCACCGATAAAGATCGTTGAGATATTTTTACCATTTAATTACGCTACTTTTTGGAGTATCAGCATCAAAACAGCTGCAATAACGATAAATATCAATTCAACCACCCAGATCCTTTTAATATCTTTTAAGGTGAATCGGAAAATCATATCTGTAATAAAGGTTACAAGAATAAGGCAACCTAAAATCAGGAGATAAAAGCCGCTCATATCCACATGGCGTGGTGCTGTGCTTTTCTCTGAAACTAAATTTACAGCCACTAATCCCAAACCAATGGCGCTAACGATATTTAAAGGCGTAATCCTAAAGTTCATCTGTGTTTATTTATTTGTTTTCAATTGTCAGATGGAGCCTTTGACAATTGAAATAATTATTTAGAAATCAATAATTATTTTAATTGTGTCAGGTTCATTACTTTTTCTTATCGAATTTTTTACCTTTTTTAAAAGTCTTTACCTGTTTGCCGGCCTTTGCTTTAGCTTTTTCTCTTACCTTTTTCTCTATCGCAGCAGCATGTTTTTTCTCATGGAAAGCCCCTTTAAAATCAGGATCTTCCTTGCGTTTCTGCATATCGATTTCCTTCGCAATATGCTGACGCTCCTCGTAAGGCGTTTCATCAATGTAAACACCTTCCGGAATTTCAGCCACAGGAATATATTGGCGGATCAATTTTTCGATCTTGCGGATATAATATTTTTCGGCATCCGTTGCAAAGGTAATCGCATCACCTTTGGCAAAAGCCCTACCGGTACGGCCAATACGGTGTACATAATCTTCGATAATGATCGGCACATCGAAATTAATTACATGACTTACATCACTCACATCAATACCCCTACTTGCCACATCTGTAGCCACCAGAACCCTAATATTACCTTCTTTGAAGCTATTTATTGAGTTAATCCTGGTGTTTTGTCCTTTATTGGCGTGGATTACACGAACATTCTCAGCACCATATCTGCGTTCAATAAAACTGTAAATATTATCGGCAACGGTTTTTGTTTTACAGAAAATGATCAGACGGTTAAAAGCCTCATCATTCTTCAACAAATGCTGCAATAGGTTAATTTTCGTTTTGAAATTCGGAACGTAATACAAAGTCTGCGTTACGTTTGCTGCAGGAGTTGCTTGCGCAGATGCTTCAATCACAAGTGGATTATTCAAAAAATCACCGGCAATTTTCTGTACCAGGTCGCTCATGGTTGCCGAAAACAATAAATTTTGGCGTTTACGCGGAACGATTTCCAAAATCCGGTGTATAGAGCCAATAAAGCCCATATCCATCATTTTATCTGCTTCATCCAATACCAAAAATTTTAGGCTCTGTGTATTAATATCACCAGCTAAATATAAATCCAGGAACCTTCCGGGTGTAGCAATCAGGATATCAACGCCTTTAGCAATTTGCTCTTTCTGTGTTTTCGGACCGATTCCACCAAAAATTACCAAAGAACGTAAATCTGTATAAGTAGAAAACAACTTTACCTGCTCGGCAATCTGCATTGCCAGTTCGCGTGTTGGAGATAAAATCAGCGCCCTTGGATTATCGCCCTGAGCATATTTCAATTGCATTAAAATTGGCAAAACAAAAGCAGCGGTTTTTCCTGTACCAGTTTCGGCAATACCAAAAATATCCTGTCCAGATAATACTGGTGCAATTGCTTTTTCCTGTATCGGCGTGGCAACGGTGTAACCTGCATCGGCAACTGCATTTAAAATTTGCCTGTTTAACTTAAATTCTTCGAACGATTTTGCCATAGCGCACAAAGATAGTGATTAAGGTTGACGGTTAGAAGGTGTAAGGCAGAAGGTTTCAGTCCGATGCAGAATCTAAGCTTCTTTTTATCAGAATTAGGAGTAAAGCAATTTCAGTAATTCTTCGGTTCGGGCAGCCCTGCTATCCGTTTTATCCCGATGAAAATCGGGATGTCCACTACTATCAGGTTTATTTAACCAAAAACAGTAACATAAAACTCAATTCCCCCTATCCACAGCATCAAAATCTTGATACTTGATACTAGCTACTTAACACTAAATTACTACCTTTGAAACCATGAATACTTACCTGATAAAAGCTGCCACAATTGTAAATGAAGGACAAAAAATTGTTGCCGATGTATTGATAAAAGATGGATTGATAGCCAAAATCGGTCAAAATCTATCTGCACCTGATGCGCAAGAAATTAACGCAGAAGGACAATACCTTTTACCAGGGATGATTGACGATCAGGTCCATTTCCGCGAACCAGGTTTAACCCATAAAGCCGATATTTTTACAGAAAGCATGGCCGCTGTAGCCGGAGGAATTACCTCTTTCATGGAAATGCCCAATACCGTGCCCAATACCTTAACACAAAGCTTATTAGCTGATAAATATGAAATTGCTACCCAAACTTCGTTAGCGAATTATTCATTTTATATGGGAGCCAGCAACGACAATATTGAAGAGGTTTTAAAAACCGATCCCAAAAATGTTTGCGGAATTAAGGTTTTTATGGGTTCATCAACCGGGAATATGCTGGTGGATAACGAAAAAACCTTAGAAAACATTTTTAGTAAGGCACCGATATTAGTGGCTACCCATTGTGAAGATGAAGCAACCATACGACATAATCTGGCCGAATTTAAAACCAAATACGGCGAAGATTTAACCATAGAGATGCATCCTTTAATCCGCAGCGCAGAGGCCTGTTATAAATCATCATCACTAGCGGTCGAACTGGCTAAAACTTATCAAACACGCTTGCATATCTTACATATTTCTACCGCAAAAGAAATAGCATTATTCGATAATATTACGCCATTAAAGGATAAAAAAATTACGGCAGAAGCTTGCGTGCACCACCTTTGGTTTAACGATAAAGATTACGCTTCAAAAGGAAATTTCATTAAATGGAATCCTGCAGTAAAAACCGAAGACGATCAAAAAGGCGTGCTTAAAGGTGTTCTTGAAGATTATATTGATGTAATTGCGACAGATCACGCGCCACACACATTGGCAGAAAAGCAGCAGCCTTACACTCAAGCCCCATCTGGTGGTCCATTGGTACAACATGCCTTACCAGCACTACTAGAAATGCATTTACAGGGTAAAATCTCTTTAGAGAAAATTGTTGAAAAAACAGCACACAACCTGGCCATCTGTTTTGATATCGAAAAACGCGGTTTCATCCGTGAAGGATATTGGGCAGACTTAGTGCTGGTAGACCTGAAAGATTCCTGGACAGTAACCAAACTTAATAATTTCTATAAGTGTGGTTGGAGTCCGTTCGATGGAGATACCTTCCAGGCCAGTATTACACATACCTTTGTTTCAGGCAATTTGGCTTATCAAAATGGCAAATTTACGACCGATCAGATTGGAAAACGCCTAACTTTTGCAAGATAGATTTGTTATATTTGTTTTATCACAATGAAATAACATGGAAACACTAATCGTACATCCAAAAAACGAAGAACAATCAACAGCTTTAAAAGCAGTTATGAAAGTTTTGAAGATTGATTTCGAGACTGAAAAAAGCCCATACAATCCTGAGTTTGTTAAAGAAATATTAAAAGCAAAAGAAGATATCAAAAATGGCAAAGGCGTAAAAATTGCAGTCGAAGATTTATGGAAGTAATATTTGCTCCAAAGGCAATTGAGCACTTAAACTATTGGAAGAAATCGGGTAACAAAGCTATTCAGAAAAAAATTGAGCAGTTAATTATAGCAATTCAAGAAAATCCGTTTGAAGGGATTGGCAAACCAGAGCCACTTAAATATGAGTTATCAGGCTCTTGGTCTCGTAGAATAAATGAAGAACATCGCATTATTTATGAAATTCACAACGATGGATTAATTGTCATCCTGGAAATTCAATCCCTAAAAGGCCATTATTAAGGGGTGATTAAGCATTTTAAACATACAAAACTGATTATTCTAATCAGCCTCGCTATACTCATTTACCTCTTTGGTTTTTACCCTGGTCTGGTCCAAAAATATTATTCAACAGGTTTTTATCCTTACATCTCTTCGGCATTAAGGTTTATATCATCTATTTTTCCTTTTGCCATCGGCGATATCATTTATGCTTTGCTAATTGGCTTTGTGCTTTATAAGATCCTGAGGTTTTATAAGCGACGAAAATCGCTAAAAAGGACTGACAGGATTCTTGTTCCCTTACAGGTTCTCAACTTCTTCCTGATGCTCTATATCATATTCAAAATTGTATGGGGTTTAAATTACAGTCGACCAAGTGTTAGCGAAGAACTGGGTATTGGCAATGAAAAATATAACGTTAAAGAATTAGTTATTCTTGGCGATTATTTTATCCAAAAAACCAATAATCTAAAACTGAAGCAAGGCAAAATTCCAGCTTACACGCTCAAAGAACTGGAATCAAAATCGGCAGCAGCCTATTCGCTTATGTTGCGAAAAAATAAATTATTCCAATATCAAAATCCTTGTTTAAAATCGGTTTTAAATTCATGGCTGATCAGTAAAATTGGCATCGAAGGCTATTACGCCCCACTTTCTGGTGAAGCCAATATGAATATGAATTTACCAGATTTCGTTAAACCTTATGTAAGCTGCCACGAAATAGGTCATCAATTGGGCGTCGCTTATGAGGATGAAGCCAATCTTTTGGGTTATCTCACGGCAAGCAACAGCGTTGATCTGAATTACCAATATTCTGCCAATTATGAAATGTTGCGGTATATTTTGTTTGAGATCAGGATGAAATCTCCCGACGATTATAAATTACTTTATTTGAAACTTTTACCGCGGGTTTTAGCCGATTTCAAAACCGAAAAAGAATTCTGGCGAAAATACAATGGCGATATGTTCGGCTATATGGATGCCGCATTCGACAGTTTCTTAAAACTGAACAATCAGAAAAAAGGAATCGATAGTTATCAGGATATTGTAATCTGGCTATGGAATATACATAAAAAGGAGTTGACAGTTGCCAATTAACAGTTAATGATAAAACTGCAAACCGAAAACTGAACTATCCGTGTATCGCTTCTTTAGTTCCAAAACGCTGAATTAATTCTCCTTCAAAATCTAACCATTCTTTCCAACGTTTATCTACATCAACATCGGTACTGTATTTACGTGCAAAATTCAAAAATGTGGTATAATGCCCGGCTTCTGACACCATCAGTTCGTGGTAAAACTTGGCCAGCTCCTGATCTTTTATATTTAACGAAAGTACCCTGAAACGCTCGCAGCTTCTGGCTTCAATCATCGCCGCAAATAATAACCGGTCAACAAAAGCCATATTCCGGCTTCCGTCTTTTATGCTAAATTTTACCAAACGACCAACGTAATCATCTTTCCGCTCGCGACTTAAAGTATAACCACGTTTTTTTATAATTTCAATTACCATTTGGAAATGCTGCATTTCTTCAATGGCAATCGCTGTTAATTCATCTACAAGATCTTGATGCTCGGAATTTTGAGTAATTAAAGTAATGGCATTGGTTGCCGCTTTTTGTTCGCACCAGGCATGGTCAGATAAAATTTCTTCTAGATTTGATTCCGCAATATTTGCCCAACGTGGGTCTGTCAATAATTTTAATCCTAACATGTAGTGCTTGTAATTGAGCTGCAAAATTAAGAATATTTAAGATACGTTTATATCTACCGCAGATTTAAAGATGATGCAGATTTTACATTTCACTCCGCGAAAATCACATTTATATGTGGGAGCCAAAAAAAAGAACTTATTTTGCAGGTAAATGAATACGAGCGCTAAGAAATTATTAATTATTGGATTTGTTTGGCCCGAACCCACTTCATCGGCAGCGGGCACGAGGATGATCCAATTGGTTGATTTATTTCTGCATAAAGGTTATCAGATTACTTTTGCATCGGCAGCATCAAAAAGCGATTTCAGTTATGATTTTAGTAAGACTAGCGTTGTTGAGCAACAAATCAAACTAAACGACGAAAGTTTCAACCTATTTCTGAAAGAATTAAACCCCGAAATAGTGTTGTTCGATCGCTTTATGGTAGAAGAGCAATATGGCTGGCGGGTTCAGCAGGAATGCCCTAATGCAGTTAGGATTTTAGATACAGAAGATTTACATTGTCTGAGAAACGCCCGCCAGCAAAGCGACAAGAAGAAACAAGTTTTAGATTTATTTTCGGACACTGCCAAAAGAGAAATTGCTTCAATTTTACGCTGCGATTTATCTATAATGATTTCGGAAGTGGAGATGGATATACTGAAAAATCAATTCAAAATTGATCCTTCACTGATTTATTATTTACCATTTCTCGAAGAAGAAATCGATCAGCAAGTTATCGAAAAATGGATTCCCTTTGAAGATCGGGCAGATTTTGTTTTCATTGGCAATTTCCTTCATGAGCCCAATTGGAATACCGTTCAGGTTTTAAAAACTAAGATCTGGCCAGTGCTCAGAAAAAGGTTTCCAAATGCGAATTTGAATATATTTGGGTCTTATACCTCGCAAAAAGTACTGCAACTGGATAACAAAGGCGAAAAGTTCTTAATTAAAGGAAGAGCTTTAGATGCTAAGGAAACCATTGCTAAACATAGAATATTGCTCGCCCCTATTCAGTTCGGTGCAGGTGTAAAAGGTAAATTTATCGATGCCATGCAGGTAGGTACACCCTCGGTTACCACATCTGTCGGTGCAGAAGCCATGAAAGGCAATTTAGATTGGAACGGCAGCATTGAAGATAATTTGGAGCTATTTATTGATGAAGCTGTAAAGTTATATCAGGTTAAAAACTCTTGGCAAATTGCACAACAGAATGGCGTACAGATTATTAACCACAGGTATTCTGCTAAATATTTTACAGATCAATTCATACAAGAAGTTGAAAGATTAGCTTCACATTTAACGGCACACCGGCAAAATAACTTTTTCGGACAGATTTTAAACCACCACACCGCACAAAGCACCAAATATATGTCGTTGTGGATTGAAGAGAAAAATAGAAAGTAGTCCAGAGTCTTTAGTCCGAAGTCGGGAGTCCGAAGATATAGCGATATCAATAAAATTCCCGGCTTTCGGACCTCCGACCTCGGACTTTTTCAACTAAAACTTACAACTTAACAACAATTTTAGCACAACATTATTGTAAATTTGCAGCCATGGCAAAAATATCAATTAACCTTGCTACAGGTTCGTTTCAAAAGGAAGAAATTATAGTTGGAATAGATTTAGGCACAACCAATAGTTTGGTGGCGTTTATCAATCCAGATAAAAATCCGCAGGTAATTAACGATGCAGGTAAAGGAATATTGGTACCATCGGTGGTATACTTTAATGGCCAGAATGAAGCCATTGTAGGTAACGAGGCGAAAGAATACTTAACCTCTGATCCTTCAAACACCATTTTTTCAGTTAAAAGATTACTTGGCCGCTCTTACAAAGATGTAGCCGAACACGCAGCTATTTTTTCTTACAAAATTATAGACGATGATAGCGATGCTTTGGTGAAAATCCATGCTGGCGACCGTTTCTACACACCGATCGAATTATCGGGAGAAATTTTGAAAGAACTTAAAGCAAGAGCAGAACATGCCTTAAAAACACCAGTTAACAGGGCTGTAATCACCGTTCCTGCATATTTTAACGATAGTCAACGTCAGGCCACACGAGATGCCGGGAAACTGGCCGGTTTGGATGTGATGCGTATTGTAAATGAACCTACCGCAGCAAGTTTGGCTTACGGAATTGGTTTAGATCCTGCTCAACAAAAAACAATAGCGGTTTACGACTTAGGAGGTGGAACATTTGATGTTTCTATTCTGCAGATCCAGAATGGAATTTTCGAGGTATTGGCCACAAACGGCAATACTTATTTGGGTGGTGATGATTTCGATAGGGCCATTTTACACTACTGGTTGGAGAAAAACAACCTAGATGTAACCGTAGTTGCTCAGGACAATATTTTGATGCAAACCTTACGTCTACAGGCTGAGGCTGCTAAAAAAGCACTATCTACCCAGAACTTATACAACGAGCAAGTTGGCGAAATCTGGTGCACACTTGATAAACAAACTTTTGAGCAGTTAATTTCAGCGAAGGTTGAAGAAACCATCACTGCTTGTAAAAATGCATTAAAGGATGCAGATCTATCAGCCAGTGATATAGATGAGGTAATTTTAGTGGGAGGTTCAACCCGTACACCTTTTGTAAAACAGGCTGTAGAAAATTTCTTTGGTAAAAAACCACAGGATAATATTAATCCTGATGAAGTAGTAGCACTTGGTGCAGCCATTCAGGCCGATGTTTTGGCAGGAAACCGTTCTGATATCTTGTTGTTAGATGTTACGCCACTTTCTTTGGGTATCGAAACCATGGGTGGCCTAATGGATGTAATTATTGCCCGTAACAGTAAAGTACCTACTAAAGCCGGCCGTCAATACACCACTTCGATAGATGGACAGGTAAATATGAAAATCTCTGTTTATCAGGGTGAGCGCGATTTAGTGAAAGAAAACAGAAAACTGGCTGAGTTCGACTTAAAGGGAATTCCTGCAATGCCTGCGGGTTTGCCAAAAGTAGATATCAATTTTTTACTGAATGCCGATGGAATTTTAACTGTTCAGGCGATAGAATTACGCTCTGGCGTTAAACAAGAGATCGAAATTACGCCAAGTTATGGCTTAAGTGACGATACAGTAGAGAAAATGCTTCTCGACAGTATAGAACATGCCAAAAGTGATGTGGAGCAACGTATGCTCATTGAAGCGAGAAGTGAGGGTGAGCAATTGCTTTATACCGCCGAACGTTTTATCGAAAAACATGCCGAGCATTTAACTGAAGAAGAAATTTCAGATACTAAAGTGCACATCGAAGCACTTAAAACGGCTTTAGCTACTCAAGAAAAAGATACCATTTTGAAGAAAGCAGATGAACTAAACGAATTTACCCGCCCCTTTGCCGAGCGTGTAATGGATGCAGCGATTTCTACCGCCATGAAAGGTAAGAAGATAGAGTAGTTTACAGTTGCAATTGTCAGTTTTTAGTTAACAGTTGTCGATTTTAACCTAGTTGCGTCATTCTGAACTTGTTTCAGAATCTTTCTTGCTATTGAGGCTAATACATTTGTTTTTTTTGGTTCGGAAAGCAATGCCAATGTTTATCGGCTCCGAAAGCCCCGCTTAACGCTTTATAGCTAACTCGGGCTAGCATAAAAAAATCAGGTTGCAGGGTGCATAAACAATTTCAATCGCCAGTTTTCAGTTAGCACTTTAATATAATCGCGTCATCCTGATCCGATAGCTATCGGATTTGTTTCAGGATCTTTCCAGCTATAAACTGATATGATCTTATGTTCCTTATATGGTTCAAATCTGTTTACAATTTTCATTCCGAACTTTTATCTGGAAAGCAAAGGCAATGCTTTATCGGCTCCGAAAGCCCCGCTTACCGCTTTATCCCGATGAAAAAATCGGGATGTTCGCTATAATCGGGTTTAGCTAACTCGGGCTAGTATAAAAAACTCAGGTTGCAGGGCGCACAACTAAATGTTTACTCTTCTCATGGGCACGACAAGAGTAAAGTTGAAGTAGGTGTGCATATGCACGCTTTATTTGGCGAAAACAGTAGCGAAGTTGTAGATTACTATTACCCACTTTATTCTGCTCAGATGAACAGGATCGGTAAATCACGCGGTTGGGCACCTTATCAACGCAATCAGTTCGACGCTGGCCGAAACAGTGGTGGTGCTTTAATTATTGGCGATGTAAACGAATCGGTAGAGAAGATTTTAGCCATGGAAGAAACCTTTGGTTTAACACGTTTCTCAGCACATATGGATGTAGGAGGCCCATCTCACACAGCCTTAATGAAATCAATTGAATTATTCGGAAGCAAAATTGCGCCAAAAGTACGCGAGGCTTTAAAGAAATAAATTAAGCCTCATTCTTTTTAGTGAAAATCTGCAAAAAAGAATAGATATAACAACCTATACAAATAGCGAATAAGCTCTCTAACAAAGCGAAAACGATCATGATGGAGGTAAAAATCAGCGCTGCATTATAAAAATCAAATAAAAATACCGCGGTAATCAAAAGGCAGAATCCAAAGCCCAAGGTTGCCGCGAACTTTTTTGGGGCCAGATCCTTCATTTTCGGCGAAAGCGAAAGTGCGTCAGATATTTTAATCGCAATAAATTTCAACAAACTAAATTTACCTATTGTAAATGCCCTTAAAGCAAAATCAAATATTAGAAAAACAATTGCCCAATAATTTGAAAACACAACACAAGTAATTGCGATCACAGCAACTATAAAGGCAATAATCCTAACTACATTTTCATTTACTCTTTCTGCTGATACCGGGCAAGATAATTCCATAGGGACAATTTTACCGTAAAATTAGCGAATTAATTTAATGTGTATACAATCCAATAAAAAACCACCCCCAACCCCTCCTTGAAAATAAGGAGGGGAGCTGATTCATCTAGTAATATATATATGGCAACGGGTTCAAACTACAAACGCAAACAACAGGAACTAACCTTGCCCCAGCAGTTTCTACTCCCCTCATATTTTAGGAGGGGCAAGGGGTGGTAAACTGAGCAAAAATTAAATTAAAAATGGTTATATTGAATCATGGCAATCCATAATCTTAAATATCTAAAAGATAAAAGAAAGGAGCTGAGAAACAACCTCACCCCTGCTGAGGCTACCATGTGGATGTATCTGCAAAATTCAAGACTTGATGGCAAAAAATTCAGACGCCAACACAGTGTTGGAAATTATATTTTAGATTTTTACTGTCCATCAGAAAAACTCGCTATCGAAGTAGATGGCAGTAGTCATGATGATTATTCAGCAGAAATATACGACAAAGAACGAACTGATTTTTTAAACGACAAGGGAATTAAAGTAGTCAGATTTGATAATCTTGAAGTTTTCGAATCTGAAGAACTGTTTGTGAAGCCATTAAAAATCATTTTAAAAACAAATGACTAATAACCACCCCCAACCCCTCCTTGAAAATAAGGAGGGGAGCTGATTCATCTTGTAAAATGTTAGTCAAAGGGTTCAAACTACAAACGCAAACAACAGGAACTAATCTTGCCCCCAGCAGTTTCTACTCCCCTCCTATTTTAGGAGGGGCAAGGGGGTGGTAAACTGAGCAAAAATTAATTTAAAAATGGTTATATTGAATGATGGCAATCCATAATCTTAAATATCTAAAAGATAAAAGAAAGGAGCTGAGAAACAACCTCACCCCTGCTGAGGCTACCATGTGGATGTATCTGCAAAATTCAAAACTTGATGGCAAAAAATTCAGACGCCAACACAGTGTTGGAAATTATATTTTAGATTTTTACTGTCCATCAGAAAAATTAGCTATTGAAGTTGATGGCAGTAGTCATGATGATTATTCAGCAGAAATATACGACAAAGAACGAACTGATTTTTTAAACGACAAGGGAATTAAAGTAGTCAGATTTGATAATCTTGAAGTTTTCGAATCTGAAGAACTGGTTTGTGAAGCCATTAAAAATCATTTTAAAAACAAATGACTAATAACCACCCCCAACCCCTCCTTGAAAATAAGGAGGAGAGCTGATTCACCTGGTAAATTTTAAATATGACAAAACGGTAAACTATAAACCTTAATACCATGGGCCAACCTTGCCTCAGCACTTCCTGTTCCCTCATATTTAGGAGGGGAAAGGGTGATAAGAGCATTCCTCGACTCATTTACCAAATTTTCCGCACCCTTATAAAAATACATTCTTATATTTAGTAAAGTAAAATTAGGCACTCGAGCTATAAACAAACCATGAAGAACATTTTCCAACCCGCAGTAACTAGCGAAATTATTGAAAGAATTAACAAGCTTACCCCTACTACCACTCAGCTTTGGGGTAAAATGAACGTTGCACAGATGCTGGCACATTGCAATGTAACTTACGAAATGGTTTACAATGACATTCATCCAAAACCGGGGCCAATAATGAGGTTTATCCTGAAAAAACTAGTCAAAAGCAAAGTAGTAAACGAAAAACCTTATCCTAAAAATAATCAGACTGCTCCTCAATTTATTATTAAGGGTGAAAAAGATTTTGAAAAAGAGAAGATGCGTTTAATCGATTACATTAATCAAACCCAACAACTCGGCGAAAATCATTTCGATGGGAAAGAATCACATTCATTTGGGCCGTTAGCAAAAACGGAGTGGAACAATATGTTTTATAAACACCTGGACCACCATTTAGCACAATTCGGAGCTTAGCTAAGAACATAACAGCAAATTATTGTCCAAATTGCCCCCTTAAATCGTCACTTTTAAACCTTACGCAGGCTAAAAATCTTGCCTAACTTGTGCTAACACAAAAAAATTATATAAAATGGCAAAACCACTTGTAACATGCCTTTGGTTTGACGGACAAGCCGAAGCAGCAGCAAAATACTATTGTACAGTTTTTAAAGATTCCAAAATTACACAAGTAACTCCTATGGTTGTTACTTTCGAATTAAACGGAAATAAATTTATGGGCCTTAATGGCGGTCCACAGTTTAAATTCGATGAAGCTATTTCCCTTATGGTAAACTGCGACAGTCAGGAAGAAATAGACTATTATTGGGATACTTTCTTAAATGACGGGGGCACAGAGAGCGTTTGCGGATGGCTAAAGGATAAATTCGGACTTTCATGGCAAATTGTTCCATCAAACATCGGTGAGCTAATGGCAACGCCCAAAAGAGCAAAAAGAGTAATGGACGCCGTTATGAAAATGAAAAAGCTTGATATGAAAAAAATGGAAGAGGCATAATTTTTAACTTCTACACCCTTTGAGTTACAAAGAAAATTGCTTATCTTAGGGTATATGAAAAGATTAACGATTTTAACCGCGTTAATCATCCCTATATTTCTTTGTACCTCTTGGGGGTTCTTTGCACATCAAAGGATAAACAACCTTGCTGTTTTCACTTTGCCTTCTGATATGATCGGTTTCTATAAAAAGAATATCAAATACATTACCGAACATGCCGTTGACCCAGATAAACGCAGGTATGCTGATACGCTCGAAGCGCCACGGCATTACCTCGATGTGGAGAACTATGAGAAAAATATTGATAGTATTCCCGAAAAATGGGATGATGCCTTAGCTAAGTATGGCAAAAAGAAATTAAGCACTGATGGTATTATCCCCTGGCAAATACAACGTAGTTATTATGGTTTAGTTAAAGCCTTTAAAATGCGTGATTCGGTAAAAATCCTAAAATATTCTGCAGACCTGGGCCATTACATTGGCGATGCTCACGTTCCTTTACATACTACCGCAAACCACAATGGTCAACTCACCAACCAGGTAGGTATACATGCCTTTTGGGAAAGCCGTTTACCCGAATTGTTTTCAACTCATTACAATTTTGTTGTTGGCAAAGCAGATTATATTAAAAACCCATTACAAGAAATCTGGAAAATACTTAAACACACGCACAGTTTGGTTGATACCGTATTAACTTTCGAAGCTGAACTGAATGCATCATTTCCTTCCGACAAAAAGTATAGCTTTTCTGAAAGGAATAATACTGTACTGAAACAATACGCTATGGCCTATTCAAAAGCTTACCATACTAAAATGAATAACATGGTAGAAAAGCAAATGCGTGCTGCCATATTAAAAACGGGATCATTCTGGTATTCTGCCTGGGTTGATGCGGGTCAGCCAGTACTTAAAAACCTGATTAAAACAGCATTATTACCTGATGAGAAAATAGAAAGTGAAGCGGTAGAAAGGAAATATCAAAATGGTTCCCTAATTGGTAGGGAACTATAATTATGCCTTTGTATCCTCTCCTTCAATAATTGCCTCAATCCTTTTAGGTTGAAAACGGCTTCTGATGGCTGCCCAGATGGCGGGAACAAAAGTTACCACAGCAATAAAAATAATAACCAGTTCGAAGTTGTTTTTAATTACCGGAATCTGTCCTAATAAATAACCGCCTAACAATAATGCAAATATCCAGGCTACGCCACCAATAATGTTATAATAGGTAAAACGACCGAAAGGCATTTTGGCTATTCCAGCTACAAATGGTGCAATGGTTCTGAAAATTGGCAAAAACCTACTCAACATAATGGCCTTACCACCATGTTTCTCAAAAAATTCGTGAGATTGATGATAATATTTAAGCTTCAAAATCTTATTTTTTTCTTTAAATACACCTGCGCCTAAAACACTCCCGAGTTTATAGTTAACTGTGTTTCCTAAAATTGCTGCTACTATTAGAATAATGAGCATGATCCAGATATTTAAACCAGTTTCATGTTCACCTGCAATTAAAGCGCCCATTGCAAAAAGCAACGAATCGCCAGGAAGGAACGGTGTTACCACAAAACCAGTTTCGGCAAAAATAATCAGGAATAAAATGAGGTAAGTCCAGGTACGGTATTCGTTAACAATTTCAGCTAAATGTACGTCTATATGAAGAATAAAATCTATAAGCTGCTGTAGTAGTTCCATTTATCTAATTTTCGGCAAAAGTATGAATATCAAAGGGATTAAATGCTAGTATATTGCAATAAAATTAGTTGGCTGGAACCAATCGCACTTGCAACTCTCCGAGCTTAGTTCCATCAAGCAAAACGGTATAAACTACTCCCTTTGAAATTGCTAGAGATTTTGAAGCAGTAGTGCTGGTTGCAAGCGAATCTAAAGTATTTAAAATTGGCTGAGTTGATATAGGCGTTGTTAGTGCAAAAGAAATCTTTGTTGCTTTGCTTACTTTGATGGTATGGCTCAGCCTATCACCATATTTCATTGTAAACTGAGGGAAAGCACCGCCATCATCTTTAACAATCACATCCGACCCTAAGGTATAACCAAGGTTTAAAAAGGTTAGTTTTACCGAATCCAAATTCTGTTTTACATCATCTTTAAAAACGGTTAGCTGAGGTGGACTGCTAGTTGTTTTTCTAGTATAGAAGACTGAATAATTAGCACCAATTTCAAACTTATAACTTGTGCTTGCCACATCTGTCCCTGTATTTATATTTTTAGAAGTGATTGCATACGTTGAATCTCCTGCAACAACAACATAATTACTATTTGATCCATAAGTTGTTGAAGCACCCGATTGGATACCATTTAAGAAAAAGTTTTGCGTAGTATCAGTTACTACAGACTGGAAATACCTCACTTTAGCATCACCTTCAATTAAATTATCGTTTTTGATGCATGAGCTGATTAAAACGGCAAGTATAAGAAGAAGAAATATTTTAGGAAACAATACTTTGTTTTTCATAATTAATCGCTGATGCTAATAAAACGTAAAGATAGCAGAAAGCATATTAAACTTTGAAATTAATTATCGGTAATGATATGTGCTTCTAAGGTTGCTGCTGTTGTGCCGCTAAACCAAATGGTATATATCTTTCCCCCTTCTAAAGCCGTACTTTGAATGGTTTTAACATTACCAGAACCCACTACTGTATATCTTAAATTAAATCCTGTATCTACTGCAAAATAGTTAGATGCCTCTTTAAAAGCCAATCCATTTACAAATTGGGTACCGCCTTGTACCATAACATTTATGCCAGTGGCAAAATTTGGCGTCAGATTAATTAGTTTGATTTTAGCTTTATCTGATTCTGTATTACTTAAATTATCTTCATAACTCACTATTTCCATCTCTCCTTTTTTATTGGTAACCAAAAAAGTAGTGTAAGTAATAGATGGTGTAAAGTTTAAAGCGGTATCAGTAGTTGTATTATTTGTGCCGGCATAAGAAACGTTTCTATTACCAGAAGGTATTTTTACATAATCGCTGGTTTCGCCAAAGGCTAAAGCAATAGTGGTTAGTTTTTCATTATCTAAATAAACATCCTGATGCACATCTGCCTGAGACGCATTGACCATTTTTACCTTGGCCTGGCCTTTTACTACTTCATCTGGATTGTCCTTTTTACAGGATGATAGGCCTATACTACATAAGACAGCGAGCAAAATCAGTGATTTCGAGAGATTGTTATAGATTTTCATTGGTTGTGTGAGTTGATTATAAACAAAAATGGCTCGGTCAAAAACCAAGCCACTTTGTTAATAAAACTAATAAATTAGTTTTTTTTTTAATAACTATTATTTAGCATCACAGGCATCACCAACATTAAAACGTCTTCATTTTCATCGTTGGTTTGTGGAATTAAAAGCCCCGCTCTGTTTGGTGTTGAAAGTTCTAAAGTAACTTCATCACCACTTAAATTACTCAACATTTCGATTAAAAAGCGTGCATTAAAGCCTATTTCGAGGTCTTCACCATCATATTGGCAGCTTAAACGCTCGTGTGCTTCATTAGCAAAATCTAAATCCTCTGAAGAGATATTTAATTCGCTTCCGCTAATTTTCAGTCTTACCTGATGTGTCGTTTTATTCGCAAAAATTACAACCCTGCGAAGCGTATTTAAAAACAAACTTCTGTCGATAATTAGTTTGTTAGGGTTATTGGTTGGAATTACCGCCTCATAATCTGGATAACGCTCGTCTATTAAACGACACACTAAATTGATATTTTCGAACTTAAAGAAAGCACTTGTTGCATTATAATCTACTGATACATTAATATCAGTTGAAGGTAAAGCAGCCTTCAAAAGGGTTAAAGCTTTTTTAGGGAGAATGAATGAGGTTGCTTTATCTGCCTTGCTATCCATACGGCGGTATCTCACCAATTTGTGTGCATCGGTAGCTACAAAGGTAATGTGCTGAGGAGATAACTGACAGAATACACCTGTCATAGCCGGGCGCAACTCATCGTTACTTACCGCAAAAATAGTTTTTGTAATGGCTTCAGTTAAAACAGACGCAGGTAAGTTTACAGAAGATGCGTTTTCCACTACTGGAATCTTCGGAAAATCATCACCATTTTCCCCACTTAATTTATACTTACCATCTCCCGCACTGATCTCGATCGCAAAAGTACTATCATCGATATTAAATGAGATAGGCTGATCTGGCAATGTTTTAAGCGTATCTAATAAAATTTTAGATGGAACAGCTACTTTACCTTCTTCCTTTGATTCTACAGCCAAAGCAGTTGTCATGCTGGTTTGCAGATCGGTAGCAGAGATAGTTAAGTTTCCATCTTTAATTTCGAAGAGAAAATTTTCTAATATAGGCAAAACCGTACTGCTGCTTGATGCACCATTTACGGTTTGTAAGTGTTTTAATAGAGTTGATGTGGATACAATAAATCTCATGATATTATTTAGTCTTCTTCAAAAATATAAAAATTATTTAGCGTACTTGTATTTGCGGTGATAATGTTGAAAAATCGCAAAGAATATTAACAATAGCAAGGGTGCCACCACATTTATAAATTGCCATTTCGTTTTTTCGAGCTTAATTTTGGCTTTATCCAACAATCTGATTTTTACTTCTTTATTTCGTAGCGCAATTAAGTTGTCGTTATCCGTAAAATAATCAACAATATTGAGCAATAATGCCTTATTACCAAAAGTACGCTGCGAATAACGGTCGAAACCTAGTGGAAAAGGCGTTCCATTTTGCTCCGATACCTGGTTTTTAAAAATATCGCCATCTCCTATCACAATCATTTTAGCCGGTTTACTTATACTTTCCAGGGTGTAAGGTTGCGTAACGGTAGCTGGTAAGGGGCGCCCGGCAAAAACCGATGGAAAATTACCTTCTAACATTAAACCAACATGCTGTGGTTTACTTTGGAAAGACCGTGGATCTAACTGTTCGCTCACCATTTGCAAGCTAAACAATTTCGGTACATTATACACTTTATTATAGCGAGATGTAGCTAAAATATACGATTTCTTTACGTCTTTAACACCAATAGTATCTACTGTACTAGGAAATTCAGATTTCACACCATCCAGCTTTTTCACAACGCTTTCTACAGTATCCGGTAATAAAATCGGGTAATAAATCCAGGGCACCAATTGCATCTGGTTCTGCCCGCCTACAACACCTGTAGAAACCGGAATCTCGGCACTGTTTGCCGGATCGGCAATAATATTATAATTAATCCTTGCACCATACATAAAAAGCATATCATCAAGGTTCAAATTGCTGTTAACTGCCATCTGCCTACTTTTTCCCCGCAAGCTATCCAATTCGGCACTTACCTGATCAATACTCCAAAGTACCCTCCCGCCGTTCATCACAAAATAATTGATTTTGTATTTCTCAGTCTCTGTAAAAGGTTTTTTGGGTTTGGCGATAATCAACATTTTCAATTTATCAAGCCCTGTTTTATCAATGCTATTTAAATCAATACGGCCAACCAGATAACTGCTAGATAGGGTGTGAATGGCATCAGCCAATTGTAAATCAGATAGTTCGCCATTTGATTCCGTGAATCCAATCCGAGGGTTATCACCCGAAAGTACTTTCTTTAAACTCGAAGTAAAAATATACTCCAGGTTTTCAATAGAGCGGTTTATATTGTCTTCGTAATTTCCGCGGGTATCTAAATTTTGAAAGAGTTTAATGGGAAATTCTTTCCCTTCACTTTCCATCATGGCCATCGGAAATACGAGCTTCTGCGTTAACCCACTTTCAGTTTTAACACTTAAATTGGTTGCTTCTATACCGCTTTCGTACAAATTATTGATTACTGTATCTTGATCGGCCTGACTAAGCCCTGCTAAAGGGTCAACAAAAACCACCTTAACTTCTGCTTTAGCGTAGGCCTGATCATCAGCTAAAATATCTGACACCGCAGCCTGCAACCTTTTAAAAGCAGGTGGTAACTCTCCCGCTAAAAATACAGTAATGATTACCGGTTTTTTATTGTGCTCCAATAAGGATTTCGTTTTATCACTTAAAGTAAAACGCTTATCGGCAGTAAAATCAAAACGATGAAAAGCATACTGACCCACGATATTTAAAATAATTAGCGCAGATATAACGATGATAGCATTAAGCCATTTATTCTTCCGCTTCATTATCGTTTCCCTCCTATTATTATTTTGGTGAACAATAAAAACAGCACAGAAAATGAAATAAAGTAAATTAGATCTCTGGTGTCTAAAACACCACGGCTTATCGAAGTATAATGTTGATTAATCCCCAAACTGCTGACGACGTTCTCCATACTTTGAAATGCAGCAAGCTGACTGCTGTAATCGAAGCCTAAAAAAGCGAATGCACATAAAGCAGCACTGATCACAAAAGCAATCACCTGATTTTTAGTCAATGCCGATGAGAAAATGCCCATGGACGTAAAGGCAGCACCCAATAAAAATAAACCGATATATGAGCCAATAACTGATCCGGAGTCGATATTTCCTTCAGGAAAACCCAGTTTTGAAATGCTGTAGTAATAAATTAATGTTGGAATTAGGGCAAAAAGTACCAGAACCAAACTTGCTAAATACTTTGCCACAACAATCTGCCAGATTTGGATGGGCCGGGTAATTAAAAGTTCATAGGTCCCCTCTCTCCGCTCTTCGGCAAAAGAGCGCATGGTAATAGCCGGAATAAGAAACATGAAAAGATAAGGCACTAAACTGAAAAAACCATCAAGTTCGGCATAACCATAATCAAGTACCGAGGTATCAGGAAAAAACCAGAGTAACAGGCCAGAAACCAATAGAAAAATGCCAATGGTAATATAAGCAACCATCGAACTTAAGAAACTGAATAACTCGCGTTTAAAAACTGCGTACATGTGCTATTAAAACGCCGAAGTTAACCATTTATTCCTGTAAATTTAAAAGGAATTGATTAAATGAATGTATTATCAAATCAGCAATATTTAAATTTTAAAAGAGGCCATATCATAAATTTCGAATTGTCATCCTGAGGGTTAATTAATTGTATAAAATCAATATAAATGACAGGAGAATTTTAAAGAGTTGAGTCGATTAGAAGTATCGTCATCTCGACCGTAGTGTTCCAAAGGAACTCCTTTGGAGGAGAGATCTTTTAACATAGATCCAAAGATCTCTCCGCTCCGCTTTGCTTCGGTCGAGATGACGATATTAAGATTCCCGCTGATTTACTGATTATTACATCCAATCTATCTTTATTCCATTCCGGAAAGTTGTAATCACACCGAAAAAGCACAAATAATTGTATGTTTATCACGAATTAATTGAATTAAAAACAATAATTTGTCCTCTTAATTACGAGTTATAATCCATATATATATGCAAATCTGATTCCAACAAAGCCTTTGGTATTTGTCTTATTTAAATCAGACAATTCATTTTTACCTGTCCATGCTTCATATCTTATCCCTAAATCGAGTTTATTTTCGCCAGATAGCTTAAATTGATTCCCTATACCAGGCGACCAAACAAATAACGTTTTTTGTCCATTATTTAATGGAAATGCCGCCCCTAACTGCCCTTCGGCGTAAAAACTTTCTCCCAGCTGATATTTCAACCCGGCTTTAACAGGTATATAAGTTAAATCCTGAACCTTAAAAAGCTGGTTTCGTTTACCAAAAAAATTCATAAAACCTCCGTTTAAGGATATGGCAAAATCAGCAGCTATTGGGAAATCAGCTTTTATTGATGCACCTAAACCTATTCCGGATAAATTAACGAAGTTTCCTGATGGCAAACCTATTTCGGCACCAATACCAATATTAGGGGTATTTTGGGCTTTCAATATAACAGGTGTTAAAAATAGAAGAACTATTAACGTGTTTTTTATTTTTTGGCAAAGCATGAATTAAGCAGTAAGTTTTCTGAAAATATCTTCTAATGATAGTTGATGGTGCATTTTTTTTAGGCCTTCGAGCGAATCTTTCGCTACGATTTTACCTTTGCTAATGATGATGATATCATCGCAAATGGCTTCAACCTCTTGCATAATGTGGGTAGAAATGACAACCGTTTTAGCTGCACCTAATGTTTTGATCAGCTGCCTGATATCAACCAATTGGTTCGGATCTAAACCGGATGTGGGCTCATCTAAAATTAAAACCGCTGGATTATGAATTATCGCCTGGGCCAAACCTACCCTTTGACGATACCCTTTGGATAGCATACCGATTTTTTTATGCTGCTCTGGTGTTAAGCCTACCATTTTGATAACTTCATCAATCCGTGTAGGTAAATTGGGAAGTTTATACGTTTGACCAACAAAATTTAAAAATTCCTTTACATACATATCCGCGTAAAGCGGCGTATTTTCAGGGAGGTAGCCAATATGCTTTTTAGCTTCAATGGCATCGTAAAGAATGCTTTTACCAGAAATTTCAGCCTCACCTGAGGTAGGTTCTAAATAACCGGTAAGCATACGCATGGTGGTAGATTTACCAGCTCCATTAGGCCCAAGAAAACCCAAAATACGGCCTGGTTTAGCTTCAAAGCTAATCGAATCGACCGCCTTTTGCTTATCGTAGTGTTTAGAAAGATTTTTAACTGAAATACTCATTTTATGTTTTTTACCACAGATTTGCAAAGATAAACACAGATTTCATAATTGATTAAACCGATCTGTGTTCATCCTTTCCATCTGTGGTTAATTTATGCGCGCTGAACTTAATTTCTTATTGTACCTAAACTTATCCAGTTCTTCTGATGCCTGCGGTAAATTATCGCCCGATAAAATATCTGCACCATTGTTAACCAAATGATAATAAACATTTTTTACCGGACTGGCAATGGCGCTTTTATCGATATTCCCCATAGTGCCTAAAATAGTGGTAATGCCTTTGTTGTGCAGGTATTGGTACAATTCTTTATCTGGAGCAGAAACACCAACAAAAGCGACAATACGGTTATTGGGAATGCCCAAATTATTTAAACGTTTTAATTCAGCCTTCTTTTGAACAGAGGCCGAAATCATGAGTTCGGGAGCCAATTGATGTACCTCCTTTGCCTGATCTGCAGTATAGGTAATGATTATTGAATTACTTTCTACTTTATATTGTCTTACCTTTTTGATCACTTTGGCATAAGAAACACCCTTTTTCAAATCGATGGTTAATAGAACTTTTCCTTTGCTCCAGCTCAATACACTATCTAAAGTTGGGATTTTAAATTTTGTTTCTTTGCCCTCATCGTCTTTAAGATTGAAAGCCTTTAATTCTTCGCAAGTATAATTGCCAATCGGCCCTTTTCCTGTCGACGTACGATCGAGCTGATCATCGTGCATAATCACCATCACCGAATCTTTACTGTAAGCAATGTCGAACTCGATAATTACTGGATTATAGGTAGTAGCATTATCGAAAGTTTCGATGCAGTTTTCAGGAAAACCAGGCATTGGACCTCCACGATGGGCACTGACTAATGGAAAACGGTTTTCTGGCGACCATTTTAAGAATTGATATAACTCCGTTGGTGTATTAAACTTAATATATTGATGGCTTTTTTCTTCTGATTTGCATGAGGTAAAAACCGCAACCATAACCAAAAACAGCAAATGATGGAATTTCATGCTTCAAAAGTAAGGTTAATTGGTTAATTGTTGAGGTGGTTAAATGGTTAATTGTTTAAATCGGTTAATTGCTTATTGCAACTATTAAACAATCCCCTTATCTTAAATGCCATATACAATTAACCAATTTATACAGTTTAACAATTAACCAAACTAAGCAAAGCCATTTTTGATGGCAAAAACAGCCAACCCTACCCTGGTTTTAAGTTCGAGTTTTTCGCATAACTGATCGCGATAGCTTTCAACAGTACGTGGGCTACAGAACATTTTATCGGCTATTTCCTTATAATTAAGCTCGGTAACGGTGTATTTTAAAAACTCTTTCTCCCGATCTGAAATTTTGATCTCAGCATCTTTGGTTTTATTTAGGCTGGAGAAAATGATTTTTGATGCCCAGTCAGGGTAAAAAAATCCGTTGATATTCAATTTTGTGAGCGCGTTTTCGAGCTCTACCGGATGCGCATTTTTTAACAGGTAACCTTTAGCACCGTTGCTAACCATTTTAATCACACTCTTTTCTTCACCCTGCATACTCAGGGCCATTACTTTTACCTCCGGATGGTGTGCAGTTACCCAGGTTACGGTTTCAAAACCATCCATAATGGGCATACTAATATCCAAAAGCAAAATATCGGGAATTTTATTGCTGTTTTCGAAGTTTTTAATCAGCTCTTTTCCGTTCTCACAAACATACATCACCTCAAATGCTGCAAAATTATCTATAATGCCCTGAAGTGCCTTTGCAATCAGGATATGATCATCAACAATAACTATAGTTTTTTTCATGCCGGGCCATTTAAAATAATAGTAAGTGTAGTGCCTAAATCGGGTTTGCTTTCTAAATTAAATTGTCCACCGATAATTTCGGCTCTTTTTTTCATGTTTTTTAATCCTATACCATCAGAAGTGATTTTACCATAATCAAATCCTACCCCATCATCCTGTATTTTTAACGTTAAAAAAGTTTCAGGAGAAGAATCTAACCGGATCATGATATTGCTGCAATGTGCATGTTTTAAGCTATTTTGAAGAAATTCTTGGGTTATCCTTAATAATACATTCTTTTTCACAAACTCCAGATCTATACTTTCGAAATTGTATTGAAAGGTTACCTTACATTTTTTCAAAGCATTGAGGTTGTTCACTTCTTCCTGTATTAAAGTTACAATTTCATTTTCACTTATATTATCGTTTGTTAAGTTTTTCGACAAACTCCTCAAGTCTTGCAACGATGAATTAATGATCTGATAAATCTGCTCAATTCTTTTACTTGCCTGAGGCACTTTGTTTTCGTGCACCAGTTGTTGGGTATAAAGACTCACCAATGTTAATTTCTGCCCGATATTATCGTGTAATTCACGGCCAATCTGCTGCATGGTGGCCTGTTGTATTTCTAACTGGGTAGTTAAAAGTTCCTTCTGGTGTATTTCGTTGGTGATTTTGATTTCATTCAGATATTCCCTTTTCCGTTCTTTATATTTTTTAATATAGACCATAATGGCGACTACAAAGAGCACGAAAAACAGGTTAAAAAGGATGATGGTAATTAAGAGCTCTGTTTTCCCCATATAAATGAAATTGAGAATAATACATACATTACAATCCCTGATACCAGAAAATAATCGAAATAAATATTCCAGATCTGGATATAAGCCCGCAATAACGAATAAAACGTAAGAAAAGGTAATGTACCGATATAGAATAAGGTTACGCCTAAATTAATATAAAACATTCTATTTTCTTGAAAGTTGAGAATGTTGATTGAGTTTACCTGATTATAATATTCTTTGATAACCAAAAACATTAAGAGTAAACATCCAAAAGTATAGCTAAAGGAAAAATATACTTTACTTTCCTTAAAGAATAATCTGCTGAGTATAAATGAAATTATGTACAACAAAGAGAGTATCCAAAATAGTCTTTTATCCTTAAATGATTTTACGGCATAAAGCCAGTAAAAAAAGATAAACTGGAAAGGGATAACGATGTAGTTATAATATTTAGTTTTTGAAAAGCTGATATATTCTCCTCCCCATTTCCCAATTACTTCACAGATAAAAATAGTGGTCAGATAATAGATAAAATACCTCCAATGCTGTCCCTTTAACCGTTTAAAATAGCAAAACGCAATCAATGCAGCCCCTCCTTCAATCCAGAGAAAAATGTCGCTCAGAAATTTCTGGAAGTCGCTCATTTCATTAAGATATTAATAAGTTTCTATTGCTGAATCGGCTGGTGGAATGGTTTGTCCATGGTTTTGAGCCATTACCTCACGCGATTGACTGTCACTACTATCCGAACTCATGGCCATTAAGGTAATGGGTTGCTCTTTTTCTCTTTCTTTTAGCGGGAAAGTAGTACGGTCTAAAGGGTTAAAGTCGTAATCCTGGTAACTTCCATCACTGCTCTTCTTCTTTAAAGTAGGAATCATAACAAGTGTATGTTTTTGGGCATAATTTTTTCCTATCGATTTCTCCTCCTCAAAACCATTCCATTCGTTGTCTTTTGGATAGGCAGCGTAATAGAAACGGATACCCAATGAACCATCAACAATGCGCGGATCTACTTTTTTACTAAAAAATTCGATATCAGCGATGAATTTTTTTAGGGTTTTTAAACCGAAAGAAACAGAATGGGCATCGTTTATTCCCAATACTTTATTAATTGCTGCTAAATGGTTGTTGCGGTAATTATCTACCATTTGTTGAATTATTACCGGATCCATCGTATTTGGACGTCCCCGCCTTTCATTTGTTTTCATAAGATCGATTAGTTTTAGTAACAGATAACATACTAGTGCCCCACATAAAAATACGATAGCATAGCTAGGTAGATGTTGCATTTCCATAATTTTTTGAGTTTTAATTAAAGTTAACTTTTATTCCCAAATGTGATAAAACTTTTATAGATAACAGATGGGGTTTTCCCCATATTTTATTGTTGTTTTTACCGCTTTTTATTTTGTTGCTTTCACCATTGATTTCTAGTGGTTTACCTAAGGTTTTTCTTCGCCAACTGTTTCAACTTTGGATTAGTGTTTAACAACAAAAAACACCAATGGGAATAAGCCGAAAATCCTGAATAGAGTAGGCAAAACTTAAAAAACTTAAACCATGTCAAAAACCTTGAAAAAAGAAGAAAAAGTAGAGTACACAGGAAGATACCTTGTACTACTACCAGAAGGATCCAACACCTCCGATTCTATTAACCAGATCAATTCTATTAGCGGACTGAACCTAAAAAGCTCTTTAGAATTTGAAAACGAGTTTTTCACAGATAAAGACCTCGCTAAAACTGATGGCATTGTACTAGACAAGCTGGGAATCGCTATCGTAAACGAAAAACCAAAAATTGAAAATTCAATCAGCAGTTTAGGCGAAAGTGAAATGATTGTAGAAAAGGAAAGGGTAGTTTATGCTATTGGAATGCTGGATGAAAGTACCCAAAATTATGTAGAGGGTTACAGAGATGCGGTAAACCAAATGACAAATGTATTGGTTGGAACCGAAACGGAAGATTACAACTATGAAGAGCAAGAATCGGAAGTAGAATCTGTTGGTGCTACCTGGGGATTAAAAGCAACCAATGTGGTACCAACCAGCTTTTTAAGGTATAACCCTTACAATGGTGCAGGCATTAAAGTAGCCATATTGGATACTGGTTTCGACTTTAACCACCCTGATTTTGCTGGCCGTCCTATTGTTCATCAAAGTTTTATTAGCGGCGAAAGTACACAGGATGGACATGGCCATGGCACACATTGTACAGGTACTGCCTGTGGTCCTTCTAGTTCGCCATCGGCAACAGAAAGATACGGTATTGCTTATGCCGCCAGTATTTATATCGGAAAAGTTTTAAGCAATGGTGGTTCTGGTGGAGATGGGGGCATTCTTGCCGGCATTAACTGGGCAATTGCCAACCGTTGTGATGTGGTAAGCATGTCGTTAAGAGGCTTTGTAACCGGAGCAGGCTATTCTGCTGTTTTTGAAACCGCTGCCGCCCGTGCTTTAGCACAAGGTACTTTAATTATTGCTGCTGCAGGAAACGATTCGGCAAGACCAGGCACTGTTAGACAGGTAATGCACCCTGCAAATTGCCCATCAATAATGGCTGTGGGTGCTGTAGATGTAAATATGAACGTAGCCGCTTTTTCTAACGGAGGCCTTTACCCAACTTATGGTGCTGTAGATATTGCTGCTCCAGGCGTTAATGTATATTCTTCTACAAAACTGCCTACTAAGTATGCAAGCTGGAACGGAACCAGTATGGCTACCCCACATGTTGCCGGTATTGCCGCACTATGGGCACAGGCATCGGGCCTGAGAGGAATTAATTTATGGAGAAAATTAACCTCAACTGCGAAAACGTTACCTTTACCTGGTAGAGATGTAGGTGCAGGATTGGTACAAGCGCCTACAAAAACAAGATTGATAAAATACCCAATTGATAGATTCCCGATTGATAAATTCCCAATTTTAGTTAATCCGAAATTCCCTATCGATCCAATTGGTCCAATTGAAAAAATTATAAGATGAAAACAAAATGGTTAATATCTGTAAAGGATAACACAATGGATTTAGTAGTTAAAGAACTCAAGGAAATCGGTGTTAAAGATATCGAGGCTTTAGATTCAATTGGTGTAATCGTAATTGTTCCGGGCAATCATAAAATTGCAGATATCAAAAAAATTGATGGTGTATTAAGTGTTGAAGAGGAAAGGGACATCAGCATTTAAGCCAACAAAAACCTAATCACTCTCTTAATTTTAAAAATCGGTGTGACATTTAGTTGCACCGATTTTTTTGCATCCTATGTCTAAACATTAATAGTTTCACATTTCTAGCCACCTAAACCTGATTGAAGCGAGCACGAGTGTAACGATTAAAGCGGAAAGCAGGAGCTCCGAAACCGATTAGCACGACTATTGCTTTCCTAATTATTTTGAACCATATAAGAGATTTAAGGGCATATAAGCTAATTGGTCGCATATCTGATTCCTTTGAAAGATGCTGAAATAAATTTACTTCGTAGCTTTCCGCTTCGCTTCAGGTCAGCAGGACGATCGCATTGTTTTTTTAGCTTGATCAAAAACCTTCAGCCTTATACCTTTAAACCCTCCGCCTTTTTATTATCTTTGCTGCATTATGGCTCAAAAGAATAACGACGAACAATTTAAAAATGTAATATCACACGCTAAAGAATACGGTTTTGTATTCCAGAGCAGCGAAATATATGATGGCTTAAGTGCCGTTTACGATTATGGCCAATTGGGCGCCGAGTTAAAAAACAACATTAAAACCTACTGGTGGAAAGCCATGGTACAAATGCATGAAAACATTGTAGGGATTGATTCTGCAATTTTTATGCACCCTAAGGTTTGGAAAGCCAGCGGACACGTTGATGGTTTTAACGACCCAATGATCGACAACAAGGATTCAAAAAAACGTTACCGAGCCGATCAGTTATTAGAGAATAAAATTGATGAACTATATTCGGAACTGGCCAATTTCAGTGCAGAAAACAAAGCAAAATTTGAAGAATTTCAACAAGAAATATTGGGTTTAAGTGATGAAGGTCAGGCGAGCTGGGTGCCAACATTTAAAGATGAGGAAACGATTTTAGATCATAGTAAATATCCTTTTGTTGAGGAAGCGAGCTGGAGATTTGTTAAAAAGGGTTTAACGCTTGAAGTGGAAATGAACCTTGCGCTTAAATCTGAAAATTTAGCACAGCTAAAAGATTTAATTGTTGATTACAAAGTAATCTGCCCGATTTCTAAAACTTCTAACTGGACTGATGTGCGCCAGTTTAACCTCATGTTTAGCACACAATTTGGTGCAATGGCTGAAGGAAGCGATGAGGTTTATCTTCGTCCGGAAACAGCACAGGGTATTTTCGTAAACTTTTTAAATGTTCAAAAATCGGGAAGAATGAAAATTCCTTTCGGTATTGCGCAAATTGGTAAGGCTTTCAGAAATGAAGTAATTGCCCGCCAGTTTATTATGCGTATGCGCGAATTTGAGCAAATGGAAATGCAATTTTTTGTTCGCCCGGGTGAAGACAAAAAATGGTTCGAATACTGGAAAGAAGCACGTTTGAAATGGCACAAGGCTTTAGGTACTTCGCCCGAAAAATACCGTTACCATGACCACGTAAAATTAGCACACTATGCCAATGCGGCTACTGATATTGAATTCGAATTCCCATTCGGATTTAAAGAAGTTGAGGGGATCCATAGCCGTACCGATTTCGATTTAAAGCAGCACCAGGAGTTTTCTGGCAAGAAAATGCAATATTTCGATAACGATTTAAATGAAGAAGGTAAGCCTTATGGCAACTACGTTCCATACGTAATTGAAACTTCTATTGGTTTAGATCGTATGTTCTTGTTAACCATGATTAATGCATTTGAAGAGCAGGATTTAAGCTCCGATGATAAACAGGATAGTCGTACGTTATTGCGTTTACATCCAGCTTTGGCGCCATACAAAGTGGCTGTTTTCCCATTGACCAAAAAAGATGGTTTACCTGAAAAGGCCCGTGAGATTATGGATACCTTGAAATTTGATTTTAACTGTATTTATGAAGAGAAAGATGCTATCGGTAAACGTTACCGCCGTCAGGATGCTGTTGGTACACCTTTCTGTATCACTGTTGATCACCAGAGTTTAGAAGACAATACGGTTACTATCCGCCATCGCGACAGCATGGAGCAAGAACGTGTAGCCATTGCCGATTTAGGAAACATAATAGGATCAGCAGTAAGCTGGAAAACTTTGTTGGCATAATTTTAACCACCTTAGACACCTGAGGGCGTCTAAGGTAGATTTATAATATTTGAGGGTATATCATAAGTTAATTTTCCCTCAATCTGTCACGTTGTCCAAAGGACTCCTACGGAAAGCCTGTCGAAACGCTTTACTACAAATCTAAGTAGGTCCTTCGACAGGCTACCATTGACAGACCTCCATAGAAAGGTCGTCCTTGCGAGGCACGAAGCAATCTTAATGCGCACGCTTGTAGCGATCGTTGTAAGATTGCTTCGTCGGCTGAAAAAGCCTTCTCGCAATGACGATTCCTCGCAGCTTATAATACGCTAAAAATCCTTATGTCATTTATATTGATTTTTACAAAATAAATTACCCCTCAGTATGACAATCCTGTATCGGTGATACGCTTTCTTTTTGTGTATGAAAAAATGAATTTAGCCGAGCATTACCATAAACTTTATACCGAATCAATCGCAAAGATAGCTGCCGGAAATTATGAAACAGATCATTTAATCGATTCGGATACCGATCAGCGTTTTGGAATCACGCTGGTAATCAGACCAGATGCTGCAACGAAAGGTAAAATCCAGCAGCTTTTAACTGAAGCAAAAGCAATTGAACCTGATCAATATTATTATCAGAATACTGACATACACATTACCCTAATGTCTATCATTTCCTGTTACGAGGGCTTCGACTTAAAGAATATCCATGTTGAGGATTACATTCAACTCATCCAACAGGTTTTAGCCAGACATAAGCGTTTCAAGATTCAGTTTAAAGGACTTACGGCATCGGCATCCTGCATTTTAATTCAAGGTTTTTTAACCGATACCTTAAACGAAATCAGAGATGATTTGCGAGCTGGCTTTAAAAATTCAGATCTGCAGCAGAGTATCGATAAACGTTATGCTATCCAAACCGCCCACGCTACCGTAATCCGTTTCAGATCGGAGTTAATCCATATAAACGCTTTGCTTAGTCTTATCGAAAAATACAGGGACTTTGATTTTGGCACTTTTGAGGTGAAACAGGTAGAATTGGTTTATAACGATTGGTACCAGCGGGAAAAATATGTTAAAAAACTGCATCAGTTTTCTTTATATTCGCAAACGGATTAACCAAACAAATTAACGCTGTGAAAACACCCTTAAAAATATCTTTAATGGCATTGGTATGCCTCTTAATTACCTCATCCTGCAAAAAAGAAACACCTGCACCTGAAAAAGACATTTTTACGGTAAATATAGATGGTAATTTAGAGAATTTTACCTACAATTCTGTAGTTAACAGCAACTTTATGACCAGTTCGAGTGGCAAAATGATGCGAATAGTGGGCGATGGTCCTGTTAGCATGATTAACATAAACATTAACGATTATAGTGGGGTTGGCGAATACTTTTTAAGTGATAATCGAAGACAAGTAGTTGGTGCTTATGGTAAAAAGGCCTTAGGTAGCCAAAAAGAAGAAAATTATGTCTTAATTGACGGAAGCGTAAAAATTCTCAGCGTAACTGAAGATAGAATTAAAGGAACTTTCTATTTTATTGCAACCGATTATGGCGGAGCCATAAAAAAAACAATAGACGGAATCTTTTATCTCCGGTTAACAAAATAATAAACGAGGCTCAAGTGTAGTTTCAATAAACAACGGGGGCCACGCCTCCTCTTCAACACCCAGTAATCCTTCAGTCACAAAAAACAAATGCTCATTAGGTAATTTCTTAATCAATGGCTTGAATGGTATATTTGTTTAGCGATCAAAATCATTTATATGAAAATTCCACAGAAGTTTTTTGCCCGTCGACATGAAATTGCGGCAGATTATTTAAAAGAATTAGATAAGCACCTTGATGACATTGTATCTGGCCGTGCGACAGAAATGTTTGAGGTAAGAGATTTTGCCGATTTAATCCATGTACACCCAACTCATTTAAGTAATACGATTAAAGCTGCTACTGGTCATTCGCCATGTTTCTTTTTTGAAGAGCGTTTAATGGAAATTTCCAAAGCAATGTTACAGAATATTAAGTATGCCTATTGCCGAAATTGCAAGGACACTAACTTACGATCCATCTAACTTTACCAAGTTTTTTAAACATTTCTCTGGCCAAACACCCAAACAGTACAGAGAAGCTTATTTTCAGTCTTTGGCCACAAATAAGGAAATTGTCACCATATAAAACTTAAACAGTCACCATTTATACTTAAGCTATCACCATTTTTACAGCGGGTTTCCATCTAACTTTGTTTAATAAATTAAAAGAAAATGGAAACACAAAATAAAATCGCCCTGATAACCGGTGGTAGCCGCGGATTAGGAAAAAATGCTGCTTTAAAAATTGCGGCAAAAGGAATTGGCGTGATTGTTACGTACCAATCTAAAAAAGAAGAAGCAGAAGCTACTGTTAACGAAATAAAACAGCTAGGGGTACAAGCTGCCGCGATACAGTTAAATGTAGCCGACACCACAACTTTCGATGCTTTTTTCATATCAGTTAAAGCTGTACTGAAATCCGTTTTTAATGCTGAAAAATTCGATTTTCTAATCAATAATGCAGGAATCGGCATTCATGCATCTTTTGCCGAAACTACCGAAGAACAATTTGATACTTTGGTAAACATCCACTTTAAAGGGACTTTCTTTTTAACCCAAAAGGCTTTAACGTTATTAAATGATGGCAGTGGGATTATTAATCTTTCTACTGGTTTGGCACGTTTTGCTACCCCTGGCTACGCAGCTTATGCATCGATGAAAGGTGCTGTGGAAACCTTAACAAGGTATGAGGCTAAAGAACTAGGTTTAAGAGGAATCAGAGTTAACGTTGTTGCTCCAGGTGCCATTGAAACTGATTTTGGAGGTGGTGTAGTGCGCGATAACGAGCAAATAAATGCAGGAATCGCCTCAAATACTGCCTTAGGCCGCGTAGGTTTGCCAGATGATATTGGTGGAGTGGTGGCCTTTTTATGTACCGAAGATGCCAGATGGATTAATGCACAACGCATTGAAGTATCGGGTGGTATGTTTTTGTAGTCTCAGCTTTAAGTTTGTAGCCACAACTTCTGTCTCAACTCGAATTGTATCATAAAGAAGATTTCACCTTAGATGATGTCATGTTGAGCTTGTCGAAACACCTTAAAGAGTATTTTAAAAGGTCCTTCGACAAGCTCAGGATGACAAACCTATAATTGTGATACAACCTCTTGAACATCTGCTTTATACCCAACCGTTAATAAGCTGGGATTCCATACCAGTTATGTCGATCAACCCTTGTAATTTCAGACGTACCAATCTGGTTTAGAAAACGTTTAGCACTCACCAGGGTTTTACTTTCACGTTCATCAATATTAAAATAAACAGACCGTTTATCTGCAGCAAATTCTTTCCTTACCTGATTCGAAACCGTTCTATATGCTGCCGTATCAACCTGCGCCTTTAAGGAAACCGCAAAATTTAATAAACAGCCTAATACTAATATTCTTTTCATCATCGTTTTCTAAAACTAAAAATACGCATATTCACATTGCCTTATCAGGTAAAGGCTATAACTAATTGCTTACGCGATATTATTTTAAAAAACGAGAAATAAAAAAAATTAAAAGACGTTATCCATGAAAATCATCCTATGTTTAAAATACTTCTACCTGTCCTTTTGCTCTTATTTTTTTCCAGCCAGGTTAATGCCCAAAAATGGACAGATGCCGAATTCCGCAAAGCCAATACCGCAACAAATGCATCTTATTTAAGCAATGAGGAAAAAAATATAGTGATGTATATGAACCTGATCCGCATTGATGGCGAAAAGTTTTATTATACGTTTTTAGAAGACTATATCAATAACTACAATGCTAAAGTGCGGAAGTACAGAAATTACAATGAACTCCGGATTACCCGAAATAATTCCTATTACACTTCCTTACTTAAACATTTACGTGGCGTAAAAAACCTGCAGCTATTTTATCCTGATGATAAATTAACATCGTTAAGCAGGAGCCATGCGCAGGATTTAAACAGGAATAATCTAGATACACATGAAAGCAGTAACGGAGATAAATTTTCTAAACGGTTATCCAGATACTTCCCTAACAAGGCCATGAGCGAAAATATCGATTTTGGCTACTCTAACAGTTTAGATATTGTTTGCCACCTGTTGTTAGATTGTGGCGTACCTTCTCTTGGTCACCGCTTTAATTTACTTGATCAAAAATACAAGCTCAATACCGTTGGCGTAAGCATACAGCCCCACCCCTCTTATACCTGGTGCGCAGTAATTGATTTTGTTGCACAAGCTGCTTCTTATGCTAATAATCAATAAATCGATAAATTATCTCATTAACCGTAGCAATAAAAATTTAATTGTAAATTGCGCCCAGTAATAACGCTTGCACAACAAATCGCATATTTCAAGGCCATCACGTCCTGCTGAACTCGTTTCAGCATCTTTATCGCAGGAAAGATCCTGAAATAAATTCAGGATGACGACCGCTTATGCAATTTGGTGAAGCCCAATAATAACAACGAACAGTTTTAAGTAATGCGCAAAATAATTTTAGCCGTAATAGATTTTTTTCACCCTCCTTTTAAAAAATTTATTTCCTTACATAATTTCAGGTACCTGGCCACTGGTGGCGCTACTTTGCTGTTAGGGATCTTAAGTTATTATTTTGCTTACTTTTTCATTTTTAAAACCGAAGAAGTAGATTTTGGGATAATTGTACTTCAAAGAGAAACCGCATCGCTATTGGTTGACTATGCCGTTGCCATCCCAACCAGTTTTTTGCTCAACAAATACATCATATTTACACATAGCGAATTAAAGGGCAGGGTTCAGCTTTTTAGGTTTTTAAACCTCCAGTTCATAAACATACTGGCCAACTATGTTTTGTTGAAGTTTTTGCTGGAACTTTTAAGAGATTACCCAACTTTGGCAATGCTTTCGAGAATACTGGTTTCAGTTTTAATGGCACTTTTCAGTTACCTCTATCAGCACTACTTTACGTTTAGCGTTAAAAAAATCGGGAGTAAAAAGGAGGAGAAGAAGCATTAATAACCCTCAATAATTGTTTGCCATGGAGGCACCGTTCAAAGATCTCTCCTCCGAAGGAGTTCCTTTGGAACACTCCGCAGTGCTTCGGTCGAGATGACGACTTTACTGGATCTGTTATAAATTGCTTTTAATTTTATCTATTTTTTGGAAAGCAATTACAGGAGTATTTCGGCTTCTTCAGTCCCGCCTTTAATCAAGTCCTCACTCGTACCTCGTTCCGGGCTTTACGTTACAGTCGGGTTTAAATGGCCACAGTATTGCTCCTATTTTCGTTTTTTTCAGCAAAATGCAGAAAAAAAACAAGGTTCATCAGCACAAGCTTTTGCACCTAAACGGGATGGAAGCGATATCCTTTTGCGGTCAGCCGGGGCGGTGTCGAAGGGCAGCAAAAGATATAGCAAACAGCCCGACCGAACCTCGCCGATGAAACACGACAGCACCTTTTCTAATGATTAAGCCATCATTTTACCCGACTAAAACCTTTATTACTTTCGCCTGTTAATTTATCCAAGCACTTTCTTGATAAGATAAAAACAACATCATAACTTAGCTGCCGACCAACTTATTTACAGATTAACCATGAGCCATTTTAATGATTTTAATAATGCGCAGGTAGCAAAATTGCCCAATCATTTAAAGCAATTTATTGTTGCCCAGAATTACGAAAAATACACGCCGATCGATCAAGCGGTGTGGCGTTATGTGATGCGTCAGAATTATAGCTATCTTAAAAATGTTGCCTACTACCCTTACATAAAAGGCTTACAACGAGCGGGTTTAAGTATCGAACACATTCCCGATCTGCAAACCATGAACGACAATCTGGGCAAGATTGGCTGGGGCGCCGTAACTGTTGATGGCTTTATTCCACCAGCTGCTTTTATGGAATATCAGGCCTACCGTGTACTGGTAATTGCTGCCGATATCCGCCAGATTAATCACATTGAATATACACCTGCACCAGATATTATACATGAAAGTGCTGGTCACGCACCTATTATTGCCGATACGGATTACAATAATTATTTAAGTTATTTTGGTTCAATTGGCGCAAAAGCCATGTTTTCGGCGAAAGATTTTGAACTTTACGAGGCCATTAGGAAATTATCCATTTTGAAGGAAGCCATAGATGCAGATGAGTTTCAGATTGCCAAGGCAGAAAAAGAGCTGCGCTACATCAGCGAAAACATGGGCGAACCTTCTGAAATGGCTTTACTTGGTCGCTTGCACTGGTGGACGGTTGAGTATGGACTGATTGGTACTTTAGAAAATCCAAAAATTTATGGTGCTGGTTTGCTTTCTTCTATTGGTGAAAGTGCAACCTGTATGCAAAATGATGTGGAGAAACTTTGGTATAACATCGATACGATTAATTACGCTTACGATATTACCAAGCCACAGCCGCAGCTTTTTGTAACCGAAACATTCCAAAATCTTATCGATGTTTTGGAAACCTTTGCCAATACCATGGCCTTTAGAAAAGGTGGCACCGAAAGCATTATGAAAGCAATTGCCTGTAAAAATGTGGCCACAGCAGTTTATAGTTCGGGCTTACAGGTAAGCGGTGTATTTACCGATATTGGTGTGGGTACAAAAGATGAGGTAACCTTTATTAAAACAACCGGTCCTTCGGCATTGGCTTTTAAGGGAAAACAATTGAGCGGCCATGGGAAAGATTACCACGCTGATGGTTTTTCATCTCCTGTTGGTCGGTTAAAAGATGCTCCAAAAGCACTGGAAGATTACAGCACAGCTGAATTACAGGCTTTGGGGATAATTACAGGTAAAAAAACTGAACTTTTGTTTGAAAGCGGCATTATAGTAATTGGCGTGGTTAAGGACATTATTACCGAAAGTAACAAGCTCCTTTTAATTGGCTTTAAAGACTGTACAGTTACAGAGCGCAATGGGAATATCTTGTTTAAACCCGAATGGGGCATTTATGATATGGCCATAGGCGAAACCATTGTTTCAGTTTTTAATGGGGCTGCAGATAAAGACGCTTACGAAGAAATTACGTTAATTAGTAACGAGAAAACGCATCAGATTACTTATGATGATAAGACTTTAAAACTGCACGGCTTATACCAAACGGTTAGAGCGATTAGGGAAAGTGGCGAAGGTTTGGATAAGCTCGCCGAAATTTTCGCACAACTAAAATCGAACCATAGGCAGGATTGGCTTTGTGCATTGGAAATTCTGGAGATTATTTACCATAAAAAGATTTATCATCAGTTGGAAAAGGAAATTCAGGTTTATCTGGAAATAAAAGCTGGCAGAGAGCTTGATCATACGAAATTGATCAGCGATGGCTTACATGTAATTAAAAACCCGGTGAGTCAACTGATTACAGAGGATTGATTTATCTCTATAATTTCATTAACTTTACGTTATGACAACCATCACAGTACAAGTAGATAACGAACAAAATGCTGCGCTTCTCGAAAAGATGCTTAAGGCATTATCTTTTGTAGAAGATGTTGATATAAAAAACCATCAGCCAAATATGGTGGAAGAACCAAAAGGATCATACCAAAAATTAAAAAAGGCAATTGATAATACTGAAGGTAACATTATGTTTAAAGACATTAAAGATCCGTCTAAATGGCAAAGTGATTTAAGAGATGAGTGGGAAATTAACTGATAGGTTGCAATTAGGAAGGGGTTAAAAGTCGGTTATCACCCTGAACCGCGCCTTAGCGAGCTCACCGAAGGTAATTTATTTCAGGGTCTTCATGCAAAATAGATGCTGACCACGTAGTAGCTACAAGACAATTGAAAATGCTACTTCTACTTGTAAAATAAATTCAGCATGACGAACTTATCTTTCAAATACCTTAAATTAATTATTAATTCCAATCATCCTTATTTATAACGAGGACGACTGACAACCACGTTTGCAACATAATGTGTAAATCAAGTGATGTAATCGCTATGCTCTAATCCTTGCAAACATGGTTCTAGTTGACTTACTCTTTTTTTTCTAACTTTGATTTCATCAGGTTCGGAACATTTAAACCTTTTAACTTTACAACAATTTTTAAATTTTTTAATGAACATTATAATTACAGGTGCAAGTAGTGGAATCGGTTTCGAAACTGCTTTAGAGTTTAGCTTACAGAAAGAGAACAAAATTGTAGCCATTGCCCGATCGGCAGATAAACTGCGTAAACTCTTAGAAATTGCTAAAGGCATTAATCCTGACTGTACACTTTTACCAGTAGAATTTGACATTGTAAATGATGATTATGCCGCATTAATTCCATTTTTAAAGGAACGATTAGGATCTGTTGATATCTTAATTAACAATGCAGGGGCCTTAATTAATAAACCTTTTTTAGAAACCACAGAAATTGATCTGGGTGAAATGTTACAGAGCAATGTGATTTCACACTTCAGAATGATTCAGCATATTTTACCCTTAATGCAAAGCGGAAGCCACATTGTAAACATCGGCAGTATGGGTGGTTTTCAAGGGAGCGTTAAATTCCCAGGACTTTCAGCTTACTCGGCGAGTAAAGCAGCGCTGCACACCTTAACTGAATGTTTGGCGTTCGAATTGGCTGAAACAGGAATCAAAATCAATTGTCTTGCATTAGGGTCGGCACAAACGGAAATGCTTGAAGCTGCTTTCCCTGGTTACCAAAGCCCGGTTATGGCATTCGAAATGGGGAAATATGTTACCGACTTTGCTAAAACCGGACATAAATTCTTTAATGGAAAGATTTTACCTGTTGCTGTTACCACGCCATAATATCCATATTATTTAGTAATTTACGTGCTAAATCGAAAAACTAAAAAAACCTATGGAAACAAACTCACCTTTTAAAACAGCCGATAGTGGAAAAAATGCAGCAATTGTTAGTTACATTTTCCTTATTGGCTGGCTAGTATCGTACTTTGCGATGTACAAAGACAACAAAACAGCGTTATCAAGTTATCATTTAAGGCAATCTCTGTTACTGCATTTGGGTATTATTGTGATTAATGTGGCCTTAACGATAATTATCATGATTTTGCCAACGGCAATTTTAGGATACCTAAGCTATCTGGTGTACATTGTTTACATTATTTTTATCATTTTGGGTGCCGTTAGCGCAAATAATAGTGAGCAGAAAGCATTGCCACTCATTGGAGATAAAGCACAAACCATGTTCCCAAGTATTTAATCGAAAACAATATTTTAATTATTAGGGCTGTATCCTAAATTGTAATTCCATTCGAATTTGTCACGTTGAGCTTGTCGAAACGTCTTGCGACATATTTTAAACAGGTCCTTCGACAGGCTCTCCGTAGAAGTCCTTTGGACAGGATGACAATTCTATATTTATGATACAGCCTTGTTTTATTTGCACTCATTTTCAACATTTTAATCGACTTTGGATATTTTTTATATCTTTGGTTCCTACATATGAAGAAAATAATAGTCCCGATTGCGTTTTTCATTTTGTCTGCCACGGCAGGAAAATCCCAAACCATCATCCCGGCTCAGTACCAGGAGTTAGTTAAAAAGCTCGTTGCCAGCCTCCCTAAAGAGGATAAACCATCAAACAATTCGTCGGCTAAACAATCTGAAAGTTTAATAGACTTTGCTAAAAGCATGTTAGGCATCCCTTATCGTTATGCAACAAGTAACCCTAAAGTTGGTTTCGATTGCTCTGGCTTTGTAAGTTATGTATTCAGCAATTTTGGTTTTAAGGTTCCACGTTCTTCACGCGAGTTTAGCTATGCGGGTAAAGAAACCAGCTTGGAAAACGCAAAAGTAGGCGATGTATTGATTTTTACAGGCAGTAATTCAAGAATAAGAAGAATCGGTCATGTTGGGATTGTTTATTCTATTGATGAAAACGGGATCAAATTTATCCACTCCTCTTCGGGTAAAGTGCATCAGGTAACCATTACGGATCTTGATGGCCATTATAAGGCCCGTTTCATGAAAATTGTAAGTATTATATAACTTACTTTTTATATTTCCACATTCTTGTTTTACCCTCTGCGAGCCATTCCAATGTGGTATCCAGTCGTTTTTGCTTAGTTGCCTCTGTTTTAGCTTCCTCAAGCCACATAACATACTCCTTTTTATTGGATAAGCTAAAATTCTGAAATACGGCTAAGGCCTTAGGATCATCTTTTAATGCTTCGATCAAATATTCGGGAATAATCAGTTCTTTCTGCGCTGTAGATTTTGGCTTTGCCGGCAATTTTACATCATCCTCATTTAATTTAATTGCCTGTTGTATATAAGCAATCAGGATCTCATCTGAAGGTAAATCTTCCAAAGATGTTATTTTCCCTAACAAACCCATCGCTTCAGAACGTTCTTTAAAAATACCGTATTCATCTTGCATTAACGATCCTTTCCAAAAACCAAAGGCACAGTGGTGTTTAAAAGATGCCATATGACAAACCGTACCTTTAAAATCAAAGAATGGCATGCTCCACTTCATTTTTTCTTCAATCCGTGCATCGGCTTTATGTACCAGATTCCTTAAATGATCTAAAATGGGGATCGCAAATTCTGCCGAATTAATGATGTACTGATCTACCTGAACAATTGTCTGCATAGCTTAAAAATTACCTTAATAAATTTAAAGTAAAACTACCTTTAAAGCAAGTTCTACCGCTCCGTTATGAAGAAACTTTTTTGCCAGTTCGTGCAGCTCTCTTTCGCGGTTGGTTGTATCACCTATGGTAGCATCGAGCACTTCTTTTACTTCTGTATGGGTACTGATCAGGTCGATTTCTTCGTCGCTCGGTAAATGTTCAACGTTTCCCAGCATGCCCAGGTCATTGCCCGATAATACTTTAGAAAAACGGACCGAATGTGGTAAACGGTCTACACCGATGCCCAATTTAGCGAGGGGTTTAGCTACTTTAAACAAATTGTCGTTTGTAACCCTACAGTACCAATCGCCACCTAAACGCGCTACAAGATCGATTTTATGTTGATCAATCCTACCGTTTTCATCTAAAATAGCTTCGTTAATATGAATCACTTTTATTTCAGCCAGCACGAGGTTTCCTGCACCATGATGATCGCCTAATGAAATCACCTCATTTACAACACATTCAAACTGCACCGGTGCTTCGGCAACTCTTGGTGGCCGAACCAGATCAGATTTCAACATGGTAAATCCCGCTTTCTCGAACTCGTTTACGCCTTTGGCATATTCGGTACTGGCCAAACTCATTTGCTGCACCATATCGTAGTTTACAATATTAATAACGCATTCTTTAACCTGCAGTACATTTTCAAGGCTATGTTTGGTGGTATTATCACGCACTCTTCTTGACGGGGAAAAAATACAGATCGGCGGATTCGTACTAAACATATTAAAGAAACTGAAGGGGCTTAAATTAATATTCCCTTCGGCATCTATAGTTGAGGCAAAGCAGATCGGTCGCGGAGCAATAGCGTATTGCAAATAATTTTGCAGCTCTACGGGGGTTAAATCTTCGGTTTTAAGTGATACCAAAACTTTAAATGATTAAATTTTATAATTATGTTTTTGGAAAACAAATGCAATGGTTAGTGGGAAACAGCAGTCCGCTATGCGCTATATTCCCGATAAAAAATCGGGAGATAACGCTACTATCGGGTTTAGTTAAAAGGTTAGCCCAAGTAATTTAAACCTGAATCCCTTTTGATGATATTTTTTCTCTAGGTTTTCGCAACGGTCGTCATGCTGAACTTGTTTTACAAGTAGAAGTAGCATTTTCAATTGTCTTGTAGCTACTACGTGGTCAGCATCTGATCAGATAGATCCTGAACTAAATTCAGGATGACGACCGCCTTAATAATTAATCTAGAATTAAATAAATTATCTCTAAATAAATATCATCAATTTAAAGAACCTTTTTACTTCTTCAATGCCAAAATCGAAAAATCGGTATCTGCTTTAGTAATTGTATTGGTTAAAGCACCAAGCCCTGTTATTTCCATTTCCACAACATCACCTGGCTGTAACCACTGTACTTTATAATTTGGATCGTTAAGCAAACCAGTACCGTTTAATTCCAAGAAACAACCCGTACCTACTGTTCCTGAACCAATTACATCCCCAGGAAGAATATCTACACCATAAGCACAACGTTCTATAATTTCAGCAAAAGTCCAGTCCATATCAGCAGCATTTCCTTTCGAAACTTCGATGCCATTTACCCGGCAGGTCATTTTAAGGTCGTAAGCATTACCAACATGTCCATCTTTAGGCGCAACTTTATATTGCAATAATTCATCAGGCGTTACCAACCATGGGCCAATCACGGTAGAAAAATCTTTTCCTTTGGCTGGGCCCAAATTCAACAACATCTCCTCCATCTGCAAAGTACGGGCACTCATATCGTTCATTACCATGTAACCGGCAATGTATTCATCAGCCTCAGCAGCTTTAATATTTCTACCTTTTTTACCAATAACAATCGCAACCTCTAATTCGAAATCCAGTTTATCAAAATGATCTGGCATACATTCAATTTCTCCCGTACCTTGAATAGCATTGTGGTTGGTGAAATAAAAGATTGGATACTCATCGAATTGAGGGATCATATCAACCTTTCTGTTTCTACGCGCCGCAGCAACATGCTGTCTGAAAGCGTATCCATCGCGACAACTGGTAGGATGCGGAACAGGGGCTAAAATCTCGTAAAAAATTTCTTCTTTAGCAGCTAAACTACCATCTTTTATTTGATCGTCTATCCTTTTTGCTCTTTCCATTAACACTTCGCCACCTTGCAAAAACGTACTCATATTATCTGGGAGCAATTTATCGCAACTATTTAAGTTATAAATATGTCCGTTAATAAATATACCAAGATGCTCCCTGTCTTCGGTTTCATAAGATACTAGTTTCATATATGATTTGGTTAAATATGCGGTAAAGCTAAGAAATTAGGCCATTCAAAATAAAACTTAAGCGTTATTATTTTAACACAGTGTATTTCTGAAGGTTTGATTTAATTAAAGGAAAATCTTTTGCCTGGAGTGCTTTATAATGTTTTTTGTTGGAGAGTAAACCACCAATTAACATTCCACCCGATACGCCAACAGGTACACCTGCAGCAATAAGCACTACCGACTCGACCAATTTATCGCTTTTTGCGGCCAATACAAAAAATGTTAAACCTCCGGCAATGGCCAGTGGTGCGGCTACCCCTTTTCGGTGAATGTATAATGCGCTAATACTATCGGCACTTAATTTTATGGTATCCTTCCGGTTTCTGATAATTGTTAAACCATCATCGGCTGCAGCGTAAAAAGAACCCCTTGTTGCTTTTCCACTTCGGTCTATAACCCTAATGGTGTACTTGGCATTTTGTTGCGCAAAAGTGGCATAGCTCAAGGCTAAAAAAAATAAGCATGTAAAAATAAATTTCATCGGGATGATCATATAAGTAATTAAAGGTAATTAAAATTTCAACTTTTAAATAAAATACTTACCTTAGTGCCATTAAAACCATGATCTTAAAAGCATTACATATTAATCTAGTAAACGACGCTATTGCTGCCCGTCGCTATAAGATGCTATCCAAGCTGATCATGGCTCAATATTCTCTGTAATTTTTACTTACCCTTTCTTTTTAATTGAAACGCATTACCGTTTTGATTGTTAATTCATTAGGATTTTTTCTTTTCTAACCATAACAACATTTTATTATGCCTATTTATCATAAATTGGGGCAGATTCCAGCTAAGCGTCACACGGTTTTTCGTAAACCTGATGGAAATCTTTATGCCGAAGAATTGGTATCAACCGAAGGTTTTTCGAGTTTATATTCATTGGTTTATCATTGTCACCCGCCAACCATTGTTAAACATTTGGGCGAAGCATACAGTGTTGAGCCAAAAATTGCACGCGAAAAACACCTGAAACACACGAGTTTAATCGGTTTCAATATTAAACCTGAAGATGATTTTCTAAAAAGCAGAAAAGCCGTTCTGGTAAATAGCGATCTACACATCATTTTGGCAGCGCCGAGAAAATCGATGACCGATTATTTCTACAAAAACAGCCAGGCTGACGAGATGATCTTCATACATGAAGGTTCTGGAAAGCTGAAAACAGGATTCGGAGAAATTAAGTTTGCTTATGGCGATTATCTGATCATCCCGAGAGGAACCATTTACCAGATGGAGTTTGATAATGAACAAAACCGGTTGTTCATTGTGGAAAGTTTTAGTCCGTTAAGACCGCCAAAAAGATATTTAAATCAGTTTGGACAGCTAATGGAACACGCACCTTACTGTGAGCGTGATTTAAGATTACCCGAAAACCTGCAAACCTTTGATGAATACGGCGATTTTAAAGTACTGATTAAAAAACAAGGGTTAATTTATCCATATACGTATGGTACACATCCTTTTGATTATGTAGGCTGGGACGGTTATCATTATCCATATGCCTTCTCTATTCACGATTTTGAGCCAATAACAGGCCGTTTGCACCAACCGCCCCCGGTTCACCAAACTTTCGAAGGACACAATTTTGTGGTTTGCTCTTTTGTTCCCCGTAAATACGATTATCATCCTGATTCTATCCCTGCACCTTACAACCATAGCAATGTAGATAGCGACGAAGTACTTTATTATGTAGATGGTGATTTTATGAGCCGTAAGAGCGTGGTTAAAGGGCAAATTACCTTACACCCAGGAGGTATTCCACATGGGCCACACCCGGGTACCGTAGAAAAATCGATCGGAAAAGAAAAAACAGATGAGCTGGCGGTGATGATCGATCCTTTTAAACCTTTAATGCTTACACAGGATGCCTTGGATATCGAGGATGAAAATTACCATAAAAGCTGGCAGATTAATATAGAGTAAAGCTAGGATGATTAAGATTTCGGGATTATAGGATTTAAGCTCTTTAAAGTAACATGCACAGTTAACCGATTTAAACAATTAAGCGGTTAACCATTTAAAATAACAACAACAATGGAAACACAAACATTCGCAGAAAAAATATCAAAAGCACCAGATTTTCTGCCTATTAACGGAACAGATTATATCGAATTTTATGTAGGTAATGCTAAACAAGCGGCTCACTACTACAAAACTGCATTTGGGTTTCAAAGCCTGGCTTATGCCGGACCTGAAACCGGTGTACGCGATCGTTCATCATATGTATTGCAACAGGGTAAAATCAGATTGATCTTAACAACAGCATTAAAATCAGATCATCCAATAGCAGAGCATGTAAAAAAACATGGCGATGGGGTAAAAGTATTAGCCCTTTGGGTAGATGATGCCTATAGCGCCTTTGAAGAAACCACAAAACGTGGTGCGAAACCCTATTTGGCTCCTCAAACTTTAACGGATGAAAATGGTGAAGTTCGGATGAGCGGTATTTATACTTATGGCGAAACTATACACATGTTTGTTGAGCGTAAAAATTATAATGGAACCTTTATGCCAGGTTATCGTGTATGGGAAAGCGATTATCAACCTGCCGATGCTGGTCTTTTATATATCGATCATTGTGTGGGTAATGTAGGTTGGAACCGCATGAATGAAGCCGTACAATGGTATGAGGATGTAATGGGCTTCGTAAATATCTTATCTTTTGATGATAAGCAGATCAATACTGAATACTCGGCTTTGATGAGTAAAGTAATGAGTAATGGAAATGGCTATTCGAAATTCCCGATTAACGAACCTGCTGAAGGCAAAAAGAAATCGCAGATTGAAGAATACCTGGAATATTATGAAGGTGAAGGTGTTCAGCACATTGCCGTGGCGACCAAAGATATTGTTAAAACAGTAAAAGAGCTGAAAGCACGTGGTGTGGAGTTTTTAAGTGCGCCACCAGAGGCCTATTACGACATGATGCCACAACGTGTAGGTAAAATTGATGAAGAAATAGCATTATTAGAAAGCCTGGGTATTTTAGTCGATTGTGATGAAGAAGGCTATTTGTTGCAGATTTTCACTAAACCGGTTGAAGACCGCCCTACCCTTTTCTTCGAAATTATTCAGCGTAAAGGCGCACAAAGCTTTGGAGCAGGTAACTTTAAAGCCTTATTTGAATCGTTAGAACGCGAACAGGAATTGAGAGGTAATCTGTAACATTACATCATTAACAAGGCAACCAGATATTCTGATTGCCTTGTTAATTTTATCATTTAATGAAGTCCTTCGACAGGCTACCATTGACATTATTTGTAATCATTTAAATATGAACGATTTATGTCGATTTTGTATTTCCGCCCAACTAGGCCCTAGCACCGTATCCCCGTTCTACTTAAATCCGGCCTAACAAATTTTTCGGGCTGCACTGCCCAAGCCTACCTGCTGGCTTCGAAAGAAAAATTTTCAGCCGGTGGTTTTTGTTTCTTTTTTACATCAAAAAGAAAGAAGCCTGTCCGGCTAGGACAAATAAAACACCCCGTCCTGCGGACACCCCTCTAAAAGAGGGGAATTATATACCGTCTGAAATTTAAACGTCATTTATATTGATTTTTATAAAATAAATTACCCCTCAGAATGACAATACTATTTTTGTACTGGCACTCCTTCTATTCTTTTAGAAATTATATTTAAGGATTTGGCAATCTGCATTCTGCAAAGTAGCTGAATTTAGTACTTACCGTTTGGCCATTTTTCATGGCAGCATTCCATTTCGGGCAGTCTTTTATTACTTTTTTCACTATTTCATCCAAGCCAAAACCTAAACCTCTTACTATTTTAACGTCTCTAACATCGCCATCGTAATCTATTTTAAAACTAAAGTATACTTTTCCTTCTACTTTGTTTTTTAATGCTTCTTCTGAGTATTTAATGTTTTCAGAGAAATATGCCTGAAGCGCTTTATATCCTCCCGGGAAATTAGGTGGCGTGTCTACTTCTTCAATCTTATACGTAGAATTGTCTGGTACATTTTGATTCTTAGGGCTACCTCCCGCCATAATATTCAAACCACTTAACTTAATATAATCAGCTGGGATAATTGGTTTTTCTTGCACCAATGTATTTTGTTTGTTTTCCATTTGAAATACAACATCAATGCAATATTTCCCATTTATGGTTTTGGACAGTCCTGTGTAAGCGGAAATTAAATTTTTAACGTTTTCACTCAGTCCCTCTAAATTTAAGGCTGTTTCTACGTTCTGTATTTGGCCGTTTTCCACTTGAAAAAGAAAAGTAGTTGTTCCCTGTAAATTACTAAATAATGCTTTAGAAGGATATGGCACTTTAGCGGCCAAATATTTATAAAGACCTACGAACTGACTTTTTTGCTGTTCTTTTTCCGGATCGGATGCATTTTGAGCAAATATTGGTAAAGATGTGATTAACAGGATGGATAGTACACTTAAAGTAAAGAGTTTACGGTAATTCATTGTTATTTTTTTAAAACGTAAATATATCATTTCATTTATTGTCTGTTAAAACTTTTCAAATAATATTATTGACGAATAATTCTTTAAATTTAAATACACACAAATATTTAAACCTTTTAATTATGAGAACAAAACTAATGCTGGCCTTATTGCTGGCTGCATCCATTAATGGCTTCACCCAAACAAAAGCCGAAACTGTTAAAAACATCAACCAACTATTGGCAAAAGCTATAGGCGGAACCGATCGTATTTTACGTAAGGGAATAGAAACCACGTTTACAATTACAGCAAATTCATTTTATATTGATGAAGAAATGAATTATGGGGTTTTTACAGTTGGAAAAAGCTTTGCCAGTTCGGATAATGCCAAAGAAGAAACCACCAACAAATCGCAAATAAACGTCTGGAAAGGCTTCAAAGTTAGCTTGGAACAGACCAGCACAAAAATCAAATCAATCTATCCGGTTTTTGACAAAGGCGAAGATGAGCCCGATAACGATAAAAATGGAATTAGATATTATTGTTTAGCTGGTGATGAAGAAAAATTGGTAGCGGCATTAACGCATCTGCAAGGGATCTATTCGAGAAAACAATAAATTTAATAAGCCAAAAGCCAGGAAGATATTGCTGGCTTTTCATTTTTATTTTCGCGAAGTAACATAAGCAGGACTATAGCGATAAGGTTTAGTTTTCTTCACTAAAACTTCATAATTGAAGTGCACCTTTGAAATAACAAAACACGAAGCGATTTCAATTTTGTTAAATTCTAAAAACTCATAATTAGTTTTTTAGTTTTCCGGTTACCCTTATCTGATACCTCATGTATTGCAAAATACATGAGGTTTTTTTATGAAAAATTCTGTACCATGAGGGTATAAATTATGCAGTAGGTTTATTTAAATAAAAGCAATAACTTACGGTTATTGAACCACAACAACTCAAATTATGCTTACTAAAGAATTAGGAATATTAATGATTATCTGTTGTGGAGTTTTGAAAATGCCATTTCAGGAAATAAGCAAACAGGTAAAACAGGATAAAATCACGGCTTTTCAAAAACCTGAATTATCAAAATCAATGTTAAATGATACCACCAACAGGCGAAACACCGTGTACGTGAAAGAAGTCAAATATACACACAATAGCGATTCAGGTACATTTGCCAAAATCACGATTAAAAACACAACAAAACAAGTAATAACTGATATTTCTTTTTGTCTGGATGGTTATGTGGCTAAAGGCTGCAATAAAACATATAATATAAAGCAGAAGATTAACCTTAAGCCTAATCAATCATTCATCATTTCCCAGCGTTTAGCTAAGGATGATTGTGAGGTTCATGTGATCAAAAGCCTTCGCATCAAATACAATATAGAAGTTAACTTTTCGCTCGACTAAAAAAGGCTTGCCCTATAAATTATTAAGCTTGTATATAAAAGATTGATTGCCACTTTGCATGTTTTATCTTATTCACCACTTTCTTTAAGCATCTGGTACAAATCGGTTGCCCCTCCATCAAACTTAGTTCCGTTTACATAAAATGAAGGCGTTCCGTTTACGCCACTCCGTACACCACTATCAAAATTTTCTTCTATTTTTCTTTTGATTTCTTCAGAGGCACTGTCTTGCTGAAACTGTTCCAGATCTAAACCAATCGTTTCAGCCAATTCATCGAACAGCTCGCCATCTAAGCGGTATTGATTTTCGTAGAGTGCATCGTGCATTTCCCAAAACTTACCTTGTAAACCTGCTGCTTCTGCAGCAATGGCAGCCGGAAAAGCAAACTTATGGGCATTTGCCAAAGGAAAATGACGGAAGATAAATTTGATCTGATGACCGAATGTTTCTTCAATTTCCTTCATAATCGGGTAGGCATTACCACAATATGGGCATTGATAATCACCAAATTCGACAATGGTTACACTAGCCGAATCATCACCTTGGATGTGATCCTGATTGTTTACCTCAGGTTTTAAAGTACTCATAGCTTATTTCTTGTTTAATTCCTCCAATGCGTCTAAAATTCCGTCAGCGCCAGGGTTAACAGCTATTGGCGACAAATAACTCCAGGCAATTTTTCCTTCTTTATCTATAACAAAAAGTGCCCTTTTGCTTTCGCCAAGTTCTTCATCGTATACACCATAAGCTTTTGACACTGCGCCTTTTGGTTCAAAATCGGCCAAAAGTGGAAAATGCAGCTTTCTATTTTCTTCAAAAGCGAGGTGGCACCAAACACTATCAACAGAAACACCAAAAATCTGTGCATCATACTTGTTAAAATATTTTAGCATTTCGTTATAAAGTGCCATTTGGTCGCTGCATACGGGGCTCCAATCGGCAGGATAAAAAACCAGGATAACATTTTTACCTTTAAAATCTTTAAGTTTTATTTTCTGATCGGGAGTAGCATTCAATTCGAAATCTGGTGCTATAGCGCCTTTTTCTAACATATTTAAACAATGCTGAATCTGCGTTTGTTTGCAACAAATTTTAGCCTAATTTTTGCCTTTTGATTAAGTAAGACTGAAGGACAGGGTAAAACCCATCGTTCATATCGGCATCAATTAAGTCGATTTTATATTGGGCGCATTTTAGCGCAATCTGCTGTCGATACGAGGAAACTGCCGCTGTATAATTTTCCTTTACCTGGTTGGTATGTACTTTAATCGTTTCGCCGGTTTCCATATCAATAAACTCGTATGGGCGGTTCTCAAAATTGAAATCAACTTCTTTTGATTTATCTACCACGTTAAAAACCACCACTTCATGTTTGTTGAATTTTAAATGCTGCAAAGCATCAAAAAACTCGTCTGTTTTATCTGTGCTGCTTTGTGTGTTAAAAAGGTCGCTAAAAACAATCACCAATGAACGTTTATGAATCAATTCGGCCACCTGATGCAAAGCTTCACTTAAATTAGTCTGTGCATTTACCTTGGGTTTATGTAACAGCTCTTCCAATTGTGTAAATAAATATTTCTGATGTACGGTAGTCGACTTTGCTGGCGAATTCAACAGTATTTCATCCGTAAATAAGCTTAATCCAAAAGCATCACGCTGTTTCTTCAATAGGTACATCAAAGATGCAGCAGCCTGTATCGAGAAAATCAGTTTGTTATTTTTAGGTTCAGGAAAGTACATTGATGAGGACACATCAATCACAAACTGGCAGCGCAAATTGGTTTCTTCCTCGAAACGTTTGCTGTAAAGTTTATCCGTTTTGGCATATAATTTCCAGTCGATATTTTTAACATTATCGCCATTATTATACTGGCGGTGCTCTGCAAATTCGACAGAAAAGCCATGAAATGGGCTTTTATGCAGCCCGGTGATAAAACCTTCTACCACTTGCTGTGCAAGCAATTCTAAATTACCATAGCTTGTTTCGTTTTCGTAGTTTACGGCCTGCATATGGTAAAGCTAATAAAAGATTTATAAAAAAGCTACCCAAGACTTTCGAAGTTTCAAAGGTCCAAGCGCCGGCTAACTACAAACTGTGAATTGCAGACTGCAAATTGATATGGGCGTTCCCCAAGCTACGCAAGGGGCGGGCTTTCCAGGGCTGCGCTACGCTCCGGTACCGATGAAGGGTCGGTACTAAACCCTTACAATCCCTAACGCTAACCACCCCGCCCTGCGGGCACCCCTCCTTAAAACAAGGAGGGGAGTAATCAACGCCAGAAAGGCAACCCAGCCCAAGTACCACCAAACCTAATTAATTTAAACCTGATGGCAGCGGCAGCCCCGAAGTATGAGGGCTACAGCGAACAGCAGGACTGAACAAACCCAAGCAAACTAAAGCACCTTTCCGAATAAGTTCATATTATTTTAACCGCCCGCCCCTACTTAAAACACCGATGAAAAACTGAACCCAACATTTTCAAAAACAAATAAAATGATTTAAAACAAAAAATCCCGAGCTCAATAAATGAATTCGGGATCAACATCTTCTAAATAATTTTACTTCTTAGCTATTCTAAACAAATGGCCATTATCAGTTACAGAATAAAGCGCTCCGTCCTTCCCTTCTACCATATCGCGGAAACGTTCGCCTTTACCTTCCAGTAATCGCTCTTCACCAACAATTTTATCATCTTTTATTACCAATCGGATAATATGCGAACCACCCAAACCACCTACAAACAAGTTTCCTTTCCATTCGGCGATACTATTGCTGTTATAAAACGCAATACAGCCAGGAGAAATACTTGGGTTCCAATAATAAATAGGTTGCTCCATGCCATCTTTCTGCTGAATACCATCGCCTACTTTTTTACCACTGTATTCTGTTCCGTAGGTAATAATTGGCCAGCCATAATTTTTGCCTGGTTTAATAATATTCACCTCATCGCCACCTTTAGGGCCAAATTCAGCTTCCCATAAATCACCGGTTAAAGGATTAATCGCTAAGCCATCTGGATTTCGCAATCCATAGGCATAAATTTCTGGTTTTGCATCTGCTTTGCCAGCAAATGGTCCGTTCGCCACAGCTTTACCATTGGTAGTTAAGTGTAAAATTTTACCCAAAGAAGAATTTAAATACTGCGCCTGAATTCTGATATCGTTACCAGAACGTTCGCCCGTACTTATAAATAAATTACCATTCTTATCGAAGACAATTCTCGAACCGTATTGAAGTTTACCGCCATAAGCTGGTGTAGCGCGATAAATAATGGTTTGGTTCTCTATTGTAGTTTCATTAGCTGCTAATTTACCTTTGGCAATAGCTAATAAAACACCTTTATCCTGTGGCTCTGAATAAGCCCAATAAATCATTCTGTTTTTAGCAAAGTTTGGATCTAAAGTTACATCTAATAAACCTCCCTGGCCAGATGGATCTACCTTGGGTAAACCGGTTATCTTTTTGCTTAATTTCCCATCAGGAGTAAGGATCACCATTGTACCCTGTTTTTGTGTAATTAAAAAACCACCGTTTGGAAGAACTGAAATGGCCCATGGATTTTCTAACTTTTCATTAATAATCGTAATATCAAGAGGGGTTTTGGTTTTTACTCCTCCAATTCGGGTCTGCCCGGCAAATGCAGGTTTATAATCTGCTGATGGTTCGTTCGTTTCAACAGGATTCTGCGCCGATACACATGCAATATTTGCACAGTTTAGGGCTAAACTTGCCAATAAAATACCTAAAGTTTTATTGTTGAATAGGTTAGTAGACATGATTGTTAGTTTTTTATTAAAGAAACAAAATTATGTTTGCAATAAAAAACCCAAATCCATCAAATGAACCTGGGTTTTTGTAATATTATTAGTGAAGTTTTTAATTTGGATTTACCCTAAACCTTTCGCCTTACACCTTTATTTAAGCCAATTGCTTGTTTAATTTTTCTGCCAATACTGATTTTGGAACAGCACCAACTTGTTTATCAACAACCTGACCATCTTTAAAATATAATAAAGCCGGGATGTTACGGATACCAAACTGCATTGAAATTTGAGGATTGTTATCAACGTTTACTTTTCCAACTACCGCTTTGCCATCATATTCTTTTGCGATTTCTTCTACTACTGGACCAACCATCCGACAAGGGCCACACCATTCTGCCCAAAAATCTACTAATACGGGTTTATCTGATTTTAATACAAGCTCCTCGAAGTTTGCATCTGTGATTTCTAATGCCATAATTATTTTTTTTATGTTCAAATATATGTATTCAATTGTAATGCCAACCCATCTGTAGTGTCAATTTGACATTATTTTGAGGTAGAGGGCTTAAAGGTGGAAGGTATAAGGTTTAGGCGCTATAACCTTTCACCTTAGGCCTTACACCTTAGTTTAACTTGTAATTTACAACATTAAGCCCGAGTAATTGTTCTAAAAACTTATTGTTTGGATTTATTTTAAGATTTTTGGATGGCATATCCAACATAATCTCCTTTTCCCGATCAAAAATAGCGAAGTTAAGTTGGCAGTTTTGTTGCTCAGAATTTGCCTTATTGTCTGCTAATATGGCTTCAATCTCACGCATCAGTTGATCGTTAACCCGCTCAATCGGCACCTGGATAGTTAAACTTTTAGCTAATTTATCCCTCAGCTCAGACATTAAGTTAATGGCGGTGATTTTAAACTCCCAATCTCCAGCTTTACCGAAACGTTCACCAACCCGACCCCTAATTTGTAAGAAATATCCTTCGGTTAAAAACGATTTAAACTTTAAAAAATCTTCCCCGAACAAGGCCATTTCACTTGCATCATCATAATCTTCGAAAACAAAAGTACCAAATGGCTTACCTGTTTTGGTAATCCTTTGTGATGCTGTGACCACCAGTCCGCCTACGCAAAGCTCACGGTTTTTTAATTTTTCAAATTCGGCCAATATATCTTCGTTGTTATCGCCCATACGCACCTTGTTGATGATGCTCAGCTGTTTAACGCCATGGGTACAGAATTTATCGAGTTCGAGTTTATAATTATCTAAAGGGTGGCCAGAAAGGAAAATTCCTATAGCATCTTTCTCGTACTTTAACCTGTCCATTAATGTCCATTCTGGCGAAACTGGCAAACTTGGTTCTAAAATAAGATCGGCCTTAGAGCCACCGAATAAGGAAGCTTGTGACGTACTTTCATTATTCTGAAAATCGTTCGCATATTTAATAATCTTTTCAATACCATTCATTTTATCGTTCGGGCCGATATAAAAATACTGCGCCCTGTGCCCACCAAATGCATCGAAAGCACCGCTGTACACAAAACTCTCGTAAGCTTTTTTATTTACAATCCGGGTGTTGGAACGCTTGGCAAAATCGTACACATTACCATAAGGTCCATTTGCCAATCTTTCTTCAATAATACTTTCTACCGCCTTTTCACCCACGCCTTTTACTGCCGACATCCCGAAACGGACTTCGCCCTTGGCATTTACCGAGAATTTGAGATCGGATTCGTTCACGTCGGGACCTAATACCGTAACACTCATCTGGCGACATTCTTCCATAAAGAAAGCTACCTGTTTAATATCACTCATGTTGTTAGACAGTACCGCAGCCATATATTCGGCAGGGTAATGTGCTTTTAAGTATGCGGTTTGATAGGCAATCCATGCATAACAGGTAGAGTGCGATTTGTTGAAAGCATAGGATGCAAATGCTTCCCAATCTTTCCATATTTTTTCTAAAGTTGTCGCATCGTGACCTTTTTCGGCCGCTTGTTTCACAAACTTTGGTTTCATTTTATCAAGAACGTCTTTCTGTTTCTTACCCATCGCCTTACGCAGCACGTCGGCCTCACCTTTGGTAAATCCGGCCAGTTTCTGCGACAAAAGCATTACCTGCTCCTGGTAAACGGTAATTCCATAGGTTTCTTTCAAATACTCTTCGCAGGCATCCAAATCGTACTTAATTTCTTCTTCGCCATTTTTACGGCGAACGAAACTTGGAATATACTCCATCGGGCCCGGGCGATATAGTGCGTTCATTGCAATTAAATCATCGAAAACCGTTGGTTTCAGCTCTTTCATGTATTTCTGCATGCCCGGACTCTCGTACTGGAAAATCCCGATGGTTTCACCACGCTGGAAAAGCTCATAGGTTAATACATCATCAATTGGAAAATTATCCGGATCAAGATCGATACCAAATCGCTTTTTAACCAGTTTTACGGTATCCTTTATCAGGGTAAGGGTTTTTAAACCCAAAAAGTCCATCTTTAATAAACCCGCGCTTTCTACAACCGAGTTATCAAATTGGGTGACATATAAGTCAGAATCTTTTGCGGTAGAAACGGGAACGAAATTGGTAATATCGCTTGGCGTAATAATTACCCCACAGGCATGAATACCGGTATTCCGTAAAGAGCCTTCCAAAATCTGGGCCTGTTGAATGGTTTCGGCACTCAAATCTTTTAATGCGCCAAGGTTTTTCAATTCAACAACGCGTTCATATTCATCAGGGCGCAAAGCTTCTTTCAATGTTTTCTCATCCAGTGTGAAGATTTTTGCGAGCTTCATATTCGGGATCAGCTTGGCAATCTTATCTGCTTCAAAAAGTGGCAGATCCAATACCCTCGCTGTATCACGGATAGAAGATTTAGCGGCCATGGTTCCATAAGTGATAATCTGCGCAACCTGGCTTGAGCCATATTTGCCAATTACATATTCCATTACACGGCCACGGCCCTCATCGTCAAAATCGATATCAATATCGGGCATGGATACACGATCGGGATTTAAGAAACGCTCAAAAAGGAGATCGTACTTAATGGGATCGATATTCGTGATCCACAAACAATAAGCCACCACCGATCCGGCTGCAGAACCACGGCCAGGTCCTACCGAAACATCCCTGCGGCGGGCTTCGGCAATAAAATCCTGTACAATTAGGAAATAACCAGGATAACCGGTTTTTTCAATGGTCTGCAATTCGAAATCTAAACGTTCGATAACCTCAGGGGTTAACACGCCATAACGTTTTTTGGCTCCCTCATAAGTAAGGTGACGCAAAAATTTATTTTCCCCACGTTTCCCTCCATCGGCCTCATCTTCCGTCACTAAAAATTCTTCTGGAATATCGAATTTAGGTAAGAGTACTTCGCGGGCAAGTTTATAAATTTCGATCTTATCTACAATTTCTTTAATATTTACAATCGCCTCCGGCAAATCGGCAAAAAGCGATTTCATCTCATCACCAGATTTGAAATAATATTCTTGATTGGGCAAACCATAACGGTAACCGCGACCACGGCCAATTGGCGTTGCCTGTTTTTCGCCATCTTTTACACACAACAAGATATCGTGCGCATTTGCATCCTTCTTGTTAATGTAATAGGTATTATTGGTGGCTACCAATTTAACAGCATGCTTTCTTGCCAGTGCAATCAACGATTCGTTTACACGGTCTTCATCTTCTTGGTTGTGACGCATTACCTCCACATAGAAATCATCGCCAAACATGTTCTTCCACCAGATCAGCGCTTCTTCAGCCTGGGTTTCGCCCATGTTTAAAATTTTGTTCGAAATCTCTCCGGATAGGTTACCCGATAGAACGATAATATCCTCTTTATACTGTTCAATTACCTCCCTATCAATACGGGGCACGTAATAAAAACCTTTGGTATAAGCGATAGAAGACATTTTAGCTAAATTGTGATAGCCTTTTTTATTCTTCGCCAACAGCACCATCTGGTAACCATTATCTTTAGCGGTCCGGTCTAAGTGATTATTACAAACAAAAAATTCTACCCCAACAATCGGTGTCATTACCACTTCCGTAGGGCGCTCGCCTGCCTCAATAGCAGCAGCATTTTTTGCTTCAGCAGCTTTGTTATGATTTAAAACATGATTTACAAAATGGAAAGCCCCCATCATGTTCGCATGATCGGTCATGGCTACTGCAGGCATTTTTTGTGCTGCTGCAGCTTTTACCAGATCGGGGATACTGATGGTACTTTGCAATACCGAAAACTGGGTATGGTTATGTAAATGTACAAAAGTTGCTGCTGCAAGTTCCTGTTTGTTCCCGGCGAGTTCCTGTTTAGAGATTCCTCCGCCTTCGGCTTTTTGTAAACGCTTACGGATTTCATCAGAAGCAGCTTTTAAATTGATGTGTTTTAAACCAACACCTTCAATCGTAGCTGGGTTTACCTCTCTAAAACGAGGAAAATATTCTACGTCAACCTGTAGTTCTTCTTTTTTAAAAACCTCTCTTTTTACCAATTCCAAGAAACAACGCGTAGTTGCTTCCACATCGGCAGTTGCGTTGTGGGCCTCGTTAAAAGGAACGCCAAACAAATAAGCGTGTAACTCGGTTAAGGTTGGCAGTTTAAACCTTCCGCCCCTACCTCCCGGCAATTGTAAAAGCTGGGCGGTAACTTCGGTACAGGTATCTAACACAGGCATCTCGGCCAAACGGTTAGCTACACCAAAACGGTGAAACTCACAGCCCATAATGTTTACGTCGAAACCAACATTCTGGCCTACAATAAACTTGGCTTTATCTAAAACTTCGTTAAACTTGGCCAGCATTTCGTCGAAACCGATGCCTTGTTCGGCCGCTAGTTCGGTAGAAATACCATGGATCCGTTCTGCATCGTACGGAATATTAAACCCCTCTGGTTTAACCAGATAATCCTGATGTTCAACCAATCTCCCCATCTCATCGTGCAGTTGCCATGCAATCTGTATACAACGCGGCCAATTATCCGTATCGGTAATGGGTGCATTATAATTACGTGGCAAACCAGTGGTTTCAGTATCAAAAATTAAGTACATATTGTGCAGCAAAGAATTAACCGTTTTAGAATAATAACGGTTCTTCAAAAATAAGGAATTTGACAGGTGGTTTTGTCAGATTTTATCAACAAAAATATCTCGATCAAACCGCTCAGCATTTAAAAACCTGATAGTTTTTTTTAAAGTATTAATCCCGAACTCATTATCATTTTGTTCTTTTTCAACCTTTTTATTTTTTTTAAAAATGAGTGCTTCGGTTTTTCATCGGGATTTTCAGTCCCGCTATACACTTTACTCCGTTGCACTACGTGTTCGCTCCTATCGGGTTTAGCTAACACAAGTCTGTGGTCAAAACTTAAAAAAGCCACAGTCAAAAAAAGCTGATGCAACAAATCTTTAAAAAAGTCATCGTTTGCAATGAAGAGGATATATTAGCTTGTTAAATAAAGTTAAACTTGGTTAACAAAAAAGATATCAATCAAAAAACTATTATTTTAGTAATATACTATAACTCAAAATTGCCGGGATACGTTATGAAATTCATTTTACTTTTTCTCTTTATTTTGGGAACCGCCTCAATTGCATCGGCACAAAAGCAGATTAATATAGAATTAAAAAAGCAGCTTGACTCTATTTTGCAACTCGACCAAGGCATCAGAGAATTTGGTGATACGGAAACCTCCGAAAAAAGAAAAGATACCATTGCAGCATTATTTAATTCTTCGAAAGAGATGCTCATGAAAAGTCAATGGAAAATAATGAAAGAAATAGACTCTATTCATCTTAAAAAAGTTGAAGCCATTATTGCTAAATATGGTTATCCTGGGAAAACACTTGTGGGTGAGCCAACAAATACCACAGTGTTTTATGTAATACAGCACAATCCTGGTGTGATTCCAAAATATTATCGGCTGATTGAAAAAGCGGGCAAAAGTGGAGAATTACCTTTTAAATACACAGCAATGATGTTGGATAGAAAACTGAGCAGCGAAGGGAAGGAACAGATTTACGGCACACAAGTATATGGAATGCAAATTCTCAATCCTCAAACTGGCAAAAAAGACTTTTTCCAATATGTTATCCCGATTAAAGATGCTAAAAACGTAAACAAAAGACGTAAGAAAGCAGGTTTCGATACAACAGTTGAAGAGAACACGAAGCGATTTGGTTTTGCGTATAAAGTATATACGTTAGACGAGATCAAGAAAATTATAAAACCATCTAAATAAAAGATTATCAGTTTTTATTACCTCACTATTAAAAAAAAGAATGGTGCTTAAATCGAGAGCTTTTCCCACTAATCAGGTTTAAATTGCAAAAACCTATAGCTTAAACCTCCATAAAACATATAAGATAAATGTTACATTAGCCTATATAAATCGATCATCTTATGAAAACTTATATCAATAGATTCATTGTACTTTCTAGCTTTTTTCTGCTAGCCAGCAGTTTTGTCGCAGATGAAACCCCTGTAAACAAAAATAATCCAGAAAGCGAAATCTGCAGTAAAACCATTAAGTACACCACCAATAAACTGCTAGGGCCAAACGGTGAAGAAATAACTGCACCAACAGAAATAACGATTAACCCAACTACAAAGGTTATTACCTTAGAGAGCGCTCCACCAGATCAGGAAAAAGTTTTGTTCGAAACGCAGATTGAAAGTATTGAATGTTCTTTTAGCAAAAAATTATTATCAGGCAAAGCTTATTATAAAGGGTATATTCTACAACAAGATGGGAATAAAAGCCCTACCGAAATTGTATTGGAAGCAAAAGACGGAATCGTGAGCCTTACTTCTTATGATGAAGAAAAGCGGATTGGACTGAGGGTGATCTTTAATAAATGGGAAATAATCGAGAATAAAGAAAAACCCTAAACCAGTTAGCTTTTGCAATTCGGATGAAATAAGCCCATCAAATAACTTCATCTACAACACGATTAAAATGATTGTTGCTTAATACAGTCCCGCCCCCCTTGCAAGTCTGCGCCTTGTTCCTTGTCTTATATGCTTTTCATTTTGGCCGGGTTTAGGCGGCTCCGACTATGCTACTATCCACAATAAACAAACCCGATCGAAAGTGGTATTCTGATCAATACACCGTGTAAAGTAATGATATGAACACCATGCGCCTTCAAAAGCCTTGTAATCAATATTTGGAATGGGCTTATTTTACATCATTGCGTTTTGCTTTAATGCTTCTGCTTTGGAACATATTAAGTAAACCATCATCAAATTATAAAGTTTTGAAAAGGATTTTTAAACCTTATATTTATTTCTACCTTCGATTAATATTTAACGATACGCAAACCATTAAAATAAAATATATGAAAGTAACGGTTGTTGGCGCAGGCGCAGTTGGTGCCACTTGTGCAGATAATATTGCCCGCAAAGAATTGGCGAACGAACTTGTCCTGTTAGATATTAAAGAGGGTTTTGCCGAAGGCAAAGCGATCGACATGATGCAAACCGCAACCCTTTTGGGTTTCGACACTAAAATTACCGGTGTAACTGGCGATTACAGCAAAACGGCTGGTTCTGATGTGGTGGTGATTACCTCAGGCTTGCCCCGCAAACCAGGGATGACCAGAGAAGAACTTATTGGTATTAATGCTGGTATTGTTAAAGGTGTTGCCGAAAATATTTTAAAATACTCTCCAGAAGCCATTTTCATCGTGATCAGTAACCCAATGGATACGATGACTTATTTAGCCTTAAAATCGTTAGGCCTACCTAAAAACCGCATTATCGGCATGGGCGGAACGTTAGATAGCTCCCGTTTTAAATTTTATTTATCGCAAGCTTTAAATTGCAACCCTAACGATTTACAGGGCTTTGTAATTGGCGGTCACGGTGATACTACCATGATTCCTTTAACCCGCCTAGCTACATACCAAAGTTTACCGGTTAGTAATTTATTGGATAAAGCCACCCTTGATAAAGTTGCGGCTGATACTATGGTTGGTGGTGCTACTTTAACGGGCTTAATCGGCACTTCTGCCTGGTATGCACCTGGTGCTGCAGGTGCTGCATTGGTTGAAGCGATTTTACGTGATGAGAAAAAACTGTTTACCTGCTGCGTTTCTCTTGAAGGAGAATACGGACAGGAAGATATATGCCTTGGTGTACCCGTAATTATTGGTCGTAATGGCTGGGAAAAAATCATCGATTTTAAATTAACCCAAGATGAACAGGCCGCATTTAATAAAAGCGCCGATGCCGTAAGAAATATGAATAGTGTACTGGCAGAAATGAAATTGGTTTAATACCATTCTGAAGATAATCTTTAACGGAAGCATTAAATTACTAAATGGTTTTCCTCGGTGCGTCATTCCCAACTCGATTGGGAATCTTAATGCAATAGGCTTTAAGATTCCCGCCTGCGCGAGAATGACGACCGTTCTTTTACATCCGTGTATTTCGTGCCCCCCTACCTGAATAGCTAGACAGACGTGGCATTTTTTACACTTAAATAATTGTCACCCTGAGCGTAGTCGAAGGGCATTAGACATCAATAAACAATGAGATCAATTTCAATCCCACTAACACTTATAAACTTACAGGACGACGGTTTCCACCTTTTGGTGGAAGTTGTTGTTTTTAAGGAAAAACATTTTGCTGTTTTAGATACTGGTGCCTCGCGCAGTGTATTCGATAAATCTTTAATTGAGCAACACCTGTCAGAAACCTTACAGGTATCAGAAGAGATTAATGCTTCCACCCTTTTTACCACCACCACTACTATCCAAGCAATTATTCCTGAGGTAAAAATCGGATCGTTAAAGATTAAGAACTATGAAACCGTGGCTTTCGATCTGCAATCGGTTAGCGAAACCTACCAACAATTTGGTCACCCGCCTATTATGAGTATTATTGGCGGAGATATATTAATGGAATATAAAGCCGTTATTGATTACAAAAAGATGATCCTTAGGCTTTATAGATAAATGTAATTTTACTTTATGACGTTAATCATTTTTATTAAACTATTTTAAATGATATTTGAACTTGATGAAAAAGTTAATCACAATCTTTTGTGTCATTTTCTGGGCAGGTTTAATCGGTGGAATTAGTTTTTTAGAAGCTCCCTTAAAATTCCAGGCTCCGGGGATTACAATCCCACTAGGCTTAGGTATAGGCCAATTGGTTTTTCAGGCGCTCAATAAAATAGAGATCGTATTGGTCATCATCATTTTAGCCTGCTCCCTACCTGCACCTTTAAAAAACTTTCACAGTATTTTACTTTTCTCTGTTACCATTCTTTTAATGGCAGATACTTTTTGGCTATTACCAATACTCGATGAGAGAGCAAAACTGGTTTTGGCTGGCAATGTTCCGATCAAAAGTTATCATCATATTGTGTACATCATTGTCGACATCATCAAATTCCTATCGTTAATTGTTCTGGGTTTTTTAAGTTTAAAATCACTTCACCATGAAAAAAGATATTCATAATAGAGAAGATATTATCCTTTTAGTGGATACGTTTTATAAAAATGTTGCACTTAACAAACGGATAGGTCCAATATTTACCGATGTTGCAAAAGTAGACTGGTCGCACCATTTGCCAAAAATGTACGATTTCTGGGAAAGTATACTTTTCGGGAAAGCAATTTACAAAGGCAACCCCATGCTTACCCATTTTGCTTTAAATGAACAAACACCCCTGCAAACTGAAACCTTTGAAACCTGGAAAAACCTCTTTTTCCAAACTGTCGACGATCTTTTTGTAGGAGAAAATGCAGATCTGATTAAACAAAAAGCACAATCAATTGCCGATTTAATGCATTTTAAGATCAATGCGCCACAATCGAAGATCAAAATTGTTTAGTTAATTTTCATTTTGATTTAAACTGCTTTCTTTATAAATTTAGTTAACCAAACTAAATCAAATTATGAAATTCCTCAAAATCTTACTTGGTATTATTGTCGTTTTGGCAATAATCATTATTGTGGGTGGCTTCTTTTTGCCTAAAAGTTATACAGTAAGCAGGTCTACTGTAATTAATGCTCCAGACAGCGTAATTTACAAGAATGTGGCCGACTTTAAAGAATTCTACAAATGGAATCCATGGGCAAAAATGGAACCTTCAGCAAAAACCACATATGCTGGCGTTGCGGGCGAGCCTGGTCATTTGTATGAATGGAAAGGTAAGGAAACAGGAAGCGGCTATATGAAGATAAAAAGTGTAGCACCTAACAAACAGGTAGATATCGAATTAAAATTTATTGAGCCTTTCGAAAGTTTAGCGGATACAAAATTCGACATTCAGCCAGAGGGAGGCAGCAATAAAGTAACCTGGACAATGAGTGGAGAAAATAACCTGATCAGTAAATGGATGTCTGTGTTTGTGAGTATGGATAAAATGATTGGCAAAGATTTTGAAGATGGGTTAAAATATTTGAAGGAAAAATCGGAAAAGGGAGTTTAATCGGCTTGTTTGGGGGGATATCGGCAGTAAATCATCCTGAGCGGAGTCGAAGGATTGCCACGGAGACACGGAAAGCACGGAGTTTGTCATTCTGAGGGATAATTTATTTTATAAAAATCAGTATGAACGGCATGAGGGTTTTTAGAGCATTTTAACCTGTGTATAATTGTCGTTGCGAGGCTGGACAAGCGCGTGCCGAAGCAATCTTTCTCCATAAATTTAAATGCATTCTATTTTTAGAAAAGCAATACCTGTGGTACTTCGGTTATACCAGTCCCGCCCTTTGCTTAATCCCGATAAAATTATAACGATAAAAAAATCACCTTAAATCGGGATAACGCTGTCGGTCGGGTTTATTTTACCATAGATAGCAGCAAGTTGTAGCCCCTACAGAGAATCAATAGCTTCTGCAAAGCCTTCTGAAAAAGAATCTGAGGTTAGGGTCTGTTTTTAGCTTCTAAATAACAAAATCGTCATTGCGAGAAGGCTTTTTCAGCCGACGAAGCAATCTT
>NZ_JAUG01000017.1 GCF_000708285.2 Pedobacter borealis DSM 19626
TTTTGTGGCGTTTTAATCAAGTTTTCTGTTAAGACGGTCGTCACCCTGAATTTATTTCAGGGTCTTTCACGCTAAAAAGATGCTGAAATAAATTCAGCAGGACGATAAAGCGGGATTAGGCGTAAATAAGATATAATTTTCAGCAAATAATTATCGAACTCAGGTTAATTGATAAACCCAGCCATAACTTATGTGTTTTTATGACCTTTAATCCCCCTCTTTTTTACTATTTAGAATAATTCCAAATTACTTAATCGCCTGCCCAAATTACAATTAAGGGTTGTTTTTTGCTATTTTTGTTTAAACCAAAAAACTCGGCCCTATTGGCTCAGTAAACGCAAATTAATATACAAAAACAGTATTCTTTTTTGTAAAAAGCGGGTGTAGATTTTGTTGCACAATCTTATAACAAAAAGAATAAAATAGCTAAGATGAGTATTTATAACGATTATATCCAGGAGATTGAAGACAGAAAAGCTCAAGGTCTTCATCCCAAACCTATTGATGGAGCAGAATTACTGAGTGAAATCATCGATCAAATCAAAAATGTAAATAATTTTAACAGGGCAGATGCTGTTAATTTTTTCATATACAACACCTTGCCGGGCACTACCGGAGCTGCTGGTGTAAAAGCAGAGTTTTTAAAAGAAATTATTTTAGGTGGAACTATCGTTGCAGAAATCACACCTGATTTTGCTTTCGAACTGTTATCGCATATGAAGGGCGGATCTTCTATCAAAGTTTTGTTAGACATTGCACTGGCCGATAATGGCGACAAAGCCCATAAAGCTGCAGATGTACTTAAAACACAGGTTTTCTTATACGATGCCGATACCGATCGTTTAAAAGATGCTTACAACAATGGCAATGCCATTGCTAAGGAAATATTAGAAAGTTATGCCAGGGCTGAGTTCTTCACTAACCTTCCCGAAGTACCAGAAGAAATCAAAGTGGTAACTTTTATTGCTGGTATTGGCGATATTTCTACAGATTTATTGTCTCCTGGTAACCAGGCACACTCTCGTTCAGATCGCGAGTTGCATGGCAAATGCATGATTACGCCAGAGGCTCAGGAGGAAATTAAAGCGTTACAGGCGCAACACCATGATAAAAGTGTAATGCTGGTAGCTGAAAAAGGTACCATGGGTGTAGGTTCTTCACGTATGTCGGGGGTAAACAATGTTGCACTTTGGACGGGTAAAAAATCTAGCCCTTATATTCCATTTGTGAACATAGCCCCAATTGTAGGTGGTACCAATGGTATTTCTCCAATTTTCTTAACAACAGTTGATGTAACAGGCGGTATTGGTATCGACCTTAAAAACTGGGTAAAGAAAACGGATGAAAATGGCAATGTTATCCGTAACGAAAATGATGAGCCGGTTTTAGAGCAGGTTTATTCTATAGAAACGGGTACAGTACTTACCATTAATACAAAAACTAAAAAATTATACAATGGAGATCAAGAGCTGATCGACATTTCAAAAGCGTTGACACCGCAAAAAATGGAATTTATCAAAGCTGGTAGTTCTTACGCTATCGTTTTTGGTAAAAAAATCCAAACTTTTGCAGCTAAAACTTTAGCTATCGAACCTTCGCTAGTGTTCGCCCCTGCTAAAGAGGTATCTATTGAAGGGCAAGGTTTAACGGCTGTAGAAAAAATCTTCAATAGAAATGCGGTGGGTTTAACACAGGGCAAGGTTTTACATGCTGGCTCTGACGTTCGTGTAGAAGTAAACATTGTAGGTTCTCAAGATACAACAGGTTTGATGACCGCTCAGGAATTAGAAGCGATGGCTGCTACAGTTATTTCTCCTATTGTTGATGGCGCTTATCAATCTGGCTGTCATACTGCATCTGTTTGGGATAAAAAAGCACAGGCAAACATCCCTAAATTGATGAAGTTCATGAACGACTTCGGCGTAATTACTGCCCGCGACCCTAAAGGCGAATATCATTCAATGACAGATGTTATTCACAAGGTACTGAACGACATTACTATTGATGAGTGGGCAATTATCATCGGTGGTGATTCGCACACGCGTATGTCTAAAGGTGTAGCTTTCGGTGCAGATTCTGGTACGGTGGCATTGGCATTGGCAACTGGTGAGGCTTCTATGCCGATTCCTGAGTCGGTAAAAGTAACATTCAAAGGTCAAATGAAAGAACACATGGATTTCCGTGATGTAGTTCATGCGACGCAATTGCAAATGTTGCAACAATTTGATGGCGAAAACGTATTCCAGGGCCGTATCATCGAGGTACACATTGGCACTTTATTAGCTGATCAGGCTTTTACCTTTACAGACTGGACAGCTGAGATGAAAGCAAAAGCATCTATCTGTATTTCGCAAGACGATACTTTAATCCAATCGTTAGAAATTGCTAAAAACCGTATTCAAATCATGATAGACAAGGGTATGGACAACCATAACCAGGTTTTACAAGGATTGATCAATAAAGCAAACAAACGTATTGAAGAAATTAAAACCGGTATCAAGCCAGCTTTAATGCCAGATGATAATGCCAAATATTATGCAGAAGTAGTTATTGACCTGGATATCATCAACGAGCCAATGATTGCCGATCCGGATGTAAACAATGCAGATGTTTCTAAACGTTATACGCATGATACCATCAGAGACTTAACCTTTTATGGTGGCGATAAAAAAGTAGACCTTGGTTTCGTAGGTTCTTGTATGGTACATAAAGACGATTTGAAAATCGTTTCTCAGATGTTGAAAAACGTAGAGACACTAACTGGTAAAGTAGAGTTCAAAGCACCGTTGGTAGTTGCAGCCCCTACTTACAACATCATCGATGAGTTGAAAGCAGAAGGCGATTGGGAATATTTACAAAAATACTCTGGATTTGAGTTCAGCGATGCTTTACCTAAAGCTGCAGCGCGTACCGAATATGAGAACATCATGTACTTAGAACGCCCGGGCTGTAACCTTTGTATGGGTAACCAGGAGAAAGCGGCTAAAGGCGATACTGTAATGGCTACGTCAACCCGTTTATTCCAGGGCCGCGTAGTGGAAGATAAAGATGGTAAAAAAGGAGAGTCTTTATTGGCATCAACACCGGTAGTGGTTCTTTCTGCTATTTTAGGTCGTATTCCAAGCATTGAGGAATATAAAGTAGCGGTAGAAGGCATCAACTTAACCAAGTTCACGCCTATTTCTACAAAACAATAAGAAACAAATAAACATATTTTTTGTTAATAAAGCACAAAGGCTGTCCCATAATAGGATAGCCTTTTTATTTACACTAACAATTGAATAGAATGGTTTTAAATAACATAATTTGACAAATCTTAAAAATAAGTATATTAAAAATTGTTTAATTTAGTTAGTGTTGTTATTGACAATAATTTTTAAAAAAAATAAAGTATGGCTTTTGATATAGACATGATTAAAAAGGTTTATGCAAGCTTTGGCAGCCGCGTTGAGGCTGCGCGTAAAGTGGTTGGCAGACCTTTAACATTATCTGAAAAAATATTGTATACACACCTTTGGGATGGAGATCCTAAAACGGCGTTTAAACGTGGCTCTGACTACGTAGATTTTGCACCAGATCGGGTTGCGATGCAGGATGCAACAGCTCAAATGGCATTATTGCAATTTATGCAGGCTGGTCGCCCACAAGTGGCTGTGCCTTCTACAGTTCATTGCGATCACTTAATTACGGCTAAAGAAGGTGCTGCAATAGATTTACCTCATGCTAAAACCGAAAGTGCCGAAGTTTTTGATTTCTTATCTTCTGTATCGAACAAATACGGTATCGGTTTCTGGAAACCAGGTGCTGGTATTATTCATCAGGTCGTTTTAGAAAATTATGCTTTTCCAGGTGGAATGATGATCGGAACCGACTCGCATACCGTAAATGCGGGTGGTTTGGGTATGGTTGCTATTGGAGTTGGTGGTGCTGATGCCTGCGATGTAATGGCGGGTTTACCTTGGGAGCTTAAATTCCCTAAATTAATCGGCGTAAAATTAACAGGAAAATTAAACGGCTGGACTGCCGCTAAAGATGTAATTCTTAAGGTTGCGGGTATCCTTACCGTAAAAGGTGGTACAGGTGCAATTGTAGAATATTTTGGCGATGGTGCTATTAACTTAAGCTGTACGGGTAAAGGTACCATTTGTAACATGGGTGCCGAAATTGGTGCTACTACTTCTACTTTTGGTTATGATGACAGTATGGAACGTTATTTACGCGCAACAGGCAGAAATGAAGTTGCTGATGAAGCAAATAAAATAAAGGAATATTTAACAGGTGATGCTGAAGTTTATGCTGATCCGGAAAATTATTTCGATCAGGTTATTGAGATCGATCTGGATACTTTAGAGCCTTACCTAAATGGCCCTTTCACACCAGATTTAGCTACTCCGGTTTCGCAGATGAAAGTTGAGGCAGAGAAAAACGGCTGGCCTTTAAAAGTAGAATGGGGATTGATCGGTTCTTGTACCAACTCTTCTTACGAGGATTTATCAAGAGCAGCCTCTATCGCAAACCAGGCTATTGCAAAAGGTTTGGTAACCAAATCGGCATTCGGTATCAACCCCGGATCTGAGCAGGTACGTTATACTGCAGATCGTGATGGTTTCCTAAAAACTTTCGAAGATTTAGATGCAACAATTTTCACCAATGCCTGCGGACCATGTATTGGGATGTGGGACCGTACCGGGGCAGAAAAAGCAGAAAAAAATACGATCGTACACTCGTTTAACAGAAACTTTGCTAAACGTGCAGATGGGAACCCTAATACTTTCGCTTTCGTGGCTTCACCAGAAATGGTTGCTGCAATTGCAATTTCAGGTAATTTAGGCTTTAATCCATTAACTGACACTTTAACAAACGATAAAGGCGAACAGGTTAAATTAGATCCACCTACAGGTTTTGAACTGCCAACAAAAGGTTTCGCTGTAGAAGATGCAGGTTATCAGGCGCCAGCAGCTGATGGTTCATCCGTTCAGGTTTTGGTTTCCCCAACTTCACACCGTTTACAATTGTTAGATCCATTTACCCCTTGGGAAGGCACCGACTTAAAGGGTTTAAAACTTTTAATCAAAGCCAAAGGTAAGTGTACAACAGATCATATCTCAATGGCTGGTCCATGGTTAAAATTCCGTGGTCACTTAGATAACATTTCTAACAACATGCTCATTGGGGCGGTTAACTATTTCAACGATAAAACAGATAACGTTAAAAATGAATTAACGGGTGAATATGGCCCGGTTCCTGCAACGCAACGCGATTATAAAGCTGCTGGCATAGGCTCTATTGTTGTTGGTGACGAAAACTATGGCGAAGGTTCATCACGTGAACATGCCGCTATGGAACCTCGCCATTTAGGTGTTCGTGCTGTATTGGTAAAATCTTTTGCCCGTATCCACGAAACTAACCTGAAGAAACAAGGTATGTTAGGTTTAACCTTTGCAGATAAAGATGATTATGATAAAATCTTAGAGGATGATACCATCGATATCGTAGGCTTAACAGAATTTGCTCCAGATAAACCATTAACATTAGTATTACACCATGCTGATGGTACCCAGGAGCAATTCGTGGTTAACCACAGTTATAACGATCAACAAATCGAGTGGTTTAAAGCTGGTGGTGCGCTAAATATTATTCGGGCTGAAGCAGCGGCTAAGGCATCGCTTTAGTAGACTGAAGTCCGAAATTTGGATAAAAACAATATCAATCCCGTTCTGTTAAATCAGAACGGGATTTTTTTATTACTAAAATTCATCACTCCAGTTTACAAAGTATATTAGAGACGTCACCCTGAATTTATTTCAGGGTCTATATTGCAGGAAAGATGCTGAAATAAATTCAGCATGACGATCGTATTAGGCAGCGTAAGGATATAGTGAAGCATGAGAACAAACCTTAATAGCTTTACTGGCCCTGCGCTTCAAAAGATCAAATAAGCATTTTCTTTTTTTCGGAAAGCAGTTGCAGCAGTTCTTGGGTTGGGGTTAGTCCCGCTAATGCTGCTGCTGGTTGAAGGAACCAGCATTCGCGTATATCGGGGTTTAGATGGCAGAGACAGAGGTGCTTTTCACACAAAGATTCCCTGGATGCCATGAGGGGAAGTTTGCCTTCCTTGCAGGAAATGAGCTTTCTAGCCCTGGGTGGAGCGGCATCCCTGAAGCGCAGCTTAAGGATACAGCGAAGCACGGGAGCAAACTTTTAATAGCTGCTACTGACCCTGCGCTTCAAGAAAAGACTTGTATAATTAGATTGCTTCACACCATCACAAAAGCCCCTTCTTCGTTCGCAATGACGAGCTTTGTATTATTCAAACTCATAACCGCAATTGTAGCAATGATGACATTTATTGGCCTTAATGGGTGTAGTTAGGGTTAAAAAGGCAAGTATGGTTGCCCAAATACTATATTTTTTATCGGTAGCCATTCCATAATCCACATTGGTAGATCCACATTTTTCACAAACTGTTTTATCTTCCACTGGTTCTTCTTCACCAACAATTTCATCTGATGATTCAAAAGCCAAACTATTGTCTTCAGCTAGTAAAGCATTAATGGCTTCTACATCTCTTTCAAAAACAATGAGTTTTACCCCGCCAATGGCCTGATTGTAATTTAAGGTTGCAACATTTTCATCCGCAAGGAAACAGGCAAATCCACTATCTTCCAATTTAGCTTTAATAATATTGGCCTCCATTGGATTGTAATAGGTGCTGTAAACTACTGTTCTATCATTCATCAACCAAACTTAAGAATTTGTTTAATAATGAAGAAGAAAACAGCCATATATCAACTAACTTTTTAGGAAATTTTGCCACCAATAGCCCGAATCTTTAATGCTGCGCTCCTGGGTTTTAAAATCGTTATAAATCAATCCAAAGCGGGCAGTAAATCCTTCAGTCCACTCAAAATTATCCATTAATGTCCAGGCCATATAACCGGTTACATTTACACCTTCCTTTTTGAGCTTTAGCAGTGCATTTAAATAAAGTTTAAAATATTCGATCCGTTCAGGGTCTTCTACCCTACCATTGATCAATTTATCATGATAAGCAGCACCATTTTCGGTGATTAGGATATTTTTGACATTGGGGTAAGCGGCAAACTGTTTCACGATATTATAGAAACTATCAGCATTTACCTCCCATCCCATTGCGGTATGGGGCTTTTTTCTGCTCTTGGCTTTTACCTCCCAGGCCTGAATAACCGGAATAAAGGCATTATACTTAACCACCAAAGGGAAATAATTTTGAAGACCAATAAAGTCAAAATCAAATTTCATCCGTTCGTGAAGCCGCCAGGTACCATATTCGATCTGAAATTTCTCTAACACATCCCAATTGGCAGTGGGAAACCCCATGCCCTGTGTAGGTTCTACAAAAAGGCGGTTCATTAGGCAATCTACCCGTTTTGCAGCAAGGATATCGCTATCACTCTGGGTACTTGGAACTACTTCCGAGCAAGAAAAAGTAGTTCCGATATTAGCCTTGCTAATTTCTGCACGTAAAATCTTGCCCCCATCTGCCTGGGCCAGTGCAGTATGTAATACTGCTGAAAAGAAATTACCTAACCCTGTTTTCCCCGGGGCATGAACGCCTAACATATACCCCAAAGAAGTATAACCGAAAGGCTCATTCAACACAATCCAGTTTTTTACCTTATCGCCGTATTCTAGCGCACAGATACTCACAAAAGCATTAAATGCAGCATTGATGCTAAAGCTTGTCCAGCCGCCCTCATCTTCTAGTGCCTGCGGCAAATCCCAATGATAAAGGGTAATATAGGGGATAATTCCATGGGTTAAACATTCATCGATAAGATTGTGATAAAAACGGATGCCTTCCTGGTTAATCTCTCCCCTACCTGCAGGTAAAATGCGCGACCAGGCAATAGAAAACCTAAACACTTTAAAGCCCAGCAGTTTAACTAAAGCTACATCTTCAGCATACCGGTGATAAAAATCGCAAGCAGGATCTAATTTGTGATTCTTTTTTATTTTTCCATTTTTCGCCGTAAAGGTATCCCAAATGGAAGGGCCTTTACCATATTGGGTGGCTGTACCTTCTATTTGAGCCGCAGCGGTAGCCACACCCCACAAAAAATTCTGACCAAAATCGCTTGCATTAATCATTCGTTATCAATTAATTGCCATAAGTTGCGAGTTTAATATTAATAAATCGTTAACAATTGAAATGATTCGAAATGAAAACATTTTTTAATATTTTTACGCTATGCGCTACTCCTCATTAATTCCTTTCCTATTAGTATTGTTAAGCCTCTCTGCCTTTGCAAAATTTAGCCCTCCTGTTAATGATGAACTGATAAACGCCATAAATATTACCAATACAAGTGCGTATTGCAGTGGCGATGCCGAATTTAATAATTTAGAAGCTACCCCGAGCAATTATAATAAAGGTTTAAACTGGCCAGCTATTGGAAAAGATGTTTGGTTTAAGTTTACGGCATCTAAATTTGATGTAAACATTTCTGTTAGTGGAAAAATTAACGCCAATAGTACAAACACTTTAATTGATCCGTTGGTTGCCTTATATTCATTTGATGCAGCAACTGGTTCTATAAGCGAGTTACCCGGCACGCTGGCCACCTCAAACAATGTTAATTCTTTATACAAGGGCGCTTTAACGGTAGGACAGATTTACTATGTCAGGGTAAGCGCAGCAAACGATGTTACGGGCACTTTTAAACTTTGTATCGATAATTATTTTCCACCCATAAAACCAGGGCAAGATTGTGGAACATTTTCGGTACTATGCACAAAAGAAACATTTACCCAGTTAAATGTAACTGGCTCCGGAGCAAACAATCACGAATCGGCTGGAACCTGCTTAGGTACAGAATCTAACTCTGCCTGGTATATGTTTAAAGCCTCTGCACCCGGCAACTTCACTTTTGTAATCACACCTACAGTAACCACAAACGACATTGACTGGATTTTTTACGATTTAGGTGTGAACGGAGATTGTAGTAAAATAAATGCGGCGAATGCTATCCGATGTGCATCGGGCAGTGGCGTAACCTGTAGCCCCACCTATTATAAAACCGGCTTGAGCATGACTGAAACTGATTTGTCTGAATCGGCTGGTTGTCCGCCTGGTCAAAATGGCTTTGTAAAATATGTAGATCTAGAAAAGGATCATGTTTACGCGCTACTAATCGATAATTACACTGGAGGGAATAATGGCTTTACGCTAGAATTCGGTGGTACGGCAGATTTTGCTGGTCCAACTGCCGAGATTGATGTTAAGAAACTAAATCCATGTACCGATAGCCAGGCATATATCTTCGAAAGCAGAGCACAGAATTTCGCTGCTTTAAAATGGTCTTTTGGTGAAGGTGCAAGCTTGGCTTCGGCCACAACGGCTGGGCCATTTACGGTAACATACAATACCCCTGGAGAGAAAGTTGTGGTTTTAGAAGCAAAAGGCACAAACGGGTGCAATGTTGTAACTACACAAACTTTTATTGTAGCAAACACACCTGAAAAACCTGCTATAATGGCTTCAAATGTTAATTTATGCCAGGGAGATGTATTAAAATTATCAACTCCTTTTTTAAACTTAGCAAGCTACCACTGGTCAGGACCGAATGGTTTTAGTTCAACACAACAAAATCCCGAAATCCAAGTAAGCGGAACAGAAATAGTTGGAACGTACAAACTTTATGTTCAGGTTGGAGATTGTGTGAGTGAGGTAAATTCGGTCGATATCTTGTCGGTCGATTTAAAACCTGAAGCAATGTTTTCGATTGAGGTTAATAATAAATGCGAAGCAAACCAGTCCTTTTCGTTTATCAATGCTTCTAAAAATTACACAAAGCTCACCTGGGATTTTGGCGCGGGTGTAAAAAGTCAGGTTGCCATCAATAACGACAGTAAAATATTAACTTTCAATGAGACAGGGCTTAAAACAATCACGCTGACAGTTGAAACCAATAATGGTTGTGTTTCTACTTTTACAAAAGATATTTTGGTAGAATTGAAGCCGGAAAAACCAGAAATCAGCATCAATCAGGCATTGTTTTGTTTAAAAGACATCATAAAATTAGCTGTACCGGCACAAGAAGGTGTCACTTATGCGTGGAGCGGGCCAAACAATTATAACGCAACTACAAATGCCATTGAAATTCCGGTAACAGATCTTAATCTGGCAGGTACGTACCAGGTTGTGTTAACATCAGGCTCTTGTAGCTCCGAACCAGCAATTATCGTTGTCCCGGCCATTGCCAGAATTCCTGTAGCTAAATTTTATACCGAACCTACCTTTAAGGTTAAGTTTTCTGCTCCAGTACCCATAACATTTACCAATGCATCGCTTTACGGGGATTTTTATGAATGGAATTTTGGCGATGGTTTTACCTCTGCAGAACAAAACCCCACCCATATTTATCAAACCGATGGATTATTCAGAATTACTTTAACTGCATTTTCTAAAAACGGCTGTGCAAATTCAATTACCCAAGGCGACCTGATTATCAAAAAAAATGCATCTACATTTGTTCCAAATGCATTTTCGCCAAATGGCGATGGGATTAATGATGAATTGGTTGTTGGTGTAACGAACCTCAAGAAATATAACATTCATATTTACAACCGCCTGGGCACCCAGGTTTTCTTTACCAATAACATATTTGAAAACTGGAACGGCACTTTTAAAGGTAATGAACTCCCTGTTGGTGTGTATTATTACGTAATATTAGGCACTAACATAGCGAATAATATTGTTAAATATTCGGGTTCAATAACCCTCCTCAGGTAATTCAATAATGTATCCCGTTATAAACTTTAAGGTGCCTTAAATACTGTAGTGTCTTGAGCAACTTTAGGTACCGTGTAATTTCCGGTATCTAAACTAACTTTAGGCAATAGTTTCTTTATGCTGGCTAAATCTGCTTTACCTATCCCGGTATGATATACGTACAGAAATTTTAAATTTTTTAGTTTCTTTAATTGATTAATCCCTTTTGCAGTAATTTTTGTTCCAACCAAACTCAATGATTGTAACTGATCTAAATCTTTCAACGATGCTAAACCTGCATCTGTGATCTGGCTATTATTTAGGTTTAACCTGGTTAGGTTTTTGCAATCCTTTAGTGCAGTTAAAGTTTGATCGTTTACTTTATTATTTTCTAGCTTAAGCCAAAGGAGCTGTTTTTCGATTGATTTTATCAGATCCAAAACATCTTTACCCATCGATTGTGCATTGATAAAATTGGCCGAAAGGTAATTGGTATGCTGGGCAACCGGGAATATGGTAATCCCTGCATCAGTAAACTTTTTCAATACTTTATTATCAACTGCCGAAACCTCTTCAGTTGGAATTTCGCTGGCTTTGATTTGTTCGGCCCCACTTTCGCCTTTTTGTAGGCTGGCTAAAATTGTTTTTATATTTTCTGGCTGAGGAAGATCTTTAAACTTCTTTTTAAAATCAACACCGGTATCAATCCACCATTTTAACAAGGCAATCTCATTGGTGGTAAGTTGTGGTTTTTCTTTAGGTGCCATATGGTCTTCATCACTTAATGGCAATAAAATCCGTTTCATCAACTCACTATCGTCGGCTTTACCCTTTACAATAGTATGTCCGTCTTCTCCACCTTTTAAAATATATTCTTCCTGGTCTAACCTTAGCTTGCCTTTCTGCTTTTCGCTGCCATGGCAACTATAACACCTATTTTGAAAGAGTGGTTGAATAGCATTTTGGTAAACAAAGGCTTCCTGAACATTAGGAATTGGTGGAATAGCTGCACCGCCTTTTGTACTGCCCGATTTTAACGGTGCGGTTAAATAATCAGAACCATGGGTTAAAGAACCTCCTAAATGCCCTGTAATTGAAATGAGCGCTATGAGAACCACCGCTATTGTACCTAGTATGGCATTTGATTTAACCTTTTGGTAAATAATCCATAATATAAAAGATAAAACAGCAACACTGATTCCCATCCATTGGTGATTACTCACGAGTTTACCGTCATAATCGCCACCATTGGCCAATAAATAACCAGTAATGCAAGATACTACAGCACTTAACGCACCTAAAAGCAGCATAATAGGAATGGCTGGTTTTAGGTTGATAAACTTTGCAGCAGATGATAAGAGAATACAAATACAGCCAAGCAACAAAATTCCGATAGGAAGGTGTACAAAAACTGGGTGAAAGCGGCCGAAGAACTCTAACATCTTATTGATATCTCTTTCTTAATAAATTCATCATGTAAACATTTATTGCCCATTGATCGGCAAGGGGTTGGCGCGTATAAGGCAGGGTAGGCATATAATCAGCCGGACCAAATTCGGTAAGAATAGTCATACGTTCGCCGTTTTTCTTTTTACGTGCTATAATTTTATCCCACCAGGCCAGGTGCGCTTCTACCACTTTTGTCCATTCTGGTGCCCGTGGATCATTTACCTGTGGCCCTTCGGGGTGCCCAACCCGCGAGTGGATATGTTCTGCCTTTTCTAAAATAAAATCGATGGTTTGTTTCTGATCAGATAATAAACTTTCGTGCACATTGCACCAATGCGAAATATCTAAAGTGAATTTCAATTCTGGATTTTTCTCAGCAAAATTTTTAGCAACATGTGCAGCAAACATCATACGGCTACGATGCGTTTCGTGATAAACCGGTATGCCCGACGATTTGCTCTTGGCCGTTGCGTAATCGATGATCTGTTTATTTTCTTCGTAAGTGAAATAATCTTTTCCCGAATGGCAATTGATGTAAACAGGTTTTTGATAAGTATTGGCACAAATAGCATCTAAACTTTTTTTGAAAGAAGCTAAGTGCTCAGTTATGTTCGACTGTGATCCGGCGCATAAAAATCCGATTTCCAGTTTATATTTCTTAACCGCATCAAAAAGTTCTTTTATCGCTTTGTCCTCACCAGGCCACCATACTTCAATGCCTTCATATCCTTCTTTTTTGGCTGCTGCGCAAAACTCATCTCTTGTACCTCCAAAACCCCAATCGGTTTGCATAAATAATAATTCGTAACCCGCTTTTGCTTTAATACTTTTAAGTTCGTTGGCGCTCATGTTTTGGATGGGGGCTAAAATTGATGCCGCCGTTACAACAGCTGTATTTTGTAAGAATTTCCTTCTGGTTTGGTTCATTGGTTCACTTGTTGTTGGTTCATTTGTAGATTGGGCATTAGTTTATTGGTAACTGCCAATTGAAAATTGGTCATTGGGTTAATCGGTTAATAGACTGTAGACTCAGGACTTCCGACTCCTGACTTAAGCTACAATCTCTGATATGACCTTACCTGCTACATCAGTTAACCTAAACGGTCGTCCCTGGAAAGGATAGGTAAATTGTTCGTGATCGAAGCCCAACTGGTTTAAAATAGTGGCTTGAATATCAAAAGCATCAACTTTTCCGCTTACGGCACTATAGCCAATTTCATCTGTTTCGCCGTGTGTAAATCCTTTTTTCACACCTCCGCCGGCCATCCATATGGTAAATGCTTCTGTATGGTGATCTCTACCTTTAAATGGATTTTGAATACCATTTCTGTTTTCCATCATTGGCGTACGCCCAAATTCGCCACCCCAAACTACCAGGGTTTCTTCTAATAAACCGCGTTGTTTTAAATCGAGCAATAAAGCGGTAATTGGCCTGTCAATGGTTCTGCATTTATTCTTCAGTCCGATATTAAGTGAATTGTTTGGGCTATCTCCGTGTGCATCCCAGCCCCAATCGAATAACTGAATATAACGTACGCCTTTTTCTACCAGTTTACGGGCAAGTAGTACATTATTGGCAAAACAAGCTTTACCAGGTTGCGTACCATACATTTCGTGTATGTAGGCAGGTTCATCATTGATATTCATCACCTCTGGTGCCGAAATCTGCATGCGGTAAGCCATTTCATACTGTGCTATCCGCGATAAAATCTCGGGATCGTTATACTCCTGATATTGTTGCTCGTTGGCTTTATTAATGGCATCGATAGAGGCTTTTCTCAAATCGCGGTTCATTCCATCGGGATCTTTAATAAACAGTACCGGATCTCCTTCACTCCGGCATTGTACACCTTGATAAACAGAGGGTAAAAAGCCACTTCCCCAAACGCTTTTTCCGGCATCCGGGAAACTTCCCCCACTGGTAAGCACTACATATCCTGGTAAATTCTGGTTTTCTGATCCTAAACCATAGGTTACCCAGCTTCCCATACTTGGCCTGCCCAATCGCGGTGAACCTGTATGCACCAAGAGCTGCGCCGGAGCATGGTTAAATTGATCTGTTTTTACAGCTTTCAAAAAGCTTACCTCATCTACCATGGTAGAAAAGTGCGGTAAATTATCACTCACCAAGGCTCCTGACTGGCCATATTTGGCAAAATTAGCCTGTGGACCCAACATTTTAGGTACCCCGGTTATAAAAGCAAATTTTTTCCCGGCGAGTAATGATGGAGGGCAGTCCTGGCCGTCCATTTTCATGAGCTCTGGCTTAAAATCAAACAATTCTAATTGAGATGGAGCACCTGCCATGTGCAAATAAATTACACTTCGGGCCTTACCTACAAGTGGTGGCGATTTAGGCAATAACGGGTGTGCAGGATCGTAAGCGATCTTTGTTTGTGGACTCGAAAAAAGATTACCGCAGCTACCCAATAACGAACCCATTGCCAAAGCACCCAAACCCATCGCACTTTCTTTTAAAAAATGGCGTCGCGAGTGCAGGCGTGCATTTGCTTCATGTGCTTCTTTAATTAACCTATGTGCGTTTAATTCGTCTCTTGTCATAACCGATCAAATCAATTTTTGGTAACCACTTCATCCAGGTTAAGCATTGCATTGGCTACCAGTACCATTGCTGCTTCTTCTGGCTTAAATTTCTTTTGTTTATCGCCCATAAATGCCGATACACTTGCCGAATTTTTTCTAAACTCGCCAAAAGCCTTGTCATACAGGTCTTCGAATACTTTTAACCTATTTTGAGGGATCGTTTTATATAAGATCAATTCATAGCCCTTGGCAATTTTAGATCTGCTGGTGCTTCCTCCTACTTTTTCCATGCGTAGCGCCAGTTTTCTTGCCAAATCGATATAAACACTATCATTTAAGGTTACCAGGGCCTGTAATGGGGTATTGGTTCGTATACGGCGCGGACTACAAACCACTCTCGATGCTCCATCAAAGGCAATAGCTGATGGATATGGGGCTGTTCTTTTCCAATAGGTATAAATTCCCCTGCGGTATTGTTCTTCCCCACCACTTAGCACCCATTTAGCGCCACTATAAGGCGAAAACCAAATTCCTTCAGGTTGCCAGGGCATTACTGGTGGTCCGTACATTTTATTACTTAATACCCCGCAAACGGCAAGACTCTGATCTCTGATTTGCTCAGCACTTAACCTGATCCGCGAACCCCTGGCGTAAAACTTATTAAACAGATCTTTTTCTTTCAGCTCTTCGGTTACCTTACTATCTTGTCTGTAAGTAGCCATCATCACCAGTTCCTTCAACATTTTTTTAACGCTCCAGTTGTATTTGTACATAAACTGATAAGCCATAAAATCTAAAAGTTCCTGGTGGGTAGGCGCCATTCCCTGGGTGCCCATATCTTCTAAAGTTTCTACCAAACCGGCGCCGTATAACTGCTCCCATAATCGGTTCACCATTGTTCTCGATACAAGAGGGTTTCTTTTATCGGTAAGCCACATGGCTAAACCCATCCTGTTATTAGGTGCATTTTTAGGCATAGCAAAAGCCAAAGAATTAGGTACACCAACTTTAACTTCTTTGCCTTTCGAAGTCCACGCACCGCGCTCAAACACATAGTTTTTGCGCTGCATGCTCAATGGATTTTCGACCATAATCGGCGTTGTTGGCACTTTTGCATTCATTAAATCAGTAAATCTTTTTTTATTGGCCACATACTCAGGCTTGCCTTTTCCGGGAAACTGTTTGGTAAAATAAAACCAATCGAAGTACACCATAAATTCGTCAGGATTTTTTACCGAAGGATTGGTGTACTTTAAATACACATCCTTTACCCCGCTTTGCTTTGCAAAATCTACTTCTACATTTTCATAATCTTTAGTTTGGGCGAGTTTCCACGATTTTACAACAGGGCCGTTTGGTGAGCCTAAATGTAAACTCATTGTACCATCAGGTTTACTGCAGTTGTAGCGGAAAATCAATTGGTCAACATTTTCAAGGTTTACAGATTTTAACCTTGCAGATGAGCTATTTTTAAAATAAAGTGCAATGTTATGATTACCGATTACTGAATTCACCAATTCATCGGCCGTTGTAGAGTTTATTGCCGGCTGACCAGTTTTTAAGAATAAATCAACTTCGGCAGCTCTTTCTTTACCCGCAACAGTTTTAACCCAGCTGGTTAAATGATTGAGCTCGTTTTTAAGACTATCATTAAAATCTTTAAGTAATGGGTATTCTGCAGAAACGTCTTCATCTCTTGTATTATTAAAATACGACATGAATTTATAATACTCATCATGTTTAAAGGGATCGTATGGGTGGCTATGGCATTGTACACAAGAGAAAGTTGTACTCATTAACCCTTCCCACGTGGCATTTACACGATCTAAAACCGCCGCCGTTCTAAATTCTTCATTATTGGTCCCCCCCTCATCGTTGGTTGGCGTATTTCTGCTAAAAGCCGTAGCAATATATTGGGCATCGGTTGGATTTGGAAATAAATCTCCGGCAATCTGATCGGTAATAAATCGATCATATGGCATATCGCGGTTAAAGGCTTTAATCACCCAGTCGCGATAACTCCAGATATTTCGGTTAGGATCACTCTCGTAGCCTTTAGTATCAGCATAACGTGCTATATCCAGCCACATCGATGCCCAGCGCTCGCCAAATTTAGGCGAAGCCAGCAAACTATCAACCAGCACATTGTAGGCTGCCTGTTCGTCTTTACTGCTTAAATAAAATTTGGCCAGTTTATCTGATGGGTAAGTACCGATCAGATCTAAACTTACCCTTCTCAATAGGGTAGCCTTATCAGCAGTTTTAGATGGCTCAAGTTTATTTTCCTCAAGCTTTGCAAAAATAAATTTATCCAGATCGTTGCGTATCCAATCATTATCCACATCTGGCAATTCAGTCGGCTTTACACTAACATAAGCCCAATGGTTGCCCCATTTTGCGCCTTGTTTTATCCAGCCACTCAAAATATCAATTTCATCATTATTTAAAGCGGGGTGCTTATATGGCATCCTTTCTTCAGGATCGTTTGATTTTAAGCGTTTGATAAATTCACTATCCTCCGGATTGCCTGGAATAATTGCCGGTTTGCCGCTTTTGGTTTTAGCCAAAGCCTCTTCCCTAAACAACACGCTAAAACCGCCTTGTTGTTTAACCCCACCGTGACAGGAGATACATTTTTTATTTAAAATGGGCTTAACCTGCGTGTTAAAATCGATCGGTTTCTCCGACGAGAAAAGCGAAAAGGCTATTAAGGTAATCACAACCAGCACAAAGCCTGTTGCAAATAATATTTTCTTTTTCAATAACATTTTGGTTAGAATAAATTTAAGCTAATCTTTAGGCCTCTTAACTTGTACACTAAGTTAAATTATGCTAAACATTTATCAAAAATTACAACAGAGGCGACTGTTAGACTTAAATCGATAAGATTTCGCTTCCTTTAAACCAAATATCAATAAAAAAATAAAACACAAAAATGTATTAACTTGCTCAAAAAATGGATTATCTTACTTTTTATTAAGATTAGCAATGGAGAAACGCCAAGTAGGACAGAAAAATAGTTTTGATTTTCAAAAAGCCTTTATCATTCCCAGGAATGTACTTATAAAACAGTGCACTAAAAATGAAATCATAAACAATTTATTTATTACAGATATTGGTTATTACCGTAAGGCATTGAATCACTATATAAAAAGAAATAATGGTTCAGAACAGCATATTTTGATTTATTGCGTAGAAGGAAAGGGAAACGTAGAATTTCAGGATACTAATTATCATATTGAAGCGGGTAATTTTATTATTATTCCGAAAGAAACAGCACATACTTACCAAGCTGACCCAGCGTTACCATGGACTATTTATTGGTTCCATTTTTCAGGAACTGGTGCTGATCAATTGGTTGCTTCGTTACAGAATTATAAGGCTTATGCGGGTTTTAGTGAAGAACGGAACATGTTATTCGATACTATTTACAACCGATTAGAAAGAGGTTTTAGTAGAGAAAATATAATTTATGCCAATTTATGTTTTCACCAATATATTGCTGAAGTTGTTTATACCGATAAACATCTCGTTAACGATAAAATTATGGAACCGGATAAAGTTGAAGAGGTTATAGATTTTATGCGGAAAAATATTGAAAAGATGCTTAGTTTAAAGGAAATGGCACTGGCTGTTTACCTTTCACCTTCCTATTTATCGGCCATTTTTAAAAAGAAAACCGGAACCTCACCAATCGATTATTTTAACCAGCTCAAAATTCAGAAAACAACACAATATTTACTGTTCACCAACCTGCGGATTAACGAAATTGCACAAAAAGTCGGCATTAACGATCCTTATTATTTTAGCCGGCTCTTTTCAAGTATCATGGGCATTTCGCCGAAACAATACCGTGATAATAGGTTTAATTGATGTTCTTTTTTGTGGGCAGTCGAATCTTAGATGTGCAGTCGGATGTTACCATCCGCCTGAACACTCATATCATATTCATCATTTCAGTCCTGGCAGATGGTAACATCTGCCAGGATACTTATTTATAAACCTGAGTTCGATAATTACCTGTGCAGTCAGATGTTACCTGTTACCATCTGACTGGCAGTAAATACATGCGATTTAAAGCCTTAAACTTAGCATCAGTGTCAGATGGTAACATCTGACACCACGAAAATAGCAATATCCGACACTATGGAATTTATTAAAAATTAATCCAAGGTTAAACCAATTTCCTTCAATAAAATAGCTGCATTAAAGGTTTTACAAGGCCCTTGTTTTAATAAATAATCAAATTTCATTTCACCTTCGGTGATCTGGATATCAAAATGGAAATTACGGACGGTTTCGGGGTGATCGACAATCAGATCTGCCAGTTGTAAATCGTGTGTAGCAAAAAGTGCAGGAGTTTTTTCGGTAATCAGCTTTTGTATAAAAACCTTCGAGCCCAAATATTTATCCCTACTGTTTGTACCCCGCAGCATTTCATCAATCAATACAAAAGTATCTTTGTCTTTAACTACATTATCTAAAATCATTTTCAGGCGGTTTAACTCTGCCTTAAAAGTTGAGGTACTTTCGTTCAGCGAATCTTTAATCCGCATATAAGTATTGATCGAAAAAACCGATAATTGCATGGTTTTGGCACAAACCGGTGAACCAGTATAAGCCAATATCATATTAATACCCAAAGTACGTAGAAAAGTGCTTTTGCCGGCCATATTAGAGCCCGTTACAATATCTACAGTTGGTTTGGCTTCTAAATGAAAATCGTTATCCACCCGGACCTGCTCGTTAATAAGCGGATGGCCAATATGGGTGGTGGCTAATGCAAATTGATCGGTTACCACCGGAAAAACCCAATCTGGCTGATTATAGGCTGTTGTGGCCAATGATATCAGCTCTTCAAAATCGCCTAAATGGTCAAGGGCCGAAATCACATCCTCTGATGAAGATTTATACCAAATGTCTAAACTGATGCAGCATTTTAAATCCCAAAGTAAAAGTGCGTTCAATATACCACCAACCAGGATATTCAGCCTGGCATCAAAATTCTGGATAATTTTGGATAAGCCCTTAATTTCTTTGCTTACCGGGATTTTTGAATCTAATAAACTTAAGGTGTATGAACTTTGCCAGTTTTGATTCTCTGTCCATAAAATAGCGCTGGCATAACCATTTAACAGATTCGAACTTCCACCAAAGGTGTAAAAAACCTTATTAATTTTTGAGCCTAATAAAACGTTCCACCCGGTATGTATTACAAATAGAAGTGCCAGTATTTTCCAAAAAGCAGCGCTAATAAGAAGTGCCGCTAAAATTAAACCAACAGAAATATAAGGCACCAGCTTTACATAAAACCTCAAAAAACTGCCCTTTAAAAACTCCAACTGTGCACCCAATTGGTGTTTAAGCTGTATTTTAATCTGCTCTATTTTATCGGGGTCGTAACCATGCAGATTAGCCCTGAAACTATAAGTTTCTGCTATCTTATCTGTTATTTCTTTTATGGCTTCCTGGCGGAGTAATATCTGATCCCTCGTCGGTTTTTCTGCGAATTTTTTAGCCAGGAGGTTATTTCCGCTTTTGGTACTACAACGGTTGATCAGTGCAAACAGAGATGCGCTTCCAAAAATATCAAGATCGGAGGTATAGGGATGCAGTTCAGATTCGAAAGCCTTACCATGATCGTAACCATTCGCTGTTCCGTTTAAAACATTCCATTCATTCTGATAAACCCACAAGAGTTGCTTTTTAAAATCGATTTCGCGGTCTAGCTTACTTTGCCTACGTACAATAAAGGCAAAGGCAATAATGGGCACCAATAATGCAAGTTGAATTAATGTACGTAAATCATCATCTGCAGAACGTAACAGTAGAACAAAAAATAAAATTTCGGCCAGGAACAGGCCTATCCGGATGAAGGAAAGTTGATCGATTATTTTTTTGGTCTCTGCTATATCAGCAGTAACCTGCTTAATTTTTTGGTCGTAATCGGCTATTATTTCTGCTTGTTGTTTTAACATGATATCGCTTCCGTGTATATATTTTCGAAGGTATAAGATCGATAGATTGTCTTTTTTGTTACAATTTTCTCTAAGTTTGAATCTCGAAATTCTAAAGATAGGCAAAATATTAAATGAAGATTACACTGATCGCCATTGGCAAAACAGAAGATAAATATCTAATTGAAGGAATTGATAAATACATCAACCGTTTAAAACACTATATTAATTTTAGTTTTGTGGCTTTGCCAGATGTAAAGAATGTTAAAAACCTAAGCGAGGCCCAGCAAAAGGCAAAAGAAGCAGAGTTGCTGCATAAACAAATTAACAATGGCGATGTTGTTATTTTATTGGATGAAAAAGGAAAAAAATATTCATCCGTAGAATTTTCAAACTACTTAAATAAACAGATGGTTGGTAGTATACAGCATTTAATTTTTATTATTGGCGGGCCTTATGGATTTGATGAAACCATTTACAAAAGGGCAAACGGGTTAATTTCGCTGTCTGACATGACCTTTTCTCATCAAATGATCAGATTATTTTTTGTAGAGCAGCTTTACCGGGGATTTAGCATTTTAAAAGGAGAACCTTATCATCACGCTTAGAGATGGACAATGTAAATGATATGGAAAAGGCGAATAAAAATCATCATTAAATAAAAGAAATTATGCTATTAGATAAATATAAACGGGAATACAGATATAAAAGCAATCAGAACGGCAACAATAAATACCTATGGATCAGCATTATTGCATCATTGGTTATTATAGCTTTGCTTTATTATTTCTTCGATTAAACCCCACAAAAAAACACCAGACAAATTGCCTGGTGTTCGCTATAATTTGGGTAAATAAAGCTTAAACGCCTTTTTTACTGGTCATACTTGCTTTTTTAGCTGGTGCTGAAGTTTTAGTAGTTGCTTTAGCACTTGCTGATGCCTTAGATCCTGTAGTTTTTTGTTTTTTATCTGAAGCTGCTTTTTCTTCTGATAACTTAACCTCTGCTGGTGTACCCGGAGTTTCCGGAGTTTCTTCAGTAAACAATGGCAGGTCTTTTAATAAGTTATACCAAGTGATAATTTTCTTCATATCAGAAGCATAAACTTTCTCCTGATCGTGGCCTGGTGCTACTTCAAGGAAATAAGCGCGTAAATCACCTTTCAAATCCGGAGTAGATCCTTTTGCTGAAATTTTAGCAAAAATATCTGCCAATTTAATTTCCTCATCTTCGCCATACACGGTAATATCTTCTAACGAAGCTAATTTTGTGTTGGTGATGTTGGCAACAACTTTAGTTTTTTGAGCATCTAAGCCTTCTAAAATGTAACCTACTTTATTTTGTCCAACCAGTTTAAATAAACCCGGTCTGCCAGATACGGCAACAATTCCTCTTAAATTCATATTATGTGTGTTTAGCGGTTAGTGTTTGGCGTTTAGCGTTGTAATACGCTCACCGCCAAACGCATCGCGTTCTTAATCTTCTAAAACTTCTATGTTTAAAATTTTATCACCTTGGCGAATATCATCTACAAGGTCTACATTCTCAACTACTTTGCCAAAACAAGTATGGTTACGGTCTAAGTGAGCGGTATTTGTTCTGCTGTGGCAGATAAAAAACTGTGAACCACCAGTGTTGCGGCCAGCGTGAGCCATAGATAAAACCCCACGATCGTGATATTGATTTTCTCCGTCCAGTTCGCAATCAATTTTGTAACCTGGGCCACCAGTACCTGCTAAATGTGCTTTAGCCGGGTCTTTTGAATTTGGGCATCCGCCCTGAACCATAAAGTTAGGAATTACACGGTGAAAAGTTACACCATCATAAAAGCCTTCTTTAGCTAATTTTTTAAAGTTTGCAACGGCTTTCGGCGCATCATTATCGTAGAATTCTACAGTCATTTCGCCTTTTTCTGTTTTTATTATTGCTTTACTCATATCAATATCGGTACTAATTTTAAATTGTATTCACCAAAAAAACAATCGTATTTTTTTAGTAGAGGGCAAAAATAACAAAATTGTATAACTTATAACATCATTAAATTTTTCTATACAGTTTAAATGCGGTATTTTAGTGTTTTAAGCATACCGATTTGACAAAGAAATATTATATCCTGCTCATTTGCCTGCTTTGCTCTCTGGGGCTAAGGGCTTCTTCTTTGTTAATTTACATGGATGAAGACCAAAAGAACCACCTTAAAGCATATGGTATTGCCTATTGGACAATCAGCAAACAACTAGAGGTTGATTGGCTTTTAAACTATCGCGGCGGAAGTTTTTTAATTAAATACAATAAAACAGTTGAAGACGAGCTTAAAATCCGTGGCGTATCTTACGAAGTAATGGCCGATGGAAAGGTAACCAACCTTTTAAACGAAATCAGCGACCCTGCGGTGAATATGGAGATGGTTAAGCTGGAGAAAACACCAAAAATTGCGGTTTACTCTCCAAAAAGCAAATTACCCTGGGACGATGCCGTTACACTCGTTTTAACCTACGCCGAAATCCCGTACGATGTAATTTATGATGATGATATTTTACAGGATAAATTAAGCAAATACGATTGGCTACACTTGCACCATGAAGATTTTACCGGACAGTACGGCCGTTTCTGGGCCAATTTCAAGCACGCAACCTGGTACCAGGAAGATGTTAAAAACCAGGAAACCTTAGCTAAGCGCATGGGTTATAAAAAGGTTTCTGAAATGAAATTAGCCGTTGCCAAACACATTAAAGAATACTGTGCTGGTGGAGGCTTTTTGTTTGCGATGTGCTCAGGCACCGATAGTTTCGACATTGCCCTTGCTGCTGATGGGGTAGATATTTGCGCCCAAATGTTTGATGGTGATGCTGCAGATCCAAATGCACAAAGTAAACTGGATTTTAATAAAACCTTAGCCTTCCAGAATTTCAAGTTAGATAACAACCCAATGAACTATGAATTTTCGGATATCGACGCTACTCAAACCCGGACACTGAACCAAACCAACGATTACTTTACTTTATTCGATTTTTCGGCCAAATGGGATCTTGTTCCAACCATGCTTACCCAAGATCATGATAAGGTGATTAAAGGTTTTATGGGGCAAACCACAGCTTTCAGAAAGAGTTTAGTTAAAACAAGTGTAACTGTTTTGGGTGAAAATAAAGGTGCTGCAGAGGTAAGGTATTTACATGGAGAAATTGGCAAAGGTCAGTTTACTTTTTATGGCGGGCACGATCCGGAAGATTATCAGCATGCTGTCGGCGATCCTCCAACAGATTTAAATCTACATCCTAATTCACCTGGCTATCGTTTGATCTTAAATAATGTTCTTTTTCCGGCCGCGAAAAAGAAACCACAAAAAACATAATTTTAGCGTAATCGCCTTTTGGCATCTTTTCTTTTAGGGTTAAAAAACAAGTAATTATACTGGATATTCCTATTATGTAGACAGTAAATCACATCTATCGGCATAACTAATTGCTATCGTAATTATACTCAAACCGATCAAAAAATCCCCTGTAAACCAGCAGGTTACCAAACAAACTGTAACAGACTTGATACTTTGGCACAGCTTTTGGAATTGAGGCTTGTAATTAACAACAGGTTTAAGCCTGAAATTTTAAACAAGATTCTTCTAAAAGAAAAATATTATGAAAAAGTTACTATTAAGTGCATCAGTTTTATTATTAGCAACAGGTGCATTTGCACAAACAAAAATGACTAGTGAAACTGCTCGCTTCGGAATAAAAGCTGGCGTTAACCTTTCTAAGTTTCATGCCGGGGGCGATGATGCCGCAGCCAATAATTTTAATGATAATGCAAAAAACAATGTTGGCTTTAATGTGACCGCATTTGGTGATTTTGGTGTAGGAAATAATTTCTTCATTCAACCAGGCGTATCATTACAGAACAAGGGTAATAAATTCGAATCTGTAAATACTACAACGGGTGCGAACAGTACTGTTACCACTACATCTTCGATTAAAACCAATTTAATGGCTATTGAAGTACCCGTAAATGCGGTTTTAAGAATTCCTACTGGTGATGCCGGCGCAGTTCAGATCAGTGCTGGTCCGTATATCGGTTTTAACATCTCAGGTAAAGACAAAGGAGAAAACACGGTTACAACAGTGAACAACTCCAACAATACCAGTGCTACCGTTACGACTTCTAATGATAGAGACTTATCGTTTGGTAGTGCCAGCGATAAAAATTATAACAGTACCGAATTTGGTGCAAACTTTGGTTTAGCATACCGCACAAATTCAGGATTTTTAGTAGGTGCTAACTATGGTTTAGGTTTAACAGATTTGACTCCGAAAGACAGACAGGCTAATAGCAATAAATTAACTAACCGTGTGTTAGGTTTCTCAGTTGGTTATTCTTTCTAATCGCAAAGCCTTAAAAACAAAAAACCTTCCCGATGTAAAATCAGGAAGGTTTTTTTATGCTTTATTATTTAGTCGTAAAAGTTCCAGCTCACGCCAAATTTTAATAGGGCATCTTGCATGGGGTATCTATTAACCGTGTAATAACCCGGTTGGAATAAACCCTGATTCACAAAATCATATTTAACAAAAATATTGGCCCTTTTTAAATTTGCTTTAAAAAAGACATCAATTACTGGTTTTGATACCAGGTTGGTTGGATTGCGCTCATCAATATAAAACTGCGCTGTTGCAGGTGAATATAAGTAGTTTGCATATTCAGAATTGTACCTCACATCAAATCCCACGTTAGCCTTTAATACTTTAAAAAAAGTATTATCAAAATAAATACTGTTATAAGTATAAAGTTCAGGTGTTCTTAACACTGCATTTTTATCTGTTTTTTGATAAGCGATATAATTTTCCATCACAAACTTACCAAACCTCGATTTCTTTGATACATCCAACCTGATTAAGCTAATATCGGCAGTAGCCTGTTTTGGTAAAATGGCAGTTGTACCATTGGTATGGTCGGCGGCAAAATAAACGTAGCTACTGGTTAAAAAATATTTGGCTCCGGCAGTAAAACCATACTTATCATTGATATAGTTAAATGATAAATTGGCAATTTTAGTGTTCTTAAAATCGCTGTTTGTCCATTGGTAATGGTTGCCATGATAGTAATTAAAAATAGCCGCTGGCGATTGGTTTTGTACATAAGCACCCAACTCGATCCTTCCTATGGTTTTACCTAAAAGGATTTTACTTTTTGCTTCATATAAGTAATCGCCTGCATTTTCACCTTGCAAAATTTGCTGTACATCTAAATTGAAATCGATATTATTAGAGAACCGATAGCCCGCTGCACCTAAAATGGTAATGTTTTGATAAGCAAACCTACTGCGCTCGTAATTGGTTGCATCTTGTTTTATACCAAGATATTCGTGTTTATAATAATCGTGTTTAATCCCCGCATCAACCTTCAGTTCATTTTTTATAACCGAACTATTTTTTGGTCTTAAAAAGAAACTATAAATAAATTCATTTTTGATATGTTTTACATGGGTCGAATCATTCGTAAATATTGTGCTCGCAATTCCAGGAGGCAGTACATGATTAACATCCGTTCCATTTTTGTAGAAATCGAAACTGTCGTTATTATACTCAAACGTATACGAAACCTTGTTGGTTGGTAAAACAGCATTGTTAACATTTGCAGAGGTATCTATCCTTCCTACATAATAAGTTTGCTTTAAGAAAACGGTGTTTTTACGGTACAAATTTCTTGAGTCTGATAAATTTACCGGTTCTGCCTCTCTTGCAATTTTGGCATAATCAGGGTCGAATAAACCTGTAGCTACGGTAGAGCCATTCTCGTAGGCACGCATGGTATTAAAAATTGCCGATGCCCACATATTGTAACGTTTGCTTGGCGATTGATACCATGAAAATACGGCAACGTTCAAATTATCGCCACGTTGTCTGGCGTAAAAGCCTCTGGAATCGCCACGGTTAAAATTAACGCCGACGTTCCAGTTTTTTTTAATATTCTGTGTGTGGATGGCTCTAAAAAGCTGCTCTTTTTGTCCGGCACTAACAAAATACAAGCTGGTAAAAGGGGTTCTGGCCTGATAGTAAATAATATCTTCAGGCGTTAAAGCGTAATAATCAAGCGAATGAAATCCTGCGTCAAAGCCAATCCTTTTACTAGGCTCGTATAATAATGGCCTTGCTGCCAAGCCCATATTACCATTGTTTATGGTTGGGTGCAAGGGCTGTAAAAGCGGGCTGTAATTCTGGATATTCGTAGTTGAGGTATCTAAAGGCAGCAGTACAATACTATCTTTAGTTAACGACAGCTTGGTAAACCTGATATATTTTGCGGTAAAAACGACAGAATCCTTCCCCGAGTCTAGTTTCTTCCGAACAGAATCCAATTCTTTGTTGGTACCAACACTTGTTTTTAAATCTTGTGCAAAGGTTTTGTTAATGCCTAACAGCAGTAAGAGAAAAAAACAGATTTTAACGACTTTATGCATTTTATAGTTCAGAAATTAAGCGGGTTAAAATCTCCGTCATTTTAGGCTCGGCTTTGGCGGCTGCTGCTAAAATTTCTTCTAAATTAAAAGGTTGCAGATCTTCCGGAAAACCCTCATCCGTTAACACGGAGATGGCAAAAACAGGTAAACCAGCGTGGTTGGCCACAATAACCTCAGGCACGGTACTCATACCAACGGCATCAGCGCCAATTAAACGCAGGTATTTATACTCAGCTTTGGTTTCTAAATTCGGTCCGGAAACGGCAACGTATACCCCTTTATGACAGTTAATATCTACATCTTTAGCTATTTCCAGCGCTTTAGCTATGATATCGCGTTTATAGGGCTGGCTCATATCCGGGAAACGGGGCCCTAATTCACTTTCGATTAAACCACGCAATGGGTTATCTGGCTGCAGATTAATATGATCGTCGATAATCATTAAATCACCCTTTTTAAACTCAGGATTTAACGAGCCCGCAGCATTAGATACAATTAAGTTTTCTATACCCAAACCTTTCATTACCCTAACCGGGAAGGTAATCTGTTGCATGCTGTAACCTTCATAATAATGTAGGCGCCCTTGCATGGCAATAATTTTCTTCCCGTTCAATGTTCCAAAAATCAGTTTCCCACTATGAAATTCTAAAGTAGAAATTGGAAAATTTGGAATATTAGAATACATCAATTGATGCTCAACTTCGATTTCTTTTACCAAGCCACCCAAGCCAGTACCTAAAATAATCCCTATTTCTGGCTTAAAATTCTCTGTTTTACGTTTTATATATTCAACGGTTTCTTCTATTGCTCTTAACATAGTTTAAAATGAGTTCGTCAAAGGTAATCTTATCTTCTTCAAATAATTCAACCTCTATGGGTAAATAATATACAGGTAAATCTACCAGTAAATCTTCAAATCCGGTAGCTCTTAAACGCTTGCTATCCTTTTCTGTTGTGATAATGATTTTATCTTTTTTAGCACCGGCCATAAAAACCGATTTAAACTTCTTAATATCGTCATTTTTAAAAGCATAATGATCCCGAAATTCCTGGTGTTTAATGGTTTTAGTATATTTTTCAAGCTCTTCTATTAACGGAGCGGGGTTTGCAATTCCGGTGAGCAGGAAAATTTCGAAATCTCTAATCGACCCGAGCGTGCGACTTTCGTTACGGTATAAATGGATAAGATTGCCATACTTGAGATAAGAATGTAATACCGGTTGATTGGCATTTGGCTGCAGTTCATTTATAGCGGCCTGCTGGGCAACATGTAACAAAGGAACCGGCGATTTTGTGACCAATAATATATCGGCCCTTTTACGCGAGGAGAAAACATCTCTTAAATTTCCCGCCGGCAATAAAAACTGTAAAGTACCCAACTTGCTAAATTCGAAAAGCAAAATATTAAAACCTGCTCTTACTGCGCGGTGCTGAAAGGCATCATCAAGGATAATTAAATCATGACTCTCTTTCAATTGCTTAATCCCATTCACGCGGTCTTCGCAAACAGCAACGGTAACATTTGCAAATTTTTGATGGTACTGTAAAGGTTCATCCCCTATCGTTTCGGCAGTTGCTGCGCTATCAGCTACAATGAAGCCTTTTGTTTTCCGGCCATATCCCCTACTGAGTATGGCGATTTTATAACCGGCCAGCAACTTCACTAAATATTCTGTTGTTGGTGTTTTGCCCGATCCGCCAACGGCTAAATTGCCTACACAGATTACCGGCAAATCGAACTTTACAGATCGCATCAATCCCCAATCATAAAGTTTTTTACGGAGGAGAATAGCCATTCCATAAATGATCGAAAAAGGAAGTAGTAAAAGGCGTAGATAGTTCAGTAGCATATCGTGGCTTCAAAAATACTGATTATTTAAAAAAGAAAGGCATGGCCCAGTTAAGCAACCGTTAACCAGATGAAATGGTTTGCCGGAATTTTATGTTAATGAGCATAATTGCAAACCAGGTAGCTAAATTTTTAAAGATTTTTTAGAAAAGCTTGTCAGTAGTATAATTAATGATAGTCGGGCTTTCCGCTAAACCTTTTGTTATAGAAAAACAAAAGTGTATCGCTGCAATCCCGTTTAATTAGAAGCAACCGTGCTACTATTAAAGGTTTTGAACCTTCTAAAAGAAACAATCATCGTTTACAAAGGATAAAATCGTGTAGTTATTTTCAGCTAACGCTCGTTTCTAACGAGTGTTGAATATATCATCGTTTTAAACGATGGAATCGTATAGCTATTTCTGCGCTCGTTTGGAAACGAGCGCAAACGAAACTGTCAGATGGTAACATCTGACAGCACCTTGTTCGGACAGCACATTGCACACCCAACTCGGTGCCCTCTGTGTTTTTCTCTCCATGATCTCAGTGGTTAAAGAAGCTTAAATGGAACAAACCCGAATTTTAAATGTTATATTGGGATTCCATCTTATCATATGCAGGCCGAAACAGAAATTTTAATTATTGGTGGTGGATTGGCAGGTTTAACAGCTGCACTTCACCTGAATAAGGCGGGTTTAAATGTTACGTTGATCGAAAAAGATACCTATCCCCACCATAAAGTTTGCGGCGAATATATTTCGAATGAGGTGCTCCCTTATTTTGAATGGCTCGGTTTGGATATTGAAAATCTGGCACCCACATTAATAAGCGAATTGCTTTTCACTTCCCTTTCTGGCAAAAGCATAAAAACTAAATTATCCCTTGGCGGCTTTGGTTTAAGCAGATACACCATCGATCATTATCTCTATACCGAACTGATCAGGAGAAAAATAAACATAATTCATAATCGCGTAGTACAGATTAACTTTGCCAACAATCAATTTACGGTAACAACTGCTAAAAACGCTTTTGTTGCAGCTTACGTTATTGGCGCTTATGGAAAAAGATCAGCAATTGATGTTAAGCTAAACCGGAATTTCATCAATAAACAATCACCCTATCTGGCAGTTAAAGCACATTATAAAGCCGATTTTCCCAATAATCTGGTAAGCCTTCATAATTTTGAAGGTGGCTATTGTGGCGTTTCGAAGGTTGAAAATGACCGATTGAATATCTGTTACCTAGCTAACTATGAGCGTTTCAAAAAACACAAAAACCTGCTTGCCTTCCAGGAAAACGCACTCTATAAAAACAGGCATTTGAAAGCTATTTTCGAAAATGCTACCTGTTTATTCGATGCACCATTAACCATCAGTCAGATTTCTTTCGAAACTAAAGAACCTGTGTATAACCATATTTTAATGATTGGCGATACTGCCGGATTAATTCATCCACTTTGTGGCAATGGTATGGCCATGGCCATTCACAGTGCCAAAATTGTTTCAGAACTTTTACATCAAAGAATGGAGGGAAAAATTGGTTCGCGTGTAGCATTGGAAAAAACTTATACTTTACACTGGAACAAGGAATTTAAAAGCCGCTTAAAAATGGGCAGTGTATTATCTTCTTTATTGAGGAACAATAAATTCGAGAGTTTGGCCATGAATGCGTTAACTAAAATGCCCTTTCTTCTCCATAAAATAATTAAACAGACACATGGTAAACCGATCAATATTTTATAATAAATGCCAGTAGATACCACATATAGAAGTACAGCGCCTGAGATTATGGATGACTTTGCCATGGAAGGTGAGATATTACGCGATGCACTTGATAAAATAGCCAGCATCAATCAGCTCCTTGGTGGTAATAAAGTTACACTAGAAGGGATTAAAAGCTTAATCAACAGCAAACCAAAGGACGAGGTTATTCGTATTACTGATATTGGTTGTGGAAATGGCAATATGTTGCGCACTTTGGCAGATTATGCAAATAAACAAGGTTTACGTTTTATTTTAAAAGGGATAGATGCCAATAGCTTCACCATCAATCATGCGCAAAGTTTATCTAAAAACTACCCCAATATAACCTATGCCTGTAACGATATTTTTGATGACTTAAGTAAAACAGAACCGTGCGACATTATGCTTTGTACTTTAACCCTACATCATTTTAAAGATGAAGAAATTATTGATCTGCTTGAGAATTTTAAAAGGTTGGCAACAATGGGCATTGTAATAAACGACCTGCAAAGAAGTGCAGTGGCATATTACCTGTTTAAAGCATTGTGTTATGTATTCCGTTTAAATGATATGTCGAGAGAAGATGGGTTAGTATCAATTATGCGTGGGTTTAAAAGGGCAGATTTGCTTAATTACAGCAAACAATTAAAGCTAAAATCGAGTTCAATAAAATGGAAATGGGCTTTCCGCTACCAATGGATAATTAAAACAATATGAGCGTAACCGTAAAAGCAGTAAGTAAAGCCTTGCCCGAATTTTGGCGGTCAACCGATGAGATTTTGCCATTTCTAGATATTTGGCTAAAAAATCAGGATGATCGCTTGATCCGAAAGGTAAAAAAGATTTTTGAAAGTGCCGCAGTAGATAAAAGATACTCGATCATGTCGCCCGAAGAGGTTTTTAGTGATTTAAGTTTTGAGGAGCGAAACAACATTTATGTAAGGGAAGGGATAAAGCTGGGTGCCAAATGTTTGGAAACCGCACTCGAAAAAGCCAACTGGCAAGCTCAAGACCTAGATTATATCATCACGGTGAGCTGCACCGGTATCATGATCCCTTCTTTAGATGCTTATCTGATCAACTTACTTAAACTCCGCCAGGATATCGTGCGCCTGCCGGTTACCGAAATGGGCTGTGCCGCTGGTGTATCAGGCATGATTTATGCCAAGAATTTTCTAAAAGCCAATCCCGGTAAACGGGCCGCGGTTGTTGCGGTAGAATCACCAACGGCAACCTTTCAATTAAACGATTTTTCGATGGCCAACATTGTAAGTGCAGCAATATTTGGCGATGGTGCCGCCTGTGTACTGTTAAGTTCGAATGAAGAAGATAGTGGGCCAGAGATTTTGGCTGAAGAAATGTACCATTTTTATGATGCTGAAGAGATGATGGGATTTAAACTTACCAATACCGGATTGCAAATGGTACTGGATGTGGCAGTTCCAGAAACCATTTCGAATCATTTTCCAGCTATTATTCATCCTTTTCTTTCCAAGAATGGACTCGACATTAATAATATAAACCATTTAATCTTCCATCCGGGTGGAAAAAAGATTATCCAGATTGTTGAAGAATTATTCGGCCAGCTAGGCAAAAATATAGACGAAACGAAAGAAGTTTTAAGGCTTTATGGAAACATGAGCAGCGCAACGGTTCTCTATGTTTTAGAACGGATTATGGATAAAAAGCCAATACCTGGAGAAAAAGGACTAATGTTAAGTTTTGGTCCTGGATTTTCGGCACAACGCATACTTTTACAATGGTAATCATTCAACTAATCACTAATGAAAAAAGAGATCTTAGCTAAACTCCCTTACGGCAAATCTTTTCTATTTGTTGATGAGTTGCTGCATGTTGACGAAAACGGCGTAACCGGGACATATACCTATCTTGAAAACCTTCCATTTTACGAGGGTCATTTTAAAGACCGTCCGGTAACGCCCGCGGTGATCCTCACTGAAACCATGGCACAGATTGGATTGGTTTGTTTAGGTATTTACCTGTTAAAGAATGATACAAGTCAAAATGTAGCCATAGCCATGACTTCAAACGCTATTGACTTTTTAAAACCGGTTTACCCTGGTGAGCAGGTTACGGTAACGAGTGAGAAAGTTTATTTTAGGTTTAATAAACTGAGTTGCAAAGTAAAAATGGAAAATGCAGCAGGCGAAATGGTTTGCAAAGGAAATATTTCTGGAATGTTAATTTCGAAAGAAAATGGATAACAGGGTTGTAATTACCGGCTTAGGCGTATGCGCACCCAATGGCACCACCATTGATGAGTTTTCTGAGGCCATAAAAAAAGGGCTTTCAGGCATCCGCCATCAGCCCGATCTGGAAGCCTTAAACTTCTCTTGTCAGATAGCAGGCAAACCAGTACTTAGCGAAGAGCGGATCAGCCAATATTTTACACCGCTTGAATTACGAAACCTAAACAGTACAGGAATTATATATGGTGTTATTGCTGGTTTGGATGCCTGGAAAGATGCGGGCTTAACCATCGAAAATAATGAAGCGCCCGACTGGGACAGCGGTACTATTTTCGGAACAGGCACTTCGGGTATAGATAAATTTAGATGGGCAATTAATAAAATAGATGCGCTCGAAATCAAAAAGCTAGGAAGTTCTGTAGTGATACAAACCATGGCCAGCGGCGTAAGTGCATTTATCAGCGGCAAGCTCGGCTTAGGTAATCAGGTAAGCACCAATTCATCTGCCTGCGCAACAGGAGCAGAAAGTATATTGCTGGCTTACGAAAGAATTAAGACAGGTCAGGCGATAAGAATGTTAGCAGGAAGTACCAGCGATAGCGGCCCTTACATCTGGGGCGGTTTTGATGCCATGAAAGTTTGCACCTTTAAACACAATGATGAACCTGAAAAAGGTAGCCGCCCTATGAGTGCAACGGCAAGTGGTTTTGTACCAGGAAGCGGCGCGGGTGCTTTGGTATTAGAATCGCTCGAAAGCGCGGTGGCTAGAAAAGCCAAAATATATGGCGAAGTACTCGGAGGCCATATCAATTCTGGCGGTCAGCGGGGCTTAGGTACGATGACTGCACCAAATCCTACCGCTGTACAGCGATGTATCCAAACAGCATTAAAAAATGCGGGTATTGAAGCCCGGGAAATCGATGTGATTAATGGCCATCTTACTGCAACAACCAAAGATGCCCTGGAAATAGAAAACTGGAAAGCAGCACTACAACTACCTGCAGATGATTTTCCGTACATCAATTCTGTAAAAGGTCTGATTGGCCATTGTATTGCAGCATCAGGGAGCATAGAATGTGTAGCCTCAATGCTTGAGCTTTCAGAAGGATTTATTTTTCCCAATATCAATTGCGAAGACCTAAGCCCCGAGATTACCGCTTTAATTGATGCGAAATGCATTCCACAAACCTTAATTCATAAACCATTTAATATCTTAGCTAAAGCCAGTTTTGGTTTTGGTGATATTAACGCCTGCATTATTTTTAAAAAATATACCCATGAATAAAGAAGAGATCATCGAAGCCTTAAAAACAATAGTTGAACCTTATAGCGAGGAGGTATTAGCCTTGGCACATATTGACGAAAACACCGATTTTATAAACGATTTAAAAATAAATTCGGCCAACCTGGTTGATATTGTTTTAGATATTGAAGAGAAATTCAATATCGAAATAGACAACGATTCGATGGCTAAAATGCTTACAGTAAAAGCCACCACCGAAATTATAGCTCAAAAACTGGAAGCGCATGCTGGGTAACGATATCGTAGATCTGGATCTGGCTAAAATCCAAAGTAACTGGAGGCGTAAAAATTATCTCGATAAAATTTTCACCGCCGAAGAACAGTTATTGATTTCATCAGCAAAAAGGCCTGATGAAATGGTATGGCTGTTATGGAGTATGAAAGAATCGGCTTATAAAATTTATAACCGTAAAACCGGAATCAGAAATTTCGCCCCTAAAAGTTTAGATTGCACTATTTATCCAAATATCGATCAGATAAAAGGCACAGTAAGTATAGACAACGATACCTATTTCACTAAAAGTGATATACAGCTACAATATATTCATACCATTGCTGCTCCTGTTTATAATAAGCTAGAAAAAATCAAAGTAACCATTTACACATCACCAAATCATCCAAGTGATTATAAATGCACTAAACCAGGTTGTGTGAGTCACCATGGACAATATTTGGCTTTGGTGTATTAATTCCAGAGTTGACAACTTACTAGCAAGGAGGCAAGAAAAGTTGTCAACTCTTATAGAAAGAGGGTATCATTAAGCTCGTTAGGTCATCATCACCAAATTGCTGTTTCCATAAATTGGCGTAATGGCCATTTGCCATCATCATTTCAGTATGACTCCCCTCTTCCACAACCTTTCCTTTATCTAATACAATAATCTGATCAGCCTTTCTAATCGTAGGTAACCGATGCGCAATGATGATGATTGTTTTCTTTTGCATCCTCAACAAATCTATTGTTCGCTGCACATACTGCTCAGAAGCCGAATCTAAAGAGGAAGTGGCTTCATCCAGAATTAAAATTTCAGGATTGCGGTACAGTGCCCTTGCTATTGCAATCCTTTGTTTTTGTCCGCCTGATAAAGAGGCTCCGTTTTCACCTAAATATGTCTGAAAACCTTCTGGCAAAGCTTCAATAAAATTGATAATCCCCAGTTGTGTACAAATACTAATAATCTGTTGCATATTTGGTTCATAATCGCCAATGGCAATATTTTCGATTACATTTCCTGCAAAAAGGTCAATTTTTTGTGGCACAACGCTTAGTAAATTTCTTAAAGAGGCATTGTTCAAATACTTAAGCGCATGATTTCCGATAAAAATATTGCCTGATTGTATGGGATAAATATTTTGAAGTAACGACATTAAGGTAGACTTCCCAGATCCGCTCTCTCCTACAATTGCGGTAAAACTTCCAACCTTAATTTTTAGGCTTAAATCATCAAACACATTTACACGACTGCCATATCTAAAAGCTACATGTTCAAACCTGATATCGCCCATTAATTCTTTCGTAAGGAAAATGCCCGACGAATTTTGTTCAATCTCCAGATCCATAATTTCGAATAAACGATCAGAGGCGATCATGGCATCCTGGATAGATTTATTTGCTCCAATTAAGGAAGTAGCCGGGCCAGTAAAGTAACCAATAAGGGTATAGAAAGAAAATAATTCCCCAGGGGTAATTTCGCCATCTAAAACATAACCTGCACCTACCCAAAGCAAAATGATAGTGAGCATACGGGCAATAACCTCGGTAGATGTTCCGGAAAAAACAGAGTTTAATCCTGATTTATAAATTGTTCTGAGCAGGCCAATAAAATGAGTTTCTGTTTTTTCGTTGGTAAACCTTTCAAGGCCAAATCTTTTAATTGTGGCTACATTATTTAAGCCCTCAACCAATTGCGATTCCAACTCGGCCGATTCCTCCATCAACTTCCTTTGCATTTTCTTGTTTAGTTTATTGCTGATGAAATAAATCAATAAATACAATGGAATAACAGCCAACATCATTAAGGCGAGTTTCCAATAGTAACTGAACATTAAAATAAAAGAGAATACAACAATAAAGCCGTTTACAACCAGGTTAATGGAAACATCGTTTATAAATGCCCTTATTTTAACGGCATCGTTTACCCTCGAGATAATTTCGCCCACCCGCATGGTATCGAAAAACTGCTGAGGCAGTTTTAAGAGGTGCTTGTAGTAGCCCAATATCAACCGGGCATCTATCTGCTGCCCCGTGCGGATGGTAAAAATAGTTTTAGCCGTTCCAATAAATAATTGCAACGCTAAAATAGCCACCATCATTAAGCTCATTAAATTAAGCAGGTTCCGATTACCTTCTACCAGAACATGGTCGGTTATTTTTTGAACAAAAATTGAGGTAGATAGTCCAAGTATGGTATAAATTAAAGCACCAAAAAGTGCTTGTGTTACAATACTTTTATGCGGTTTAATCAGGTTCCAAAAACGGCTTTTGGTATCAACCTTTTCATTGCCTTGCTTAAAACCCTCATCAGGCAACAACAGCACCAGTACGCCTGTCCATTCGCTTGTAAATTCATCAATAGTTTTGCGGTGCTTTTTCCCATCACCCGGGTCCATTACTTCAATGTATTTATCGGTTACTCCATAAATAACTACATAATGCTGTAATTGTTTCTTTACCACCACATGCACAATGGCTGGCAATGGAATTTTAGAAAGACTATCTAAACTGCCCTTTACGCCTTTTGCTTCAAACCCCAGTTTATTTGCAGCTTCTATCAAACCTAAAACATTGGTTCCTTTTTGATCGGTGCTGGCCAATTGGCGGATGCGTGCAACAGGCATTTTTAATTTATAAAACGCAGCTATAGATGCCAAACAAGCGGCGCCACAATCGGTAATATCGCGTTGTTTTATTAGTGTAGACATTAGAAGAGAGATATGAGATTTGAGACTGGAGAACTGAGATTGGTGATTTGCGCGTTTTCGGCTTTGGCCCTTAAGCTGATCTTAAACCCTACGCCTTTTACCCTACACCTTTTAACGGGTTTAACCAATCGTCAACTTTATCATAAAGCAACTGATACAAGTTTCGTTCTGCAATAGTAAAGTGTGCATTAAAGGTCATCCCCTTTTTTACCATTCCTTTATAACCGTTTTTTAACTTTAAATAATCCTTGTCCAATTTACACTTCACTTTAAAATAAGGGCTTTGGTTAATCAATATAATATCGTCGGAAATGTCGGCTACTACACCAGCAAGCAAGCCCCATTGGTTATAGTTAAAAGCATCGATCTGAAACCTGACGGTTTGGCCAGCTTTAATTAAACCGATATCTGCAGGTTTAATATAACAGATGGCCAGCAAAGCACTATCAGGCGATATCTCGCCGATTTTCTGATTGGCGGTAATGAACGAACCCAATTGTAAACCTGACAGGTTTTGCACCGTTCCGGATACCCCTGCGTTTAAATGATATAATTTCTCCTGTTCAGTTAGCTGGATTTTCTGACCATCGAGATCTTTTAATTCTTTTCTATATTGATTAGATTCTGTTTGCCACTGTGTTTTGTACTTTTTAGCCACCAAATTAAAATCAGAAAGCGCCTGATCGTAATTAAACTTATATTGCTCATACTCTGCTTCGGTAACAACCTTCTTGCTATACAATGTTTCATACCTTTTATAAATTTTGTAGGCCTGTTCGCGTGCATTTAGTGCATTTTGAATCTGTTCCGCATATTGTTGCCAACTTGCCGCATACAGGCCGGTTTGCAATGCAGGCTGCTCTGCATTGCTTAGGTCGACCAGTTTTAAAACGAGGAGCGCATCATTTAACAAATTTTTTAATTCACCAGAACGATTATTCAAAATCACATTTTGTGTTTCGGGTATAGTAGGGTCTATATTTAAAAGGAGCTGGCCTTTTTTAATTTTTTTGTTATCAGTTAAATTAATCAGTGTAATTTTCCCAGCCACAGGTGCCAGCATTTCTGTTCTTTCGATATTACTCTGTAAAGAACCATTCCCTTTAACGCTTACTGTTGTGTAAATAAAAGGTAGTGCGGCAAAAGCAACAAGAGTGAATAATATGGTGGCAGAATAAATAATTTGTGTCCGTACCTTGGTATGGTGTAAAAAAATGATGGAATTATCTTCAAAATTGGTGTCTTCTATAAAAGGCATAATCATCAATTGGCTTGGTTAAGGCCAAGTTTGTAATTATTAATTTATACCAGAAAAAAGATACACGAAAAGGGGGATTGTAGGGATGAAACTGTTTTTGACTTTTAGAAAATAAAAAAACCGATAGATGCACAAATAGGCACTATCGGTTTTACAAAATTTTAATAAAAATCAGCTCTCTGTTTATTTCTTAAATATAATGCCTAGCCCTATAGCATAATGGCTAGGGGTAATACTTAGGGTATTTAGAATAGAGTTATTTACACCAGAATTAAATCCTGAAGATAAAAATATTGCTTTTTTATGGGTTAACTCATAGGATAGCCTAAGTCCATATTTAAAAGTATTATTACGGACCTTACCCTCATTATAACGAACAACTATCTGTTCAAAACCAGCGTAAGGTGTAAATGTTAAATTTCTTGAATTTTTATTTAAAATAAAATCGTTTGAAATATTCAAATCATATGTAGAAAGATTGATATGTTTATCGTTACGCAGGTTCGTATTTACCTGAAATCCTAAGAATAGATTTTTATACAATCTATAATTAATACCTAATCCAAAGCCATAATTAATACTTTCTGAAACGTGATAAAATTGATCCTTTATTAATACGGGAAACTTTGTCAAGCCTAATGCGGTACGCACATTATCTTTATTAAAATAGTCAAATACCCTTCTTCCAAACTGTCTCTTTATTTTTTGATTATCTAAATTAGCTATTCCATTATTACTTTTTATTGTATCAAGCGATTCACTAGATAATCTTTCCATTCGCCCATCCTTTTCGGCTTTTTGAAACAAACGACTATTATTCTCCCATTCCTCATTATTTTTGGGTTTATTAATTAATAAAACATCATCCCGATGTTGAACAATATCTTTATATGAAATCTTATCCACATTTATGCTATCGATTTCGGTTCGGATAAAATCAACTGTAGTGTGAGGTGATTCTTTTTTCAATTCGGACGAAGCGAAAGTGTGGGTTTCTTTTAAGTACCACTTCTCCCCTATTTTTTCATAAGCAACCCGATAATTTAACATTTTAAGAGGCAAAAAGCCAGCCCTTACCAGGTTGTAAGTATATGTGTTTGCGGCAACAAATGCGTAGGTGGCTGTATCTATATACAATGTTGCCTGGATTTTATCATACTGCTTACTGGTATCACGTGTTGTTATATTAATTACAAATACTTTATGATTATCATATATCTCCTTACCTGCAAGTAAATAATCAAACTTCTTTTTTTTAGCAATTTTATGAAGGATATAATTATTATGAGCAATATCCTGGAAATCAACAACATTATAGTTCGATGTATGTTTCAGATACTTAAGAGTTTTATCATACAACGTATCCATGTGATTTTGTACCACAGCAACCGTGGTTTTTTCATTTGAATCGTAGGCCGGTACATAAGCTTTTATTAAAGCATCCGATTTAAAGTATTCAGACTGGTTACGCCATGATTGTGTTCTCAATATTCCTTTGATAATAATAGGCTTATTAGGGTAGTTGTAAACAATTTTTTTAATTGCTTTTTTTATAATATCATCACCTGCTCCAATTATAACTTCCTGTAATTCAGTACTGCTTTCGGTTAATCTAACATCATAAAAATGATTAGGCTGATATATTAAACGAATATTAAAATAGCCTACATGACTAAAGTTTATTCCAAGCGCGGTTAAAGTCTTTAATGGGGCAGTTATTTCAAAATAACCATCATGATCTGTACGTGTATATACATTACCTACTTTTACGGTCGCTCCTGATAATTTTATGTTATTTTTTGCATCTACTACCCTACCTTTTAAAGTTACGGACTGTGTATAAGCATTGCTTGATACTAATAATAAAAGATAAATTATAAGTGTAAATTTCATATTTAACAATAAGTGATCTGAAGAATTATTTTAAAAATAGATAAAGAAGGAATTGGATATAATTTAAAATTATTTCCAATTCCTAATTAATATTAGTCAATTAGATTGGAATAATAGCTGCACCGGCTCCTGCGCCAATTAATCCTGCGGTAAACCAGTTATCACTACCTGATACCACCTCACCATTTATCGTAACCTCGCCAGAAACAAGAGCAAGAGTGGCACCAACAACAAAACCAATTAGCGCTCCAAAAAGGCCACCTCCTACAGTTTCATTTATTTCCTTAGCATCCATCTCCTGAACACCGAAGTCTTGTAATTTTAATTTTTTCATTTTAGTTTTTAAAGTCTATTCCCTACTCTTTTAAGGCTTTTCAGGTTCCGCCTATGTTGGCCTAACATGAAACAAGTATTGGACATTAAATTTCAATCAAAAAAAAAGATACACTAAAAGGCTTTTTATAAGTACAAAAAGAGATAATAACATTAGAACACAGCTTAAATGGTCAATGTCAAATCCGAACATCAATTCAAATACAGATTAAGCTATACATAAGATAATACAAATATGTATTTTAAAATAGTTTGTCATTTTAGTATAAATATCGACTATAATTGTAATTGAAAACTATGAAAAAAAATATCTTCTAAACTGTTAATGCAAGAAAATACCGAAATCTTTAAAGCCTTGTATTGCTCCGTTTATAAAAGATGTTCTCTGATCAAAAAGATATATACATACGAGAATGGCAATAAATAGGATATTTACCATTCTTTGATTTTTTTTGACAGCTGTTTTTTCCATGGCGAAAAGCATATTTCAGACTTACTTAATATTTAATAAGTCACTAAAAAGAACTAATGAGTTATGTATCAAATGAATGATAAAAACAATTATAAATTTATTTAGCTTCAATCCTTCCCAATAAATGTAAGCTGTAATTAATACAATTCCTGCAAAAAAGCCATATAACATATATGCAAAACTTGAAAAGTGGACTAATCCAAATAAAGAACTTGAGATCAATATTATCATCCATTTTTTAGCATTTTTCTTTTTCAGGATATCATAAGGTGCTTTCTGAAAGAAATAAGTTTCAATTATTGGAGCTAAAAAACACGATAAAACTAATTTATAAGAAAACTCTTTATTGGTTATTCTACTAGTGTAAATAATTTTAGTTCCATACTTAAATTCGATTAATTCAGTAAAATAATCAAATAAAAAACTGACGATGAATAAAAAAAAAGAAAATGTTATAATAAATGCAGCTGGATTTTTCATTATACTTTCCAACCTTATTTTAACTGTACTATTGAACATATAGAGAATTTAAAACTTATATAGGATTAACGAAATTGTAAATTAAAGGAGTTATCTCTAGGATATCTAAAAGATCATCCTAGAGATAAAATTTACTTTTTCAATCCAGATGGTAGTGATTGTTGGTAACGCCCCCCTTCTTGCCCTGCATGATACCATATTTCTACCCAAGCATCTAATACATGCCCTACTAAATAATCACCTAAACTGAATCCTCCTCCGTTTGTCATCTTAATTTCTTTAGCATCCAGTTCCTGAATACCAAAACTTTTTAATCTTGAGCTTTTCATTTCGTTTAATTTAAATTTTTGGTTCTTACTCATTAAGGCTTTTCAGATTCCGCCTATGTTGGCCTAACATGAAACAAGTATTGGATATTAAATTTCAATCAAAAAAAAAGATACACTAAAAGGCTTTTTATAAGGACAAAAATAGATAATAATAGCTGAAATAGCCAATACTGAATCAAACAGGCGTCAATCCAGGTCTTACATTAACCTACGTACAAGATAAGACAAATATGTATTTTAAAATAGTTTATCATTTAAGTATAAATATCGACTATAATTGTAATTAAAAACTATGAAAAAAATCTTCTATTTATTGCTCTTATTTCCGTTTTATAATTTACAAGCCCAGAACTGCAATTGCGGTGATAATTTTTCTTTTATGGTGCAGCACATTAAGAAAAATTATGTAGGCTATGCCGATAAAGTTAATCAGAAAACACAGAAACGGTTTGAATATCTTACAGACAGCTTGCAAAAAGTTGCCGTAACAACAGGCAGCAATAAGTGCATAGCTGTATGTAGAGAATGGCTTAGCTTTTTTAAGGATGGGTACATGAACATATCCTTTAACGAAAGTAGCCCGAAAGACGAGATCCGGGACTTTTTTTCGACCTGATGTAGCAATACCCGCCAATATTACCGATTGGATTGATTTTGTACAGAAGTATAAAACTAAATAATGGTCACTATTTAAGCCCTACAATCTATTGGTTTGGTACAGACAAAAGGCTGTTTGGTGTATATTTTTTGGTAATTGCATTCAGAAATAACACTTTTAAACACATTTATTTAACTATCTGTTATTACAATTATGAAAATCAAAAAATTAGAAAAAAAGACTGTGTTTGTTTTTAAGAAAAACAACCTTACCAATTTGACGAAAGAGCAAATGAGAAGAATTTACGGAGGGGATTCGATTATTACTGATGATAGAGGTGGGGCATCTTCACGAGTATGTCATGAGGCGCAAACACAGTCACAGTAAACATATCTAGTTTATCTCAAAATAGCGAATCACTTAAAAATTTCAGCAATTAAATACTAATTTAAACTTTCCAAAAAAAAATCACAAAGAAATTAAGATAACAATTCTTTAGAAATCAGTTTTAACAGTAATTTCATGAAATACATTTATTCTTTCCTTTTTCTCCTTTTAGCAGTTACCACCACTCAAGCGCAAAATTGCGATTGCTCTGAAAATTTCAATTTTATGATACAACATATTAAAAAAAATTATGTTGGCTTCAATGATAAGGTTGTAAAACACAATCAACAGCAATTCGATCACTTAACCGATAGTCTTCAAAAAGAAGCAAAAAACACAAGCCCTAATAAATGTATTTCTTTATGTAAAAAATGGCTTGATTTTTTTAAGGATAGGCATATGACTATGACGTTTAATGCGGGTCTGCCAAAGGATTCCATACTTTACTTTTTCTCAAAAGAAGAAAAAACGAGTTGGACTGAAAATAATTTTAAATCTTATTTAAACAACCATAAAAACTCTATTGATGATATTGAAGGTATCTGGAATCATGAATCCAATAACTTCAAATATGGCATTATTCGTGATAGTCTAATTCATGATGAGTTTATTGGTTTTGTAATTAAAGCCGATGGAGTATTTTGGACTCCACAACAAATCAAGTTCAAACTAAAAAAAACAAATCAGACTTATAGTTTCAAATATTTTCTTGCCAGAGACCATTCAAATTATCCAGCCAAAATAAGCCTACAAAAAGATACCATTGATCTAAAAGAACTTGGTAGGTTCTACAAAAATGCACCGCCAGAATATAAATTCCAATTGGCAACCAACAGCCCTAAATTTGAAAAGTTAGATAAAAAAACGAGTGTTTTAACCATCCCAAGCTTTGATATTGCATTACGACAAGAAACAGATAGTTTGATGATCAAAAACGCTTCAGCATTGGAAAATACAGAACACTTAATTATCGATTTACGAAATAACCGTGGAGGAGCAATTGGTGCATTTGAAAAGATTTTACCCTACCTATACACTAATCCAATACTAACAGAAGGCGCAGAGGTATTGGCAACAGATGATAATATTAAAGATGGCTTTGAAGAAATACCTACTGATATACCAGAAGATGTTCAAAATACACTTAAGAAAGACTTAGTGAAACTAAAAGCACATCGTGGAGAGATGTATTTATTATATCCTGTTGATACAATTAGATATAACACAATATTAAAAAAACCATCACGAGTTTCTGTCTTAATGAATAAAGAATCAAGCAGTAGTGCTGAACTATTTGCATTACAAGCCAAACAGAGTACCAAAGTCAAACTCTATGGCATCAATAGTGCTGGATCAATTAACTATGTTGAGCGCGTAGAAACTCAAATGCCATGTAAATTTTTCACATTAATTTATCCACCTACAAGATTACTAAGGGCAAATAAAGACAAAGCTAATGAGGGTATTAAACCTGATGTAGAAATTTCTATGGATGTTAAGGATTGGGTAAAATTTGTTAAAGACTATAAATTATAAATTTTGCACTTAACAGAAAAAAAGAGAGCACTATTATATCATATCAGCTTTTGGCTAAGCTATGTGGCATTTGGTGTAATCATGAAAGCTTCGAGGGATCCAGATTATACTGTTAATATCGGGACAAATTTAATTTTAGATGTATTCCTAATAAATTTCCCTACTTTATTTGCATTTTATGCAAGCTGGTACACTTACTCAAAATATTTACAGCCAATAAACTTAACCAAGCTAAGTTTATTATTACTTATTATATTTATTGTTTATACCGTACTTTGGTATCTCATCGATTACTGGATTGCACCTAAATTAAGTATCATTTATGTCCTTTCAGAATTTAAGTTAATTCAATTTATAGCATCAATACTCTATATTTTTATCCAATGGAGTCTTATAGCTTTTGGCTTTCAATACTTTAAGAAAACCCTCAACAATGAAAAATTACTAAGAATATTACAAAACGAAAAATTAGAAATTGAATATGCCTTTTTAAGGGCTCAGATAAATCCACATTTTTTAAATAATACGTTAAACTTTTTTTATGCTAAATCATTGCCGTTATCTGAGGAGCTATCGAATGGAATTATGACTTTATCGGAGATTATGCGCTATTCGTTACAAATGGATCAAAATAATCAGTTGATGCCCCTTAATGACGAAATAGAACATATTAGAAACATTATCAATATTAATCAATTGCGCTTTAACAATAGCCTTCATATAAATTTAACAGTTGAGGGGGATATACAAGATGCTACAATTGCTCCCCTAACCTTAGTTACACTTCTCGAAAACATATTAAAACATGGAGATTGTACACAGCATGATGCCAAAGCAATGATTAATTTAAAAATTGCTGAAGATAACACCCTCACAATTATAGCTTTTAACAAGAAAAATAACACGCTAAGTGAAACTTCTCATGGAACCAGTCTTGAAAATTTACAAAAACGGCTTAAAAGTTACTATGGAAAAAAATTCAATTTAAATATAAATGATCAAGATATTTTTTATGAATTGAATTTAAAAATCCCGATTAAAAAATGATAAATAAATTGAATTTTCTAAAAAAACATCGTTTAATATTTTATCATATCGGCTTTTGGCTGACTTATATTATGCTTAGCATTCTAGCTGGTTTTTTTACTTCGCCTAAGACTTATTCGACTGGTATATTTTATTTCTTTTTCACTTATTTACCCGATATATATGCATTTTATTTATGTTGGTGTATTTATACGCTATATACCTATCCTTTAAAAACACGATCCTTAATTATCAGCTTAATTTTAGCTCATGCCTCTTATGCTGTTTTTTGGTACATCACCGCGTATTACATTCGACCTTTCGTTTGGACGGATGGCCCTACGCCCCGGCTTTTTAAATTCTTCGATTTTATAACCCTAAACTTATACATGTTTATTAAATATGCACTTTTATCCTTTAGTATGTTTTATTTCCGTCAATCCATAAAACGTGAAATAGAATTGAGAATAATCGAAAAAGAAAAATTTGATACAGAAAATGCTTTTCTCCGTGCGCAAATTAATCCACACTTTTTAAACAACACCCTCAATTTCTTCTTTGCAAAATCGTTACCCTTATCTCAAGAGCTTGCTGATGGTATTATGACGCTGAGTGAAATTATGCGTTATTCATTAGAGATCGACAAAGACGACCATATGACCTTGATTGATGAAGAGATTGGACACATTAATAATGTAATTAAAATAAATCAACTGCGTTTTAACCATAAACTGCAGATCGATTTTAAAATTGAGGGAAGCACCCAGCATGTGAGGATCATCCCCCTAATATTGATTACTGTAGTTGAGAATATATTAAAACATGGCAATTGTACAGATAAAAATTACCCTGTTAAAATTTTCTTAAACATTAATGAAGCAGATAGTTATGTGTATTTAAACACGTATAATCTAAAGAAAAAGGGGCCAAAGGAACTTTCGAGTGGAATCGGTTTGAATAACATTAAAAAAAGACTCATCCATCATTATAATAAAAATTTTATCCTAAACATTACTGAAAGTGAAAGCGATTATTTATTAGATCTGAGTATTCCTTTTAGTCCAGTCGGTAACCAAAATAAATCGGTTACGAAAATAAAGCTTTTGGAACAACTACACTTGCAAACAATTAAACCTCAACCATACGCCACATGATTAACTGCATTATTGTTGATGACGAAGACCATGCCATTGAAGTAATACAACATTACCTAAAATCTGTTGCGGCAATACAGATCACCGCAACATTCATCAATCCGATTGATGCCCTGAGTTTTTTAAGCAGTAACCCGGTAGATCTCATTTTTTTGGATATTCATATGCCAGAGATATCGGGCATTGATTTCATCCAAACGATGAACAACAAAGATGTGCAGGTGATACTTACCACTGCCTATAAAGAGTTTGCCACTGCAGGTTTTGATCTTGATGTGGTTGATTATTTAGTTAAGCCTATTCCTTTGCCCCGTTTTTTACAAGCCATAAACAAGGCTCAAAAGATTATTAACACTAAAAAAAACAGCACACCTGTTAGCCAGCAAGATGATGATTATTTCATGGTTAAAACAGAGGCTAAAGGTAAAATGCTAAAAATTAATATTGCCGAAATTGATTTTGTTGAAGGCATGAAAAATTATATTGCTTTTCACCATAATGGCATTAGAACGCTTGCGCTTCTAACCATGAAAGATGTAGAGGAAAGATTGCCCAAAGCGCAATTTATCCGTGTGCAGAAATCGTTTATAGTAGCGCTTAATAAAATCACCTCTATAGATGGAAACAGGATTATTTTAAAAGGAATTTCTGCGGAAATATTGATAGGAGAAACTTACCGCAAAGATTTTTTGGATATGATGAAACAAAAGCTGATCTCTTGAGCATTGAGCGAGAAGCAGGGAGCAGAGCGTACAGCGTTAGCCATTAAACAGATATATTTCTTCTAATACATATTGTAAATCTGCGGCTTTTTCAGCGAAATCTGCGGGAAACAATTTTTAATGCGATAACAAGTCATTGTCATTTTGGAATAGCTAAATTTTAACCACAATAACCCTATAATTAACTCGTCTTACTATTCCATAACACAGTCAAACGTTTGCTCTATTTTCTTTACAGAATAATGGAATTGCCTACCCCAAAAAGCATTATCTTTGTCCAAATCATAAAAAATAAAATATGCTTAAAGGATTTTTTAACGTACCTACCCCGGTTAACGAGCCCATTAATAGCTATGCGCCAGGCACAAAAGAACGTTCGCTTTTAAAAGAGGCTATTGCCGAGGCGCGTTCTAAACAATTGGATATTCCGATGTTTATTGGCGGACAAGAGGTACATACTCAAAATAAAAAGAAAGTAGTAGCTCCACACGATCATCAACATGTACTGGCGACCTTTAGTTATGGCGATAAAAGCCATGTAAAACAGGCCATAGATGCTGCTTTGGCTGCCAAGGCAGATTGGGAAGCTTTAGCCTGGGAGCATAGGGCCGCTATTTTTATGAAAGCTGCTGATTTGACTGCTACAAAGTACCGTTACCAAATAAATGCAGCAACCATGCTTGGGCAAAGTAAAAATGCCTATCAGGCTGAAATTGATGCCGCTTGTGAGTTGGTTGATTTCTTGCGTTTTAATGTAAGTTATATGCAGGATATTTATGGTCAACAGCCGCCAGTATCGCCAAATGGCATGTGGAACAGAACAGAACAACGTCCTTTAGAGGGTTTTATATTCGCTTTAACGCCTTTCAACTTTACCGCAATTGCTGGTAATTTACCTGCTTGTGTAGCCATGATGGGTAATGTGGTGGTTTGGAAGCCTGCTGATACGCAAGTTTATGCAGCCAATGTAATTATGCAGATTTTCCGCGAAGCAGGCTTACCTGACGGCGTAATTAATCTTATTTTTGCAGATGGTCCTGAAGTTGGCGATGTGGTTTTTAATCATGCTGATTTTGCAGGCATTCACTTTACCGGCTCAACAAAAGTTTTTCAGGAAATTTGGAAAACAATTGGAACAAACATCCATAAATATAAATCCTATCCACGTATTGTTGGCGAAACTGGTGGCAAAGATTTTATCCTGGTTCACCCGAGTGCAGACGTTGCCGCTTCGGTTACTGCAATTGTTAGGGGCGCGTTCGAATATCAGGGACAAAAATGTTCTGCTGCTAGCCGTACTTATATCCCACAAAGCCTGTGGCCTGAGATTAAAAAATTAATGATCAGAGATTTAGCTTCATTTAAAATGGGTGGAACTGAAGATTTCAGCAATTTCATTAATGCTGTAATTGATGAACGTTCTTTCGATAAACTGGCTAAATATATTGATCAGGCTAAAAAAGATAAAGGAGTTGAAGTTATTGCCGGTGGTAATTATGATAAGCGTAAAGGTTATTTCATAGAACCAACTGTTTTAGTGGTTGATGATCCGAAATATACCACCATGTGTGAAGAACTTTTTGGCCCGGTATTATCTGTATACGTATACCAAGATGAAGAATTCGACCAGATTTTAGAAGTAATTGATACCACTTCACCTTATGCTTTAACAGGAGCTATTTTATCACAAGATAGGTATGCTATAGAGAAAGCCAGTTACGCATTACGCAACTCAGCTGGTAATTTTTACATTAACGATAAATGTACAGGTGCCGTAGTTGGGCAACAGCCATTTGGTGGCGCCAGAGGATCAGGCACAAACGATAAAGCTGGTGCAATGATTAATTTGTTGCGCTGGGTTTCTCCACGGACTATTAAGGAAACTTTTAATCCGCCAACTGATTACCGTTATCCGTTTTTAGCAGAAGATTAATATTAAATATAAGGCCAAGCATTACACTGTTTGGCCTTTTTTATGCACATATAGTCCTCGTTTGTCACAAAGTGATTCCTATGGAACAACGAGGATTATGAAGAAAAGTGATTGTATTTCTTAATTTATACTCCACATTAAAAATGTGGCTCTCGTGCACCCTTGTTATAAACGAGACGATTGTATTAATTTTAAAAAACATAAACACCTTTTCTAACTATGAACCACAAATTTTTACTTTCTCTTATTGTCTGTTTTGCAAGCTTTAATTTTTATGCCACAGCACAAAAGAAACCCAATGTAATTATCATCTATGCCAACGATTTAGGTTATGGCGACCTCAGCTGTTATGGCGCAACAAAAATAAAAACCCCAAATATTGACGCATTGGCAAAACAAGGGCTACGATTTACCAATGGTCACGCAACCGCATCTACCTGTACACCATCGCGCTATTCCTTAATGACGGGAAGATATGCATGGCGTAAAAAAGGAACAGGTGTTTTGCCCGGCGATGCTGCATTGATTATCCCAACAGATAATAGTTCTCTACCATCAATTTTTCAGCAAGCCGGATATAAAACAGGTCTCGTTGGCAAATGGCACTTAGGTTTAGGCAATGCAGTAGAAAAAGACTGGAACAAAGAAGTAAAGCCCGGGCCAAAAGAAGTAGGTTTCGATTATTCGTTTATTTTGCCGGCTACGGCAGATAGGGCGCTAACAGTTTTTATGGAAAATCAATTGGTAGTAGGTTTAGATCCTAACGATCCGATTACAGTTGATTATAAAAACCCAGTCGGTACTGATCCAACAGGAAAAGATTCACCCAGAACTGTTAAAAATGCCTGCTGAAGCTAATCATGGGCACAACCAAACCATTGTAAACGGTATTGGCCATATTGGTTATATTCAGGGAGGCAAACTTGCCCGCTGGACTGATGAGGAAATTCCGTTTACCTTTTTAACCAAAGCAAAAAATTTTATCGAAGATCATAAACAAGAGCCGTTTTTCCTGTATTATGCTTTAACAGAACCGCATGTACCGCGTTTACCTGCCACCATGTTTAAAGGGAAAAGTGAATTGGGCAATCGTGGTGATGTAATTTTACAACTCGATTGGGCAGTTGGCGAAATAATAAAACAATTAAAATACCTGGGCCTTGATAAAAATACGATGATCATTTTCAGTAGCGACAACGGTCCTGTAATTATGGATGGCTACGAAGATCAGGGTTTCGAAAAATTAAACGGCCATACACCTGCAGCTAGTTTACGTGGAGGTAAATACAGCATTTTAGAAGGCGGTACACGCGAACCTTTTATTATTTCGTGGCCAGCAAAAATTAAACCAGGCGTTTCTGGAGCCTTAGTTTCACAGATTGATTTTTTGGCCTCTTTTGCCAGCTTTTTCAATGTAGAAAGCAAAAATGCAATTGACAGTAAAAATGTGTGGGATGCTTTTACCGGAAAAGACCAAAAAGGCCGTAATTTCTTTATCGAACAGAATGACCAACTGGCAATTGTTAAAGATAACTGGAAATATATCAGGCCATCAAGAGGAGAAGCTTTTTATAAGCTTACCCATACCGATAGTGGAAACCTACCTACAGCGCAACTGTATAACTTAAATGATGATTTGGGCGAAAAGAATAACCTTGCCCTAAAATATCCTGAAAAGGTGAAAGAATTGGAAACTTTATTAAGTACCGAATTAAGTACCGAAGAAGCGAAAGCTAAATAAAACAGATCGGTTGATCGATTTCCCTGACCAACTCGATTTATACAACACCAATTTAAAGATGCAAAACCAATCTTCTTTTATACTGTTTTATATCAATAGCTTAAAAGAAGATCATGGAAAACACAAAAGATAACAACAAAAATCTGGGCAATAAAAACGCTGATAACGGTGCCGATAAAAACAATATGCCCGATCAGCAGGTGCCGCGCCACCGGAGCAACGATAACGAAAAGAAAAATAGTGTTCAAACTGAAGCGGGTAACCTCGGCAGAGATTTCGGAATGGGCGATTTTGGTTCGGAAGAAGCAAGAACAGATGCCGAAAAAGGCAATAAGGGAGAAGCTGGAAATATGCCCAATACCGCAGAAAAATAAAAGCCCCCGATGTAAAATCGGGAGCTTTTCCTAACAACTAAAAAATAGCACTTATTATGGTGCTTTTATCCTACTTTAAACGCAGGGGCAACATCATCAAGACAAGTACAGGTTACTTTTAAGTCTTTAATGATTCCTGTTTTTAAACTGTAAACCCAGGCATGTACCGCTAACTCCTGGCCACTGGCCCAGGCACTTTGTACAATTGATGTATTGGTTACATTTGCAGCGCCCTCAATGGCATTTAATTCAACTAAGCGGTCAAAACGCTGATCGGGATCTTTGGTTGTTGCCATTTCACGTTCGTGCGTACGGTATACATCGCGGATATTTCTCAACCAGTTATCAATAATTCCAACCTGTTTATTGCCTAATGCAGCTTTCACGCCACCGCAGCCATAATGACCACAAACGATAACGTGTTTAACCTTTAATACATTAATAGAATAATCCAGCACTGAAAGTAAATTCATATCGGTATGCACCACCACATTGGCGATGTTTCTATGTACAAAAATATCGCCTGGTCTGGTGTTGGTGATCTGGTTTGCAGGTACACGGCTATCAGAGCAACCAATCCACAAGACCGGTGGGTTCTGACCTTCAGAAAGTTTATCAAAAAAGGTAGGATCATTGTCCATCGTATCTTTAACCCAGTCCTTATTGCCTTGTAACAGACTTTCGTATGTTATATCTTTCGTATCTATTGTTTTTGCGCACATATTTATAACTTATTAATATCTTCTTCTACTTTTATATTTAATTTTGGTACTGTATAATGTTTTTGGATGTTCTCCAACATTACAATAATACCTTTTGTATAGGCATTATGTTTGTAATTATAAATGGTTTCCAATACATCAGGATCTATATACCTGGCATTCGAACCATCAATAATTACGTTTGTTTCTTTCGGAATATTTGTTAAAACTACTTGTATCGCTGCTTTGTTCAGAAAAGAAACTTCTTCTGCCAATTTAATTCTGATATGTTTTTTGTCGCCTTCGTTCGTAATTCTATAAAAGAACGGGTTACGCATATTGGTACGCAATAAATAGAAAATCGAAACCAACATACCAACAGCCACGCCTTTTAACAGATCGGTAAATAAAACTGCTACAACCGTAACCACAAATGGAACAAACTGGTCCCATCCTTTATGGTACATGTGCTTAAATAAACTGATGCGCGTTAATTTATAACCCGTTACCAAAAGAATGGCAGCCAAACACGACAACGGAATCATGTTAATTAAACCTGGGATAAACAGTAATGATAACAATAGCCAGCTGCCGTGAAAAATAGCCGACATTTTCGTTCTACCACCAGCATTTACATTTGCCGAACTACGAACAATTACCGATGTCATAGGTAAACCACCAACCATACCACTGGTGATGTTGCCTAAACCCTGGGCGATTAATTCTCTGTTTGTTGGCGATACACGTTTAATTGGATCTATTTTATCAACTGCCTCTATGCTTAATAAAGTTTCTAAACTTGCCACAACAGCAATAGTTGCAGCTGTTATATAAACATTTTTATTAGCCAACTGAGAGAAATCGGGCATGGTAAACAGGCCTAAAAACTCGCCAAAACCACTTACCACTGGAATTTTCACCATCTGATCGGCACGTAGTGGATGATCGGTACCAGCAAAAAGTATAGTTCCAAGAACACCTAAAGTTACTACCAATAATGGTGCGGGTACAACCGCTAGTTTTGGAAATTTAGGCCAAACAATCAGTATAGCTATCGATAATAAACTGATAACCACCGCAGCCAAACTAAAATGGCTTACTGCTGCTGTAATCGCAGAAAAAGTATTTTCGTGATCTTGCTGAAAGAATCCTTCGTCGCCACTGAAATTGGTATCAACACCCAATGCATGTGGCAACTGTTTTAAAATCAAAATCAATCCGATGGCTGCAAGCATCCCCTCAATTACACTCGATGGGAAGTAATTACCAATGGTTCCGGCTTTAACCAGTCCTAGAATCATCTGGAATACCCCTGCCAATACAACAGCGAGTAAAAAGGTTTGATAACTCCCCAAAGATGTTATGGCACCCAAAACAATAACGGTTAAACCCGCTGCCGGGCCACTAACGCTCAATTGCGATCCACTGAAAGAGGCAACCACTACCCCTCCAATAATACCAGTGATTAAACCAGCAAATAACGGTGCACCTGAGGCCAGTGCAATACCTAAACACAATGGCAAAGCCACTAAAAACACTACAATACTTGCAGGTAAATCTTTCTTTAAATTCTTTTTAAGAATATATTTCTTCACGTCCGAACCTGAAAAGGCCGGGTTAAACTTTTGCATAACGATATAATTATCTAGTAAATTTTAACGAATAAATCGCGGAGGAATCTTAAAAGCGATCAAGGAACAAGCATATCGTATAAATATTTAACACAACATACCCGCTCAAGTTACTGATTGCAATAAGTTACCCCAATAAAAAAGACTAAATAAAGTTAGGCGGCGGTGTTGGTACCGTAGGGTGATATGGATCTACATATCTTTTGAAATGTTCGATGAAACTGCTCTTCAGAAAGAAATGGCTTGAAGAGAATTCGTAAGAAAAGATAGGATGATTAAGTTCAACGAATTTGAAGTCGGTAAATTTTGCAGTGTCTTTGGCGGTATCTTTTCCGCCCTCATGCTCTAACTCGATTTGCATGATTACAGCGTTCATAATTTCCTTATCAATACTCGTACAAAATACCGGCGCACCAGATATACCCATCTTCGCCATGAAGATGAACATGAATGAGGCAACGATTAAATACTTGTATTTCCTTAAAAACATCTAAAATCCTAATGTTGTTTTAATACTAACGGCTACAAAAATAAACGGATTATTGGTTTTTCAATGCTTTAAGCTGTAAAAAAAATGTAATATAACAGAAAGGCGATTACATTCGACATAAAAAGCTGTTTCTTGCACTGATCTAGGTTAGGTAAACCCGATTATCGGGAAGAGCTTCCGATCCTTCATCGGGACTCGTACCAAAAAGCGGGACCCAACCTGCCAAAAGCCCAGAACCAACCGTTTCCTATAACCTCAGTTCGATTATTAATCTACCCTTTAAGGAATAATCTTTAGGCTTTTTTGCATTTTATCGTCACCCTGACCTGTAGCGCAGCGGAAAGCTACGCAGTAAATTTATTTCAGGGTCTTAATGGGCAGAAAGATGCTGATCCCGAACATTCGGGACAGCATGACGATCGCGACTCTAGCCAGCCATCTGCTTTACTCAACATCGCATGCTGGACCAGGATAAAATAACACCTCGTTTACCTTGTATTACCGCTAGTAATTTTTAATTTTAAAATCTCGTAGCGTTGCAATGGACAAAAAAATAGCATTACTTAAAGATAAAATCAACCAGGCAAACCTTGGCGGTGGACAGACCAGAATCGACAGTCAGCATAAAAAAGGTAAACTTACAGCCCGCGAGCGCATTCATTTTTTAATGGATGAAGGAAGTTTCGAAGAAATTGGCATGATGGTTACGCACCGAAGTACTGACTTTGGAATGGAACGCGAAAAATATCTTGGTGATGGTGTAGTAACGGGCTATGGAACAATTAATGGTAGGTTAACTTATGTATTTTCTCAGGATTTCACCGTGTTTGGAGGTTCACTCTCCGAAACCCATGCAGAGAAAATTTGCAAGCTTATGGATATGGCCATGAAAAATGGTGCTCCACTGATCGGTTTAAATGATAGTGGCGGTGCCCGTATTCAGGAAGGGGTTGTTTCTTTGGGCGGCTATGCCGATATCTTTTATAAAAATGTACAGGCTTCGGGTGTAATTCCGCAGCTATCGGCCATTATGGGGCCATGCGCAGGTGGAGCTGTTTATTCGCCGGCCATTACCGATTTTATTTTAATGGTAGAAAATACTTCTTATATGTTTGTTACGGGCCCAAATGTGGTTAAAACGGTAACGCACGAAGAAGTAACCTCAGAAGAATTAGGAGGTGCCAGCACACATGCTACAAAATCGGGCGTTACCCATTTTGCCTGTGCCAACGAAATTGAGGCGATTAACCATGTAAAGAAACTACTGCGCTATATGCCGCAAAACTGTGAGGAAATAGCCGATCATTTACCTTATGAAACAGCTGATGAAAGCCGACCAGAATTAAACACTTTTATGCCAGAAAACGCTTCACAACCTTACGATATACGTGAAGTGATTTCTGCCGTGGCCGATATGGACAGCTTTTTAGAAGTGCATGCAGCTTATGCTGAAAATATTGTGGTAGGCTTTGCCCGCCTTGCAGGGAGAAGTATCGGTATCGTAGCCAATCAGCCCGCTTATTTGGCAGGCGTTTTAGATAGCAATTCTTCTACCAAGGCAGCACGTTTTGTCCGCTTTTGCGATTGCTTTAATATTCCATTATTGGTATTTGAAGATGTTCCAGGATTTTTGCCGGGTACAGATCAGGAGTGGAATGGCATTATCACCAATGGTGCAAAATTATTATACGCTTTTAGCGAGGCTACTGTACCACGTATTACTGTAATTACGAGGAAGGCTTATGGTGGCGCTTATGATGTGATGAACAGCAAACATATTGGTGCAGATATGAACTACGCCTGGCCAAGTGCAGAAATTGCTGTAATGGGTGCTAAAGGTGCTGCAGAAATTATTTTTAAAAGAGAAATTACTTCAGCAGAAAACCCTGAAGAGAAATGGTTGGAGAAAGAAAAATTATATTCAGATATCTTCGCAAATCCTTATCGCGCGGCCGAACGCGGCTTTGTTGATGAGGTGATTGAACCAGCCCAAACCCGTGCAAAGTTGATAAAAGCCTTTAAGATGTTGGAAAATAAGGTGGTGAATAATCCAAGAAAGAAACATGGAAATATACCTTTGTAGAATATAGTCCATAGTCATTGGTCCATAGTCTGAGAGGATATCAATCTCGGCCATCAAGACTCATGACTGAGGACTTCCGACTTAATACTAAATGCAGAGTACTCAGAAATTATCACGCGCCGATATCCTCCTCATGGCTTTTTGCACAGGCCTGATTGTTGCAAATATTTATTACTGCCAACCACTGGTGATCTTAATTGCGAAAGATTTTAACCTCACCGAAACCGATGCAGGAAAAATCACCTACCTCACGCAGATTGGCTATGCCCTGGGTCTTTTTCTTTTAGTGCCGCTGGGCGATATGTTTGAGCGTAAAAAACAGATCCTTGTGATTACTGGCCTGGCTATTCTGGCGCTGTTGATCGCTGCTGTTTCGCATACCTTCTTTGTATTAGAAGTTGCTTCTGTCTTGATCGGAGGCTGTTCTATCGTCCCCCAATTGATTTTGCCCTTAGCGGCTAATTTAAGCACCGATGAAAATCGTGGGGCCAATATTGGGATGATTATGAGTGGTTTGCTGGTCGGAATTTTAGCTTCGCGGGCGGTAAGTGGCAGTATTGGCTTTTGGCTAGGTTGGAGAGCCGTTTATTATATTGCAGCCGGAATTTGTGGCCTGCTTATTCTTTTAATGGCCAAGCGTTTTCCACCAAGTTATCCTGCCTTTAAAGGCACCTACAAAGAACTCATGCGTTCGATGTTCAGTTACATTAAAACCCAACCTGCCTTAAGGGAGACTTCGATTATTAACTTCCTGGCTTTCGCCATTATTAGCGCATTTTGGACTACAATGGTATTGTTTCTGGCTAACCCACCCTTTAATTTCCAAACCCTGCAGATTGGGTTATTTGGAATTGCTGGCGCAGCAGGCGCATTGGCAGCGCCATTGGTTGGAAAGTTAAGCGATGGCAACAATCCACGCAAGAACTTAATGATTGGTTTTATATTACAAATCGTTAGTATCGCCTTGTTTTATTTTACTGGCAGCCATTTATACCTGTTTGTAATTGGCATTGTACTTATAGACATCGGTCAGCAAGCTATACACGTAACCAACCAGACCCGAATTTACAACCTAATACCAGAGGCCAGAAACAGACTGAACACCATTTTTATGTCGGTTAGTTTTATTGGTGCCAGCTGTGGCTCAGCTTTGGGTTTGTGGCTTTGGGACCAAGGTGGATGGGCATTATTCTGTTATGGAATGACAGGAATAATTGTCCTTAATATCTTAATTTATCAGTTCTACGGGAGAAAAAACAAATAACTAATCAATAAAAATTTAATGAAATCTAAAAACACAAGGCTTTAGCTTTTTATATAATTATGGTTCAAATTGAACAAATATTCCCTTCTCTAACCTGGCGGATCAGGCATGAGGCCATGTATCCAGAATTACCATTTGATAGCGTAAAGCTTCCCGATGATTTTGAAGGCATCCATTTTGGATTATACCTCGATCATAAGTTAACTGGAGTAGTTTCTTTATTTCATGACGGGGATGTTTATCAATTCCGTAAACTTGCCATTCTACCCGATACTCAAAAGGCAGGTTATGGCTCGCAACTAATGGCCTATATCCTTGATTTTTGTAAAATTCAAAAAGCGACAAAACTATGGTGCAACGCACGTGTAAATGCTAAGGAATTTTATTTTAAATTTGGCTTCCACGAAACCGATAAAACCTTTTTTAAAGATGGTTACGATTTTGTAGTAATGGAAAAAGAACTTTAAATTACCAACCGTCATGCTGATCCTATTGCTATCGGATTTAGTTCAGCATCTCATTAATCAGATCCTGAATCAAGTTCAGGATGACGAATAATTATAGAATAATATTATGGCTAAGAAAAAAGACGACGAAAAGAAAAAACATGTTGCTGTGGTAACTAAAAAATCGCTACAGTTTCTAGAAGAATACATCAATAATCCTGCGCCTACCGGTTACGAATGGGAAGGGCAAAAACTTTGGTTAAACTATTTAAAACCATATATCGACGAACACTTTATCGATAACTACGGTACCGCTGTAGGTGTTATTAACCCTAAAGCTGCTTTTAAAGTAGTTATAGAAGCACATGCCGATGAAATTTCCTGGTATGTAAATTACATCACTGCAGATGGTTTAATATATGTAATCCGCAATGGCGGTTCAGATCATCAGATTGCGCCATCAAAACGTGTGAATATTCATACCGAAAAGGGATTGGTTAAAGCAGTATTCGGTTGGCCGGCAATCCATACCCGACATGGCGAAAAAGAACAGGCACCAGAATTAAAAAATATCTTTTTAGACTGTGGCTGCACTTCAAAAGAAGAAGTAGAAAAATTGGGCATTCACGTAGGCTGTGTAATTACCTACGAAGATGAGTTTATGGTTTTGAACGACCGCTATTATGTTGGCCGTGCCTTAGACAACCGCGTTGGTGGCTTTATGATTGCCGAAGTAGCACGTTTATTAAAAGAAAACAAGAAAAAACTTCCTTTCGGCTTATACATTGTAAACTCTGTACAGGAAGAAATCGGTTTACGTGGTGCCGAGATGATTGCCCAGCGCATTAAACCCAATGTGGCCATTATTACCGATGTAACACACGATACCACTACGCCAATGATTAACAAAAACATTCAAGGCGATTTATCAGCCGGTAAAGGCCCCGTGGTTTCGTATGCGCCAGCTGTTCAAACCAATTTAAATAAATTATTAATTAAAACTGCTGAGAAAAACCACATTCCATTCCAACGCCAGGCATCTTCGCGTTCTACCGGAACCGATACCGATGCTTTTGCCTATTCGAATGGCGGCGTACCATCAGCATTAATTTCGCTGCCATTACGCTATATGCATACTACCGTAGAAATGGTACATAAAGAAGATGTTGATAATGTAATCAGCTTGATTTATGAAAGCTTATTGAACATTACCGACGGTCAGGATTTCAGAGAGTTTAAATAATGGAAAAAGTAAATCACCAAAAGATCATCATCAGCACTTTGCTAAAGGTTTTGCTAATGATTGTTATTATTTTCATTCTTAACTCCTGGCCAAACATTAAACAGAGTTTTAGTGGTAATGTGCCAGCATTTAGTTATTGGCTTGATCATAGTTTCAAAATAAGTAATATCATTCTCATCTTAGGATTTGGTGGTTATTTTTACTATAAAGATTTGAGTGATCAAAAAGAACTGATAGAAAAGTCAAAAAACACCAATCAGCATTAATTATTCCCAAATAAGTCAAGTTTTAAAGCTTGACTTATTTTTTGCCTGCTCGGGCAACTACGCTAAACCATCCTACCTTTTGCTCCCCATTTATTTAAACCGCTGAGTACTAAGTTTATTTTTATTAATACTCAAAATTTTTTTACATTGTTTATGTAATTTCCCCAAATAGTTTATCCTTTATTTTATGAGTACAAATAAGAAAAATATTGATCTATCCATTATCTGCGATGATCATTGGGATGTGGTGTTCGACCACTTAGGCCTTGGTTTTTGGGAGTTAAGCATAGCAACGGGTATACTCCGTTCAACCTGGTCATTTAAGAAAAGCCTAGGTTGCCCGCCAGATGGGGTTTTAAGTTATGAAAAGGTTTTAGGTTTAATTCTACCAGAAGACCTTGACCACGTTCAGGATGAAATTGAACTCACGGTTTCGAGAGAAAAAACCAGTTACCACACGGTACACAGAATTTGCCGGCCTGACGGAGAAATTAGATGGATTAAAGCCGACGGAATACTATCCCACAGGACGGCGAATGCTTAAAATTAATAGGAACAATTTTGGATATAACCGATTTAAAGAATAAGCCGCAATAATATTAAACCTCGCTTAGTTCAATCCACACCGGACCGTGATCGCTTGTTTTTTCCCAGCCCCTCACTTGTTTATCTACTCCTGCAGATTTTAAGCGATCACTAACTTGAGGACTCAATAAAAAATGATCAATTCTTAATCCCGCATCTCTACCATATGCATTCCTGAAATAATCCCAAAAGGTATATATCGTTTCGGTAGGGTATAATTTTCTGATCGCATCTGTCCAGCCTTGCGCCATTAAATTTTGAAATGCCAAACGCGTTTCAGGACGCTAAACCGTCTGATACTTCTGCAACAACCTTGATGCCTTCGTGTTTTTCTATAAGTGCTTTAAGTGAGGTCCGGATAATATGGTGATCATCCGCAAGAATAATGTTAATCATAACTCAAATATAACTTACACTGTTTTAAAATTAAAAAAGGCTACTTAGGCAGCTCAATATAGAAGGTAGTTCCGGTACCAATTTTGCTTTTAAACCAGATTTTTCCCTGGTGCAACTCAACAATTGCTTTGATTATTCCCATGCCAAATCCTCCCGATTCTTCGCCTTTCAAACCTGGTCTTAAAGTTTCGGGCAAATGATCAAAAAGGCCGGCCTGCAACTCATCTGGAATTCCAACCCCATTATCGGCTACAGTAATTAAAACGGTACTTTCATATTCCTCGGCATGTAGAGTAATATTCCCATAATCGGCAGTAAATTTTATTGAATTTGAGATTAGATTATTGATTACCTGCATAAATTTCATGCTATCCAGGTGCAGGTAGATCTGTTCGGCAGAACTTGTAAATTTAATATTCTTCATTTTGCCTAGTTTCGATCGTTTGTAAAAACGAACCACATCTCTAAGTTCCCAGACCAAATCTGCCCGCTCCTTGCCGATTTCTATTACCGATGATTTTAAGAACTCCCGGTTAATCATGCTGCATACCAAAAGCAGGTTACGCTCACACATATCCAGAATAAAAGCTAGTGAGTTTATCATCTGCTCATCGCCTGTTTGAGCAATACCATTTTTCATAGATGAAGCAGTTAATTTCATCATGGCCAGCGGTTCTTTTAAATCGTGCGCCAATACTTCTAAGGTTATATTTTTCGGGCGTTTATTTGTTCAATATGGATTTTATTGTGGCGCATTATCGTGGTATCTTCTACTGTACCTACTAAACGCTTTACTTCCTCATCGACAACAGCAAACACAATTACCCGAACATATTTTTCTCTATCGGCAAATATTAACCGGAATTCATATTTTTTCTCCGTACCTTCTTCCAGGCATTCTTTGTAACAGGACATTACATGCGCAACATCTTCAGGATGTACCCGCGCTAAAAGTAGCTGAGGATTAGCCGCAATTTCATCAAGGCCAAGTTCCCAAATTTTACTTATCGATTTATTGAGGTATGAAAAATTTTGTGCCGTATAATCGAAAATAAAATACCCATCAACAGAGCGGTCGCCCAGGTTACAAAAAAGCTCTTTATTTAATTCGGCCATGATTTAATATCTGATAATTTGCCACTAAACAATGTAATTATATCATCGGCAGCAACCACATCACAAACATCGCACGCCCTAAAAAGTTTTAATCAAAAAACGCGTACAATATTTCATATGGGTACATGTAGATTACTCTTGATCCGTTTTTAGAGATATTAACATTTTCCACACGATGTGCAAAATTATTTTGCGGATCAAAACCAACTATTGCCTAAATTGTTAAGCATAAAAGAAAGATAAAAAAGTCCTGTGAGCGGGAGATCCGCGGAGGGCAGGCACACCATAGAGAAGACACTATTCTCCTTACCAATAGCCATCGCACAGGTGGCTATTTTTATTATGTAGGAACTATTTTAAAATCACCCTTTTGCCTGTTTGAGCTGATTTTTTCGCAGCCGCTAAAATTTTGACCACAATTAAATTATTCGGCAGTGATGATAAATCATTTGCTGGATTAATTTCTCCTTTTAAAACTGCAGATAGATAACTTAAATGGTTTGAATAAACTGGCTTCGATGTCTTAGCCTGATAAATTTTATAATCGTCCTTCCCATTATTCTTTAGCCTTAACGTTTTATCATTAACGGCCTGCATGTATCCGTTTGCACCAAATACTTCCATATCTTTTATGCTAAAGGGCCAATTCCACGATGCTTCGATAATTCCAGTAGCAGATGGGTACTCCAATAAAATTGTTGCATCGTCATCAACATTCGGATAAACTTCTTTTTTAATCTGATGGGTAATTGCGCTAACCGAAATCGGGGCTTTTCCATCCATTAACCAGGTCATTAAATTAGCACCATAGCAGCCAAATCTACCAATGCGCCTCCCCCGTTCTGATTCTATCGTGTGGACACATCTTTTGTTAATTCTATATTTGTTTTTTAGTAAACATTCATTATGCGGTCGTCATGCTGAATTTAGTTCAGCATCTTTTTTACCACTAGCGAGCTGGATTCAAAAGCTGTCGTTTTGAGTGTAAAAATGTTTATTATTTTTCCGCTCTATGCCGCGGTGGCATGGTAGTTTTTCGCAGATCATGTTATTTTTATT
>NZ_JAUG01000018.1 GCF_000708285.2 Pedobacter borealis DSM 19626
GCGATTTCCCTGCAATTTAATTTCTCTAAGCATTATTCATATTTCAAAAAAATACCAGTATCAAATATCGTCCACAAACAGCTTTTTTGTCCGCAAGCTTTTAATGCTGCATTTGCCCAGGTATTGCAGGTTTTAAAAATGCTGTAACTTCCCTTTGCTTCGTAAAAGGCATCACCAATATCATAATGGATGTTCGATTTAACCTTGATCAAATGTCCCGTTTCGTCTTTTTTGAAACTATTTAAAATATAATCGATCAGTTGTCGATATTGCGCTTTGCTGATCATAATTTTCTTGCAGCTCGCATCTTCCCGTATGTTTTTGTAATAGGTGGTGTGCATGGCAGATGTACTCAGGCCAGAGAGTGCCCGTAAGCCGTTACTCAGTTTAAGGTCAGAAAATTCCGGCGTTTCGAGGTAGAATTTTTTATCACCCCAGCCCATAGCCAGGAATTGATAAGTGCTATCGGCTTCAAGCGTATTTTGGTATCTGATTTCTTTTGTCCAGTTCATTTCTGCACTAACAGCCGGAACGATGATATCGGTGTGTACGCCGTTAGTCATAATATATATGGCAATTTCTTTAGCGTTTGATGAATTGGCGTTTATGGTAATGCGCGAGCAACAAAAGGCGATTAGAAAATAAAGCCCAATCAATGTGATAAAAGCAATGCTGCACCTGCCTGCATATTTTAAAAACCTTTGGTTCATTTCGATCGGGTTATTTATTCTTAATACAGCATTTTAGTTTTTGGTAACCCATTAGGCTCCGGATATCGATTTTATTGATGGTGGTATCGAAAAACATGATTTTTTGTGGCTATAACTTATCTCTACCTTCACCATATGATAAAAGGACTGTTTGAAACACATATTTATGTAGAAGATTTAGCCAGATCGATCGATTTTTACAGTAATACATTGGGCTTAACACAGTGCCACTACGAAGAAGAACGCAAAATTGCCTTTTTCTGGATCGGAAAACCCCAGGAAGCCATGTTGGGGATCTGGGAAAAACCTAAAGACGAAATCGATATCAGGCATTTTGCCTTTCGTTGTGATGTAGATGATGTACTGAATAAAGCAGTTCAATTTCTTGAATCTAAAAATCTTAAGCCTTATAATTTTCTTAAAAGTGGAAATCACGAACCCATGGTTTTGCCTGGATGCCCGCTTTGGCTATTTACTTTAATGATCCCGATGGGCATGCACTGGAGTTTATTGCCATTTTGGAAGAAGAGGCTAAGCCAGAGTTGGGCGTGATTTCTTATGAAGATTGGTTAAGCATATAAATTTTATCCTGCTAGTTTTGTTAGGGCCTCAGCTGCCGAACCTAAAAAGTTGATGTGTTTGCCCTTATTGCTTTCGTAAATAAAATCTTTAATGCTTTTACTTTGATATGGGCTAAAATCGCCAATAATTGCAAGGCTTACCCGGTAATTTGAAAACTTTTGGAGAATTTCTCCAGCTATCCCGTTTTTAGAGTTGGGCGTGATTTCTTATGAAGATTGGTTAAGCATATAAATTTTATCCTGCTAGTTTTGTTAGGGCCTCAGCTGCCGAACCTAAAAAGTTGATGTGTTTGCCCTTATTGCTTTCGTAAATAAAATCTTTAATGCTTTTACTTTGATATGGGCTAAAATCGCCAATAATTGCAAGGCTTACCCGGTAATTTGAAAACTTTTGGAGAATTTCTCCAGCTATCCCGTTTTTCAGGTCGAAGAAAGCAGGTGTGATGTTCTGTTGGTGTATAATAATTTTATCAAACCCCTGGTAGTATAAGTTTCCCAATAAGTCTAGCCCGTCTTCTGCGTTATTAATAATTATTTCTTCCGAAAGAACTTCGGCAATATTGGTATTGTTTATGGTATGTGATTCAATTTTCATCTGTTGATTTTAATAGGCAGGTAAAGGTAATGATATTCATTTCCTTGCTGCTAATAAAAAATTATGCTTTTAACAGGAGGATCTGGTTAAAATCTGTTCATCGTATTCCACAACTGAATCAAAAACTAAATTTAGTTTAAGCTTTGTTCAGGATTTTCTAACAATCCAACGGAAGGTAATAAAGGTGAAAAATATTGTACTTGCTTTTCTGTTTAAAAATGAGATAATTACAACATTATCATCATATTAAATAGTGAGAGATATAGTAGAAAATCCATTTCAAAACACTATCTTTGCGCCAAATTTGAGGCGCATTTTATGCAAAAGATTAGAAATATAGCTATTATAGCACACGTTGACCACGGCAAAACTACTTTGGTTGATAAGATTTTACATTCTTGTTCTATTTTTCGTGACAACGAACAAACAGGAGATTTGATATTGGATAACAACGATTTAGAGCGCGAGCGTGGTATCACGATTGTATCTAAAAACGTATCGGTTCAGTACAAAGACGTAAAAATTAACATTATTGACACTCCTGGTCACGCGGATTTCGGCGGTGAGGTAGAGCGTGTTCTGAAAATGGCAGATGGTGTACTTTTACTTTGCGATGCTTTTGAAGGTGCAATGCCTCAAACGCGTTTCGTAACGCAAAAAGCGCTAGCCCTTGGTTTAAAACCGATTGTGGTAGTAAACAAAGTGGATAAAGAAAACTGTCGCCCGGAAGAGGTTTATGAGCAGATTTTCGAATTGTTCTTTAACCTTGAAGCAACTGAAGATCAATTGGATTTCCCTGTAATTTACGGTTCATCTAAACAAGGATGGATGAGTACAGACTGGAAAGTACCAACTACCGATATTTTCGCTTTGTTAGATGCAGTTGTGGCAAACATTCCGCCTGCACCAATTAACGACGGTACTTTACAGATGCAGATCACTTCGTTAGATTATTCATCTTTCGTTGGTCGTATCGCAATCGGTCGTGTACACCGTGGTACAATTAAAGAAAACCAACCAGTTACTTTAATCAAACGCGATGGTAAAATCGTAAAATCAAGAGTAAAAGAACTTTATACTTTCGAAGGTTTAGGTAAAATCCGTACTACAGAAGTAAGTTCAGGTGATATTTGTGCGGTTGTAGGTATTGATGGTTTTGATATTGGTGATACAATCGCTGATTTTGAAGCACCAGAACAATTACCGGTTATCAGCATTGATGAGCCAACAATGAACATGTTGTTTACCATTAACAACTCTCCATTTTTTGGTAAAGAAGGTAAATTAGTAACTTCTCAACGTATTAAAGAACGTTTAATCAAAGAAACTGAGAAAAACTTAGCTTTAAAAGTTGTTGAAACAGCTTCTCCTGATGCCTGGTTGGTTTATGGCCGTGGTATTCTCCATTTATCTGTATTAATCGAAACGATGCGTCGCGAAGGTTATGAGATTCAGGTAGGTCAGCCTCAGGTTATCGTTAAAGAAATTGATGGTAAAAAACATGAGCCGATTGAAACTTTAATCGTTGATGTTCCAGGTGAAGTTTCTGGTAAAGTAATCGAATTGGTAACTCAACGTAAAGGTGAGTTGTTAATTATGGAGCCAAAAGGCGATTTACAACACTTAGAATTCGAAATCCCGGCACGTGGTATCATTGGTTTACGTAACAACGTTTTAACTGCTACAGCAGGAGAGGCGATTATGGCTCACCGTTTCAAAGCTTACGAGCCTTGGAAAGGTACAATCCCTGGTCGTTTAAACGGTGTATTGGTTTCAATGGAAAAAGGACAAACTACGGCTTATTCAATCGATAAGTTACAAGATAGAGGCCGTTTTTTCATCGATCCGGGAACTGATGTTTACGAAGGTCAGATTATGGGTGAGCACATCCGTGATAACGATTTAGTAGTAAACGTGGTAAAAGGTAAAGCATTAACCAACATGCGTGCTTCTGGTACTGATGATAATACCCGTATTGCACCGGCAATTAAATTCTCTTTAGAAGAAGCTATGGAATATATCCAGGCTGATGAGTATATCGAGGTTACACCGCAAAGCATGCGTTTACGTAAAATCTTCTTAACAGAACAAGAACGTAAAGTAAAAGGAAAGCAATTCGCTTAACCCCTCCCAAAGGGATGCCTTTGGCATAAATCCCCTAAAGGGGACTTAAAAATATAGATTACTAAAGCCTCGATGTAAATCGGGGCTTTTTTGCATATAAAATGGTTTTATTCGAGTTGACAACTTTAATATTAAATGGACCGGGAAGTTGTCAGCTCTAGCAATCAGATTTCCTAAATCGCTATAAAATAATAAGGAAAGCAGTATCAGCACTTTTTTTATTGTTAGTCCTTCTTTCCGCTAAATCCCCGATGAAGAATCGGGGGATACCGCTGCAATAAGGTTTAGAGTCGTTAGGGCTGTGCTGATAGGTTGGATTAGTAATGCGTCTAATTCACTAGAGTTGCGATTTTAGTGTCAAGTGGAGAACAAATCAGGTAAGTCGTTGCTGGTCAGTTAAATGTTAATCAGATGCGCGATTTTTTGTCAGCATTTTTTCATAAAACCTTTGGGAATAAAAAACTAACAATTGCATGGCAATTAATTTTGCACTTAGCTTTAATTTTGTGTTTTTGCAAGCAAACTAATCATCCCACATCATGATTAATAAAGGGTTATCCAAAATGGGTATATTTTTATTAAATATGCTCTCGCTGTTGCCGCTATTTATTTTATACAGATTGGCGGATGCTTTTTATGTGTTAATATTTTATGTTTTTGGATACCGCCGGAAAGTGGTTAAAGAAAATCTGGTTAATGCATTCCCCGAGAAAAATACTGCTGAAATCAATGCCATAGAAAAACGTTTTTATAAATTTTTCTCCTCACTTTTTATTGAAGTGATTAAAATGAAAAGCATTTCTAAAAAGGAATTAAATAAAAGGGTAAAATTTAAAAATACCGATCTGGTAGAAGGCTATCTTAAAAATAACGAAAGTGTGCTTTTCTGTACATCACATTATGGCAATTATGAATGGATGTGCATGGCTATTGGTTTAAACTTTTCTGGCAAACATTACCCAATTTATAAACCATTGAGCAGCGAAGCTTTTGATAATTGGTTTTTGACCATGAGAAGCAAATTTGGTAACCATATGGTGTCTATGCGTCAAACTTTAAGGGCTATTCAATCGAGTAAAAATGAACCAACCATGTTTACTTTTGGAAGCGATCAGGCACCTTCAAAAGATGAATCGAATTACTGGACAACTTTTTTAAATCAGGAATCTTCTATCCAGTTAGGGATTGAGAAAATTGCCATAAAAACAAACCGCCCGGTGTTTTACCTCAAAATAAATTATTTAAAAAGAGGGTATTACGAAGTAGATTGTGCGCCGATCTGTTTAAACCCAGCAGAAACTGCCGAATTTGAAATCACCGAAATGCATACGCACTTTTTAGAGGATATGATCAAAGAAGCACCAGCTTATTGGTTATGGAGCCACCGCAGATGGAAATATAAACCTGAACAGAAGATTTCAGAAATCATCAAAAAAGATCAGAACATAATGGATGCCATGGCTTAGGCAATCCATTTGTCTAATATGAAATCTAACATTTTCGTGGCATAAATTTTTAAGGTGCTTTTTAAATTAGCACTATAAAATTTCTGGTATGATTAAAAAGGGGATTTCCCATTTGGGAATATTTTTTTTAGGCGTATTATCTCTGCTTCCATTATCTGTTTTATACATTTTGGCCGATGGAGCTTATTTACTACTGTATTTTGTTTTCGGCTACCGACGTAAAGTTGTTCGGGAAAATTTATTAAATGCGCTTCCTGATAAAACATTAGAAGAGATTTTGGTTATCGAAAAACGCTTTTACCGGTACCTCGCATCACTGGTTTTCGAGATTATTAAAATGAGCAGTATCTCAAAAAAAGAAATCGAAAGGCGTTTCATATTTAAAAACAAAGCGCAGGTTCAGGAATATTTAGATCGGGGAGAAAGTGTGCTGATCTGTGCAGCACACTATGGTAATTGGGAGTGGGGTACTTTGGGTATAGGGCTTAACTTTTCTGCAGACCATTATCCAATTTACAAACCCTTAACCAATCCAGTATTCGATACTTGGTTTAAAAAAGTACGAAGCAAATTCGGCAATAAATTAATTGCCATGCGACAAACCATGAGGGCTTTGCAGGAAAGTAAAGATAAACCAAGCATATTTAGTTTTGGGAATGACCAGGCACCCTCAAAAGACGAGTCGCATTATTGGACCAGCTTTATGCATCAGCCCAGCTCTGTTCAGTTAGGGATTGAAAAAATTGCAAAACGTACCAACCAACCTATCTTTTATTTCAAAGTCAATGTGCTTAAACGTGGCTTTTATACGGTAGATTGTGTGCCCCTTTGTTTAAAACCTGCCCTAACCGCTGAGTTCGAGATTACTGAAATGCACACCCGTTTTTTGGAAGAAATTATCAGGGCAAAGCCTGAGCATTGGTTGTGGAGCCATAAAAGGTGGAAATATAAACCGAAACATCAACTTCTTTTTACCACAAATGAATTGCTAAAGCAGGCATAATTTCCTAAATATTTTATATTTGTTGGTATAACGCCTACCCATGAAAACCTTCAAAAAAATATTACTGTTCCTGATCTATGCATTTTTTTTATCGCTGTTCGCACTGTTTCTCTGGAAGCCTTATCTGTTAAATGTATTAAAATATAGAACACCTGGTGCTGAAACATATAAAATTTTCCCACAGGAAATTTCCCATAAAAGTGATTCTGCCTTTCATTTTATCAGATCGGCCAGGCAACGGAGCGATTTAGATACACTTCATGTTCTGGATGGAAATAATCAATCTGTTCCATTGAAAGAATATTTAAAAAATGGAGCGGTCAACGCTTTTATCGTGATCAGGAATGACAGTGTTTTATACGAAAAATATGATAAAGGTTATCGTGATAGCACCTTAACTACCATTTTTTCTGGTGCCAAAAGCATGATTTCTATTATGATCGGACAAGCATTAAATGATCATAGCATTAAAAGTTTAAACGAGAAAGTAACCGAATATATTCCTGAGTTAAAATCAAATCCAGCTTTTCAAGAGATCACACTAAAAAACCTTTTAGATATGAACTCCGGCCTGGAGTTTCAGGATGCTGTAGGCGGGATTGTTAAGGCATTTTTTTCTGATGAAGCCAAATATTATTATACGGATGATATGGAAGCCCAATTGATGAAAGTTAAACTGGTGAATAAACCCGGCACGGTTTGGAAGTACAAAAGTATCGATCCGATTGTGTTGGGCTGGGTTTTGCAAAAGGCAACTGGTAAATCGGTAGCGCAATATTTTGAAGCGAATGTGTGGAAACAGATCGGTACGCAATATAACGCCACCTGGGGATTAGATCAGGTTAACGGTTTAACAAACACTGCAAGTCGCTTTCAGGTTACGGCTATCGATTTCGCCAAAATTGGTCGATTATATTTAAATAAAGGCAAATACAAGGGGAAACAGATCGTTCCGGAAAGCTGGGTAAATCAATCGATAAATATAGGTGCCGAAAAACCTGCATCGGCAAAAGGCTGGCAAAAATCAGCCCATCACTATCTTTGGTGGATTCCACAGGAAGGTGATAACGGCGATTATGCTGCAGAAGGCATGCTCGGGCAAAGATTGTATATCGATCCGAAAACGAATACCATTATTGTTCAGTTTGCCGATCACGGCGCAGGGAATTATCCCTATAGAAAAATCAGTAGGTATCTGAGTGGATTGCCATTCAGTTATCCGAAGGGTTAAATAACCACTGAGAACACCGAGTTTTCACAGAGAAAGACGAGTTAAGCTGACTGTTTCGCCTGCTACGAACTCAGGAATAGATAATATATGCATGTGTTCCGTGCTTCCGTGGCTAATATATTATTTCACATTTAAACTATCCTCTGTTTCCTCTGTGATATTTCTTCGTGAACTTTGTGGTAAAAAAAAATTACACATATTTCCATAAAATAGTACATTGCCTCTACATGGAAAATAATGATGTAAGAATTTCGAAAAAGAAGCCGATTTTTCCGGTAACGCCTGCTTTGCAGAAATATTTACGTACTTACCAGCGCGAAGCGAAATTGCCCATCGGTTATAACGATTTAATGCAGTTTAACGAAGCTTTTCCTTTAATGGATAAGTTTGGTAAAGACTCGCTCTGGGAAGGGCCGATATATGCACAGGATTTAATTGAAACTTTGCATGATGGTTTAAAGGAAATTTATGCAAACTTAAAAGCATCTGGCAATCTGCGGATTGTGGAGCATAAATACATTGATAAAATAGAATATTGCACCTTCGGAAATACCCATCCATTTCGTATCCGCATTGTAAACCGTTTAAATGATGTTTACGATTATTTTTACATCAAAAAAGCTGATGCTTCGCGGATTTATGGCTTGGAAATGGAAGAAATCCTTTCGCCCAATCAAGTAAATTATCTTGTTGATGGCAATACCTTAGTGGAAGAACATATTGCGGGAATTCCGGGGGATGTTTTTACAAAAGGACAATTATATACACCTGAGTTTAATCCCACCAGGATTGCAAAAGAATTTGTAAAATTTAACGAACGTTGCTTGATTATGCTTTTGGGTGATATGCGAGCGTATAATTTTGTGGTACAGATTACACCCGATTTTGATGATATTCAGTTTCGTATCCGTGCAATAGATTTCGACCAACAGTTTTACGAAGGGAATTTAAAGGTTTATTTGCCCCAGTTTTTTAAAGAGAACTTGCCCTATGTAAAAATGAGTATGGAGCAATTAACTGAGAAAACCGTACTTCAATACCAACAAGAAGAACGTTCGTCTATTGTGCACCGTGTAAGAAGCGAACGACACCGTTTAACCGATCTCCGTGATGTTTCTAATAAGGAAGAATTAACCACGCCTGAGAACATCGCGCTGCTAAAACAGAGTATGAGTGAGTATTTTAAGGATGTAAATTATTTGCGCTGTAAAACCATGACTGATATTATTGAATTGAACATTAAAAATATCATCAGGCAGGTTAAGTTATAAGTTTTGTGGTGTTGGATGTTACCATCTGACATGAAAAGTAATTTTAGTGGTGCTGGATGTTACCATCCGGCACGGAAAAGGGTTTAATAAGGTAGTTCTATTTTGTGGTGTTGGATATTACCATCCGACACGAAAAATCATCAAAAGAAATTTATCCGTCAGATGGTAACATCTGACGGCACAAAAAAGACTAAAATAAAAACGGCTGACAATTTGCCAACCGTTTTTGAGTGAATCTAGAAAGAGCGTCCAAAGTTTTTAGGCGTGCTGCCCTTCGTGAACACCTTCGGCAAATTCCTCTACAATTTTATCGTTAAAAGCAGGTAAATCTTTTGGTGTACGGCTCGTAACCAAACCTTGGTCTACAACTACTTCCTCGTCTGACCAAAGTGCGCCTGCATTGATCAGATCCTGTGAAATGTTTTTTACTGAAGTCATTTTTCTGCCTTGAACCACATCTGCATTAATTAGGGTTTGAGGCCCATGACAGATTGCCGCAACTGGTTTCCCATCGGCAAAGAACGATTTTACAAAGGCTATCGCATCTTCGTTAACACGAAGCTGATCAGGATTAATAACACCGCCTGGTAGCAGCAAACCATTATAATCTTCGGCATTTGCTTCCGAACTGGTTTTGTCTACATCAACTTCTATCGACCAATGATCATGGTCCCAGGCTTTTATTTTTCCGCTTTTTGAGGAGATAATGTGAACGGTTGCGCCCTCTTCTTTTAACCTTTTAACTGGCTCGGTTAATTCTACTTCTTCAAATCCGCTTTCTGTAAGTACAGCAATAGTGCGGTTACTTAATTGTCCCATAATCTTTAAATTTTTAATAGGTAATGTATTAAAGACAGTTCGGGGAAATTATTGTTTTTAGAAATTTGAGATTATGAGCGTAGATTTATAAATCATTACGTCATGCTGAACTTGTTTTATTAGATGTTTATTATGTTTTTAATGGCCTAATAGCTACTACGTGGTCAGCATCTTTTAAGATATCAATACTGTCTAGTTAGATAGATTCTGAAACAAGTTCAGAATGACGCCCGAAAGAAAGTATCTAGTCATTTGTTCTATGGTGCTTAACAAAATACAAGGCTAAATTACCTGCAATGATAATATGATTAAAGATATTCGGTACTAAACCATAATATTTGGTGAAGATTTTAAACCGCTCTTTTAAGCTTTCACGGTGTTTTTTCTTGCTCATGCCACCAACCAGGTATTTCGCTACATAACGGTGAACGTTCACAATATTAGATGCTTTTTTAGCTGCTTTGATAATCCAATCAATATCTGAGCTATACTTATAAGTTAAATCGTACGGTGTAATAATGCTGCGGCGAATGTAAATGGCCTGATGGCTAATGTTCATGCCGTATTTAAAGCTGGTCCAATCAAATTCTTCGGGTGCTTCGTGCCTTCTGCGGCCTAAATTTTCCCAGTTATCATTGTACATTTCCGTTTCCCCGTAATATATATCGGCACCTGGGGTAGAGGCAAAAACATCTTCTACTGTTTGTTCATCATAAATCTCATCACCCGAGTTCATAAATAAAACATAATCGCCTGTTGCTAATGCTAAACCTTTGTTCATGGCATCATAAATGCCTTTATCGGGTTCTGATACAATTTTTGTAATCTGATCTTTATAACGCTCAACAACCTGCACAGTGCCATCAGTTGATGCGCCGTCTATTACAATATATTCGATTTTTTTATAGGTCTGTTTAAGGATAGATTGAATGGTACGTTCGATATCGCGAACGTTATTGTATACAATGGTGATGACAGTTAGCTTTGGCATGTTAGTCCATTAATTTTTTAAAGGTTTCTGCATCAGGGATCAAACCTTTAAATGCTTTTGGTAATATTGCACTGGTTTTGTAGGTAGAAACACCCATCGCTTTATTAAAATCGCGGAACGAAAACTCTACAATCTTATTTTTCTTTTCTTTGCAAAGTATTATGCCTATTGAGGGTTGCTCATGTGGTTGCTTAATGTATTCATCCAATGCCGATAAATAGAAGTTCATTTTGCCTAAATATTCGGGTTTGAATTTTCCGGTTTTAAGTTCAAAAACAACCAAACATTGTAAACGGCGGTTAAAAAATAAAAGGTCTAAAAAATATTCTTCGTCTTCAACAATCAATCTATACTGGTTGCTGATAAATGCAAAATCGGTTCCTAACGACATTAAGAATTTTTTGATATTCTGTACAATTCCGCTTTCTAAAATACGTTCGTCCTGCTCATCAGCATCTTCTATATTAATGAAATCCAATAGGTATTCATCTTTGAAAGATTGGAGTGCTTTGTTTCTTATTTCCTCGTTAGAAATCGTTTTTAAAAAATTGTTAGGTAAACTGCCAGAATTGCTAAATGATTTGTTTTTGAGTTGGTGTTTTAGCGTAGCTAAACTCCAAAATTCAGTTGCTGTTTTTTGAATGTAGTATATCTTTTCGTCCAAGGTTTTCGTACCTTGAATTAACTCTATGTGATGTGAAAAACTTAACTTAAAGAAATAATTTTCAATTTGGGCCAACAGTGTTGGTCTAATTTTAAAAGGCTCATTATCAATATCTTGCATTTTGGCCAACACTGTTGGACTAAATGCAAGTTCCTTAATATCAATAATTGACAATTGGCCTTTTACTGATGGCTTAATAAGGAAATATTCTTCCCATGATTCGAAAAAGAACCTCATCCTTTTAATCCCTGTTGCCGAAAATCCGCGTAGGCCTGGTAGCTCGGCCTGTAAATCGGTAGAAAGGTTGTCAATAACCTTTGCGCCCCATTTCTCTTTCTTTATCTTTTCTGAAATGAATTTACCAACCGTGAAATATAATAGCAAAAGTTCTTTATTTACTAAAGTAGCAGCTTTATACCGACTCGATAAAATAGCTGATTTTAATGCTTTAATACTTTCAGAATAATTTGTGATGCTTTCCATTTAACAGTTTCAGTCGCTATAAATTTAATAAAGATTGACCAAATTTTTATTTGTAGAAAAGAAAATTAGATTTTGCCAATTGAATTGTAAATAGAACTGTGAAACTTTATTAGAAGGTTGAGCTTATTTCGGTTGCAGATCAATCAGTATTTCGTAAAGATGGATATGCTCCGCAGCGATTACTTCTTCCGAGAAATCTGTTAAAATACTCAATCTTGCCGCTTTTTGGATTTCTTCTTTATTTGGACGGTGGTACAGCCACTCAATGCCGTTTGCTAAATCTTCCGCATTTTGATACTCGGCCAGGTAACCGTTCTGCATGTGTTTCACCATATCCGGAATCCCGCCAGTGGTAAAAGCAATAACAGGTGTGGCACACGATAAACTCTCCATTACCGTATTGGGCAGGTTGTCCTCTAACGAAGGCGTAATAAAAGCATCAGCAGCAGAATAACATTTTGCTAAATGTTCGTCTTTATTAATAGTACCTAAAAAAGTGGTTTTGAAAGGAAATTCGGGCATTTCGGCATTTTCCTTATTACCGAAAATAACCAATTCAATATTTTCTTTTGGTATTCCAGGCCTACGCGATAAAATTTCTAAAGCTTCGATTAAATATGGGGTTCCTTTATGTTTGTCGTTTTTTGAGGGCATAAATCCGCTCATCAATACAAATTTATCAGGATTGATTTTTAAGATTTTTTTCGCCTCCGATTTAACATAAGGTTTGAAAATTTTTGTTTCAATCGTATTCGGGATAACTGTAGCTTTCCTAGTGCCCAACAAACTGCTAAACTTTACCGATGCAGCCATCCATTTGCTTGGTGCTACGATATGGAAATTCAATTCTGTATAAGCTTTTTGTTTACGCACCCAGGTTTTATGCGAAATATCATTTTTACCACTGATTTTTAAAATGGGGCAATTACCGCACTGCCGGTGGAAATTTTCGCATCCATAACGCACATGGCATCCACCTGTAAAAGCATTGCTATCATGAAAAGTCCATACAATTGGCTTTTCCAGTTCATCAAGCTGCGCCAAAAACTTAGGATTTAAGAAACCGTGGTTTACCCAATGTAAATGGATAATGTCGGCATTTTTAACATCCGGATGATTAATTACTGAACGGCCAAACCACTGCAAACTGAAAGGTGTTTTTATCGATTTACTGAGCCATTTTGCATAATATCTTTCAGATAAGATGTTATAAATGGCTTTGGCTTTTTGAAAAGGCGACTTGCTAAAGGTATCTATCTTCGGGTTTTGACCAAATTTATAGTAAACCAATACTTTCGAATCGATTCCACTGGCCTTTAAGGCATCACTTAAACGCAAACAGGCACGCCCTGCTCCGCCATTTCCATCGTAGGTATTTAGGTGTACTACTTTCAAATCAATCAAAAATACATTTTATTGTTTACTAATATAAAATCTGTTGTGTAATTTCATCCTAATATTTTTTATTGCTTTTCAATTGTAGGATGGAGCCTTTAGTGTTTAAAATAATCGTATTTGAATTTATTGATTATTTTAAACAAGCTGGGTTAAGTCATCAAAGCCAAACAAAATAAATCATGATTAAATCTGTGTTAAAATCGCTAGCGACACTAGCATTTTTGTTATCTATCCATTCATTTGCTCAAGGGCAAACCTACTTTGCCACATACCCTGCTTTAACGCCCGATGCACAAACAATAGTATTCAGCTATGATGGCGATATCTGGAAAGTACCTGTAAAAGGAGGTGTAGCCAGATAAAGATCCTCAGCTCGAAAAAGCAGTGGCTGAGATTTTGAAAGACCTTAAATAGGGGTAATCGGAAGAAGGGTTAACCGGTTAAGTGTTTAAATCGGTTAATTGTATATAGCATGGTGCTGTCTACGATTAACCAATTTCACAGTTTAAACAGTTAACCACTTTAACAATTAACCAAATTTTTCCGTTTCTTTGGGATTGGAATTATTTAAAACATGGCAAATTTATTAACCGACAGGGCTTTTTGGGTAAATTATTGGGAAAGTAAAAAAGGGCTAGCTGTTCAGTTACCTTCAAATTATTTATTTCATCAACAACTGGCTGATGTTATTCAGAAAGATAATGTTAAAACGGCCATCGAATTGGGCGGTTTTCCCGGTTATTATGCCGTATTCCTGAAAAAATATTTTCAACTTGATGTTACCCTTCTCGATTATTTTGTTCATCCACCGGTTGTAAATGAGCTTTTAGAAAAGAACGGATTAACCGAAAAGGATAGCCATATTATTGAAACCGATCTTTTTAATTACACGCCCGAGAAACAGTACGATCTTGTATTAAGCTGCGGTTTAATCGAACATTTTAACGATACTGCCGATATTATTAACCGCCATATTGCTTTTGTAAAACCAGGTGGCACTTTGTTTATCACGCTACCAAATTTTAAGGCGGTTAACGGCTGGTTTCAAAAGAATTTCGATAGAGAAAATTATGATAAGCACAATATCGATAGCATGGATCCCGCGTTATTGAAATCTATCTGCGAACAGGCCGGACTTAAAGAAGTAAAATCGGGTTATTTTGGTCGTTTTAGTGTATGGCTGGAAAATGAAAGCCAGAAATCTGCAGGCGTTCGTCTATTTAAGAAAGTAGTTTGGCTGACCGGAAAAGTATTTACAAAGATTATTCCGTTCGAAAGCAAAAATCTATCACCTTATATTATCTTAGTAGCGAAAAAAATATAACGCGCTATGACAATCAGTTGGGGTTACTCGCCTAAAATTGAAAAATATATTCCTTTAGCCGATTTTCCGGCAGATAAATATTTAATTGTTGCTAAGCAGGCCGTCGAAAATCTCGGCTGGAGCCTTAGTCATGTGTCTGAAAGCGGGTTAATCGCTTACACGCCAATATCTTTCCAATCGTATAGCGAAGAAATATCTATCCGTATCCATGGAAATTTTGCAGTAGTAAAAAGTGAGTGTGTAGGGATTCAGATGTTATTTAATGATTATGGCAAGAACGATTTAAACCTCGAAAAGTTTTTTCACGAATTTGAATACGTAGAGTTCCACCTGAAAGATGTTTGGGAAGAAAATTTGTATAAATTCCACCAATTTATAGCCACGCAGGACGATCGCTACTTCGAAAAAGCCCCTTTGGCGACTAAGAATAAGATCAAAAATATTTTCTTCCTGTTTTTTCCTCAGAAAGGTTATACCGTAACACCGCTTGTAGTACTTCTTAATATCTTTTACTATTTCATACTTGTTCTTTTCTCGATAGTGTACCTGAAGTATCAGTTTGTAAGAAATGGAAGTAGTTATGATACGGATTTTATAGAAGAGCTAAAAAAGATAGCGTTAAATTTTGGGGTTAACCAACGCAATTTAGTACTTGGTGGCCAATACTGGCGTTTAATTACTTATCAGTTTATTCATGGATCGCCATCGCATCTATTTTTTAATATGTATGCGCTGGTTTATCTGGGTTTAATGATCGAAAATAAACTGGGCTGGAAAAAATACCTCTTTATTTATTTGATGAGTGGGGTTTGTGGTGGTATGGTGAGTTTGATCTTTCACCAGGAAGGTGTAATGATGGGCGCTTCAGGAGCTATAATGGGCTTGTATGGCGCTTTTATTGCCTTATTAACTACTAAATCTTTCGAGCGTAAGGCAACCAAAGCATTATTAGTAAGTACATTGATTGTTTCATTACTGGTGCTCGTAAATGGCGCATTTGGTAAAAGGGTAGATAATGCGGCGCACATTGGTGGTTTTGTTTCGGGCTTTATTTTTACCTATTTGCTTAACTATAAATGGGATAAAACTGTCGAAATTAAAAGCTGGGCAAGATATGCTGTTTCGGTGCTTTTATTTCTGATGTTTTTTAGCGGGGTTCTTCACTTTAGTCCAAAGTACGGAACTGAAGAGTATCGCAAATTAAGGGATACTTTTAACAGCAATATGGGCTCGCTTAACAGCATTATGAATTTAAAGATTTCCTTACCAAAGGATGTTAAGCTTAACTCTATAAAGCAGGATGGCATTATACCGATGGAAAGGAATCTTGTTGTAATTAAACAAATGCAGGCCTTAAATTTAAAGCCTGAAGATGCTAAAGAACGGAAGGAAAAAATAAAACTGAGTAAAGCATCTCATCGTGCCGTAATGCTGATGTACAGAGATATTAAGGCCGATAGCACTTATCGTTATAGCAAACAGACTTCTAATGCATTGGCACAAGTTTTCGAAATCCTTTACAAACCAGATTAAGTTTAAACTGCTTTTTTGTACAGCCCAATTTCACTTAGCGCAATACAAACCGGAGATTTAGTAATTTTTATTTTTACTTTATTAGTTGTAACGGGACTCTCCAATTTAATTAAACGTTTCGCGCCGATGCTCGTGCCGTCGTAAACTTTTTTCCAGGCATTGTTTTCAAATACCTCGATGGTGTAAGTCTCTATTCGCTGACCCAAGGGAATATACTCTTGTAGGCTAATGATATCGAAGGTTTTAGCTGTTTTTAAATCTACTTCTAAACTTGCCTGATGAATATCATCCTGTGTTGCCCAGTAACTTTCCCTTTTACCATCAAGCAGGGAAGTAACATCATACTTTTTGCCTCTACTGTTGCTCGCTTTAATTTGGGCATTTTTGGCCAGGTTATTCTCGAAAGTATGTTTAACCATGTCGCCAAAAGTTTTTAGTGCGGCAACATCATCCTCGTGAAGTTGTCCACGGGTATCGGGTGCTAAACCAAGATCTAAACCTGCGCCACGGCCAACACTTTTTAAATATAGATCGAAAAGTGTTTCTGGGGTTTTAGGTTTTTCGTTGGCATGGTAAAACCACCCTTTTCTTAAAGGAACATCGCATTCTGCTGGCATCCAGAATTTACCGTTTCGTATTCCTTCAGGACTTTGCGGGTAATTTGCCTGACCGGGAACGGCTTCATTTTTCCCATCAGGTGCCATCGGTGTAAAAGTAGCCCAAGAGGTTGGCGCTGCGTGACCATCTTCATTGCCTACCCAGCGGATATCCAAACCTATATCGCTAAAAATATTGGCCATGGGCTGCATTTTACGGGTAATGGCCCAGGTATTTTTCCAGTCGTAATAGGTAGTATTATCTATCGAACGTTTTTCTTTTGCACCACCATAATAGCCATCACCACCGTTTGCACCATCGTGCCAGCTCATAAAAAGTTCGCCAAAATTGCTGTAAAGTTCTTTTAACTGGGCCTGATAAATGGCCAGATATTTATCGGTACCATAAAGCGCATTGTTCCTGTCCCATGGCGAGCAGTATACCCCAAACTTTAAACCGTTTTTACGTACAGCCTGCTCCACTTCTTTAACTAAATTTCCTTTGCCTGCTCTGAAAGGACTTTTACTTATGTTATAATCGGTCGTTTTGGTTGGCCATAAAGCAAAACCATCATGATGTTTTGCAACTAAGATGATGCCTTTTAATCCACCGGCCTTGGCTGCTTTAATAATTTGATCGGCGTTGAAATCTGTTGGGTTAAATGTTTTCGGGTTAGCATCGCCAAAGCCCCATTCTTTGTTTTCGAATGTAGTTGGCGTAAAATGGATTAGGCCGTAAACTTCAATATCATGCCAGGCCAGTTGCCTTTTTGATGGTAGTGCACCGTAAGGTTTAGGCGGTGTTTGGGCGTAAATTGCCGTTGTTAAGAATAGAAAAAAAATTAATATGTGTTTCATCATCATTATAGCTTAGATCCACCTAAAGTACAAAAAAATACCAGCTGAAGGAAAAGAGTTAACCAATATTTAACCTCTTGAAAATGTAAACACGAAATTATTTTTACATCTTGATCGTTACATGGATTCACCAAACATTTAATTTCAGTTTACGTTAATTAATTATGAGCGCTTTTATCCAGCATCCTCCCGATGGAGGTACAATATATACTGAAACGAATCTTAGCCAGCTTTTTCCTGAGCCATTTAATACGATAACAAGTTGCTTTTTTTTAGCTATTGCAGTGTATTGGACAATAAAAATTTGGGGAAATTTTAAACAGCATACCTTTCTAACCGTTGTCCTGGTTTTACTTTATATAGGCGGAATTGGAGGCACCACTTATCATGGATTAAGGCGTTGGCCAATTTTTATTATGATGGACTGGATGCCGATTATGCTCTTATGCCTTTCAGCCGGGGTTTACTTTCTTTCCAAACTGACCAAGTGGTATTTTGCCGGTTTAATTGTAGCCGTTTATGCTTTCTTTCAGTTTTACGTGCGACGGCTCTTTAGCAATGGCGATTTCCAGATCTTCATCAATATCAATTATGCATTTATGGCCGCGCTGGTTTTATTTCCTGTATTTGGTTATTTGATCAAAACAGAGTGGAAAAATGGCAAATGGGTTGGCTTTGCCCTAATTGCTTTCATATTCGCGCTAACTTTCCGCATTGCCGATAAATGGGATGTATTAACAATTGGTACGCACTTTTTATGGCATACTTTCGGGGCTGTGGCCTCTTTCTGTATGCTGAATTATATTTATCTGGTTAATCTGAAAAAAGCCAAAACTTCATAAAATATTCATTCCTAAAAGGTGTAAATTATTTACCTTAGTTAAATATATAACTATTGAAATGAAAAAAATATTGATTTTATCTGCCCTGGTATTGGGCCTTAACTTTGCATCTCATGCACAAAGTCTTTTAAGTAAAGTTGGATCTGCTGCGGCAGCAAGCACAGGTTTCGATGCGGCAAGTTTAACCTCTGGCATTATTGGTAAACTAGCTCCTGCCTTAAGTTTAACTCCGGCTCAAAAACCAACTGTAACTACAATTATAAAAGATTTTCTGGTGCAGAAAGCAACCATTATGGCCACTCAAAAAACAAATCCTGCTGCTTATCAAAGCAAATTTGGTAAATTGTTTTCTGGATTGAAATCGAAACTGGGAACCGCTTTAACGGTTGCACAATTGGCCAAGTTTACTTCGTTAAAACCTGCTGCTCCAAGTGCAAGCAATGTGCTTTCTCAGTTGTTCTTTTAGGTATAAAGATAGTTTGAGCTTGCTGGTTAATTATTTCAGCAAGCTCAAACTTGATCTTATAATTTCGAATGCGCTTTGCTGTAATCTAATTTCTTTTGGTTACCGATGGCATATTCGATACCACCCCATAAATGGTTCTGGAATTTATCATCAGCCCAGCCTTCTTTAGTATGCCCCATACAGGTATAGAAAGCCCTTCCGCCGTCAAAATTGTGGTACCAGCTAAAAGGATGGAAATCGCCATTTTTACCACCAGTATACGATTTCTCGTCTAAGGTAATCAGCACTTTAATATCTGGATTGATATCCTTAAAGTTATACAACTCATCCTTTCGCATCCATACCGAATCGGTTAGGAATTTAGTGGCTGGATGTTTTTTGTCTTTAATGATAAATTTAGCTTCCTGAACTGCTGGGTGACTTGTAAAATAAGCACCGACCAATTTACCATACCAAGGCCAATCGTATTCAGTATCGGTTGCGGCGTGGATGCCTACAAAGCCTCCACCGGCCTGGATATATCTTTCGAAAGCAACCTGTTGTTTATTATCCAAAACATCGCCTGTGGTACTTAAAAAAATTACAGCAGCATATTTTTTAAGGTTATCTTCTGTAAAAACATCCGCATTTTCTGTGGTATCTACTTCAAAGTGATGTTCAGTGCCCAGCTTTTGGATCACTTCTTTTCCGATCTCGATAGAGTTGTGTCTAAAGCCTTTGGTTTTGGAAAAAACTAAAACTTTTGCTGATTTCTTAGCGGTGGTAAAGCTTTGGAATAAAAAAACGGATGCAATTAATAAGCATATGGATAGGTACTTTTTCATTTTTGTTGGACTTGATTAGTGATGAATATTGAGCTTTAAATTTAAGAAAGTTGTTTGATAATTTCTATACATCTTTCTTCAACCTGCCTACAAACAGGGATAAACAGGGCATTATCCCAATATGGGTCTGTAACTTCGTCGTTATCAAGAAAAAGTTTAACCTTTTTTCGTTCATCCCCGCCTTTAGCAAGGCCTTTAACATCAGCTAAATTATTCCGGTCCATAACCAAAATCAGATCGTATTTAGCAAACATGGAGTGGTTAAATTGTTGTGCCCGCTGTTTGCTGATGTCGTAACCTAGCGCTTTCGCTGCTGAAATACTCCTGTGATCGGGGGCTTTGCCGATATGCCAATTGCCCGTTCCTGCCGAAGCAATTTCCCAATTTAAGTTCTGTTTATCTGCCAGATGGCGCATAATGCCTTCGGCCAAAGGCGAACGACAGATGTTACCAAGGCAAACCATTAAAATTTTCAATGTTATTGTGCTTTAAAAGTATATACCACTTTGGAATAAACTATTCCAGGCGTATTTACTATTGTATAAGTTAAGGTGCTACTATTTACCGTACAGATTATCTCTGATTTGGGATTGTCGCCTAAAATTATTTGCTCACCCAATCTTCTCCACTTTTGATTGGGGCCATTTTCCACCATATCACAGAGCGATCCGGTAGAGGATAGCCGGTAAGTTCCGTTAGTGAGAAAGGTTAGGGTGAAATTGTTAGATAGGCAGCCGTTATCACCTTCCACTTTTTTATAATCGGTAATAAATTCCCCTTTTATATTTAAAGCCGGTGAAACAACCGCAGTTTCTAGCACCCATTTTTGTTTGGTAATGGGATCTTCTTCCTGATTTTTCTTTTTGCAGGAAAAGGAAAAAAATACCAGTGTGAGCAACATTAATTTTTTCATAGTTTTAGTTTTTTTACTTAAACGATGATTATCAGGCTAGCGCTACATTAAAAGAATCCCCAACAAGAGCTTGGGGGATTCGTATTCATTTTTTTATCCGTAGATGTCGTTTAACATTTTCGCCAATCGAACACCGCCTTTTAGTAACTGGTCGTTAAGGGTATCAACCCAATCAAAATTGTAGCGGTAGCTTAATTTAGCATCTGGTTTGGTGGTATCGTAAATTTTATTGCAAATGCCGTACGATTCGTAAATGCAATCTTTAAGACTAGTGTTTTGCCAGTTATACAGCTGAATTGCTGAAGGGTGATTAATTGCTTTCGCATATTCTGTATAGCTTAACTGCTGATATTCGATAAGCTGTTCATCCCAAACCCTATGGATATTTGATTTTTCATTGAACCATAACACCGAAATGCGGTTACCACCCAAATCATCTTTACGGGCAACATGCATAGGCTGACATAAATCTCCTGCCAGGTGAACCAACATACGCAGGGCTAATTTCTTTTCGGCTGCAGTACTGCTTGTTTTCTTTAAAATGGCAATTAAATCAGGTGTTTTATTGTAAAGATTAGGTGATTTTTCAGTTTCTAAAAAGTTGTAAACGCCTTCTTTGTTCAGTCCTGCCGGAAGATTAACAAAATGCCAGTTGTACATGTAATTGTAGGTAGAGTCTGATTTGATAAAATCGCCCCAGTTGGCACTCATGGCCAAAGTTTCATAACCTAAAATGCTTTGAATAGCCTTGCGTGTTTTAGCTTTTAAGTAACTATCGGCAATTTCGCCAACTACCCTGTGACCAATAGTTCCCCAGGCATTTGCCTGAATTGGTAGATAGGCTAAAAAACCAAAAACTAGCGCAATGGTTAATTTCTTTTTAATTGATGTTAAAATCATTTTATAATTCTTTTTGTATGCAGGTAATTTTTTCTTTGAGGTTTAATATGATTTCGCGTTGGTCACTTAAACTTTCTAACAATAATGTATCTGCAGATTTCTTTTTGATCAGGAAGTTCTTATCGTATCGGCCAATGCGGTAACATCCCGATATTTTTTGTTTATGGTTAGCGTGTGTAAAGGTGGCACCAACAAATAGGGTATCGCCTTTAACTACATAAACGCCTCTGGCATATTCTTTCCAAATGCCATTGTTGTAGCAAGAATCTTCGTAAAAATTTACTTTGCTGTGGGTAACCATGTCAATATAAACAGAATCGCAGGTAAATTTGAAATGGTGCTGTGTGTAGTTGCTCAGTTTATTACTAAAAGCGACGGAATCTTCATTCCAAACGCCTTGCATAAAATCTTCACCTTTGCCCTGTATATTAGGCCGCGGACTACAAGCTACATGTAAGATAGATAATGTAAAAAGGATGATGTAGAAATTCTTGAAACCCGGATGCAGCTTGTTCATTATATTATTAATCGATGCTTTTAGGAAACTGATCGTGTGTTACAGTATTCTTTTTAATGGTATTGATAATCAGGATTAAAAAGCCGGCTGCAAAACAAAGACTGGCTATAAAGCTAATGATGCCAATTAAGGTATAATACTTAGAAACACCAATATAAGCCAAATGTCTATCTCCTAATAAAAAAGGCATTAAAACACTATAAAATAAGCTTGTCAGTAAACCGATTCCTGAACCAATGGTCATTAAAATAGCCTCAACAGCAGATTTTTTTGATAAAAAATAACAGCAGGTGCCAAATATGATAACTGGAGGAATGATGGATACTAAGCTGAGCAATGTAGAGAGTACTGAATTCATTTTACCTATGTTTTAATTAACCGTATTTTAAAGTCGGAGCGTCATGCTGAACTCGTTTCAGCATCTTTAAGTACTGAAAAGATCCTGAAATAAATTCAGGATGACGACCGTTTATGTAATTAGCTTATTTCAAACTGCCAACCATGTCTTCCGGGCGAACCCATTCATCAAACTGTTCGTTGGTTAACAAGCCCAATTCTACAGCTGCAGCTTTTAAAGTTTTATTTTCTTTATGTGCCTTCTTTGCAATTTTAGCTGCGTTTTCGTAACCCACATGCGGATTTAAAGCCGTAACCAACATTAAAGAATTTTGCAAATGTTTCTCAATTTCTGGCAAGTTAGCGGTAATTCCTTCCGCACATTTATCGGTGAAAGAAACGCAGGCATCGCCAATTAAGCGGGCCGACTGTAATACATTAGCCGCAATAAGCGGTTTAAACACATTAAGCTCAAAATGGCCGCTCATCCCGCCCACTGAAACGGCAACATCGTTACCGATTACCTGTGCACAAACCATAGTTAAAGCTTCTGGTTGCGTAGGGTTAACTTTACCCGGCATAATTGAAGATCCTGGTTCGTTATCAGGAATTACAATTTCGCCAATACCACAACGAGGGCCAGAACTTAACATTCTTACATCGTTAGCTACTTTCATTAAAGCAACTGCAGTACGTTTTAAAGCGCCAGAAAGCTCTACCATTGCATCATGCGCTGCCAGGGCTTCAAATTTATTTGGAGCCGTAACAAAAGGTAAACCTGTTAAATTGGCAATTTTTTTAGCCACTAAAACATCATATCCTTTTGGTGTATTTAAGCCGGTACCAACGGCAGTACCACCTAAAGCCAGCTCGGCAACCATAACCAAAGCATTTTTAATGGCCCTGATACTGTTATCGATCTGTTGTACATAACCCGAAAATTCCTGACCTAAAGTTAGTGGCGTAGCATCCATAAAGTGTGTACGCCCGGTTTTAACGATTGTACTGAATTCTTCAACTTTTTTGGCTAAAGTATTTCTTAATTTTTCTAAACCTGGAATGGTGTTTTCTACCGTAAGTTTATAGGCTGCAATGTGCATTGCAGTTGGGTAGGTATCGTTTGATGACTGTGATTTATTTACATCATCGTTAGGGTGAAGTACTTTTTTATCGTCAGCTAGTGAACCGCCGTTAATTACATGAGCACGGTTTGCAATCACCTCGTTACCATTCATATTACTTTGTGTACCCGAACCGGTTTGCCAGATTACCAAAGGGAATTGATCATCTAAGTGTCCAGCAATAATTTCATCACAAGCTTTAGCAATTAAATCGGCTTTTTCTGCTGATAATACACCAAGTTCGGTATTGGCAAGCGCAGCTGCTTTTTTCAGGTATCCAAAAGCGTGGATAATTTCTTTTGGCATTGAACCTTCTGGCCCGATTTTGAAGTTATTGCGTGAGCGTTCGGTTTGTGCACCCCAGTATTTGTCGGCTGGTACCTGCACCTCGCCCATGGTATCGTGTTCTATTCTGAAACTCATTATATTTTTGATTTTTGTTGTCGCAAATTTAGGTTTTTTGCCTTTTAAAGCGTTGGATTTATGTAAGATATTTAATGGATAACAAAATATATCGCCGAAATGTCGGTATTCCTTTTATTCTTCACCATTAATGTACAAACTTTTATCCTGGCTAGCCGCTTCTACCAATGAAATCATATTCATACCTTTACCGCAAATATGCAGGGATTAGTTATTAAATCTACAGGGAGCTGGTATAGTGTTTTGGCCGATAATGGCGAACGCTATGATTGCCGGATTGTAGGGAAATTCAGGATTAAAGGACTTAAAACCACCAACCCGATTGCGGTTGGCGACAGGGTGAAATTTGATCTGGAACGGGATAGCAACCAGGGTTTGATACACGAAATGCTGCCACGTAAAAACTACATCATCCGCAAATCGATCAATCTAAGTAAGCAGGCGCAGATATTGGCTGCAAATTTGGATATGGCCATGTTGGTGGTTACGCTAGCTTCGCCCCGTACATCCCTAGGTTTCATCGATCGTTTTCTGGTTACGGCCGAGGCTTACGATGTACCTGCGGTTTTGGTGTTTAATAAACTCGATCTGTTTAGTAAAGAGGGTTTAGAAATTCTTCAGGAATTTAAAGATATATACGAGAATATTGGCTATGCCTGTTACGAAGTTTCGGCTTTAAAAGGCATTAATATTCCGGTTATTCAGGAATTGATTACCGATAAAATTACACTGATATCTGGTCACTCGGGTGTTGGGAAATCGAGTTTGATTAATGCACTATTGCCCGATCGTGATTTAAGAACGGGGGAGGTTTCGGACTGGAGCGATAAAGGGCAACATACCACTACTTTTGCCGAAATGTTCGAATTACCTCAGGGCGGTTTTATTGTAGATTCTCCCGGAATTAGAGAATTGGGCGTTATTGACATCGAAAAAGAAGAACTGGGGCATTTTTTTAGAGAAATCTTTAAAACCTCGCACAATTGCCGTTTTAACAACTGCAGGCACATTAACGAGCCTGGCTGCGCTGTTTTAGCCGCGGTGAACGAGGGCGAAATTGCAGTTTCGAGGTATGAAAGTTACCTGAGCATTTATCACGGAAACGATACTCGCCACTAATAAAAAAAGCCCGAAATCTTCTGAATTTCGGGCTTTTCAATTTGATATAACTTAGTATCCTGTGTTTTGTTTTAAATTGGTGTTGGCATCAAGCTCGGGCTGTGGCAAGGGTAGCAAAAGCTGATTGTCGGTTACGGTAAAGCCATTGGCCGTTTGCACCACTTGTTTAAGCCTTTTAAGTCTGATCAAATCCCAGCGACGGTGCCCTTCTACACAAAGTTCCCTGGCCCTGTCTTTTACCAAACTATCTACAAAAGCATCGGGGGTTGGCGTATTGCTTAAATCTAAATGATAGGCATTCAATCCAGCACGATCCCTAACTGCGTTTAAACCATTAAATTTATTTGCATCATTCGGGTTAATATTGTTCATCGCTTCCGATTGCATCAATAAAACATCGGCATAACGCAATACGATCCAGTTCATACGCGAGTTGTTAGAGCCCGAAACCCATTGCGGATCGCGGTACTTGTAGATATATGGTGTTACAGTTGCCGTTCCTACTTTGTTCGAGAGGTTCCAGGCTTTCCTTTTATCCGGTCCGAAGTAACCATTGTTAAAGAAATAAGGATTTGCGGTAAAAGAACCCGAGCCACCTAAACCTGCCGGCGAGAACATACGGATGGTGATATTTTGTGTAGTGCTCGAAGCATTATTACCAAACTGTACCGAAAAAATATTTTCAGTTTGTGTAGGGAAATACTTTTTATCCCAGTTAAATACATCGGTATAATCGGTCATTAATTTATAAGTATTGGTGGCAATTACCTTATTGCATTGCGCCAATGCATTTTGGTTGTCGTTTGCATCGGCAAAGCTGGTGCTGGCCCGCTGCAGGTAAACCCTTGCCAGTAAGGCAGAGGCTGCTCCTGAAGAAACCATGCCTTTATTGGCCGATGTAATTTTATCTTCTGTAAAACAATTGATTTCTGCAAACTTTAAATCTGCAATCGCCTGCTCATAGATTTTGCTTGCAGCCGTACGCGAAGGCAATAAATTGGGATCTGCGATACCGGTTATAGGCGCTGTGATCAAAGGAACATCACCAAATGCACGAACGAGATCAAAATAGGCCATCCCACGTAAAAACATTGCATTTCCTACGATGTTGTTCCTTGTAGCAACATCCATATTGATACCCGGTACATTTGCAATCACATCATTCGCCCGGCTGATCAGTTTGTAACTGTTCTGCCACCAATTATTGATTTCGATATTGTTTGCGCCGTAAGTGAACTTGTACATATCGATTCTTTCCTGGTTCTGCGTAAGTAGGGGAACCAGGCAATCGCCCGATAATTCGCCCATAATGTAAACCGTTCTTTGGTAATAAGCCTGTGGTTGAAGCTGGCTTAAAGCACCATTTATTGCCGTTTGGGCATCCGTTGCATTTTGATAAAAATTGGTGTTGGTTAAAATACTATATGGTTTTTCTTCCAATTCTTTTTTGCAGGATAACAGTGCTAAACTCATCAAAGCACCAAATAAATATATCTTTTTCATGTTGTTTTGCTAATTGATTAGAAACCTAGTTTTATACCGAATGAATATGTCCTGATGTTTGGATACGGATTATAATCTGTACCCAAAGAGGTATAATTACCTGGCGAATTTGAATAAGAATTCACTTCAGGATCGTAACCCGAATATTTGGTAATGGTAATCAGGTTTTGCCCCGTTACATATATGCTGGCTGTTTTAAAAACCGGCGTAAGTTTAGATAAAGGCAGATCGTAAGTTAAGGTAATCGTTTTAAACCTTAAATAGCTTCCACTTTCAAGCAAATCGCTTGTTGGCCCTAAACTACGGCGTAAAGTACTGCCCACACTTGGTAAAGTATTGCTGGTGCCCGGTCCATTCCAACTATCGGTTAATACATAGGCAAGTTTATTGTCGGCAATAGTTCCATTTTCACCTTCAATTTTGTTTTCGTTCATAATCTGGTTTCCATAAACGCCCTGTAGCAATAAGAATAAATTAAAACGTCCGACAGTTAAATTACTGTTAAAACCATAACTGAATTTAGGAACAGCCTGCCCGATAATCGTTCTGTCTGAACCATTTATTACGTGGTCGCCATTTAAATCTTTGTATTTAGGATCGCCCGGTTTAAGTGCATTGGTAAGTCCGCTGGCCGTAATCTCTGCCTGGGTCTGCCAGATCCCATCGAACACGTAACCATAAAATGAACCAATCGGACTTCCTGCCTTTAATATACCCGCAGTTTGTCCTCCCGGATATAAACTAGAACTCACATTTCCTGTTAACTGGAAAGGAATATTTCCAATGTCGAGTACTTTGTTGATGTTCCTCGAGAAGTTAAAATTAGTTGTCCACTTTATTTTATCGTTATCGATATTGATTGTGTTTAATGAAAACTCGAAACCTTTATTCTGGATGTTATTCCCGCTTAAATTAACCAGTGCAGTAGAAAAACCTGTTGTTGATGGGATCGTTCTGAAAAACAACAGTTGCGAGGTTTTTTTATCATAGTAATCAGCAGTAAAAGTGATTCTGTTTTTAAGCAGGCCTAAATCCAAACCGATGTTAAATGCTTTAGTTGCTTCCCACTGCAGGTCAGCATTAGGGAAGTTGCCTGGCGATGTACCAACCACACGGTTTCCATTTAGCACATAACTGTTAAAAATGTACTGCTGTAAAGAGTTATATGCACCAATATTAGAGTTACCAGTTTCTCCATAACCTAAACGCAGTTTCAGATCGCTGATGGTACGGATATCTTTCATGAAATTTTCGTTTGATATACGCCATGCACCTGCGATAGAGGGAAAAGTACCCCATTTGGTGTTTTCACCCAGTACCGAAGAACCATCCCTACGGAAAGAGGCTGTTAATAAATAGCGATCTAACAAACTATAATTAACACGTGCTATAAAAGATGCCAGGGCAGTTTTATTTGCACTCGAAGCTGAAGAAAGGCTGGAGCCTACCGATAGGTTTTCTGTTCCTAAATTATTCGTGGTTAACTGTTGTGCTGTGGCCGTGCTGCTGTTAAACTTAAATTCCTGATAGGTAAAACCTGCAACCGCATTAATAGAATGGATTTTATTGATTACCGTATTATAACTCAGTGTATTTTCATTTAACCAGTTATAATTGATAGGGTTGATAATTTGGGCAAAGCCTCCTGTTTGTGCACCCAAATAGGTAGTGTTTGGACGGAAAATCTTTTCATTCGTAAATTTATCGTCGGTACCAATACTTGTTTTAAATTTTAAGCCCTTAATAATATCATAATCTGCATAGGCATTGGCAAAAAGCCTGAGGTTAGTGGCAATATCTGTATTTAAACGGGCTGCTGCAACCGGATTTCCAACAACGGTTGTGTAACCAATCGGTGCGTTTTGAAAAGTGTAAGCACCTGTTGCATCATAAACAGGTACGGTTGGACTGATACGTAATGCATCTAATAATGTACCGCCTGTACTTCCACCAGTAGTATTTACATTGGCCAGGTTTTGCCTGTCAAAAGAGATCTGGGTGTTAATTCCAAAATGGATTTTCTCACTGATGTTATGGGTTAAATTTAACCTTAACGTTCCGCGGGTATAACCCGAGTTAATGATAATTCCATTCTGGTTAAAAAAGTTGCCACTAACCAAAAATTTGGTATCGGTACTGCCACCCGCGATAGATAAATTGGCACTGGTTATCGGTGCGGTCCTAAAAAGTTCGTCCTGCCAGTCAGTCCCTTCGCCTAAACCATCTATCTGGGTTTGTGTAAAAGGTAAAGCTACAGCTGGGGTTACAATAGCAGTCACACTATTAAGATAGGTGGCAAACTGTTGTGCATTCATCATGTCGAGTTTTTTGCCAACCTGCTGTACGCCTGTATAAACCTCTGCATTTACTGTTTTTTTGCCGGCAGAGCCTGATTTTGTGGTAATAATCACCACCCCATTGGCTCCACGGTTTCCGTAAATGGCCGTTGATGATGCATCTTTTAAAATGTCTATCGAGGCAATGTCGTTTGGATTGAGTGCCGTGATATCTGCCCCGGCGAATCCATCAACCACATAAAGTGGGTCGCTGCTAAAGTTGATGGAGTTGGTACCCCTCACACGAACAGAAAATGCTGCACCAGGCTGCGAATTCGTTTGTGTTACCTGTACCCCGCTTACCTGCCCCTGTAACAGTTGGGCTGTTCCAAAAACAGGTGTTTTTTCTACGTTCGTTAAACCTACTGAGCTTACTGCTCCCGTAATGTCTTTCTTTTTGGCCGTTCCGTAGCCGATCACAACAACGTCTGTCAAGTCGTTCGCTGCTTCTTCAAGTGTAATATTAAGGTTTGTACGGTTGTTAACCTCAACCTCCCGGGTTTTATACCCAATGGCCGAAAATATTAGGGTAGCATTTGGTGCTACAGAGATGGAATAGTTTCCATTGCCATCGGTAGAAACCGCGGCTTTAGTGTTTTTAACATTAACGGATACACCAGGCAAAATGCCGTTTTTATCCTTAACATTCCCTTTCACGCTGATATTTTGTGCATAACAGAAACAACATACACACACGGACAGCCCCGTTAATAAAGCTATAAATTTTCTCATTTGGCTAGAATTAAATTTCTAATAAAGTAAAACTATGCATAAATGTTGCATTTAAAGGGAGTTAGGGACGTTTAGAAGCCTAATATCGATTTAAAGCCTATTTCTATCGTTTGAAATTATTTAGATAAACCTGAGGTAATAGCTTGTATTACGGGCTTACCTGCTTTTATATTTGGTTGTTCCATTTAAAATATCGAATGTTGCTGTCGGAAAAACTATTGGGATATGAAATTCAAACTGGGAGATTTTGTGCGTTTTGTTGATGAAAAACGTGAAGGTTATGTAACTAAAATTATCGATAGCCAAACTTTGGGTGTTACCGATGAAGATGGTTTCGAGATACCTGTTGCGGTAAGTAATTTAACTTCTGTACATGGTCATGGTGTGGTAGCCGAAGAGTTAGATGCCCCAAAACCCGTCCAGGTAAATATCCCCAGCATTAACAAAATCGAAAACGGTATTTATTTAGCTGTTGCTACCGATGATAAGGCCGGTAATGTGGTACATTTTCACCTGCAGAACCATTCGCCAAATATTTTACTGGTAAGCTTAACCATCGAGCGTAAAGAAAAATATGCGGGTGCTTTTCATGGGATAATCGAATCTTATGGCGCCACTTTAGTTTATTCTGCTTCCTTGGCTGATCTTGATCTTTGGCCAGAATTTAACTTTCAGGTTTTGGTATTTAGCAAAGCTGATGTGAAACCTATCGATCCTTTGGTAATCCGTAAAAAATTTAGGGCAAAAGATTTTAGCACCGAACAAAAGGAATTGCCTCAATTGAGAAATAAGGGCTGGTTAATCCGCTTGGATGATCTGGTTCCGGTAACCATCGATCCTCAAAAATTAAAAGAAAGTTTTTTCAAATCAACTGAAGAGAAAAAAACAGTAGCAGCTCCTCAAAAAGAAATCGATCTGCACATCGAAAAATTGAGAGATGATCATCATTTTTTGGAAGCTGATGAAATGTTGCAGATACAGATCAATTATTTTCAAACTGCGATGGATGCTGCGGTTGTGCATCATTTCGATAAAATCGTTTTTATCCACGGTTCAGGAAATGGTACCCTACGAGATAAAATCCATAAGCTAATCAGTAAAAACCCACATGTAAAAACATATATGGATGCCAGAAAAGAAAAGTTTGGTTACGGGGCTACAGAAGTGGTTTTTAAATAGTAGGCTTTTGTTTGTGGTGTAAGATGTTACCATCTTGCACTGAATCAAATCTTTTTAGATATGCAATAAGTCAGATGGTAACTGACTTCACAGAGAAGATGTATTTTAAACGAAGATCTTTTCATTCCGCACGTCATTCTGAACTTGTTTCAGAATCTATTAACCTGAGTTCGATTATTAAATCTCATTTTGTGGCGTTTTAATCAAGTTTTCTGTTAAGACGGTCGTCACCCTGAATTTATTTCAGGGTCTTTCACGCTAAAAAGATGCTGAAATAAATTCAGCAGGACGATAAAGCTGGATTAGGCGTGTATAAGATATGATTTTTAGCTAATAATTATCGAACTCAGGTTATTAGTAAATTAAAGATTCTTCACTGCATTCAGAATGACAAAAAAACTAAAATCCAAACTCTAAAACCACCACAATTGCATTATTACTCAATGCTTCTAGTTCCACTTGTTCAATATCCCAGAGCGCTAAACCATCTCTTGCGTGCATCAGGCGGCCTTCAATTTCGAAAGCCCCATCAATAATAAAAGCATAGAACTGATGGTTTGGACTTTGCATTTTATAAACTGCTTCTTCTCTGCCAGTAAAGATGCCTGCGCTTAATTTAAAAGGCAATTTGGGGTTAGCAATAATTTCGAGCAGCTGGTTCTTGTTTTTCTCAAAATCGAAACCGAAAAGCATTTCACTTGCCCGCATTAAAAACATATCAGTTTTAATCCCAAACTGTATGTAGTTAATCACATTGTTTTGATAGGGATTGCTGATTTCCAATACTTCACCCTTACCCATATTCAACACCTGTACTTGCCCGGTTTCCAAAGCAAATTCTTTTCCATTGGCAATAATATCAATTCCACCAGTAATGGGTATAAATATCTGGAGCGAATCTTCCTTGCATAGAAAAAACGTAACCTTTCCGCCAACTATCGATTCATCATTACATAAAAATAAGTTGCCGAAAGGTGTTCTGTCTTCACTATAATATTTCTCAAAATTAAAGGTGCTGAATCTTCTTAGTGCCGAAGTTTCTGTTAAGCCCCGCTCATCGGCTAAAAATATTTTTCCAGGTGTGAGTTCCATCGTTAACCAGTGTTTTTTTTCTCGACTTGGCATAAAATTAAAAAAGACGCTAAGAAATCCTAACGTCTTTATGAAAATAAAACAGTTATTAGGGCTTACTAAGCTTTTACGTTCAATTTAAATGTGAGTTCGAAACCTGTTGAAAACAAAAGCAAAAAAAGTTGAGAAATTGAGGTACGCTTTTTGCGATGATGTAATTTCTTTTTATAAAAGATTAAAACTAGCTTTGCCACTATTAATGAAACACCTGGTTACCATATCGCTTGTATTTTTTAGCTTAACACATTTGGCGAAAGCCGAACGTGTTGAAGGGCTAAGGATATTAAACGAATATTGTAATGAGCATAATATCAGCGTTAATTCGACGGGTAAAGAGTCGGTTCAACTTAATGAAGACCGTAACCCTTATCTGTTATCGTACACGAAGCTAGCTTTAATCGGGACCCAAGCCCCGTTAAAAGTTGCAAAATATGTAAGCGTAAATCAGGTAATTGCCGATTTAACAATCAGAAAAAAACCGAAGAACAACAGTCCCTAGTTTTCTTCTCTACAAGATTTTTTGAGAGGTTTTTAGCCTCATTCATACCAACAACTGCCAAACTGACTTAAGAAAGACAATGGCTTGGTTGTTGTAACACACCATTTTTTAATAATAAATACGATTTAAAATATTATAATGTTAGGATTTTTAGCGAAGGTTTTCGGAAGTAAATCAGAAAGAGATATAAAGGCTATTCAGCCATTGGTTGTTAAAATTAACGAACACTACAGTAAACTATCTGCGCTTAGCAACGATGAGTTACGTGGTAAAACCACAGCATTTAAAGAAAAGATTTCGGCCTTTTTAACCGAAATTGATGAGAAAATTTCAGCACTAAAAGCTGATGCAGAGAGCGAAGATTTAGATCTTCACCAAAAAACAGCGATTTATGATCAGGTTGATGCCTTAGGTAAAGAGCGCGATACAGAATTGGAGAAAGTACTTTTGGAAATCCTTCCGGAAGCTTTTGCTGTAATTAAAGAAACTTCTCATCGTTTAAGTGAAAACGATTATTTAGAGGTTACCGCAACACAGTTCGATAGAGATTATGCTGCAAGAAAAAACAATGTTAAAATTGTTGGCGATAAGGCACAATGGGCGAATAGGTGGGATGCTGCAGGAACCGAAGTAGTTTGGAATATGGTGCATTACGATGTACAGCTAATTGGTGGTATTGTATTACACAGCGGTAAAATTGCCGAGATGGCTACTGGTGAGGGTAAAACCCTGGTAAGTACATTGCCGGCTTATTTAAATGCATTGGCAGGACAAGGTGTTCATATTGTTACCGTGAATGATTACTTGGCCCGTCGTGATAGTGAGTGGAATGGCCCATTATTCGAATTCCATGGTTTAAGTGTAGATTGTATTGATAAACATGAGCCAAACTCTGAGGAAAGAAGAAAAGCTTATGCCGCAGATATTACCTACGGAACCAATAATGAATTCGGTTTTGATTACCTGCGTGACAATATGTCGCAGACACCTGACCAATTGGTGCAGCGCAAGCAGCATTTTGCAATGGTGGATGAGGTCGATTCAGTTTTAATTGATGATGCCCGTACCCCTTTAATTATCTCAGGTCCGATTCCACGTGGCGATGAACATGAATTTTATGAATTAAAACCACGTATCGAACGTTTGGTTAACGCACAAAAAGCTTATGTGACCCAGGCATTAAACGAAGCGAAGAAATTAATCAACGCAGGCAACAGCGGAACCGAAGAAGGTGAAGGTGGTTTAGCCTTATTACGTGCATACCGTGGTTTGCCAAAAAATAAAGCTTTAATTAAGTTTTTAAGTGAAAGCGGTGTCCGTGGTTTGTTGTTGAAAACCGAAAACCACTATATGGCAGATCAATCTAAGAATATGCCTAAAGTAGATTCTGAATTGTATTTCTATATCGATGAGAAAAATAACCAGGTTGAATTAACTGAAAAAGGTATCGAACTGATTACCCAGTCAGGTGAAGATCCCCATTTCTTTGTATTGCCTGATGTAGGTACTGAAGTAGCAGATTTAGAGAAATCTGACATGCCTTTAGAAGAAAAGGTTGTTCAAAAAGATGCCTTAATGCGCGATTATTCTGTTAAAGCAGAACGTATCCATTCGGTTAACCAATTATTAAAAGCATATACTTTATTCGAAATTGATGTGGAGTACATCATCGATGAAGGAAAGATTAAAATTGTTGATGAGCAAACAGGTCGTATTATGGATGGCCGTCGTTACTCTGATGGTTTACACCAGGCAATTGAGGCTAAAGAGAATGTAAAAGTTGAGGATGCTACCCAAACGTATGCAACCGTAACCTTGCAAAATTATTTCCGTATGTACCACAAACTTTGTGGTATGACGGGTACTGCAACAACGGAAGCTGGTGAGTTTTGGTCGATCTATAAATTAGATGTGGTAGAAATTCCAACCAACAGAAACATCTCCAGAAAAGATGAGCAGGATTACGTTTACCGTACTGTTCGTGAAAAATACAACGCTGTTGCTTCAGAAATTCAGTTTCTTGTTTTCCCGTATTCTCACTATGAAACAGAATATGAATTGGATAAAGAAGGAAATCCAAAACAAAAAGATGGCAAACCGGTAATCAAATACGATCCAACAGGTAGAGCGGTGCCTAAGCTTGATGCTAAAGGTGCATTAATCCCTGCGGTTAATCCTGAAACAGGGCAACTAGAGCCGCAAGCTGGTCGCCCGGTATTGGTGGGTACAACATCTGTAGAGATTTCTGAGTTGTTAAGCCGTATGCTTAAACTCCGCGGAATTAAACACAATGTATTAAACGCGAAAATGCACCAGAAAGAGGCCGATATTGTTGCCGAAGCTGGTCAGGCAGGAACTGTAACCATTGCAACCAACATGGCTGGTCGTGGTACCGATATTAAATTGGGCGCAGGTGTTAAAGAAGCTGGTGGTTTAGCCATTGTAGGTACCGAGCGTCACGAGTCTCGTCGTGTAGATAGGCAGTTACGTGGTCGTGCAGGTCGTCAGGGCGATCCGGGTTCATCTCAGTTCTTCGTTTCATTAGAAGATAACTTAATGCGTTTATTTGGTTCAGAGCGTATTTCTGGTATCATGGTGCGCATGGGTATCGAAGATGGTGAAGTGATCCAACACTCTATGATTACCAAATCTATCGAACGTGCACAGAAAAAAGTAGAAGAAAACAACTTTGGTATCCGTAAACGTTTATTGGAGTACGATGATGTGATGAACTCGCAACGTACCGTAATTTATGCTAAACGTAAAAATGCTTTATTTGGCGAGCGTTTAGATGTAGATATGAATAATATGGTTTTCGATGTTGCTGAAGATATCGTAAGCGAATATAAGCAAGAAGGAAATTACGATGGTTTTAAACTGGAAGTAATTAAAAACTTCTCTTTAGATACGGCCATTACCGAAAAAGAATTTACTTCAACCAGCATCCCTCAGTTAACTGAAAGGTTATTCGACGAAGCTGAAGCATTTTACACGCGTAAATCGGAAGCCATTATCCAACAATCATTACCAGTTTTAACCCAGGTTTATCAGGAACGTGGCGAGCATATCGAACAGATTGTGGTTCCGTTTACTGATGGTATCCGTGGTATTCAGGTAGCGGTTGATTTGAAAAAAGCTATCGATAATAAAGGAAAAGAAGTAGTTCGTTCATTCGAAAAAACGATTGTTCTTGCCCTAATCGATGATAGCTGGAAAGAGCATTTACGCGAAATGGATGATTTGAAGCAATCTGTACAAAATGCAGTTTACGAACAAAAAGATCCATTGGTGATTTATAAAATGGAAGCTTTCAACCTATTTAAAAACATGCTTAATGCGGTAAATAAAGAAGTAGTAAGTTTCTTATATAAAGGCGGTATTCCGGTTCAGCAAGAGCCAGATCAGGTTAGAGCAGCACCAGCTCCGGTAAAACAACCGAAGTTGCAAACTACTAAACAAGAATTTGGTAGAGAAGAACCAGGTATCGAATTTGGCGATACGCGTGAGCCCGTTCCACAACAGCCAATCCGTAAGGAAGCAACCGTTGGCAGAAACGAACCTTGCCCATGCGGTAGCGGTAAAAAATTCAAAAATTGCCACGGCGCTAATTTATAATCAAGATATATAATGCTTTACCAAGCCCCAAACATTTGTTGGGGCTTTTTTTATTATGTCATCACATAGATTGATCGTCATTTCGACTGAAGCATGCCGATTTTTCTTCGGCAGCGGAATGGAGAAATCTTTGAACTAAAATTAGCCGATTTTTTTATTTTAATTTTAGTATTTTTGAGTATGAGAACAATAACCTTAGATATTTTAAACGAAAAGGCGCTAAGTCTTTTAAAGGACCTGGAGCTTCTCAAAGTTATTCGCTTGAGAAAGGATTCTGTTACATCGAATGTAACAGATAACGATTTAATCTCAAAATATAAAGGTTCGATGCAAAAACAGCCAATTTCTGATGTTGACGATCAATTAAACAGTATTCGTAACGAGTGGGAGTAGACTATCTTTGGGATACGAATACAGTTATTTATTTCCTTCAGCGGCAATTTACGCCAAGTGCCGAAAAATTTATTGATAGTATTATATCAACCTCTCAGCCTGCCATTTCAGCCATCACAGAAATTGAACTTCTTTGTTGGAAATCGGCTAACGATAATGATTTATTAACACTTAGAAACTTTATTAAAGATTCTTATGTGTATGAACTTGATCAAGGTATAAAAGATCAAACTGCAGAAATACGCAAACATTACAATCTCAAATTGCCGGATGCGATAATTGCAGCAACTGCTATCGTAAATAAACTTACCCTTATTACACGGAATACTAAAGACTTCGATAGGCTTTCTAGATTAAAGGTTTTCAATCCCTACGACCAGTAAGAATTTCTACCCAAATAATAACTATTTGTTTAACCCATAAAGAATGCCGATTTTTGCAACGATTTCGGCATTCTTGTTGTTAAGAAGAAATGAGATGATATTTTATTCATCTGCTCACTAAATGCCAAGGTCTTTTACACATGAAAACAATATTAACTTTTATAGGCTGTTTGTTCCTTTTTACCACTGCTTTTGCACAAAAAGGAGAGGTTACGGTTATAAAAGATCCCTTAATTGATAGTTTAATTGCCAAACGTTTAGAAGTTTATAAAACTTCTGGAGAGGTAAAACCGGGCAAACCCATTGTTTCCGCCTATGGTTACCGCGTACAGATTTTCTATGGGTCAGACCGGCGCGAGGTTTTTAACGAACAGGCAAGGTTTAAAGGACTTTATCCTAAATATAATACCTACCTCGTTTATAAAGAACCTAACTATTATGTTCGAGTGGGCGATTTTAGAACACGCTTAGAAGCGCAGCGCCTCATAAACGAACTCAGACCAAACTTCCCGACACTGTTTATTTTTAGGGAAAAAATTAATGCACCAAGTTTAGATACCACAACAAGTAATGATCAAAAATAAAATCCAAGAACTAGCCGCGAACATTTTTAACGATGTAGTGGGCTATCGTCAACATATCCATGCCAATCCTGAATTATCTTTCAAAGAATTCGAAACCTCATTGTTCATCAAGGATAAATTAAAAAAATGGGGGATTGAATATACCGACTGTGCCGATACGGGTGTGGTAGGTTTAATTAAGGGTAACCAGCCATCTGATAAAGTAATTGCTTTACGTGCCGATATGGATGCATTGCCTATTCATGAAGCAAACGACAAACCTTACCGTTCTAAAAACCATGGTGTAATGCATGCCTGCGGACACGATGTTCACACTTCGTCACTTTTAGGAACAGCTCATATCCTAAACCAAATGAAAGATGAATTCGGTGGAACTATCAAATTGATCTTCCAACCCGCAGAGGAGTTATTGCCAGGCGGAGCGAGCATCATGATTAAAGAAGGTGTATTGGAGAATCCAAAACCTGATTATATTGTTGGTCAGCATGTAATGCCGTTAATTGATGTCGGTAAAGTAGGTTTCCGTTCAGGTATTTACATGGCCTCAACAGATGAATTATATGTTACTGTAACTGGGAAAGGTGGTCATGGCGCGCAGCCTCACCAAAATATCGATCCGGTTTTAATTGCATCGCATATCATTATTGCTTTGCAACAGATTGTTAGTCGCAATGCCGATCCACGTACACCGTCGGTTTTATCTTTTGGTAAGGTAAATGCCAATGGCGCAACCAACATTATCCCGAATGAGGTAAAAATCGAGGGTACGTTTAGAACCTTAGATGAAAACTGGAGAGATGAAGCGCACAAACGCATGAAAAAAATGGCTGAAGGAATTGCCGAAAGTATGGGTGGAAGCTGTGATTTTGATATCCATAGAGGTTATCCATTTTTAATTAACGAAGAAAAATTAACAGCAAATGCAAAGGCTTTTGCCGAAGAATTTTTAGGGAAAGACAATGTGGTTGATTTAGATATCTGGATGGCTGCTGAAGATTTTTCTTTCTACTCGCAGGTAACAGATGCCTGTTTTTATCGTTTAGGTACTGGGAATGCGGCAAAAGACACACAATATTCGGTACATACACCAAGATTTGATATTGATGAAGATGCCTTGAAAATATCAACAGGATTAATGGCCTATATTGCTTTAAAACAATTAGGGAATTAATGATAAGGTGGAGGATGTAAGATGGACGGAATTAATCTTTCTCCCGTTTTACATCTTTCATGATACATTATCCATTTTACCTTTTACATCTACCTTCCATGAAAAAAGTATTTTTGTTATTATTGTTAACGTCGCTCTTTTACACAGGTTTCGCTCAGGAAATCAACCGCTTTAATCCTGATACAATTAAAACCATTACGCTCGATTCTGCAGTAAATATCAAGGCCGAAAAATTGAATGTAGAGACCTTTATCAGAAAGGTGATGTACGATACTTCTTTTTATCAGTCATTTAGGGATATGAAACGTTATTCTTTCATTGCCGAAAACAGGATTTACAGTTACGATAAAAAGAATAAGGTTGATGGAAAAATTTACCGTAAAATAAGACATAACAATAGCGGTCCTTATAAAATGGAGTATCTGATAAAACAGGATACCGGGAAAATTTATAAGAAAAATGGCAAATACCAACTTTATACCGTAGAGATGTTCGATTACATTTTTATGAATGCCTATAACACCGATTTTGTACCCAATGCACCCAAGTCTGACGGAAAGGGCGGAACAAATGAAAGTTATAAAGACAAACTCAAAACATTAATCTTTAATCCTGGCCGTCCGGTAAAAGTTCCTTTTATTGGCAGTAAAACCGAAATATTTTCAGCCAATATGCGCCAGTATTATGATTATGGTTTCACCAGCGGTACCTATCTTGATTCTATTCCGGTTTATCGTTTTAAGGTTTCAGTTAAACCCGATTTAAGCAGCTGGACAAAAGATGGCATCATGATCAAGGAACTAGTTACCATTTTCGATAAAAGAAATTTCAATATTCTTGGGCGTTATGTAGATATGAAATACAGCAACATGCTGTTCGATTTTGATGTGCAGATGAATATAGAAATGGGCTATTTCGGAGACGATAAATTACCAACCAAAATTACCTACCAGGGCAACTGGGATTATCCTTTCAAAAAGGAAGAACGGGCTAGTTTTTTAATCGTACACAAAGATTATAAACTCGAAAAAGGGAAATAAGGATTGATTGAATTTCTAATACGCGTTTTAAGGTGCCTTATATCTGGAGAGTCGTCACCCTAAATTCATTTCAGGGTCTATTTTGCATGAAAGATGCTGAAATAAATTCAGCATGACGATCGCGTTGGGGTGAGGGGATGAAAATTAATCATTGAGAATAAATATTAATCGAACTCAGGTTATTATCTTTAAACGATTATTTAAACCGATAAACATGCAATTCTTTTCTTCATTGAAATTTAAAATATCATTAGCTTTATCATTGTTTTTGGGTATTCATGTGCATGCACAGGTGCTCACTTCAAAACAGATCGATAGTGTTGTAGAAAAAACACTCACCACCTTTAATGTTCCCGGAATCGCAGTTTCTGTAATTAAAGACGGTAAAATAATCCATTTAAAAGGTTATGGGGTAAGTTCCATCAAAACCAATAAAAAGGTTGATGAGAGTACCCTTTTCGGTGTGGCATCAAATACAAAAGCATTCACGGCTGCTGCATTGGGTATGTTGGTTGATGAAAAGAAAATTACATGGGATACTAAAGTTACCGATGTAATTCCGGAGTTTAAAATGTACGATGCCTACGTAACCAGCGAATTTACCATCCGCGATCTGCTTACACACCGCAGTGGTTTAGGTTTAGGGGCTGGCGATTTAATGATCTGGCCAGATTCGTCAACCGTTGATAAAAAGCAATTGATCCATAACCTGCGCTATTTAAAGCCCGTTTCCTCTTTCCGTACCAAATACGATTACGATAACCTGATGTATATTGTTGCTGGCGATGTGGTAGCAAGGGTTTCAGGAATCACTTATGAAGATTTTATTGAAAGCAGGATCATTAAACCATTGGGCATGACTAGAACGGCAGCTTCGTGGTATCGCTTAAAAGACAAATCGAATGTAATTGATGGCCATGCCCCTTACGAAGGTAAACTGCTTCCTGTAGGACTAAGCTTCGGAGAGATTGCAAATGCCGCCGGTGGAATTTATTCGAACGTTACCGATATGAGCAAATGGGTAATGGCCATGATCAATGGCGGCAAATATGGCGAAACTCTTGACAAGAAATTATTCAGTCCTGCTGTGGCAAGAGAACTATGGACGCCTCAAACCATTATTGCAGGTGGCAATCCAGCTGCTTTTAGTAGTTATGGATTAGGTTGGTTTTTGAGTAATGTAAATGGCAATTTTCAGGCAACACACACAGGCGGTTTGTCAGGGATTGTAACACAGGTAACGATTATTCCAGAGATGAAATTGGGTATTATTGTATTAACCAATCAGCAATCTGGTGCTGCTTTTAATTCGATCACCAATTCGATTAAAGATGGTTATCTTGGTATTAAAGGACAGGACAGGATTAAAACCTATAACGATAACAGGCTCAGAAACGAAAAACAGGCTGACGAGATGGTAAGCAAAGTTTGGAACGATATTGCGGCTCAGCAAAAACTGTCGGTCGCAAAGCCAGATGTTAAACATTATTATGGCATTTTTCATGATGCCTGGTTTGGCGATGTAACCATTAGTGAGGTGAACGGCAAGATGCATTTTCAGGCTAAAAACGCTCCAAAATTGAAAGGCGATATGACTTACTACAAAGGAAATACTTTTATTGTGAAATGGTATGATAGAAGTTTAGATGCCGATGCTTTTGTTAATTTTAGTTTAGATAACAATGCTTTGGCCGATGGTTTTAAAATAGAAGCGATTTCGCCGCTAACCGATTTTAGTTTCGATTTCCAGGACCTGGATTTTAAAAAGACCGATAAAAAATAACCTAACCAATTATACAATGAAAACATTATTTAAAACGAGTATTTTACTAAGCTTTTGCTTAATTGCATTAACATCAATGACATTTAAACCAAAACGGATTATCTTTTTCGGCGACTCGATTACCCAACAGGGTGTTTCTAAAAACGGATATGTAACCCTGATCAAAAAATCGCTTGATTCTACTAAATATGATGTAATTGGGGCCGGAATTGGCGGCAACAAGGTTTACGATTTATACCTGCGTTTAGAAGATGATGTGCTGAACAAGAAACCCGATTTAGTGGTGATTTATGTCGGTATTAATGATGTTTGGCACAAACAATCTTCTCATACCGGAACCGATTATGACAAATATTTAAAGTTTTATCAGGCGCTGATCAATAAAATTCAGGGTGTAGGTAGCAAAGTGGTATTGGTTACTCCATCAGTTGTTGGTGAGAAAAAAGATGGTACGAATGAGCTAGATGCCGATTTGAATAAATATGCTGAAGGGATTAGAACATTAGCTGCAAAAAATAATCTTCCTGTATGCGATTTAAGGAAAACTTTTGCAGAGTACGAGGCAAAAAATAATCCAGAGGATAAAGAAAAAGGCATTTTAACTGTTGATAGAGTGCATCTAAATGAAACAGGTAATAAATTGGTTGCCGATCAGTTATTGCCTTTAGTAAAATAGAAAAATATTCGTCATTGCGAACCGAAGAAGGGGATTGTGCGATGGAGTGAAGCAATCTTTCCAGTTTAACAGATCAAAATAATAATGGAAAGAGGAGGGACAGTTTACATTATTACTAATTTTACTCATACTACATTATATGTCGGAGTTACTTCAGATTTAATGTTTAGGATAAAAGAGCATAGAGATAAGGAATATCCGAAATCTTTTTCGGCTAAATATAACATGGACAAACTTGTTTATTTTTGTTCTTATGATTCGATAGAGGAAGCAATTGCTGAAGAAAAGAGAATTAAGGGTGGAAGCCGTAAAAAAAAGATAAAATTAATAGAATCCATGAATCCTGAATGGAAGGATTTATGGGAGATAGTGAAAGAATGGTAAATATCAGTTACACCATTGTAGATTAAAATGTATCGTCATTGCGAACTGAAGAAGGGGATTGTACGATGGAGTGAAGCAATCTTTCCTGTTTGACGATAACCAAGTGAAAATAAATAAAAGCATAAAAGATTGCTTCGTCGTGCCTCCTCGCAATGACGAACAATAATAATATATGATAAACCGCGAAACGATAGATAAGATAATGGATACCGCCCGTATTGAGGAGGTAGTTGGGGATTTTGTGCACTTAAAAAAACGCGGAACCAGTTTAATTGGTAATTGCCCTTTCCATGGAGAAAAAACACCCTCCTTTCACGTATCTGTAACTAAAGGCATTTACAAATGTTTTGGTTGTGGTAAAGGGGGGGATTCAGTGCGCTTTATTATGGATCATGAAAAATATTCATATCCCGAAGCGCTTAAATTTTTAGCCAATAAATACAATATAGAAGTTGAGGAAGCCGAACTAAGCCCTCAAGATGCCGAAGCACAAAGTGCCAAGGAAAGCCTTTACGTAGTTTCGCAGTACGCTGCTGCATTTTTTGTAAAACAGCTTTGGGAAACTGATGAAGGCAAGGGCATCGGCTTAAGTTATTTTAAAGAACGTGGCTTTAGGGAAGACATCCTTAAAAAATTTGAGGTGGGCTATTCTCCGGATGTATGGGATGCGATGACTCAAAGCGCAATCAACGCCGGACATAAATTAGAGTTTTTAGAAGCCACCGGATTATCGATCAAAAACGATAACGGCAAAATTTACGATCGCTTTCGCGGTCGTGTAATGTTTCCGATCCACAACTTTACAGGCCGGATCATCGGTTTTGGAGGTAGGACTTTAAAAACCGACAAAAATGTTCCGAAATATGTAAACTCGCCCGAAAGTGAAATTTACCACAAATCGAATGTACTTTACGGTTTATTCCATGCCAAAAAAGCTGTTCGCGATTTAGATAACTGTTACCTGGCGGAAGGTTATGCCGATGTGCTTTCCGTACATCAGGCCGGAATAGAAAACGTAGTGGCCTCATCGGGTACTTCGTTAACCGTAGAGCAGATTAAGCTGATCGGGCGTTTTACCCAGAACATTACCATTTTGTTTGATGGCGATGCTGCGGGGATTAAAGCCTCTCTCCGTGGTTTGGATATGATTTTGGAAGAAGGGCTGAACGTGAAAATTGTTTCCTTTCCCGACGGTCATGATCCTGATTCTTATATGCACCATGTTGGAGCAGGCGCTTTTAAAACTTATCTTGAGGAAAATAGGAAAGACTTTATTTTATATAAAGCAAACGTGCTCCTTAAAGATGCGGGCAATGATCCGATTAAAAGAGCAGGCATTATCCGCGATATTGTAGAAAGTATTGCCAAAATCCCTGACCCAATTAAAGCTTCTGTTTTTATACGTGAGTGTAGCAGTTTACTCGAAATAGATGAGCATATCTTACTGAGTGAGTTAAATAAAATGCGCTCGGCAAAGCTCAAAAAAAGCTTTGATAACAATCAACGGACAAATCCGTCATCAAGTCCAAAACCATATTCATCAGGTGCACCTGAGCCACTTGGCCCACCCGATGATTTATGGGATGACAGCGCAGGCCCAATGGGGCATGAAGCACCTGTAGAAGAAAATGAGCATCAGGAAAAAGAAATTGTGCGCTTATTGTTGGCTTTCGGGCACGAATTTGTAAACTGGGATAAAATTGATGATATGTATATCGGTTCATTCATCATGCAGAACCTGAGCGATGTCGAATTTGATGATCCACTTTGCAAAAGAATTATCGATTATTATAAATCAGAAATCGACAACGGCCGATTACCCACGTCGAACCACTTTGTTAAACATGAGGAAAGAGATATTGCCGATCTGGCCATTACACTTTCAACCTCAGAATATGCTTTAAGTGAGAACTGGTTAAACAAACATCTTATCTATGTTAAAGATGAAACGATGAATTTAAAAGCAACTATTTTAGGTGGCATTTTTCACCTTAAAAAGCGTAAAGTCGAAAAAATATTGATGAACCTGTTGAAAGAAATTAAAGAGGAAAAGAATGAGGATAACCAAATGATTTTAATGCAACGTTACGGTGTAATTAAAGGGGTTGAGCGAGAGATTTCTAAGTTCCTGGGTTCTGTTATTGTTAAATAAATTACACTTGCCAAGGAGTCCTGTAGAGATTTCGTCATCTCGACTGAAGCGTAGTCCCGACGTTAAATCGGGAGAGAGATCTATAATAGATTTCTCGACTGCGTTGCACTTCGCTCGAAATGACGGCTTTTCAATCATGACGATCGTCCAGTAAAAAATTCAATATTAGATATGGCGTTTCATAATGATTTAGGTAAAGCAGGCGAAAATATTGCAAGGCAATATCTGGAAGGCCAGGGTTATGAGGTTTTAGATGAAAACTGGACACATGGTAAAGCCGAGGTGGATTTAATTGTTTATAAAAATGGCATTATGGTTTTTGTAGAAGTTAAATCCAGGAGTTCGGTTGCTTTTGGCGAACCGGAAGAATTTGTACACAAAGCCAAGCAAATACAGATGGAATTGGCCGCTAATGCCTATATTGAATTAATGAACCATCAAAATGATATCCGTTTTGATATTATTGCAATTACATTTACAAAAAATAAAAATTATAATTTAAACCATATTGAAGATGCGTTTTGGCCTGAAGATTAACCCCATTAAAAGTTTCATATTTACCGGAATCGTGCTTGCATTTGTAAGTTCGTGTAAAGACGATTCTACCACTACCTACCGTAGTTTTATTTCACCGATGACTGGTCTTAATGTGCCGTCAGGAAACGAGTTTGATGTTAAAGTACAATTTGGCGCTGAACAGAAAGTAGACTCCGTAGTTTACTTGATCGATACCGTTAAAATGATTTCAAAAGCCGATACTTCGGCCATTAAACTTAAGACTGAAGGTTTGAAATTGGGTAATCACCTGCTAACAGCCAAAATATTTGGCGCTGGAAAATCTGAGGATTTAACCTCGAACATTAATGTTTTAGCAGCTCAGGCACCAACAGAATATACCTATAAAGTAATTAAAACCTTGCCTCACGATACCTCTTCTTATGTAGAGGGTTTAGAATATCATGACGGCTTTTTTTATGAAAGTGCTGGCGATTATGGTCATTCCAGTTTGCGTAAAGTAGAACCAACAACAGGCAAAATTCTTCAGAAAGCAGATTTAGATGAACAGTATTTTGGCGAAGGAATAACTGTAATCGGCAATAAGATTATTCAATTAACTTACCGCGAAAAAGTTGGCTTTGTATATGATAAAGCAACCTTTAAAAAACTATCTGAATTTTCGTACACCACTGGCAGAGAAGGCTGGGGTTTGGCTTTTGATGGCGAGAAAGTATTGAATACGGATGGTTCGAATACCATCTTTTTCTTAAATAAAGATACCTATCAAAAAATCGGTTCGATTGATGTTTTTGATAATAAAGGGCCAATTCAAAATCTAAACGAACTGGAAATTATCGACGGTAAAATTTACGCAAACGTGTACACTACGAATGAAATTCTAATTATTAATCCAGAAACGGGTGCCGTTGAAAGCAAGATCGATTTATCAGGACTATTGCCTGCAGATTATTTTAAAACCGAAGATGCAAAGGCCAATAACGTGCTAAATGGCATTGCTTATGATAAAGCAAGTAAAAGACTTTTTGTTGCTGGTAAAAAATGGCCCCATATTTTTCAGATTGAGCTGATTAAGAAATAAGTGTAATCGTCATTGCGAGAAGGCTTTTTCAGCCGACGAAGCAATCTTTATAGCAGGGCTCGCAAGCATGAAAGATTGCTTCGTCGTTCCTTCTCGCAATGACGATTCACGTATTAATCCTGTTTCTTCGGCTCGTCTAAATAACCGTTAAAAATAATGGGTTGTTTATTCATGCTGCTTGCCGTTAATGAGGCGTAGCCATTGGTAGAAATATTAATGGTAAACCTATAATTTTCTCTCTTTACATCCTTTGTATTAATCTGGATGGTGTAAGATCCTTTTTTATTCTTCGATTCTGTGTAGGTGAAATCTTTAGAGGTAAATTTAATACCACCTTGAGTAGGATCCATCGGAGCAGAAAAAGACCTTCCATAATAAGGCAGATAAGCAACAATACTGTCTTTGGTAACCCTAACATCGTATTGCGAACCCGTCAGGCTTATAGAACCACCACCTTGACTGCCTGGCATCATCGCTAATACTTTATTAATGTCGTTGTTCGACATTGGCATGGCGGTATTGGCAACAAAAGTATAATTTTTATCTGCTACAATTTTTACTGTAGTTTCCTTATTGGTTTGGGCAAATAATTGAACCCCAATCAAAAGAAAGGCAAGGCTCAATATTAAATTTAAACGTTTCATAATGTGTGTTTTAAATGTGTAACAATTTAAAGATGCACAGATTTGAAAGATTCCATAATAGTGCCAAAAAATGGACGGTGGCCTAAATTTAACGATTTTAGTTTTTATATAGTGGATTTACTTTTTCCGAATAACTCGATTTGTATAACGGATTACTTTTCTCAGTTGCAGAAGCTCCCATTGCTGTGAATTTATAGGTGCCTACAGGAAGATTGTTAAGCTCGATTTCTCCGTTTTCATTCGTAATTAAAGTAATTAAACTGCCACCTGGATTTTTACCACCTGTAACAATTATTCCCCCGATTGGCGTGCCCGCTACCCGCGATTTGGGATTAGTGGAAGGTACCAAAATGATAAATTTATAATTTCCTGTACTGGCATTATTAAATTCTATTTCTCCATTTGAGTTGGTTACGAGGGTAATTGCATCGCCTCCCGGATTTTTACCTCCTTTAACCACAATGCCACCGATAGGCTGCCCAGGCACGAAACTTACTTCGCCAGTGGCTACATCTAATTTGCCTTTAATGGATTTCATAATGCAAGGGAAATGTGATTCAGGGTAATTTAGCTTACAATAATCGCAGTAATGCCCCTCGGGAGCCTGAATTCGTAACTGTTGCGTGTTTGTTTCTTTGGTTTCTGTTGATGTTGCAGTTCTTTTAACTTGAGCCAGAACAGTAAATGAAATCGATAGCAGAAATACCGCTATAGCAGCTCCTTTTTTCATAAAATTTGATTAGAACTACAAAATTAATCAAAAAATATGGCTCTTGCTAGTTTTTAAAGGCTAGTGAGGTAATGACTGGTTGTTTGACTATTTCTTTTTGGATGCTTTCGCAAAAGGATTGAAGGCCAGGGCAAGGTTAACCCAGAAATCCAGTTCATCATTCCGGCCTAAAACATCTTCTGATACCGAAACGTAGCCCTTCATTGGTCTACCGCCCATCACCATCTGTTGCCAGCCATCTTTATCGGATAAATTTTCTAAAGTATTCGGGTCGAGCCTCACCATCATGCTGTTCTTAGAAACACCAATACACATTTTGCCGTTCACCATAAAAATAAGCCCACTGAACATTTCTTTTTCCTGTACATCTTGTATATGCATTAAACGTTCGGCAACGCGAAGCGCTAAGGTTTCGTTGTATTTCATGGTCTAAAATTAATGTGCATTTTTGCCTGTTCCGTATTTAATTCCAACTGCGTAGAAATATTTTTTCTTTTGCGCAAAACCTACAAGGCAAATCAAAGAAAAAAGTAAAGTAAGTTTAATAGCGTGCATTAGAATTGTTTATCCTTAAAATTAATGTTTATAAGATGTTGAACAAAATAATTTCCTTACTATCTCTATTTCAGTAAATTTGCAATATGTTGTTAAACTGCTATCAGGAAGAATTATTAGAGGCAGGGTGTGATGAAGCTGGAAGAGGTTGCCTCGCTGGTCCTGTTTTTGCCGCGGCGGTAATATTGCCAAAAGGTTTTGTATTAGAAGGATTAAATGATTCTAAGCAGTTATCGCATGAGCAAAGGGCCGCTCTGAGACCTATAATAGAACAGGAAGCTTTAGCCTGGGCCGTAGCTTCTTGTGATCATGAAGAGATAGACCGGATCAATATTTTAAATGCTTCGTTTTTGGCCATGCACAGGGCGATTGAAAAATTACATACCCAACCACAATACCTGGTAATTGATGGGAACCGTTTCAAAACCTATCCGCAAATTCCACACAGTTGCATTGTAAAGGGCGATGGTAAATATCTAAACATCGCCGCCGCTTCTATATTGGCGAAAACCCACCGCGATGAATACATGACCAATCTGCACATCGATTTTCCGCATTACAATTGGCAGCAGAATAAAGGATACCCAACTATTGCACACCGTAAGGCTGTAATCGAAATCGGGTTATCGCCATTTCACCGCAAAACTTTTAATGTGAGCGACCCTCAGTTAGAACTGTTTTCAAAAAACGCCTAAAATTTCGTATTTTCACAACATTGTGAAAATTCTGTTGATTACTAAGCGGGTTCCCTTTCCGCCAAATAGTGGTTATCCTATCGTGGTTTATAATACCATAAAAGGTTTGCTGCAACTTGGTGCAGATATTACTTTGTTTAGCCTCAACCCCACAAAAGGACGGATCGACATCGAGGATATCTACGATCCTATTTTTGAACAGATTAAATACCATACCTACGATTTAGATACAGATGTAAATGTATGGTCGGCATTTTTTAATATTTTCACTAACGAATCTTATAACGTTTCCCGTTATTATAGCGAAGATGCTGCGCGACAGTTAGAAAATCTCTTGCGAGAAAATGTGTTCGATATTATTCAGTTTGAGGGGCTTTTTGTTGTTCCTTATCTGGATGTGGTTAAGGCAAACAGTAATGCCAAGCTCATCTATAGGGCACACAATATCGAATTTACGCTTTGGGAACGTCTTTCTCATTCTGAAAAGTTTCTCATTCGGCGTAAATATTTAGCTTTTTTAGCCCAGCGGCTTAAAGCATATGAAACCGATCAGATTAACCGTTTCCACCATATTTTCGCCATTTCCGAGCCCGATCGCCAAAGCATATTAATGTTTGGTTGCGAAATTCCGATGTCGGTTTTTCCCGTTGCCATCGATTTAGAAAAATATAAAGTAGATAAAAGTAAAACCAGTTTTCCTACACTGTTTCATTTAGGTGCAATGGACTGGCGACCGAATCAGGAAGGACTAGAATGGTTTTTGGATGATATCTGGCCCGATATCGAAAAACTAAATAAAGACCTCCGTTTTTATATCGCAGGAAAAAACATGCAGAAACATTTCTTCGAATACGATTCAGAAAATCTGATTGTAGAGGGTGAGGTTTTTGATGCCGTAGAATTTATGAACTCTAAGGCAATTATGATTGTTCCTTTAATTTCTGGCACCGGAATGCGGGTAAAGATTATTGAAGGTATGGCCATGAAAAAATGCATTATTGCCACCACTACTGCTGCAGAGGGAATTAATTGCAGGCATGGCCATGATATTTTAATTGCTGATTCTGCAGATGAATTTTACCGGTCGATTTTACAGTGTATCATTAACCCTAAACGTTGGGTGGAAATAGGAGAGAACGCTCGCAAAACAGTAGAAAATGACCATGGGGTGCATTTAATCTCCAGTAAAATGTTAAAAATTTACGAGGAGCTGGTAAGTGCGTAACTATATAAGAGTTGACAACTTTTCTATGCACTTAGAAAGAAAAGTTGTCAACTCTGGAAATCTCTTAAGTAGATGCTAAAACAAGTTCAGCATGACGATTACGATAAGAAGTCTTCTAAAAACTCCTTAAAATTAACCTCAAAATTTTATCTTTTTCTTAGTACTTTTGCACCCCAAGAAGAATAACGAATAAAGTCGTCATAATTCACAGAATATCAGCTATACTGGCTTCATTATCATAAAAAATAAAATTTACGGATGAAAAACACCGCATTAACAGAAAAACACATCGCTTTAGGCGCTAAAATGGTTCCATTTGCAGGTTACAATATGCCTGTTACTTACGAAGGTATTAATGCCGAACATGCAACTGTTCGTAACGGCGTGGGTGTTTTTGATGTAAGCCACATGGGCGAATTTATTCTGAAAGGTGAAAACGCATTGGATCTTATTCAACGGGTAACCAGTAACGATGCATCTAAATTATACGATGGAAAAGTTCAGTACTCTTGTTTGCCAAACCAAGATGGTGGTATTGTTGATGATCTTTTGGTTTACAAAATAGATGATAAAACCTATATGTTGGTGGTAAACGCTTCTAACATCGAAAAAGATTGGAACTGGATTCAACAATTCAATTCGAAAGGTGTAGAAATGCACAATATTTCGGATCAAACCTCTCTTTTAGCCATTCAAGGACCAAAAGCAGCAGACGCTTTACAAACATTAACTGATGTTGATTTGGCATCAATGGAGTATTACACGTTCGTTAAAGGTACCTTTGCTGGTGTTGATAACGTAGTCATTTCAGCAACAGGTTATACTGGCGCTGGTGGTTTCGAAATTTATTTCGAAAACCAATATGCCGATCAAATTTGGGATGCTATTTTTAAAGCAGGTGCGCCGCACAACATTCAGCCAATAGGCCTAGGTGCACGCGATACTTTACGTTTAGAAATGGGTTTCTGTTTATATGGAAATGATATCGATGATACTACCTCGCCTATTGAGGCAGGTTTAGGTTGGATTACCAAATTTTCTAAATCTTTTACCAATTCGGAGGCATTATTGGCGCAAAAAGAAGCTGGTATTCAAAAGAAATTGGTTGGTTTCGAAATGATCGATCGTGGTATTCCGCGCCATGATTATGAAATTGCTGATGCCGAAGGAAATATTATCGGTAAAGTAACTTCTGGTACCCAGGCACCTTCTTTGCAAAAAGCAATAGGTATGGGCTACATCGCAAAAGATTTCACTAAAGAAGGAACTGAAGTTTTTATTTTAATCCGTAATATGCCAATTAAAGCTAAAGTGGTTAAATTCCCTTTTTATAAATAAGGTTTGGGGTTAAGGCAGCAATATTTTTGAAGTGATGGAACTGGAAGAACATAAATATAGCGAGCTGCTTTACCACATTGGGTCAACTTTACAAACGGCGAAGCAAAATGCGATAAAAGCAATTAATGTTGAACTGATTATTGCCAATTGGAAAATCGGAAGATATATTGTTGATTTTGAACAACACGGCAAACAGAGAGCCGAATATGGTAAGGAATTGCTGATAACGCTTTCCGCAGATTTGAAGTTAAAATTTGGCAAAGGATTTAGCCGGTCAAGTTTGCAGCTTATGCGCTCGTTTTATATAAATTACCCCAAATTTCAACCCTTAGCAGACGGAGATTTAATTCGCCAGACAGCGTCTGGCGAATTCTCAAAAAGCCAAACACTGTCTGGCGTTTTTCTTAGTTGGAGCCATTACGCAGAACTCTTAACCATTTCTGATCACCTTGCCAGAAGTTTTTATGAAGCACAGGCTATAAAAGAAAATTGGAGTTTTAGAGAAATGAAACGCCAAATTGATTCAGCCCTATTTCAAAGACTAGCGCTAAGCAAAGATAAAGAAGGCGTACTAACTTTATCTGAAAAAGGTCAAGTAATCAATAGCTCTGATGATCTAATCAGAGATCCTTATGTTTTTGAATTTTTAAACATCCCTACAGGCAGTATCATTAAAGAATCGGGACTAGAGAAAAAACTTATTGATAATCTCCAGAAATTTCTATTAGAGCTTGGCAAAGGTTTCTCATTTGTTGCAAGGCAGTTTAAAATAACTGTCGATAATGAGCATATGTTTGTCGATATCGTATTTTATCACCGTATACTCAGATGTTTTGTATTGATTGATTTAAAAACAAAAAAGGTAAAACATCAGGATATTGGCCAAATGAATTTTTATCTAAACTATTTCAAAGAGGAAGAAAATGCCGAAGGCGATAATGATCCGATAGGAATTATCATCGCTGCAGATAAAAATGAATTTTTGGTTAAATATGCAACCGGTGGGCTATCCAATAAAATCTTCGTATCTAAGTATCAGCTTTATTTACCGGATCAAAAACTCTTAGAAGAAAAGGTAAAAGAAATTATAAATGAATAAAATATCGAATATGTCAAAAAAAATAGAAGTTTGTTTAACTCCGGCCTTGATTGATTTATATGATATCGAACAAAGCATTGTGGTGGTTATCGATATTTTAAGAGCTACATCATCTATTACCTACGGGATAGATAATGGTGCTGAAGCGATTATTCCCGTAGCTCAAGTAGAAGATTGTTTAACTTATCGTGATAGTGGATTTTTATTGGCGGCAGAACGAAATGGAGAGGTAGTAGCAGGCTATGATTTCGGTAATTCGCCATTCTCTTATACTCATGAAAAAGTAAACGAAAAAACGGTCGTTTTAACTACTACCAATGGAACCAAAGCCTTGCACTTAGCGCAAAAAAGGGCCTATCAAGTTGTAATTGGGTCTTTCCTGAACTTAGATTCACTTTGCGATTATTTGAAAAGTCAGGATAAGAATGTGCTTTTGCTTTGCGCCGGTTGGAAAGATCAGTTCAATTTAGAGGATACTCTTTTTGCGGGTGCTGTGGTAAATAATCTCCGTCAAAATTTCGAACATTTTGATGATTCTAGCGTGGCTGCAGAAGATTTGTATGCCTTAGCTAAAGCAGATCTGAGGAAATACCTTCACAAATCATCACATAGTCATCGTTTGGCTCAGTTGAATATAGAAGAAGATGTTGTTTTCTGTTTGCAGTTAAATCTTTGCAAAACAATTCCCGTATTGGAAGGCGAGCGTTTGGTGGCTTTAAAAAATTAAAAACTAAAATTTAAGCCCAGCAATACTGCATTTTTTCTGAAACTGGCGCCATTAAATTGAGTTTCCTCTGTTGGTCTACTATTAAAATAAGCTTTATCTACACCAGAGTAAGTGTTGATGTTATTGATCTTATAGTCAACCTCTACCCGTAAACTTTTGTTTAATGGTACAGCCAGATTGATATCGCCACTTAACGAAAAGGAATTTGCCTTATGTGTAAAGCTTATGGGTTTTGCAAAATCAGGAATTAAATTCCAGTTGGCTTTTGCCGAATAAGTATAAAAACCGCCTAAAACTGTAGCACCTATACTGAATTTCTGCATTTTAAGAACAAGTTCTGCCCCAAAATCGAATCCTTTATATCTTGCTACATACGTAGAGTTTAAGCCTTTGCTGTCAGGGTTATTTGCACTTTCTAACAGATGAAATTTTTGCTGATGATATGAAAGTCCAACAATTGGATTGATGTTAAAATCGCCATATTTTAGCAGTTGGTAACTGAGCTGTAAATTGGCATCGTATAAATAACCCTTATTTGCGTTGAGCAGATCAAAATAAAAAGCACTTTGACGGTTATCATCTGCATAATCGGTATCTTCTGCCTCGCCCTTGGTTATGCTGCTGTATTGGTTAGCGGCTTTAATACTAAGCCGCTCGGTAATATTGTATTTAATGTCTAAGCCAAAACTAAGCCCTTTAAGATTTTTCCAGATGAGTTCTGATAATACATTCGGACTGGTTCCGGCCGCATTACCTGCAATAGACCAATCAAATCTTGATTGTTGAATGCCTGCATAAGGCTTTACCTCCCATTTATGGAGATTATCTTGTGCAGATACAGTTTGGTAGGATAAAATGAGTGTTAAGCAGGCTAAAAATGGTTTGATAAAGGAAATCCGCAAAGTGATCAGCATATCTGTTTTTATTTTACAACAGCAAAATACACATAGTGGTTATTTAAAGCCACTATGTGTAACGATTTATTTTCTAAAATGGATATACTGAAGCGATAAATGATTTATCAGTAGGTGATAATACGGTATTCCATCCCACCTCGAAATCACCGATGGTTAATGCATTTGGAATCGAATAATGCATGATCGAATATTTATCATAGGCACTATAATTGGTTTGTGTGGTGCTGTATTTTGCAAATAAATTATGGTCTACATCTGCCTGGCTCCAGTAATTTGGTGCAGCAGCATAATAGGCATAAACAGCAGGTTTATCCCAAGGAATAGCCACTAATGGGTGCTGGTGCTCATGGATCAATCCTAAGGCATGACCGAATTCGTGGATTACCACACGGCTATATTCAGAATCTGCTGTAGTTGCAGTTAACCAACCGTAGTTCATAGTCGCACCGGTGCTAGGTGTTGATTTTCCAATGTACGACCAAGATCCATTCCCGCTTACAAAGCTTACCCTGATTTTGGCTGTATTATCGTTTGTTACAAAGTTGAATTTGATGTTGGCATATTGTTCCCACGCCTTCGCATATTGGATTACTTTAGCCCTGATGGCTGAGGTACTTCCATTTAAACTTACTTTAATCGTAGTTCCCGGAATCCATTTTGTTGACTTTAGAACGGCGCCTCTTGGGGTAGTTCCATCCAATGATCTTTCTGTACAGATCTGGATATTACCAAGTGGATTAACAGCTGATATTTCTGGTTTTTGTAAATCTGCTGTCTCTGTAGGTTTTTCTTTTTTACACGCGAATAATACTGTGGTTAGCGCCAGGGCAGTTAATAGGGTTTTATTTAATTTTAAAAATTTCATGTTTTAGGTTTTTTAGGTAAAAAAAATAATAATCTGTTTTTGACTGGAAATCAAGTTAGAAAATGGTGAAAACAGGAATTCTTCTTCTTTGGAAAAGAATAATCAGGTTGAAAAACATAGATAGACATTTAGGTTTAATTTCCTCTGCATTTGCAAAGTCCTAAAGTAAAATAATATTATATCAACACCAAGAGAATTGTAATATTTTTATTGCATAAGTGTATCTTTACACTTATTTATTTGCTTGGTATAAGCTATTTTGTTGTAGTTTAAATATTACATTTGATTGAAAATAGACTAGTGGAGCTAGTTATTATTTTGTAATTAATTCAGAAATTGTTGGGCTGTTTTTAATCGTAATCAAGGCTTCTTCGTGTGCTAGCCAGTAAATATCTTCTGCATGCTTCATATCGAATGTACTAATGGCCCCTAAACCTTTTGGTTCGATTAATACGTTACAGAATTTTGCCTTTCTTTCCATATCGTGGTTGATAGATATTATACCGGCGCGCCCCATTAAATTGGTAATACCGGTAATTTTATCAACTGGTTTAAGGTGGTTACAGGACGAGCCTATAATGAAATCGCAGTCGTCCATTAAAGGTTCAATAGGGAAATTATTTAAAATGCCGCCATCCACATACATCTGGCCATCAATCATAATGGGTTTAAAAATACCAGGTATGCAGCTAGAGGCGTGAATAGCCCTAATAAGCGGTCCTTTTGTAAAATAAACCAATCGGCTTTCGCTAAAATTTACAGCAGAAATGGTTAAGGGTATTTTTAGCTTTTCAATTGAATCTTCCGGAAAATATTCCTTTAAAATCAGAGCAGTGTTTTCGATATTGATTAAGCCCAGAGAACCCACCGCCGGACGATCGAAGCGCCAGAGTTTAGTTTTAAGGAAAATATTCAAACCTTCTTCCGGATCTATGCCAGCGGCAAAAAAGGCCCCAGCTATCGCGAGGGCACTGAAAAACTACCTATTTAAAAAGGGCTTATGAATTTTTTATTCCATAAGCCCTTTTCTTTATGATATTCGCAATCTCTTAAATTTTATTTCGCAATTAGACGATTCTAAGAGGCCTTATCTGCCGTTTTTTCTCAATATTTAATACGACATTTTTTACAAGGACTTTTTCAGTGCCCTCGCTATCGCTCCTGCACTTGTTCCACTAATGTGACTAAAGGTAATGCCCAAGTCACTAAAGGCCTTTAAAACGCCTAAATGTGCTATTCCCCTAATGCCTCCGCCTGATAATACAATGCCAACTTTCATAGGTTTAATTTAGGATGATTACTTTAAAGTTCAACTGATCGATTTTATTGCTTAATTGTGGTATTGTTGTGGCCTGTAAACCGATAACTAAAAACTACAAACTGATAACTATCTCTGTTGTTTCGGTTTGTACTTCGATTGATTTAAAATTTTCTGTGCATCGTTATCTGCCATTAATTGTTGTAAAGTAACATCAGGATGTTCTTTCATATATTTTCTTACAATTTGCCAACCCATCCATACACCCAATTTTGGTGCAGAATCTCTATTTTCACCTAAACCTGGTGTAAAAGGTCCTTCAGATAAAAACACCTGAATTTTTTGATAGTCGGTTTCATACAGGTAATTGTTCTCCAAAAAATATGCCCAAATATCGCCTTCGAAATTTTGTGCCCAGTCTAACTGCTGTTGAGTATATCCGATTTTGGTAGAATCGCTTAAGCTTTCAGGTAAAACCTGATCTAAGAAGTATAAAATCTTTCCCTGGAAGATCATTTTAGACAAGAGGGTTCTATTGTCATCAGGCTCTGCAAAAAGTTCTTCGTGGGCGTATGTTTCGGCTACACGGGGCACAATATATTCAGGTGTAAACCTTCTTGATAGGTATAAGGGCACACTTTGCACAATCGCCTTATAAAATTTGCTCTCTTTGCCCAGAAACATATCCAAACCAATACCCAAATAGTTATCACCTATGGGCATTTGGTAAGCAAAACCTGAAGCAAAAGAAATAAATTTAGGAATCTTCGCTTTCGGATAATAGTATTTGATGTATTTAAAAGTTTCGGTCAATCCTTCTTCCTGTACTTTTAAGTTTGGAAAAACACTATCAACTTCTTTGCTTAAATCGGTATAAGCCTGGTCGCGGTACAGGTTGGTCAACGATTCGGTGCTGGAATATTTGCTGTCTAAAATCCGGCGGATAAAATCGTCATAAAACACACCATATTTTGAACTAAGCTGTTTATCTACCTCAATAACATTTTTGTTTTTCCCAGCAAATAGCTCGTTATCAAATCTTTCGATTTTAATGTTTACCTGTATATTGCTTACATCGGGCCTGTTGCTTTGCCTGCAGGAAATAAATGTGATGGCAAAAAGAAAAATTAGATAAATTTGCCAGTGTTTTACGTTATACATCATGTACAACAAATATATATAAACACCCTATAGCATGAAAAGAATATCGACCATTTTAATTTTGTCTCTTTTGAGTATTGGCGCATGGGCGCAAAATTCTCCTTTAACCAATTACGGTTTTAGGTTAGGTTTAACCGCTACTCCAACTTTTGGTTGGATTAAGCCTGAACAAGGAAAAACAGACGGAATAGCTTTGGGCTTTTCTTATGGATTAATTGGTGATTTTAATTTTGCCCCGAATTATAGTTTTTCTACCGCTTTAACCATCACTTCTATTAATGGTAAAAGTACAGAGGCGAATGTGCTGCCTTATTATAGCGCCAGTAGTAGCACTGCACCGAAAGCTTACGATTTAAAATACAAATTACAATATGTAGACTTGCCTTTAACCATTAAACTAAAAACCGTAAAGGCTGATGGAAAACGTTGGTATGGTCAGTTTGGATTGTCTAATTCGATCAACATCAGTGCTAAACAAGATGCCATAACGGGCGGAACGGTTGTTGGCGATAATTTAAATGTATCCGATAACATTAAACTTTACCGTGCCGGATTAATCATCGGTGGCGGCGGCGAATTTGATATTTCGGGCAATACCAGTATCGTGGCAGGTTTAACTTTTAATAACGGTTTCACTAATATTGTAACAGATAAAGCCAGAGATGTTAGAAATCATTATTTGGCACTTAATTTCGGTGTATTCTTCTAATCGGGATATTTGTCTTGATACTTGATACTCACTACTTGATACATTAAATATGAAAATAGCGCTAGCACAACTCAATTACCATATCGGGAACTTTGAGGCAAACACAAAAAAAATAACCGAAAATATTCAATTGGCGAAAGATAAAGGTGCAGATTTGGTTGTTTTTGCCGAGCTTGCGATCTGTGGCTATCCGCCAAGAGATTTTTTAGAGTTTGATGAGTTTATCGTATTGTGCGAAACTGCTGCTCAGGAAATAGCCAAACACTGTACAGATATTGCCTGTATTGTGGGCCTACCTATTAAAAACGAAGTATTACAGGGAAAAGATCTGTTTAATGCAGCCTATTTCATCGAAGAAAGGAAAGTTAAAGCGGTGGTTAAAAAAGCACTGTTACCTACCTACGATGTGTTTGATGAATACCGTTATTTCGAACCGGCCACACAATTTAATTGTATCGATTTTAAAGGTAAAAAAATTGCTTTAACCATTTGTGAAGACCTATGGAACATCAATGATAATCCCTTATATGTTTCAAATCCAATGGATGAGCTGATTAAGGAGCAGCCAGATGTGATGATTAATATTGCGGCATCGCCTTTCTCTTACACGCATGATGATGAACGTATAAAAGTATTAGGCGATAATGCAAAAAAGTATAACCTGCCTGTATTTTATGTAAACCAGGTTGGTGCGCAGACTGAAATTATTTTTGATGGCGGTTCTTTGGTTTTTGATGCTGATGGAGCCGTGAAAGCAGAGATGAAGTATTTTGAAGAGGATCTTCAGGTTTTTGATCTGGAAGAGGTTGAAAATGTGCGTAATAAATATCCCCAATCGGAAAGATTAACCGATGTTGAGCAGATTCACGACGCATTAGTTTTAGGCATAAAAGATTATTTCAGGAAATCGGGTTTCAGTAAAGCCGTTTTAGGTTTATCAGGCGGAATCGACTCTGCTGTGGTTTGCGCCTTGGCCTGTCGTGCTTTAGGAGCAGAAAATGTAATGGCCGTTTTAATGCCTTCTAAATTCTCTTCCGACCATTCTGTTCAAGATGCTTTAGATTTGGCTAATAATATTGGTTGTATGCACGAAATTGTGCCAATTAAAGAAGTTGCAGAAGCTTTCGATCATATATTGGCACCAGCTTTTAAGGGTTTGCCCTTTAACCTTGCTGAAGAAAATGTGCAGGCCCGCATCCGTGGCATTATTAATATGGCCATGAGCAATAAATTCGGCTATATTTTATTGAATACATCAAACAAAAGCGAATGTGCCGTGGGATATGGTACATTATATGGCGATATGTGCGGTGCAATTGGCGTAATAGGAGATGTATACAAAATGCAGGTTTTTGAACTGGCGAGATACATTAACAAAGAAAGGGAAATTATCCCGGTCAATACCATTGTTAAACCACCATCTGCAGAGTTAAGGCCTGATCAAAAAGATTCTGATTCACTGCCTGAATATGAAATTCTCGATAAAATATTATATCAGCACATCGAAAAGAAACAGGGCTCAAAAGCCATTATTGCTCAAGGTTTTGATGAGGCATTGGTACTGCGGATTCTGAAAATGGTTAATGTTGCTGAATTTAAACGTTATCAAACACCACCTATTTTAAGGGTATCGCCAAAAGCATTTGGCATGGGCAGAAGAATGCCGATAGTTGGAAAATATATGGCTTAGGTTGTTGAAAGGTTTAAGCGTTTAAAAGTTATTTTGATTGTTAAATTGTGAATTGCAAATTGAAAACTGTTTACTTGTTTAACCTGTGAATTGTAGACGGGTCGTCATCTCCTGAAGCGCAGCGGAATGGAGAGATCTATCTAAACAGATTTCTCGACTACGTTGCACTCCGCTACCATTGACGTTATTTTGCAATTGCTTACTACTAACCTGAGTTCGATTATT
>NZ_JAUG01000019.1 GCF_000708285.2 Pedobacter borealis DSM 19626
AATTATATCTTATTTACGCCTAATCCCGCTTTATCGTCCTGCTGAATTTATTTCAGCATCTTTTTAGCGTGAAAGACCCTGAAATAAATTCAGGGTGACGACCGTCTTAACAGAAAACTTGATTAAAACGCCACAAAATGAGATTTAATAATCGAACTCAGGTTAGTAATGTTTCTTCCCATTCTTCGCTATATCCCTGCGCTGCGCTCCGGGGATGCCGCTGCGACCGGGGCTAGGTACTTCTAATCTGCAAGGAAACCGATAGGCACCACACCTGCTTTACTAAAAAAGTAAAATTTATTTTTGGAGTACAGAAACAGATGCTAAATTAATTTTACCTGCCTTTTTTTTTAAGCAGGCTTAAGGTAAGCAAGGTATTGAACGCAATGCAGAGACCAATAATGAGCAAAATCAATACAAAATTCCCAAGATGCTGAAGGAAAATGGTGGCAGCTATTGTAACCAGATTAAACCCCACAGTGGAAATTACGATCCAGCTGGGCTTAAACCCTAACTGCTCTAAACGGTGGTGGATGTGGTTACGGTCTCCCTTAAACGGAGAACCTCCCTTTAAAATACGGATGGTAAAAATCCTTAATGAGTCGAATATAGGTACGATCAGTATGGCTACCGCTATTGCTGGCGCAGAATAAAAAGCAGGTTTATTTTCACCTGTAAACTTATTGAGCTCTATAAATTTAATGGCCAGGGCAGCAGAAATAAGCCCGATAATCAGTGCGCCTGTATCGCCCATAAATATTTTAGCAGGAAACCAATTGTATTTTAAAAAGCCAGCAATAGCACCCGCAAGGGCAAAGGCTATAAATGCATAGGGCACTTGTCCCATCAAAGAAAACAAAATACCGAAAGCCAGGCTCGTTAAAATGCCGATTCCACCGGCCAATCCGTCAATGCCATCTATTAAATTGAATGCATTGTTCAGAAAGATAATCAATGCAATCGAAAAAAGGTTTCTCCATAAAGGCGCCATATCTCCTATCCCCAACACACCGTACAAACTTGTTAAGCGGAAGGCACCAAAAAAAACCAGGATAAAAGCTACTACGATCTGTAGAATAAATTTTGTACTGGTATTGGTGCCATAAACATCGTCTTTTAAACCAAGTGCCGCAAGGATGATGCACGATGCAATTAAAAAATTAGCTTCTTTAAAATTAATAATGGCCGAAAAAAGCAAGATACATACGGTAAAACTACCTACAATGGCCAAGCCACCTAAACGTGAAATATTGCGTTTATGTTTTTTACGGTACAGGTCGTTTTTATCAAAAAGGCCATACTTTAAAGAAATATAGATTATACTTGGAATACTTATAATTACGGTTGAAAAGGCCAAAATAGATATGGCTATACAGAAATAGTTAGGGCTGGTATTCAGAATATCTTTTAGCAAAACTTATAGCGACTTGCAGGCAAATATAATCATAGTAAGATAAACAAAATTGTGATGTAAAATATTTGACATGACATAAATCAAATGTGAGGTGGATTTATAATGGTGTTTTGCTGATCGAACATCAGATTACCTTAGAAAGACTGGTGTTGCTACATTTGACAAATCCCATAAGAAAGGTCGTCCTTGCGAGGAGGGTACGACGAAGCAATCTTTCACGCTAGTGTGATCTTTGCCATAAAGATTGCTTCGTCGGCTGAAAAAGCCTTCTCGCAATGATAATCTGAGGAGATTTATTTCCTTTAAATTCTTCTTCGGGAAAGAATTTAAAATTGGCTGAGCTTACTCAGCTTTTTCCTGATCACGACCAAAAGTGGGTGTGGTACGCTGTTTCTTTTTAAGGCTTTATAATCATTAACCATGGCAGAGACCCTACTCATCACGGATTGGTTACTTACCCCTCCCATGCGCATATTCACCATTAAGGTAGGCAGGTAAACCGCTTCTATTTTATGGGTATAAAAGTAACGTAGTATTAATTCGTAATCGGCAGCGGTACCCAGATCTAAGGCATAATCGCCATTTTTCTCAAACAAAGATCTTTTCAAATACAGCGTAGGATGTGCGGGCATCCAGCCTTTTTTAAGATCCTGAAAGGTGTTTTGCCGTGATTTCCACGTCCTGATAATTTTATGTGTTGTGGCATGGATATAATTGAGGTCACCATAAAGTCCATCTATTTTCGGCCGATCGATAAAGGTTTTGGCTACTGATGCCAATACATCAGGGTGTGCAAATAAATCATCGGCATTTAAGATTCCGATCACCTCTCCTGTTGCCCTCTGGATCCCTTTATTAATGGCATCGTACAAACCTTTATCTTTTTCTGAAACAACATAATCAATATGAGATTGGTTCTCCCGAATAATGTTCAACGTTCTGTCTGTCGATCCCCCATCAATCACCAGGTATTCTACAGCTGGATAGCTTTGCGCCATTACAGAATTAAAACACTCTTGCAAGAAGGTTTCTCCATTGTAAACGACCGTAATAAGGGATATCTTCATGGTTACCAAACAAGCATTCTTCGGCTTTTTTAAGCTGAAACCTGCGGTAAATATAATCAATAACCATTCAATCCGGATAGATGCATCCAAACAACAACATTATTTAAATGGAAAAAGATGATTATTGTTTATTTCTTCTTCTGATTACGAATACACCGAAGAGACCTGCGGCAGCGCCAAGGGGCCAGGAGTAGTCGTCGAGATTGCATTCTACCATTGTAAATGACCCCTCCCAACCGTATTTAGCTGTTCCAAGACATGGACAGATTCCAGCTACACAAATTCCCAAGCCGGAACAAACACCACATGTATTCCCTGTATATGATACGGCTGCCCAACTACAATAATTACTGGATAAAGGATATAAGGAATTAGTATAAAGCTTATATCCTCCAGTTAAAACATTTAATGTGGCAGTATCATAAAGTTCAGTCCCGCCAGTGATCAAACATCCAACGGTAGCTTTAGCTAAGGTAGAATAGAGAAACAAAACAATCCATATAGCTAAGCATTTCAAGGAGTTCATAACTGTAGAATTATATCCAAATCAAAACTACACCAAACCTAATGCAGAAACTACATTCATTTTGTTCAACTGCTTTCAACTATTAAGAGGATCGGCCTTTATTACTGATTTCGGTAAACGATTTATTCATCAGACATGATGCATCCCGTGGCTGAACCCTGAACAAATGCGTATAAAGTATTTCAAGAAAAGAATAATATGATAACTGATACACCCCTTCATTCCATATCGATACTGATCCGATATAAAATCGGTCTGTCTAACTTATGTATTTGCCGTTCTTTTTGTTCAATATTATGGAAACACTATGGCCCTTAGTGATACAAAATTACCACGATAAAGAATAACAGTATAATGACTTATAGACTAGCGTTGTGTTAATAGTAAAATGGCGGTTCTATTTTCCCGCTGATTTCGGTGATAATCGCTGAACATATAAATCAGCGTATTCCGCGTAATCAGCGGGAGTATAAAATGACAATTCATACTTAACTTAGCACTAGATGCAAATTGAGTTTTTTTTACGAATTATGATAAAACCAAGAAATCCGATGGAGCTTATTAAATACGGCGCATAATCATCTAATGGCAACGGCATACAATTGCTATCAGACGGATTGTAATTCACCAGAACACCCTCGTCAGCAACACTTTCCAGAGAAGTACATTTAGATTGAGGATTGCCAGAGCCGCCACTGGCTACCGGATAATTATCTGAGGTAGTTCTTAAAATCCCGCAATTTGGGTCTTCAGGCCAGTTTCTTATCGTGATTCGATCAAATGCAGTGTATAGCGGCATAGTGGTTCCTCCGTCAAAATAAGTTCCACTTTGAACTGTATAAATATAATTCCGGTTTTACAGCCTACTGCTCCGACGGCATTAGAGAAAAATAAAACTGTTGACAAGACAGTTAAAAAGAGATATTTCGACATTATTGTTTGGTACTGGTGGGTGCACATACGTAACTCCCACAATCAGAGATGTTCTGCGACAAAAAAATTATAATAATAACACAACAAAATTTTGGAGCCAAACGATGATATAAACCAACAAAATACCAAAATAATCGTAAGATTAATATTACAAATATAACCAAAAAAGCATAAATAAATTATCAAATGGAATATGACACGCTGATTTCGCGCTACAATCAGTCAAAAATGGCCCAAGAAGCGCCTAAACAAAGAAAAATAGAAAATTCGCTTAAAGCAAAATCAGAAATCCTTGACAATTATCATGAACAAAATGAATAAGACTTGTTCAATATTGGCCAAAAACAGTTTAAGAAAAGCTATAATTACTTGTCCCCCATACCGTTTGTTTTTTGATTATAAAAAAGCCTAAGGCAGCTAGTGCCAATAGCATGTAGGGTATATAAAGTGCATAGCCATGTTGGTAGTGGTTGACCCTCTAGAAGCACATTAAAATTTAAAAAAACCTTAACCATCTTTACCAATTTGAGCAAAGATCATAAAAGGCAAAAGAAATACCGCAATACACACAAAATAATACAAAAAATATTTTTTTTCTACTAAAGTGCGAGTATACGACGCGTAATTTTGCGGTCTTTTATATTATTTTAATTAAACGGAAAAAAATAAATAAGAGGCATAAGCTAACCAATCAAGCCAAATACCATTCTGTTTCTTACAAAACCTGCTCCTAGACAGCTTGCGAGTAAAACAAAAAACGGTAAATAGGTATCAATAGGACACTCAAGATGATTTTCAACGAGTAAGCCACGTATATCATAATATCCAGTTATCGGATTTCTTAAGGAGCACTCACCGCTATTCGATAAAAAAGGCGTTGGCTCGACAGGCCGGCATCCAACAGGAAATGCAGCTGGCACGCCACCATAAGCCGGGCCGAAAGTACCAATTTGTCTCAATCGTCTTTGATAATATACAACATCGAAACCAGGGTAATAATATTTTACGCAACCTGTTTGAGCAGTTACTTTTAAAAAAAACAGACACAAAATAAATGTGCACAGAATAAGTACTTTTTTCATAGATTAAGAACTGGAATTGACGGGGCAAATATAAAACAATTTCTACACAAATAGCAATAATAAAGTATTAATAAATATACATAAACACATATTTATGTTGATTTTTATCAAAATAAACATAACGCATCAAAAACTAACTGCGTTTTTTATTGTTGGCCGATTTTAAACAAATGGCGTTAAAAACCGTTGTTAATTAGGTATTAACTCATAACATTGAATTATAATGAGCAATGAAACTATGCATTATTCATCACCTCCTTAAAAAGACAATAAGTAAATCTTACTTTTCAGTTTATTTTTTTTTTAGCATCTTTAGCCATATTTTAAGTATCTTTAACCCTGTTTTGCGTGTAAGCCCCAAGCTTCCATCCTACATTCCGATTGAGATTATGATCCCGACAAAAGCAATTTTAAAATTTCTTTGTATTTTATCTATTAGCATCGCTCTTGCAAGCTGTGCTGCCAGAAAAGAACATAGTCTATTTAACGCCCCGAGCGATGTAGTTACCGACACCATTAAACAGGTATATGTGGTAAACGACCAGGGTATTAGTGATGCCTACTACAAAATAAAGGTTAACGATCAGTTGGCCATCCGAAATGTACAAAACAAAGAGTTTGGCGCTTCAACTTCTTCAAGCAACCCAAGCGGTAACCAAAATGTGGTAGCTGGCAGTATTAATGGTACCTTATCTTACCTGGTAGACCTAGATGGTAAAGTAAATTTACCGGCTATCGGAAAAGTTGAGGTAGTGGGGCTGAGCAGAAGGGATGCTGCTATTAAAATTCAGGGTTTATATGCTAAACAACTACTGCGCGATCCTATTATAGAACTGAGTGTGATAAATTTAAAGGTTACTTTATTGGGAGAATTCAGCAAACAAGGGAATTTTTTACTGGAACGCGAAAACACTACCTTAATTGATATTATTGGCGAGGCAGGCGGCATCAATAAAACTGCAGATCCTAAAACCCTGAAAATTATCCGTGGCGATAGAAGCCACCCGGAAATTATTTATGTCAACTTGAATGACATTAACAGTTTAGCCAGTAAAAAACTGATTCTTCAGAATAATGACATTATTGTACTGCAGCAAACCAAGAGCTCGGCATTGAGCGAAAAACTAACGAGTGTTAATAATATTGTACAACCGCTGCTTGTGGTAGCCAATCTTGCTGTATTAATCTTTACCTTAACCCGCTAATGGATAATACCACACCAACCGAAAATAAGAAGTTAGCTAGCCAGACCATTAACTATTGGAAAATCGCGTTGATTTTTCTAAGCAAGTGGTATTGGGTTGCCGGAACGGTATTGATCAGTTTCGTAATGGCCTGGTTATATGTACGTAGCATTACACCTATTTATATTACTTCTGCTTCGTTAAAGTTAGATGGCGATCAGCAGCAACAAATGCCACCACTTCCTGGTTCGCCAGTAAATTATCGCCCCTTTAATCAAAACCAGATTCAGACTGAGGGAATTATTATGCGTTCGGAAGACGTAATTTTAAACGCATTAAAGAATCTTGATTATAAAATTAGCTACTATTTAGAAGGAAGGGTACGGGTGACTGAACTTTATCCGAAACAGCCTTTTCAAGTTGATATTTTAACCCAGGATTCAGTTGATTTCAGTAGGGCTACCTATTCTGTTAAGCCGGTTGATAACAAAACCTTTGAATTATCGAGTAGCGACGACAACAACCAGAGTTCAAAAAAGTATCGTTATGGACAAGCAATTAATGCTGGAAATATGGTGTTTACGGTTAAAACTGAAATTCCGTCTACCGGCAATTACAGTTTCAAATTCAACGGGATTAGCGATTTGTATGGCAGAGCTGCAGGGGGATTAAATGTATTCGAACAGGAGAAAAACACCAATATTATGGGTGTTACCCACACGGATAGCAATCCTGTTTTCTCTGCTAATGTGCTCAATGAGATCATTAAACAATATGTTAAGAATGATGCAACGCTTAAAAAAAGATCGGCCAAACAAACTATAGATTACCTGGATAGCCAGATTGCATTTTTAGATGCACAGGTGAATAAATCGGGCAATAAACTTTCTAGCTTTCAAAGCGATAATAAATTAATCGATCCAACGAGCGATCGGCAACTGGGAAATTCGAAACTGAGCATTCTGCAAAACCAGATTGCAGAATTACAACTACAAGAACTTGGTATCCAACAATTAGAAACTCAGGTAAAAAACAATAAAGATAGAATACAATTTAATCTTAACCTGGAAGGTACCAACAGTACCCTATTAACCGGTTTAATTACACAGCTTAATGGCCTTATCATTAATAGAGAAAATAAGTTACAGAATTTTAATGCCGATGCTCAGCCCATCCAGGATATTAACCGGCAGATTAACGAAGTGAAACAGGCCATTGTAACCAATATCCGTTTATTGCATGAGCGTAACCAAAAAACAATCAGTTACATTAATGGACAGATTGGCCAGGCAAATCAGGCACTGGGCAGCATACCTGCCAAACAAAATGATTTCGCAAAATTGCAGAGTAATTTCGACATCAACCAACGCATGTTTTCGATGCTATTTGAACAAAAACTCTCCGCGCAAATCAGTTCAGCAGCCGTAATTTCGGGTGCCACAATTATCAGCGTAGCACAGCCTTCTTTTTTTCCGATTTCTCCCGTGCCTAAGAAAATTTATTCCTCTTATTTATTTATGGGTTTGTTTTCGGGGCTGGGCTTAATTCTATTGGTCAGGATATTAAATCCTTATCTCTACGATATCGAAACCATCGAGGGCCTAACCGCAACCCCGATAATTGGGGTAATTTTAAAATATCCCAAAAAAGTTCAACCAGGCCAAAGTGTTTTGTCGATAGAACGACCAAAATCAATATTTGCCGAATCGGTTAGGTCGGTGAGAACGAATCTGAGCTTTATGGCGAGTGATCAAGACACTAAAGTAATTTGTATCACTTCTGAAATTTCTGGTGAAGGAAAATCGTTTGTAAGCTTAAATCTTGCAGGCACCCTATCCATTATAGACAAGAAAGTGATTCTGATTGCCGCAGATTTACGAAAATCTAAACTTCACCATGCCCTTGGCTCCGATAACCGCATTGGTTTAAGTAGTTATTTATCAAAACAGGCAGATTTAGCCGATATTATCTTTACCGATGAACGGCACAATATCGACTACATCACCTCTGGCCCAGTACCCCCAAATCCTTCAGAATTGCTGCATCACAAGTCGATGGAAACACTGATCGAAACACTGAGAGCGCGCTATGAATATATCATCATTGATACCGCTCCTGTAGGCCTGGTTTCAGATTCTGTACCGCTCATTAGAAAGGCTGATATCAATCTCTTCATTATCCGTTCGGGCGTTTCTAAATTCAGAGCCGCCACTATTCCTGATCGTTTATCAAAAGAATATGGACTAAACAACATTGCCATTATATTAAATTCATTTGGTGATGAGAAGTTGCATGCAAACATTTATACCACCAATTATGCACATAGTAATACCGGAACCTACTACTATTCTAATTACACAGGTTATGGAAAAAGCGGCTATTACGATGATGAGAAAAGCTGGTGGGAATTTTGGAAAAGAAAATAACCTCTCCCCCCGCCCTCTCCTGGAAGAGAAGGGCTAAATAGCACGACGGAGAAGGTGAGAAGGATGATGGAAGGACTGGTTTAGGGTTTAGTGGTTAGAAATGGAAGATGGAAAAGGTTAATCGCTTAATTGTTTAGATTGGTTAATTTAGAAGATGGAGTTTAATCATTGATATAGTATAATGATAGATCAAAATTACAGGTGGTATCCGGTTTATACACGTTCGAGAGTAGAAAAAAAGGCGAATGAAGAATTGAACAGGAAAGGAATCCAAACTTATTTACCTCTTAAAAAGGCAGTTAAGCAATGGAGCGACCGTAAAAAAATCGTCGAAGAGCCCTTGATTAAATCTTATCTATTTGCGTATATTTCGGCGAGAGAATACGCAGAAGTTTTGATGACCAATGGTGTTGCCAGATTTATTTATTTCTCCAACCAAGTCGCTTCTATTCCTGACCAACAAATCCATGACCTTAAGCTCTTGCTCGCTACAGACGCCGATCTGGAACTCATTGATTACGATATTAAACCAGGTGAAAGCGTATTGATTAAAGCCGGACCTTTTAAAGGCATAATTGCCGAATTGGTATCGTTACAGAACAAACAGCGTATTATTTTACGTTTACAAAATATGGGCTATTCGATTAATATTAATACATCGATAGCATTTGTAGAACCGCTATAAGATTTGAGATGTGAGACGTAAGATCCGAGAGGTTAGCGTTTAGAGGGGAGATGTGAGACCTGAGATAGGGCTCAGCAAGATATATAAAAATTAATCAGTTCATTTTGAAAATAAAATGTGACTGAGGGGGCGAAGCTGTACCCAATGCACATTAAAATAGCTTCTAATTGGTTGATAAAATAAGATTATGTGTCGCATAGCGGGCATTGTAAACAGTAGAAATTCATTCGAAAAAGTTAATCAACAGGTAAAAGCCATGTGCGATAGTATGCAACACGGCGGGCCTGATGATCATGGTATTTATACTGATAAAAAATCATCCGTATGCCTGGGTAACCGTAGGTTAGCCATTCTAGATCTCAGTTCTAGTGGTCATCAGCCAATGTTAAGCCACAAAGAAGATATTGTTATCACGTACAATGGAGAGATTTATAACTACCTGCAAATTAGAACCGAGTTAATTAATTTAGGCTACATTTTTAAAACACAAACCGATACAGAGGTAATACTTTATGCCTACCAGCATTGGGGAGAAAAAGCTTTCGAAAAACTAGATGGAATTTTTGCTTTCTGTATTTTCGATAAGCGGCATCAGTGTATATATTTGGTAAGAGATCAAAACGGGATCAAACCATTGTATTACCACTTTGCCAATGGAGCCTTAATTTTTTCATCAGAAGTAAAGGCTTTTAAACACGTCGATATTTATCGGGAAAATGAAAATTGGCGGATTTACTATCTTGCATTCGGCCATATCCCCGAACCTTATACTACACTTAAAAATGTGTGTAGCCTGGGCAAAGGCTGCTTTCTTAAATATAACATCCGAAGCGCTGAACATCATATTCAATCGTACCATGAGTTTGAAAGCACAGCTTACATCCATAATGAAAGCTACGCTATTGAAAGAATCCGCGAAGAACTTGGCCATTCCATCAAGCAGCAGATGATTTCTGATGTTGATATAGGTATACTATTCAGTGGTGGCCTCGATTCGAGCATCATTACGATACTGGCCAATCAGCATAATAACAAACGGTTGTCCAGTATTTCTGCCAATTTTAATGAAATAGATTTTTCCGAAAAAAAACAGCGGAACAGCCTACTCCAAAAAATAAATACTCAAAAAATTGAACAGCTTATTACCTATCGCGATTTCGTACAGAATTTCGAAACCGTTTTAGCTGATATGGATCAACCCACAAATGATGGTATTAATACCTGGTTTGTGTGTAAAACAGCAAAAGAGCACGGTATAAAAGTATTGCTGTCGGGTTTAGGTGCCGATGAGCTTTTTGGGGGATACCCTTCTTTTGATCGGATCCATAAAATACAAAACCTAAGTTGGCTGAGCAAAAGCGTTCTACGGAGCATGCGTTTCTCCAACAACACCAAATTTAAACGATTATATTACCTTAGCTTAAACTCGCCCATTGGCGAATACCTGTGCCTGCGGGGCGTTTACTCGCCTGATGTAATTGCAGAACTATTAAACATCGATATGAAAACGGTTATCGATTGCCTGGAAGATATCCCGCTTCACTCCGGAATAAAGAAAACCAGTAACGAAACGCGTGCGAGCTGGTTCGAATTTAACATGTACATGCAAAATCAGTTGTTAAAGGATACCGATTTTATGAGCATGAGTCATGGCGTTGAAGTGAGGGTTCCTTTTCTAGACCGTAATTTTGTCGATCTGGTTCTTTCCATCTCAACAGAAATAAAGTTTAGTTACGAACAGAAAAAAAAACTCCTGGTAGAGGCTTACAAAGAAGATCTGCCTGTAGAAACCTGGAAAAGGCGGAAAATGGGTTTTACTTTTCCATTTCAGGAATGGATGAGAAAAAGCTGCGACATTGCCGATCCATCCCGATATACAAATAAACGGGCAAAATCGCTCATACAAAACTTTGGAGAAAATAAATTGCACTGGAGTTCTGCCCTAGCCTTATATAGGATATATCATGCCAATTAAGATTTTATTTTTAACCCTTAAAACTTTTAGTTTTACTGGTGGCATTGAAAAAGTTTGCAGAAGTTTATCCCGTGTGTTATACGATTTAAGCGAAGAAGAACTTGTTCAATCGACGGTATATTCCATGTATGATAAAAATACCGACCGCGATTCCAGGTACCTGAGTAAACAACAGTTTCAAGGTTTTAATGGAAACAAAGAACACTTCGTGGTGCAATCTTTTTTAAGTGGATTAAAAGCAGATGTGATTTTGTTAAGCCATATCCATTTGATCAATATTGTCTATTTCATCAAGAAAATACATCCTCATAAAAGAATCTATTTATTGGCACATGGTATAGAAATTTGGAAAAAGTTATCCAACTCCAAACTCAAAATGTTAAACCAGTTGGATAAGATTATTTGTGTAAGTCATTTTACTGCCGATAAAATTATGGAAATGCATCACATTTCTGCAGATCACATTGAAGTATTAAACAATTGTCTTGATCCCTTTTATTATCTGCCTACCCAGTTCGAAAAACCACAGCGTTTATTGGATCGCTACCATTTAAATCGTGAGAACTTAGTGTTATTTTCACTATCCCGCTTATCTTCTTCAGAGAAGTACAAAGGATACGACCATACCATTGAGCTTTTGCCACAACTCTTGGAAAAATACCCAAACCTGGTTTATCTGTTGGGTGGAAAATGGGATGCTGTGGAAAAAAAACGATTAGAAGATCTAATCGCAATGAACCAACTTCAAGATCATATCAGAATGGTCGGTTTTATTGATGAAGCTGAACTTACCGAACATTTCTTATTGTCTGATCTTTTTATTCTACCCAGTAAAAAAGAAGGTTTTGGCATTGTATTCATCGAAGCCCTCGCCAGTGGTCTCAGGGTAATTGCCGGCAATAAAGATGGCAGTGTAGATGCACTTCAAAACGGGGCGCTTGGTATATTGGTTGATCCTGACGATCAGCAAGAAATGCTAAGCAGCATATCTATACTGCTAAAGCATAGTCAAACTGAAAATGAGAAAATGACCCTTCAGGAAAAATGTATCAAAGCATTTGGTTATACACACTATCTTCAATCGGTCAAAAACTTGATTGTAAATGGCTCAATTGATCATACAGAATCTAATCAGGACCAACAAAACATGCAGATAAACAAACTTAATAGCTATGGTTAAGGAAGAAGAGCAATGGACCATTGAGGCAAAATCGTCCTTATTCGACCTAAAACTGCATGAAGTTTGGGCCTATCGCGATTTGTTGGTACTATTGGTGAGGAGAGATTTTGTTTCGTTCTACAAGCAAACTATTTTAGGCCCGCTTTGGTTCTTTATCCAACCCCTATTTACCACCATTATCTTTACCTTTATTTTCGGCAACCTAGCAGGTATATCAACTGATGGTTTGCCGAAACCCCTATTTTACATGGCTGGCATTACAGCATGGAATTATTTCGCAGATTGTTTAACCAAAACCTCCTCTGTTTTTAAAGACAATGCCAGTATTTTCGGCAAAGTATATTTCCCACGGTTAATTATGCCATTAAGCATTGTGGTGAGTAACCTTGTGCGTTTCGGGGTACAGATGGTATTGTTTCTCATCTTATTGGCTTATTATTATTTCTCTGGTGCAAATTTTAACATCACTTGGGCAATCTTATTATTCCCACTAATATTGGCTTTAATGGCCTTATTGGGCCTGGGTTTGGGAATGATCATCTCTGCTATGACCACGAAATATAGAGACTTGTCATTCTTGATCGGTTTTGGCGTGCAGTTGCTAATGTATGCTACTACCGTAATTTATCCACTATCTACAGCGATTGAAAAATATCCTAAGTACAGTTGGTTAATCGAATTTAATCCAATGACAAGCCTTATTGAAACTTTCAGATATGGTTTTCTGGGGAATGGATCTTTTAGCTGGGCCTATTTAGGCTATACCTCAGTGTTAACGCTAATCATTCTGCTCATCGGAATAATAACCTTTAATAAAGTGGAAAAGAATTTTGTTGATACTGTTTAACCACCCATGTCGAACATAGCCATTAAAGTAGAAAACCTGAGTAAAGCTTACCAATTGGGCCAAATAGGCACTGGAACCATTAGTAGGGACTTGGAACGTTGGTTTGCCCGCATCCGCGGTAAAGAAGATCCTTTTTTAAGAATTGGCGAAACCAATAACCAAAATACCAATAGCGATATAGTTTGGAGCTTAAAAGACATTGATTTTGAGATAGAGCAGGGCGATGCCGTAGGAATTATTGGCAGAAATGGAGCTGGCAAAAGTACCCTTCTAAAAATTCTAAGCAAGATTACTGCCCCTACTACTGGAAAAATATCAGGTAAAGGCAGAATTGCGAGTTTATTAGAAGTAGGCACTGGTTTCCACCCAGAGTTGAGCGGTAGAGAAAATATTTTTTTAAATGGTGCCATTTTGGGCATGCGTAAAAAAGAAATCCAACGTAAGCTTGATGAAATTGTAGATTTTGCTGGGATAGAACGGTATTTAGATACGCCGGTAAAAAGATATAGCAGCGGCATGTATGTTAGATTAGCCTTTGCCGTAGCTGCGCATTTAGAAAGCGAAATATTGATTATAGATGAAGTATTGGCTGTTGGCGATGCAGAATTTCAGAAAAAATGTTTAGGCAAAATGGGAGAAGTGAGCAAGGGAGAAGGAAGAACAGTGCTATTTGTGAGCCATAATATGGGCGCGGTAACCGAACTTTGTAGATCTGGGATTGTACTTGAAAATGGATTGTGCAACTTTACAGGGACATCACAAAAAGCTGTCGACTATTATTTGAAAAACCAAAGCCAATTTTTACGTAGCGAATACACGATGTCAAATATTGTCTCAAACCCAAAATTTACAAACATCGAATTACAACTTGGAGGATCCCAACCCTCTCATACACTTCAAATAAAATTTAAGGTTAACAAAACATTATTCTCAACAGCTGCATTTGCCGTATTTGGAATTAAAAATAGTGCTAGTGTTACTATAATGGAGGCAATTCCATCTTTAGATAATTACATTAATTTTGAAAATAAAGATAAAGTTTATACCTGTATTGTACATTTAAATAGCTTCATACCTGATGAATACACCGTTTATGCCTGGCTAGGTGCTAGTGAAGCAGAAACTTACGATTGGGTAGATGATAAGTTAGGATTTGAAATTATTGACTCGCCCACACCAAAACGTACTTTTCCATTCTCTACCAGAACAGGATCGCAAATTGCAAACTCTTACTTAATCCCATGATCGAAGAAGTAAAAAACCGAGAGCAACTTTTATCAATAATAATACGCGCCCACTATAAAAAGGATGGTATTTCTTTTTTTACCCCTGGCGACTTTTCTCAACAGCTCGGTTATATGAACCGCCCTAAAGGCTATGTTATAGATCCTCATGTGCACAGTTTAGTTGAGCGAAAGGTTGTTCTTACCCAAGAAGTGCTTTATATTAAATCAGGAAAAGTTAGGGTAGATTTTTATGATAATGAGCGAGTCTACTTGCAAAGTAGAATTGTAGAAACTGGCGATGTAATTTTATTGGCAGCTGGCGGACATGGTTTCGAAATGTTAGAAAACTCCGAGATGATCGAAATTAAGCAAGGTCCCTATTGTGGTGATGAAGACAAAATTAGATTTGAATACAAGCCTGAAAACATCAACTTAATAACCAAAGGTAATGGGCCAAAACTTTAAGCTTTATAGTCAATATTACGATTTGCTTTATAGAGACAAAGATTACGTGGCAGAAACCGCCTATCTAATTGGTTTACTTGATAAATACCACTCTAAAGGCAATAAAATTATAGAGTTAGGCTCGGGAACTGGCAAACATGCAAATTTGTTGGCAGAGAAAGGATATCAAATTCTCGGTATTGAGCAGAGCTCTGAAATGGTCGAAATTGCGAACCAGAATAAAAAAGAGGGAGTGAGTTTTCAAATTGCAGATATTACTGACTTTAGATCAAACATCTCTTTTGATATTGCCATATCTCTTTTCCATGTGATCAGCTACTTAACTACCAATGAGAATTTGATCAAGACATTCAAGAATGTTCATCAGAACTTAAACAGAGATGGTCTGTTCATTTTCGATGTTTGGCACAGTGCTGCCGTACATTTCCAAATACCAGAAAAACGAACTAAAATACTTCGAAATCAAAATATTGAGGTTACTAGAAATGCAAATCCAGTGATCTATCCCGAATTAAATGTTGTTGAAGTTAATTATGATATTACCGTAAACGACCTTAAAGACGGTACAATTCAATCTTTTAAAGAGCAACATCCAATGCGGCATTTCAGCAGGCCAGAAATAGAATTACTAGCTTATGCCACAGGATTTGAGCTAATTCACAATGAAGAATTTCTAAGTCAGAACATACCCACAGTCGAAACTTGGGGCGTTTGTTATATTTTAAAAAAATTATAATGCATCCAATTCCTGTTAACGCTCCCCTGCTCAATGGCAATGAATTAAAATACTTAACTGAGTGTATTGAAACAGGTTGGATCAGTAGCGAAGGACCTTTTATTAATAAATTTGAGGATCAGTTTAGTAAATATATTGGTAGTTCGTACGGAATTGCGGTTAGTAACGGTTCTGCAGCCTTAGATATTGCGATTAAAGCTTTAAATATTGGCCCTGGAGACGAGGTAATTATGCCTACTTTCACGATTATCTCTCCAGCGCAATCTGTGGTTACCGCTGGCGCATTGCCTGTTTTAGTAGATAGTGATCCAATCACTTGGAATATGGATGTGACCCAAATTGAGTCCAAAATAACCACTCGTACAAAGGCGATTTTGGTAGTACATATTTACGGTCTCCCAGTTGATATGGATCCCATATTAGCATTGACCAAAAAATATAAGCTGAAAATAATCGAAGATGCAGCAGAAATGCACGGCCAAACCTATAAAGGCAAAATGTGCGGTAGTTTTGGCGACATTAGTATTTTTAGCTTCTATCCAAATAAGCACATTACAACCGGTGAAGGTGGTATGCTCCTAACTAACAGTCAAGAGTTGGCAGATAGATGCAAAAAACTCCGAAACCTCTGCTTTGAGCCTGATGGCCCTCGCTTTGTCCATCATGAATTAGGCTGGAATTACAGAATGACAAATTTACAGGCAGCTCTAGGTGTAGCACAACTAGAACAACTTGAAGGTTTTATAGTCAAGAAAAGAGAAATAGGTGCAAGCTACCAACAAGGGCTTTCTTTCTTACGAGAAAAAGGGTACCAACTGCCTCTTGCAAAAACAGATTTTAGTAAGAATATTTATTGGATATTTGGTTTGATTGCACCAACCTTAGCCGAAAAAGAAAACATAATAGCGCATCTCACCAAAAACAAAATCGGTACCCGGCCTTTCTTTTGGTGCATGCATGAACAACCTGTATTTCAAAAGATGGGATTGTTTAAAAACGAAAATTATCCCGTTGCAGAAAGGCTAGCTAGAAATGGTTTTTATTTACCAAGTGGTTTGGGCTTGAAAGAAGACGAGCAGACACAAATCATTAATATTCTAAAAAATTAAGTGAAAAAAACGATTTTTATTATCCATCCACATAATAATTTAATTTTTAATGTTACCCTAAATTATCTGATCAAATGTTTGATAGATAGACACTTTTACTTAGTAATTTTTACCAATTGCGAGCGTTCAAAAACTTATTTCAAAGGCAACGAAAATGTAAAGATTAAAACTTTGCCGCTCTTATATCCAAAAGCGCCCAGAAAACCTTGGTTGTTCATTCAAAAAACGTTCTTGCCATGGATATCAGCAAAATTAGAACTCATCAAATCGAAAAACCCCAACATAATTTGTATCGATCCGGAAGGGTTTCATACTGCTTACCAGATGTTTCCATCCTCATTAAAAGATTTCAATTACGTCTCTTTCGAAATTTTCTTCTCAGATGAACTTAAAGAAGAACGAACCATTAAATTGCACAAAAAATCAAAGCATTTGCTCAAAAAGGGAATTAATTCACTAATTATACCTGATAAATATCGATTGAGGCTATTTTTGACCGAATTTACCGACTGTAAGATCAACCATTATTTCTTCATCCCTGTTTCTCCATCAAAATTCTATTTACCAAAAACTGGAAGCAATATTCCGTTTAAACCAAACCTTCAAGAAGGTGAAAAATCTGTAATTTATTCAGGCAGTTTATATGATTGGTCGGGAATTAAAGAACTCATTAAATCGATGAAATTTAGTTGGGATAAAAAATTTCACCTTTATATTCATAGTCATGGTATAGGCGGAAGCTTCAAAGCCGATTTAGCGAATTTTATTTCAGAAAATGCAAAAGGTTTTTCGGTAAAAATATTAGATCATCAATTGGATTATACTGATTATCTTTCCTTTTTAATGCAATTTGACATTGGATTGTCTACTTATATTCCATTTACAAGCAACAGTCCCTATGATGGCAAAAATTTTGCTGAAATAGGCTATTCTTCATCAAAATTTAATACTTTAATGATGTTGGGCATACCTACAATTACCACTGTAAACAATTCCTTTATCGATATTAAAAAAGAATATGATTTTGGGTATATCATAACAGATTTTTCAGAAATGGGTATTGCTTTGGCCTATATTAACGATCATTTTGAAAAAAATAAAATAGAAGCCAGCAGAATTTATGATGAACTTCTAGATCCGACAGAAAAAGTTAAGCTTTTTATCGATTATATTGATTCAACTTTCTAATATATAGCCATATTTAGTTAAATTAAATATCAAATTGATCAGCACACATATGAAAGATTTAAAATGGACAGGAGAACGTTTGGTAACCTCTGTAATAAACGAAACTGCGATAGAACACCTTCATAGATATAGTGCTGTATGTAACTTGATAAAAGATAAAATCGTATTAGATATTGCATGTGGTGAAGGCTATGGAAGTAATTTATTATCTAATTATGCTTCAAATGTGTATGGCGTGGATATTGATCTAGCTTCCATTGAACATGCATCTGAAAAGTACAAAAAGCGAAATTTATCTTTCCTTCATGGCTCTGCAGATCAAATTCCATTAAAAGATTCTTGCCTTGATGTTGTAGTAAGTTTTGAAACGATTGAACATCACGAGAAACACGAAGAAATGTTATCTGAGATTAAAAGAGTTTTAAAAACGAATGGCTTATTAATTATGTCGTCTCCCGAAAAAGTTGTGCCTTTTACCATTAACCCATTTCACGTTAAAGAACTAACAAATAGTGAATTCAAAGATCTAATTTCACGCCATTTTAAACATCATTCTTATTATTTTCAAAGAATTATTATGGGTTCATTAATAGTCAATCAAGAAAATGAATCTTCAGCAATTAGCTTTCATGATGGTGACTACGAAAATCTAATTCATGAAAAACAACTAAGCAATCCTATTTTCAATATTTGTGTAGCATCAGATTATGAACTACCATCACTGGGAGTTAGTTATTTTGAAGGACAAAAAATCTTAATAGAGAATATACAAAAGCCATATAAAAATTCAAGAATCATTAAATTTATTAATAGGACTAAGAAGCTGGCTTCAAGTATTAATTTTTATAACTTAAAGATTTTTAAGAGAAAATAATGCTAGTTTTAATAAATTCTATAGTCTTAACATGCAGTAGTACGGAAATTACTTACATGACCTTAATTGAATGAGTGTTACCATCGATATTATTATTTTAAGCAATGGGAAAACCGATAATCTAATTAAGTTAACCAATCAAACCATTGAGAGTTTGACGGATTCGGAAGATCAAAATTCGATAATGTTTAATATATTGGTAATTGAGTCAAATTCATCTCTCAAGCCCTATCAATACCTTAACGCTAAAACCATTTATCCGGAAACTGAATTTGGTTTTCATAAATACTTAAATATAGGCCTGGCCGAAACCAACAAGGATTTGGTATGTTTTTGTAACAATGACCTGATTTTTAATAAAGGATGGGCAAGTGCGATTTTAGCAGCGTTAGAAAAAGATTCGGATATATATAGTGTAAGTACTTTTTGTCCAAGTTTTCATGCCGATAAAGAAGATGAGATTCCTAATGAAATCAATTATGGTTATAAAAATGGCGTGTTTTTTACGGGTTGGTGTTTCTTTGTGAAAAGATCCATTTTTAAAATTATAGGTCCATTTGATGAACATTTTATCTTTTGGTATGCAGATGATGATTTTAGGCTTACGTTGCAAAAATATGGTTTAAAAAACGTGCTGGTCAAAAGCGCTAAAGTGAAACATCTAGGTAGTGAAACCCTAGATAAAGAACAGAGTAGTCGACAGTTTAGATTACGGTTTAGCGCAAATGCGTATTTTAGGTACAAATGGATTAATAAAAACTATATAATTTTTCTATATCATAAAACCAGGTATATTTTTAATTCTACTTTTAAGGATTGAAAGCCTGATGCTTCTTCATAAATTTATTATGAAAAACTTATTAAAAATAAACTTATTTTAATACCTATGGAAGACTTACCTTGGACTGGTGAACGGTTAGTAACCTATGTTGAAAACTACACCATGGTTGAACATCTACACAGATACAGCATGCTAATAAATTTAGTAAAAGATAAAATTGTTTTGGATATTGCCAGTGGAGAAGGTTATGGTAGTCATTTACTTTCTAATACAGCTTCTTTTGTTTACGGCGTTGATATTGATAATGAATCGGTTAAGCATGCAAATGCAAAATATGCAAAGAAAAACCTGACATATAGACAGGGCTCTGCAAGTCAAATTCCGATAGAGAATTTTACAATAGATGTGGTGGTGAGTTTTGAAACATTAGAGCATCATGATCAACACGAAGAAATGTTAACTGAAATTAAAAGAATTTTAAAACCAGGTGGTCTACTAATTATGTCGACACCTGAAAAAGTAATTCCGGAGAACAATCCGTTTCACGTTAAAGAATTAACGAATGCAGAATTTCAAGATTTAATTGCCAGACATTTCAAAAATGTTTCTTTGTATTTTCAAAGAATCGTTATGGGCTCTTTAATTGTTCCCCAAAAAGAAGAATCATCATGTTTTAGCTATTATAAAGGAAACTATAAGGAGGTATCTGGAAATTATACAATGGAAGGAGCAATTTACAATATATGCGTAGCCTCTGATGTATCCTCACCCAGTTTAGGTATAACCTACTTTGAAGGTGAAAGGATTTTGGTGGATAATATGTTAAAACCATATCTAAATTCAAGATTGTACCGTCTAAGTAGTTGGATCAAAAAAAAATTGATTAGATAAATCTCTCTGCAATTAAATGATTTCCATAATTATCTGCTCTTATAAAGAGGATTATTTTCAGCAAGTAATAAAAAGCATTGATGAAACTATAAATCTTCCGTATGAAATTGTAAAAATCGATAATTCGCAAGGCCAATATGGAATCTGTAAAGCATATAATCTGGGTGCCAAAAAAGCTAGTTTCGATTATTTATGCTTCCTGCATGAAGATATTATATTTAAATCAGGAGATTGGGGAAATAAGCTGATTAATTTTTTCATCGCCCAACAAAATACGGGCATCATCGGAATAGCTGGATCTAGATATAAATCCCTATGCCCAAGTTCTTGGGCACAGGGACTGTTTGAAACCGATTACATTAATATTGTTCAATGCTATGGAAAGGAAACTTCCCATGTTAATAATTTAGAACAAAAAGGTTATGTAGAAGTTGTAACCTTAGATGGCGTGTTTTTATTCACCCACAAACACGTGTGGCAAGACAATAAATTTGATGAAGTCAAATTTGATCGATTTCATTGTTATGATCTTGATTTCTGTTTACAGGTTGCACAAAATCGTAAACTGTTTGTCTCAAACGAAGTCTTGATTGAACATTTTTCTTCTGGAGATTTAAACAGAGATTGGGTGAATTACTCGATAATATTAGCTGAAAAATGGAAAAATTCCTTACCTAAAGGAGATTTACCAGGCCATCAGCAAAAAGAAATAGAATGGCGAAACCGAAAAATATTCTTTTTTAGAATGAATATCCTCAACTATTCTCTTTTATCGTCTTTAAAAGTATTTTTAAAATGGGGATTTTTCACGAATTTTTCATTACCAAAAACATTTCATTTTATAAAAGATATTATTTTAACCAAATTAAAAATTAGCAATAAACGTTTTTATTAATGGTAAAAACAATTAAGATTAAGTGTCAGAATGGGATTAGCTTTGAAGAAGCAACAAGAGATATCCTATTCGATCTTAATTCGTCATTTAATTTTTTAGAATGCGATGAACCAGACTTTATTCTTTTCGGCCCTTACGGAAATAACATACCTAAAAAAGGTAACTATACCAGAATAGGTTATTTCTGTGAAAACATAAAGCCGGATCTCTCTATTTGTGAATACGCCTTTGGGATACCGAGGGAAGAAGAAATAATAACATTAAATACAAGCGCATTCAGTGGCATGGGTTAAACCCAAATACGTTAATTAAAAATATATCGGAAAATGATATAGATTTTATCATTAACCAAAAAACTAAGTTTTGCAATTTCATTTATTCTAATCCAGTTCCTTACCGAGAGGAATTTTATAAGCAACTATCTAAATATAAAAAGATAGATTCTCCAGGAAAATCAATGAACAATATGAAATCAATTGATTTGTTCTATGATGGAAATATTTGGGAGCGAAAAAGACATTTTTTATCTAAATATAAATTTACCATTGCTTTCGAAAATTATGTTTATCCCGGTTACCAAACCGAAAAACTATATGATGCGATGCAAGCACAAAGTATTCCGATTTATTTTGGGGACTCACTTATCAATGAAATATTTAACAGTAATAGCTTTATTAATGCTCTTGAATATACAAAAACTAGAAAGGATGGTTTAATAAGCTTTTTACAACACTTTTCACAGCAAGATTTTAAGGATTACAGACCAACATTTTACAATCAGCTACATCACAAAATAATAAGGCGTATTAAAAAAATAGGCCGTGAGCTTAAAATGAGTGTACAATTTAACAAGTTAGACTTTTCTCCTATTATAGATAAGATCATCGAAATTGACAACGATCCAGAACTCTATGCTCAATATCTCAGACAGCCTTGGTTTGTTGATAATATTACTCCCGAAAATTCATCATTAAAAAATCGCTGGATAGAAATATTTAGCCCATCCGCAATCATTGAATAAATTACAGCCACTTGTTTCTATTATTATCCCTGTTTATAATTTAGAAAATTATATTGCAGAAACCATTAATTCTGTACTTAATCAAACCTGGAAGAATATAGAAATAATTATTGTAGATGATGGATCAAAGGATCAAACTTTAGCAATTGCAAAAAAATTTGAATGTAATAAAGTCAAGGTTTTTCATCAAAAAAATCGGGGCGCATCTGCTGCGAGAAACCTTGGATTAAAAAAAATCAGTGGTGATTATATCCAGTATCTCGATGCTGACGATCTGCTTAGTACTGATAAAATAGAAAGCCAATTAAATGCATTAAAAGGGAGTCAGAACAAAGTTGCGATTTGCCCTACAGTATATTTTAACGATGGTGAAAACCCATTTAAAAAAAAACCAGATTTGAGAGATTCCTTATTTCAATATGAAACGAAAAATACAGTAGATTTTCTATTAAATCTTTATGGGGTTAATGGAAACGGCAGTATGATAACTATTCATTCCTGGCTTACGCCTATTTCTGTTATCAAAAAGGCTGGGCCATGGAATGAGCAGATTAGTGTAGATGATGATGGAGAATATTTTTGTCGTGTTGCTTTAAATGCAGATGAAATTGTTCCAATTAATAATGTATATAACTATTATCGAAAATATAAAGATGGAACCAATTTGGCAAGTCAAAAGTCTATAAAAGCAATGGAAAGCATCTTTAATGGACTCACTCTAAAGGAACAGCATTTATTAGCCGTAAAGAATGAGGATAAAATTAAGGAGACTTTTGCATTGGCCTACTTTAAGTTAGCTGTTAGCTGTTACCCACAATATAAATTCTTAAGTAAAAAAATTCTTAAAAATGCACTGTTAAACCTCAAGAAACAACCTTATTTATATATCGGGAGCAAAACTGCAGATTTTATTGCCAACCACATAAACTGGAAACTGGCAAGGAAGCTTCAAACCTTGAAAGAAAAAATTGGATTAAGAATATTCATTCTATGATCGCTATTATAACTTCTACGATTTTTACTGGGTCCTCTACAATTCACACATTATACAGGGACAGCATTTCAGCTGAAGAACGTTTAACGCAAACACTTATGACTATTGAATCGTTAAAATCTCTTGGCTTTTCTAAAATTTATCTTTTTGATAATTCTGGCTTCAACTGGCAAAAACAGTCAGAGAACCAGCTTGTAAATATGGAGCTCGTTAAATTTAACTCCTTTCAATATAATAACAAAGGATTATCGGAACTACTTATGCTCATTCACGGAATGGAAATAATTCAAGATGATATACCAATCTTAAAAATTTCTGGCAGGTATAGTTTAACGGAGAAATTAGATCAAAATATTTTAAACGAAGTAGAGTTCGCGGGAAAATTTAATTCTGATACAATAAGTACACGTGCATATTATTTCTGCAATAAGCAAGTTATGCAAACGACATTATTTGAAGCATTAAACAATATGTATTTCTATAAACATAGAGTATTTGGCTTTAGAAGCCTAATTCAAGTAATAAAAAATGCATTTCTGAAGAATAATTCAACAATTTTTTACGATACCAATATTGCTATTGAGAGAGGTATGTTTAATGCCATAAAAAAGCTAGAACTAAAAACCTATAAAATGCAAAAAATAAATGTTAGAGGGATCTCTGGGCATCCCGCAGACAATAAAAAAGTTATTAATGAATAATATTGTTCTCAATTTATTTTATGAAGAACCTGACCATGATCGTTGGATCAAATATGATCGGTATCCACGAAAATTAATCAGAAGACTGTTGAGGGGAACACCACAACCAGGTGGTCAAATGATGGTTGCGTTAGAATTAATGAGGGGTTTAGACCTTTTAAAAATCCCTTATCGTTTTAATGATTATAAATACGCAAAAAGAAACCCCACTGAATTAATTGGTGTAATTGGCAAATCACATCTTCTTGATGAAAAAAAATTTAAAAATCCAATACTTTTCGGAGCATCGATATTTTCACATCCTTTAGAAGCCCCTAATCTTTTACAGGAACACCCTAATATTAAACAAATATTGGTTCCTGGAGAATGGATGAAAAAAATGTTTGAACCTAATTATGGAGATTTAGTAAAAGTATGGCCTGTAGGAATTGACACAAAAAAATGGTCTCCATCAATTAAAAAAGACCTAAAATATGCTTTCCTGATCTACGACAAAATTAGATGGAACCATGATTCTTTTGAAAAAGATTTAATCAAGCCTATAAAATCAATACTCGATAAAAATAAACTTACCCATACTGAGATTTTGTATGGAAACTATGACCATGAAGAATTATTAGAGAAATTAGCAATAAGCAGGGCAGTTATTTTCTTATGCGAACACGAAACACAAGGACTTGCATACCAGCAGATTCTTTCCACAAATACACCCATTTTAGCCTATGATCAACAAGAATTTTGGTTAGATCCAGAATACTTTCCAAATAGGGTAAAATATGGACCGGTAAGTGCGGTACCTTATTGGGATGAAGTATGTGGTCTAACATTCAAATCAATACATCAATTTGGAGATATCTTGAATAAATTTCAGCAAAAAATCAATGAACAGGAGTTTTACCCTCGTAAGTATATCTTAACTAATCTTTCGCTTGAAAAATGTGCCTTGGCTTATCATCAGATTTATATTGATTTAGGAAACCTGTTAGAAAAAAATGAAAGCCCTATTCCTTCATAATCCAACCGACTTAAACTCTACCATTGCTGGTGGAGTACAGATCTGCTCTAAGCAATTTCTAGATATTATAAAGGAAATTGCAGATGAGCTTTATTTTTTTGAAGTCAATTATAATAAATCATTAGTTTTTAGAATATTATATCGTTTAAATTTAGATGCGTACCAAAGTTATAGTCCAAAAAAATATAAAGTAAGATTAGTCCAATATTTATTGGCAAAGGAAATCACACACATTTTCATAAACAAAGCAGAGCTCATTAAATTTTCGAAGATTATTAAAGAAGCAAAACTTCAAATCGTTCCAAAAATTATAATCATGTCTCATGGAAATGAATCCGGCGATTTATTAGGCGACCTCACGGGATTAAAACCACAATTCAAAAATTTCTATAGATATTTTGGCATTTTGAAATTAGGATTAACCCTCTATTTGGAATCATGGTATAGAAAACGATATGTCGATTTAGTTTGTACCATGTCTGAAGAAGAAAATGCCATTGAAAAATGGTTAGGAGTAAATAATCCATTGTTCATTCCAAGGTTAATCAATCAAAAAAAGGATATTAATCGAAACCCCATTTTAAATGTATTCGGCTATGTTGGAACATTAAATCATACACCAAATATAATAGCACTCAATCAGTTATGCGAAGAAATAAAGGAAGCAGGTATAAACCCTGAAATAAGAATTATAGGCGGGCCGTATCATATTGGTAAAAAATTAGCCAACAAATATCCTTTTATAAAATACCTGGGGGCATTAAATGATGATCAATTACAAGAAGAGGTTAGAATGTGGGCATTCTTTCTCAATCCTATCTTTAATTATTCAAGAGGCGCTTCTATGAAATTGGCAAAAGCAATCGAATGGGAAATACCTGTGATAACTACTATAGCTGGAAGAAGAGGTTACCTTTTTGGTGATGGAAAATTAATAGAAACAGATAATACATCTTTTTCAATGGTTAATGAAATTAACAACCTGACAAATATCCCCGCTAATGACTATGAAACGCTTGCAACCGATATTGTAAAAATTAAACATAGCATGCCAACTGCCACTGACCTAGGATGTCAGTTAAACAAAAAATTAGAAAAAATATCTAAATTGAACTGAAAAAGGTACTTATTATATCGCCATATTTCCCTCCGTCTAATGCTCCGGATATGCATCGCATTAGAATAAGTTTACCTTATTTTGAACAATATGGTTGGCAATCGGAGATAGTAACTGTTGATGAAAGTTATTCTGAAATGGTAAAAGATCCTCTACTTTTAAAATCATTGCCTAATGATGTAATTATTCACAGAGTTAAGGCTTTTAACAAAAAGTGGACCTCAAAAGTAGGTTTGGGCAGTTTAGCGCTCCGTTCACTCTGGTTTTATAAAATTTACGTAAACAAGCTATTAGAAAAAGAGAATTTTGATCTCATCTATTTTTCTACTACGCAGTTTCCCGTAATGATTTTGGGGGCTTATTGGAAAAAAAAATACAATATACCTTACGTAATCGATATGCAAGATCCTTGGCATACAGATTATTACAAAACAAAGGCTAAAAAAGAGCGACCAAAGAAATTCTGGTTTTCATATCGTTTAAATAAGTTTTTGGAGCCCATTGCTTTAAAAAGCGTAGACGGTTTAATCAGTGTTTCAGAGAAATACATTATAGATCTACAAAAAAGATATGAATCTATAAAGGCTATACCAAAAAAAACAATTCCATTTTCAGTATTGGAAAAGGACTTTGAAATCGCTGAAGAGCTCCCAGCTTCGACAATGCTCGGAAACAAAATTTCTTTCCTCTACCTTGGCGTTGTTGGTAAAATAATGGAGGACTCTCTCCATTTATTGTTCAGATCACTCAAAAACCTAAAAGACAATAAGGCATCATTATATGAAAAGATAGCATTTAATTTTATCGGAACCAGCTATGCTAAAACTGGGGGAGGAGAAGAAACAGTTACGCCTATTGCAAAAAAAAACGATGTTTTAGAAATAGTTGAAGAGCAGACAGACCGAATAGGCTTTTATGCATCGCTTAGTCTATTAATGCAGGCCGATGGGCTAATCATTATTGGAACCGATGATCCAGGTTATACCGCTTCAAAATTATATCCTTACATACTTGCGAAAAAGCCGCTGTTCTGCATTTTACATGAAAAAAGCGATGCTATAAAAATCATAAACGAGTGTAATGCGGGCATGACAACTACTATTCAAACGCCTTTTGAAGAAGTAAATAAGGAGATAACAAAGTACATAGAAAATGTAATAGACCAATCTTATGCTGTTAAGACTAACTGGACAAAATTCAAAAAATATACAGCAAGGGAAATGACATTAAATCAATGCCTTTTATTCGATGAGGTAATAAAAGAATATCTCATAAAATCAAGGAAGAGCTAATGGATAGCGATTTAAAATACTATCCACATCTTGATTCATTAAGAGCTTTTGCTTGTTTATTTGTAATCATTTTTCATTCTAATACTGTAGCATTTCTAAGAAGCAAGTACCATTTTAATCTATTCCAAGGTGGGTACATAGGGGTAGATCTTTTTTTTACACTTTCTGGCTTTTTAATAACGGGGATTTTAATAGATCAGTTTATCACAGCTGATAAAGTTGATGTCCTAACTTTTTACAAGAAAAGGCTCCTCAGGCTTTATCCGCCTTTAATAGTCGCAACATTAGTTTTTTTAGTACCCCTGTTGTTTTGGGATCACGTAGCGGCAACTTTCCAATCTCTTTTTTATATTAACATATACAGGCGATTGCGTTATTTTATTCCGCAAGATATTTCCCGTTCTACAATATCCATCTATGTTTTCTCATTGCTGGTCTTTGGCGATCGAGGAGCAGTTTTATTTTGTCTTCCCGTCGTTATTTATGATCATCATGATGTATGCAAGAAAACATAACCGAGATCATATCATCGGTACATTTATATTTTATAATCTCGTTTTTATTATACTCATCATAGCGCTCCCTATTTTACTAAAAAGTTACTTTTACAAATTTTTCTTTTGGAGGTTTTTCCAAATTTTCTTTGGGGGCTATCTGGCATTTATTTATTCCAAAAGATACCAGAAAAATTTTGTGTCCTCCAAAATAACAGCAAATACCATTAATTGGATATATCGAATCTATGAGAATAGCTTCGTTTCGGCTATAGCGTTATTGTTATTTTTTTCTATTTTCATTTTAAATATAAATTTAACCCCATTCAATATTCCAATACATTATTATCTACTAACGGTATTGGGTTCAATTATAATCATCAATGCTTATAAAGGAGAGCATATTTTATATAGAGTGCTCCTATCTAATCGGAAATTAAGATATTTGGGCAAAATTTCATATGGCTTATATCTATTTCATTTTCCTATATTTTATTTGAAAAGGTTGAATATTTTTAATAGACCAACAACATTAACAAGTACCATAATATTAGATATTGTTTCTATTTTAGCTACTTTAACACTCGCTATTTTAAGCTATGAATTAGTCGAAAAAAGATTTTTACACTATAAAAGAAAGCTTGAGCATAGTAGTAAGATCAATTCATCAGCGTCGCTGCAAGTTTTTAATGAGGTAATCTAGAGTGATGAGGTTGGCTATAATAACTACGCATCCCATTCAATATTATGCACCGGTTTTTAAATTGCTTGCAAAAAAAGTTGGACTTAAAGTATTTTATACTTGGGGAGAGCAATCCATTATAAAATATGATAAGGGTTTTGCACAGATTGTTAAATGGGACCTGCCTTTATTGGAAGGTTACGATTATACTTTTCAAGAAAATATTGCCAAAGATCCAGGAACCCATCATTTTAATGGCATCATCACCCCCGAAATGATGCAAGAAGTACAAAATTTCAAACCAGATGCTATCTTAATTTATGGTTGGGCCTGGAATAGCCATTTAAAAGCTTTACGTTTTTTCAAAGATAAATTCCCAATTTATTTCAGGGGCGATTCCACCTTATTAGATCAACAAAAAAGCTTTAAGAGCGTATTGAGAAAATACTTCCTTAACTGGGTTTATAGCCATATTGATAAGGCATTTTATGTCGGAGAGGCAAATAAAAACTATTTCAAGAAATATGGATTAAACGATCTGCAATTGCATTTTGCTTCTCATGCTGTTGATAATGAAAGATTTTCGCAAGGAAGAAAAGTAGAGGCGGATCGTTTAAGACAAAAATTTGGCGTTGCTGATCAAGAAATATTAATTCTGTTCGCCGGTAAATTTGAAGTAAAAAAAAATCCATCGTTATTATTGGAGGCTTTTAACGCATTGAATTTACCTAATGTTCATTTACTATTTGTCGGCAATGGAGACTTAGAGGGGAGTTTGAAAAGGAAAGTTGAGGGATTAGGAACGAAGAGATCCTTCGATTACGCTCAGGATGACAAGGAAGGGAGGATGGGGTTCGGAGTTGGGAGTTTGGAGAAAAAGATCAATGAAAAGTCCTTCGACTACGCTCAGGATGACAATATAAAAAAGAGAATTCATTTTATGGATTTTCAGAATCAAACAGAAATGCCTGTTGTGTATCAGGCCTGCGATCTCTTTTGTTTACCATCAAAAGGGCCAGGAGAAACCTGGGGTTTAGCTGTAAATGAAGCCATGGCAGCAGGTAAAGCGGTTTTGGTTTCCACAAAAGTTGGCTGTGCAGTAGATCTTGTTAAGCCAGGAATTAATGGAGAAGTATTTAGATCAAATGACTTAGATGATCTCATGCGAAAATTAGGAGAACTAACAAGCAGTAAAGAAAAATTAACAAAAATGGGCATCCAATCCCAACAGATCATTCAAAACTGGTCATTTGAAAAGCAGGTAGAAGCAATTGTAGATACTATTTATAATAACGATGCAAAATAATACCCCTACAAGACTTATTTTAACACTGTACTTTCCTGTTTTGGTTTCTTATTTATTAATCAATAGCCCGATCATATCTTATTTTGTGGCCTGGTTTGGCTCGCTCTTTATCTTTTACACTACGATATTGTCACCAGCTGCTATTATTAAGCAGGATTTACCTATCCATAAGCAAATTATGCGGCCCATATTTCTTATTCAGCTTATTTTTGCAGGATTTATGTGCACCACCTCCATATTTTATTTTATGGATCATTTGGGTTACCGGTATTTAACTGAAGTTAATTATGGGTCACAATTTAAAGAAAGTGAACAAACCGCGTTGATTGCCAGTTGCCAACGAATGAGTTTATTGGCTCATGCTGCACTGGTTACAGGCATGCTATTAGTACAAAAGAATACTATAAAAATTAAAAGCGTAAAAGCTTTTGAGGGAGATGATTTTTTGATCTGGCTTAGCATTATTGTGTTTGGTATTGGTTCATTGGCTCAACGTTTTTCTGGGCTTAGTCAAATTGCCCTTCCACTTACTTTAGTCGGAATATCTTGTGCAGCTGTATTATTTGTTAAGGGTTTTAATACCAAAAACATCAAATATCTAGGCATAGGCGCCACAATTTTCATCCTCAACTTTATACATGCTTCGTTATCAGGATATAAAGAGCCTATTATCATCAACATTATTATTATTGCCTGTGTATTTTTTCCTTATTACAAGAAGTTGATCCTTTACTTAGCAATCCCAGTGGCTTATGTGTTACTTTATTTCTTGCCCACCTATAACAATACCGTTCGGCAAAGCTGGAGCGGTGAGGTTAGCGCAGAAGAAGCACAAGATCAAGCCTTTGAAAACCTAGATTTAAAAAACGAAGAACAGATTGAAGATACAAACTGGGGCTTCCTTACGAGAAGGCTGAGTGAAATAGAAATGTTTACGCAGTTTGTCGATTATGTACCCGATCATCACCCCTATTATGATTGGGAAATCGTTGAAAATTCGTTGGAAGCACTTATTCCCAGGATTTTTTGGTCAGGAAAACCCAATATGGAAACCGTTTCGATGCAACGAGTTTATGATGCAGGTGTGGCGCATAAAATGTCGACAGTTTCTGCTAAAACCCGCCCTGTAGTTGATGCTTATTTAAGCTTCGGTATTCCAGGGGTTTTCTTCTTTATGTTATTGTATGGCATGTTGGTGCAAAATTTATCAGATAAAGCTGAAGAAATATTTGGAGGTTACGAGCTAGGCTGTGTAGTTATGTTCAATAGCATCTTTCAGGGTCTTTGGCGAGGTAATAACTTCGAATTTATGTTCAATAATATTTTTTGGGGTTATGTAATTATGTGGTTCCTATTTTATCTGCTCAGAACCATAAAAGTACTTAAGCCTAGCTTTGATTAGCTGTTTAGTGTTTAGCGGGTTAGTTGTTTAGAAAATTTAAATTGAAAATTATTCACATTACTGCTTCTTACAAACCTGCCTACCTGTATGGCGGGCCTATACAGAGTGTAGGGAAGTTATGCGAGACCTTAATTGGGTTAGCGGTTAGGGGTGAGGGATTAGGCATTAATGATGTGCAAATATTAACCACAACGGCAAATGGAACAAATGAGCTAGACGTGGCAATAGGTAACCCTGTGCTGGTAGAGGGCGTAAGTGTTACCTATTTTAAACGCTGGACAAAAGATCACAGCCATTTTTCGCCTGGACTGTTGTTGAATTTACGGAAAGAGATCCTTCATTGCATTCAGGATGACAAGACAAGTGATAAGGATGACAAGCTAAACACAGCCAATCAAAACCTAAAAGGACCACCCCGTCTTATAGACACCCCTCCGAAGGAGGGGAATGTTGTACACATCCATGCCTGGTGGAATTTAGTTTCGGTATTAAGCTGTTTGGTTGCCAAGTGGTATAAAATACCCGTTGTTTTGTCTCCACGGGGAATGCTCACCTCCTATACATTTGGTAACCGGAATTCATTTTCAAAGAGACTCATTCACAAATTAATGGGCAAACAGCTATTAAAATATTGCCATATCCACGCCACCAGCGAACAGGAAAAAAGAGATATTTTAACGATAGTGCAGCCTAAAAGTATTAGGGTAATCCCCAATCTGGTTAGTTTAGGCGCTGGAGCGGTAGCTAGTGAGTTCCACGCAGCAGTGGTGAAAGATGAGAAATCACCTGTTTTCAAGATGATTTTTCTTTCCCGCATTGAAGAGAAGAAAGGACTTGAATTACTTTTTGAGGCTTTGGCACTTGTCGATATCCCCTGGCAGTTAACCATCGGCGGTACAGGGAAGGAAGATTATGTACAAAGATTAAAAGACAAGGCTGAAAAGCTAAAATTTAGCGAGCGAATGAATTGGCTTGGACAGGTAAATAATGAGCATAAGTTTAACTTTATGGCCGGGCATGATCTAACAGTCCTCACTTCTTACAATGAAAATTTCGCCAACGTAGTGGTAGAAAGTTTAAGCGTAGGTACGCCAGTACTCGTCAGTAAATTTGTTGGTCTTGTCGATTATGTGGCTGATAAGAACCTGGGATGGGTTACTGGACTAAATATTGAAGAGATCAAAACTGGAATCATTCAGGCTTATCAGGATATGGAAAAAAGAAAAAAAATCAGAACTACTGCTCCATTGCAAATCAATGCTGATTTTAACGATGACATTTTGGCTAAACAATACGTTGAATTTTACAAAGAAATTCTAGCTACCCATAATAACTTAAATGAATCAAAATTTTAGTTTTATCATATTAACCTTTAATGAAGAAATTCATTTACCCAGGTTGTTAGAATCTATTAAGAAGCTTAATGCCAGCACATTTATTTTGGATAGCGGAAGTACCGACGAAACGTTGAAAATTGCTGAACACTATGGTGCTGAGGTAAAACAAAACCCTTTTATAAACCACCCAAAACAATGGGATTTCGCTTTAAAAAACTTTAAAGTAGAAACACCCTGGACAATCGGCCTCGATGCAGATCAAACCGTTACACCGGAGCTGTTTGAAATGCTGGACAACTTTAAAGAGGAAGACTACCTCGATATTAACGGTATTTACTTTAACCGTAAAAACTTCTTTCAAGGAAGCTGGATCAGGTTTGGCACCTTCTACCCTTTTTACCTTTTAAAAATGTTCAGGACAGGGATCGGATTTTCTGATCTGAATGAGAATATGGACCATCGGTTTATAGTGCCCGGAAAAACCTTAATATGGAAGAAAGGCTGGATATTGGAAGAAAATTTAAAAGAGAACGACATTGCTTTTTGGAAAGCCAAACACGAACGCTATAGTGATCTGGTTGCACAGGAAGAGATAGAAAGAATGCAAAAACTTAGATTACAAAGCCTGAAGCCTGATTTATTGGGCAACCCCGATGAAAAGCGGGCATGGTTAAAACAATTGTGGTGGAAACTCCCGTTAGGCTTTCGCCCCTATCTTTACTTTGGCTATCGGATGTTTTTTAAATTCGGTATATTTGAAGGCCCCACGGGAATTAAGTTCCATTATCTTCAAGGTTTCTGGTTTAGAAAACTGGTAGATAAAAAAATTAAAGTAATTCAAAAAAACAGAAGTTAAATTTATAAGTGCCGATAACATATGACCCCAGAAGGAGCAAAAAAAGAAGCGAATAAAAAGGCCATCAAATTTGTGGTTGCCCTGTTCATATTATACATCCTGTTTAGCCAGGGTAATCTGTTTATGAATAGTGTGATGACACCTGGTTCCAAATTTTATAATGCCTATATCGCTAATCACTTTGATTATATTCAAGGTTTAAAAACAGCATTAATTGTACCTGCGGTACGGATTATTAAGGCTTTTGGCTTCTATGCCATTCATAATGAAATGGACGTTATGGTAGTGGCCGGACCTTATCTGCGTGTGAATTATTCCTGCCTTGGCCTTGGTGTAATGAGTTTTTTGGCCGCTTTTGTACTGGCATTCCCTGCGTCATGGAAATCGACTTTTAAAATGCTGGTGATCGGTTTTATTGCCATCTACGTTCTGAATGTATTGCGTATTGCAGGTTTGGGTATATTATTGGGATTCTTTAAATCGCAACGGAACAATTTTACCTATCACCACGAAATTTTTAATATCATTGTGTACATCTGCATTTTCGCAATGTTGTATTTTTGGATCAAAAAAAGCAATAAATTAGTTAAAAATCAAACCATTGCCAGCAACAAATAAAGAGGAAAATTTGCTAAAAACACAGCTACACAAGAATTTTGATACTGGCAATTTTAAGGTTGGTGCCCCCATCCTCAAGCAGATTTTGTGGTACTTTACCGATGTCATCTTTTTTAAGAGCCGTTTAATGCCAGTCAGTTCGGTACTGGTTGCTTTGTTACGGTTATTCGGTAGCAGAATTGGCATGGAAGTACGCATAAAACCGGGCATTCACATTAAATATCCATGGAAACTGGAAATTGGCGATTATAGCTGGCTCGCTGATTGTTATATAGACAATTTGGATCAGGTAAAAATTGGAAAAAACTGCTGTATTTCGCAACAGGCTGTTCTCATTACCGGAAATCACAATTATAGCCGCACAAATTTTGATTTAATGACTGGCCCCATTGTGCTGGAAGATGGCGTTTGGATTGGTGCTGCAGCTACAATTGGCCCTGGTGTAACGCTACATAGTCATGCAGTTTTAACAATGGGAAGTGTGGCGAACAAAAACTTAATGCCTTACAGCATTTACCAAGGCAACCCAGCGGTAAAGGTTAAAGACCGTGTAATGAAAGCGTAACACAAAATTCAGACTAAAATATAACGCGGATTGCCAAACAGCAATCCGCTTTTTTTGAATAGCTATTTAACTATTTGTTGACAAATATCAATGGTTAAGATTTCTTTAACAAGAAAAATTATCTTATTTAAAAATTATGAGAACATTTGCATTGTCCATTCATAAACCTATTTAAGTTGGTAAATTTTAAATTAATGAAGAATAAGTACTCCTTATCTTCTAACCTTATTTTAATTACTTTTTTAATCGGGATTGTAAATCTGTTTTTTTACAATTATGAGAGTACGCAAGAGTTGGTTATTTTTATATCAATACTCATCACGCGCTATCTGCTTTTTATCCTGATCAAACGCAGGTTCGAATGGAGCAAGTACTTATTGGTGCTCATTATTATAAGAAGCATATATCGCCTATATGTTGTAATGGGCGATGTAGATATTAATCCGGTAACCAAGATAAACCTCTATTTACAGGCCTTTATTTCCATACTGGTTTTTGCTACCCTGGTTATTTTCCCAAAGTTAAAAGAATGGATAAATGAGCGGAGGAAATATCTTTCTGCAGCCAGGGTGTCTAACGCCCAGCCTTAATTTTTATCTGAAAGGCATAAAGAAAACATGCTTTAAAGGAAAAACCGACCTTCATTTCTAAAAAAACCTTCAGTTTGCCGTTTCTCATTAACTAGAAAATAGCCGATCTTTCTGCTGGCTCTACACAACAATTATTTCAACGAAAAACGGTATAATTGCCGAAAGCAAAATAAAATGAATGTTATCCTGGCCTCTACTTCTACGCTGTTTGGCGGTAATTATCTGGAATACTTAAAAGATGAGCTCATTACGCTCTTTGCCGGGATAGATGAAATTATATTTATCCCTTATGCAAGGCCAGGAGGCGTTTCGCATGAAGAATATACTGCCAAAGCCTGCGATTTTTTCTCACAGCTAAATATCAGCGTTAAAGGCCTGCACGAATTTAACAACCCCATTGAGGCGATCCATACTGCCAAAGGTTTTTTTACCGGGGGAGGCAATACTTTTCTTCTGGTAAAAACACTTCATGAACTGGGCATGATGAAGCATCTAAGTGAATCCATCAAACAGGGCAAAGCTTATTTGGGCTGTAGCGCCGGAAGCAATATCGCCGGCATGAATATGAAAACCACCAATGATATGCCTATTGTGTATCCGCCCTCTTTTGATTGCATGCAACTGGTTCCTTTCAACCTTAATCCCCATTACCTCGACCCAAATCCGGAGTTAAAACATAATGGAGAAACAAGGGAAACCAGGATCATGGAATTTCTAACGCAGAATAACATAAAGGTAGTAGGGCTGCGCGAAGGCAATTGGATCAGGATACTGGGCGATGAAATCACTACACAGGGCAGTGAATATACCAGGATCTTTGAGGTGGGCAACCCCCCTTATGAGCTCCCTCCAGGCAGTTCATTATTGTAAGTGTAAAATAAGATCACATGGGGTTGGCGGAGACACAATTTCATTAAGTTAAGAGTTTTTAACCACAGATGGGCACAGATAAACACGGATTTCATATCTGTGTGCATCCTTTCTATCTGTGGTTAAATTATTTTTGCTTGTGCCGAATGCCCTAACTTAATAACATTGGGGTAACGCTTCAACTGGGGATAAATGGCTAACTCAGTTTTTTATTTTTGAGGTTGCAGGGTGCACAAGCCCTTGTTCCTAAACCCGATTGCAATGCAAAGCCCGTAAGCGAGGTACGAGTGCGGACTTGAAATGGAAAGCGGGGTTACAAGCTGCCAAGAACCACAAGCCTTCCATTTCCTAATTTGAAGAAATAATGAGTATGTTCCATTTCGGTCGGTGAGACACCAACCGATAGGATAAAGAGTTTTTAACCACAGATGGACACAGATAAACACGGATTTCATATCTGTGTGCATCCTTTCTATCTGTGGTTAAATTATTTTTGCTTGTGCCGAATGCCCTAACTTAATGACATTGGGCGGAGACATAAACCGGCTGCTCTTTTCCATCAATGTTTATCGAGAGTGATATCAGGTTGCCATAATGCAGTGCCCGGATCACTGCTTCTTTTTTCTTCAGATCCTCCATACCGCTGAACGGGTATTTTTCGATTGCTTTTTCCAGCTCATAGCCATAACCAGGGGAAAATTTATTTAAAGGGTTTCTCTGAAATAAAAATTAGACATGTGTTTTATGCGCTATTACCACTCTGGGATACCTGCCCAGGGTTTCTGCTTCATCTTTAGGGAAGTTTGGATTACACAAGGAAAATAAAATGCCTTAAACAATGTAATTTGAAAGTTGAACTTTCAGATTACATTGTTTAAGGTTAATATTTCATGCAATTTGAATAATAAAAGATCCTCTGCGGATAATTGCTCCAACCGCTCCAACAATTAAAATTCTTTTCAACAAAACTAGGTGCGATGCGAGATAGACCAGTTCTTGCCTATTTGCGCCCACTAAATGCTATGTTGCGAAACGTTCTTACCAGACCTGTATCCGCTGCGTTCCACTTTTTATTATCTCAAACGGACCAGGCGACGGATTGAGCACGTTCCGTTTCCGGTTGAAATAATCCATCTCGATCTTTAGTGGAGAGCCATCTGGATTCTCAAAAGGTAAACCAGGGACAATGGCCTTACCCAACAATTGGCTTGTTACCAATTTCCTTTTCTGTTTGATCAGCCAGTTTTTATCCAGCGCTATTTCAAGGTACATTTTTTCTTTTTCAGCTGTTAACTTTGTAGTGGCATCAAAATTTTCATCCACCAAAAAATCCGTTTCCACGGCATCCTTGTCCGGCACATTTTTAAGCTTTTCTTTCGCTGCCGCACTAATTTCTCCAAAGCTTCTTTTTTTATTACCAGAGATCGCCCTTATGGCCCCCTTCACATAAACATTTCCGGTAAAGCTTACCGGCAATATTGCTTTTTTGTATTCCGAAGCATCGCCACCGTTCACAAATAAATTGTTGATGAACTGGCAACCTCCCCCGGCATTGTCATGTAGCCCTTCCATAAAGGTCGAATGCGGCCTAAGATAAGGGGTGAGCCTGCTGTCGTAAGAAACTACGTTCATCTTGCCTCCAAATATATTGTGTACAAATGCGGCGCCGCTGGAGTTCATCAGCAAACTGGTTTTGGAAAGTAACACATTGTTACTGACCAGCATAGGCCCGTGATCGACCTCTAAAAAGACGTCCAAACCGTTATCATGCATCAGGTTATTTCTCACTTGTACGCCCTGAGCCATCCAGTCGAGCCAAACGCCCATATTGGTACGATAGATATGGTTGTTACGGATCTGCACGTCAACAGCCCCATGAAATTTAATACCCGCCATTTCTGCACCGCTGAACAATCTTTTCATATGGATATCATGTATCGTATTGCCCTCAACAACGCTGAAAGCACATCCCATACTGCCTACTACACCCGCCTGCTCACAATATGCAATTGTGTTGTTACGAACAACATGCCCTCCAACCGTAGCTTTATTCCAGCCGAATGCCAATGCCCGCTTGATGGTACCAACATAGCCTTCTGCCGATTCTGTATTATTGTTATCCCATTTATCGCCATATTTACCAAGTGCAATGCCCACACATTTTGAATATTGGACTGTATTGTTCTCTATGATCCATCCCTTGCTCCAATGGGTACCAATAAGTCCCATTTGCTCAGCTGTAGGCGGCGCCCAGTTTGTAGCTGCATGCTGCATGGTAAAACCGCGTAGCGTGATGTAATTGATAAATGGTTTATCGGGATAAAAAATAGTCTGTCTTACGTTTATTTCAACGGTCTGCTCATTAGGGTCCACATTTTTAAACTGCGCCCATATTGTTGTCGAGGTCGAATCTACGGTAGCAAACCACTGCGGATCTTTTTTGTTGGGTGCGTTCATGACTTCTGCTTGCGTACCAGCCTCCATTAACCAGTCCCCGTTCAGATATACCGCACCGGTATGATAGGTACTTCCTTTGGGCGGCCAGTACCAATCGCCACGGATCAAATCGCTGTATGGGTTAAATTTCCCAAAAAAACTGTTGGGAATCTTTGCCACCCAGGTGTCATTACCGGTCTTTTTCCAGCCCTTTATTATTTCAGAACCTTTAATCTCAACCTTTTCTCCTTTGGCTGCCTGGTAAACAATCCGCTGCTGCTCTGAATTGCCGCCAAGGGGAGGCGTCACCTGTTCGCGGTACACACCGGCATGAACCGTGATCACATCGCCTGGCATGGCCACATTTGCCGCTGCAGATATAGTCTTAAAGGGTTTAGCGAGGCTGCCCTCATTGGTATCGCTCCCATTTACCGCTACGTGATACTCCTTGGCCATGGCAACAAATGTTGTCAATACCAATAAAACCAGTAGATTAATTTTTTTAAACATCATCTTATTTTTTATATAGCTCTTTTTTAGTTGCAATGAGATTACTTTAGTTTTCATTGTTGTTGTTTTTAGTTCGTTTTCCTCATATAAATTCTTTCCTGAATGCCGGTTACGCGAACACTGGCATTAGATATTGCTTGTGCCAGACAGAAATCCTCATAGGCCAGTCCGATGTCGATCCTGCCATACTTTTATCCGTTGTCTTCCGTTTTTAGTTATCACAAACGGTCCCACACCGGGATTCTTTGCCTTCCTTGTTATACCCAGATAATCGGTATCGAAAAGAAAGGTATTACCGTTAGGATCTTCAAACGACTGGTGTGGAACTACCGCCTTTCCGAGCAATCTGGTATCGATAAGTCTGGGTTTTATATTTTCTGACCAGGAGGTTTTTAAATTAACGCTAAGATACCACATCCCGTTTTTTTCTTCTATTCCAAAAGCAGGGCTGTGATCGGGATTCCTCACGGGCTGCTGCTCGTATTTAGAAGGCCTGGCATCTGCTAAATACACGTTACCCTCCATTTTCACAGGCAACGCCGCATTATCGTAAGGCGACAGGTCCGTCCGTCCCAGGAATATATTGTTATAAAACCGTGTATCGCCACAGGGATTGTTATGAAAACCGGCAATCAAAGTGGAATGTGGCTTCAGAAAAGGCGTTGGGCGCGGATCAAGGTCATTGGTTTCCCAAAGTTTCCATGCAATTAAATTGTTTACAAATGCTACCCCTTGCGACAACCTCACCTGGGCTAACTGCGGGGAAAGAAATAGATTGTCATCAACTACCACGGGACCATGGTTAACTTCCAATGAAAAATCCTGTACCCGGTTATTGTGCAGGAAATTTTTGGTTATCCGCGTTCCCTGCGCCATCCAGTCGAGCCATATTCCTCCTTCTGTATTATATATATGATTATGGCTTATTTCGACATCAATAGGTGCATGTAACTTTATCCCGGCCATTTCATAACCCCAGAATAGTTTTTGTTCTGCAATGTCATGGATGGAATTTCCGGTAATGGTACTGAAAACTGCCCCCAGACTGCCTGCAATACCGACCTGCCCGCAATTATGGATCTGGTTGTTTCTCACCAGATGGCTCCCGATGTGTTCTTTGTTCCACGAATGATCCAATGCCCGCTGGGTGGTTTTAATGAATCCCTCTACCGAGCCAGACTTATTGTCCCATTCATCACCGTACTTACCAAGGGTAATACCGGCACATTTTGAATAACTGATATCGTTATTTTCAATGACCCAGCCCCGACTCCAGTGCGTACCGATCAGCCCGAACTGTTCGGCAGTAGGAGGCACCCAGGGAGTCGCGGCCTGGCTCATTGTAAAACCTGAAACACCAATATAGTTGATGCCCGGTTTCGAAGGATAAAATACAGTTTGGCGGACATTGATTTCAACCATTTCCTTATTGGGATCTGCATTAAAAAAATCTGCCCAGATAACGGTATTGCTTTCATCAACCCTGCAATACCACGCTGGCGCTTTGATCGTCGCCGAATCCAGCTGTTTTATATCTTTAACTTCTGTTAACGGTTTCCCGTTCAGGTATACTTCACCCGTATGGCACCAGTTTCCTTTTTCAAGCCAGTCGCCATGGATTGTATCGCTGTAGGGATTAAATTTTCCAAAAAAATGATTGGGCAGCGTAACTGTCCATTTCGTTGCACTTAGTCTCTTCCAGCTTTTGATGATTTCAGATCCTTTTATTTCAACCTTTTCGCCTTTGGCAGCCTTGTACCAGATCCTTTTCTGATCCGAGCTCCCACCCCGTGGGGGCGCCACCTGCTCGCGGTACACGCCGGCATGAACGGTGATCACACTACCGGGCTGGGCTACATCTGCTGCTGCAGTTATAGTCTTGAATGGTCTTCTCAGGCTTCCATCGTTCCCATCATTCCCATTTACAGCGACATGGTACTGCTGAGCCGAGGCACCAAAAGCGCTCAGTATAAATAAAACCAATATTTTAATCACATTTCCCATCTTTATCTAATTATACCGCTCTCTCAATATCTGCATCATATAAGCATTTACCGCCCATTGATCAGCAATGGGCTGCCCTGTAAAGGGCAATGGAACCATGTAAGGGAACGGTCCGAACTCCGGCGTGATGCTTAAGATTGCCCCAGGTCCTTCAAGTCTTTTACGCTCGGCTACCTTGTCCCACCAGCTTAAATGCATGTTCAGTGCATACTGCCATTCAGCGGCGCGCGGATCAGGCACCTGCGGCCCTTCCTCATAGCCTACCCTTGCGTGGATATGCGCTGTTCTTTCAATGGCCAGTTGCATCGCATCCTGCTGATTTTCTAACAACGATTCAGCCACGCAGACCCAATGTGATGCATCCAAAGTAATCTGCAGATCAGTTATCCTTTGAAGGTAGTCTTTGGTAATATGTGCAGCAAAAGAGAATTTGTTCCGATGGGTTTCATGATATACTTTAATGCCTGTATCCCCGGTGAATCCACGGGCCGCACCGATCAGCGCACTGTTCTCTTCGAAGCTGAAAAAATCCTTACCGGTCTGGGAATTGATCATAAATGGTTTATAGCCCTTCATTTTCCAGAGCCAATTGTTATAGGCATCATAATGTTTGTGATAGTCTGCCTCACTAGTATCATAATGCTGGACTATCAATAACATATCCTCCCTGGCAGCTGTGTCAAAAATATCATCAATCGCTGAGACAGGCAGATCGCCTGCAATAGCATACTCTACACCATCGTACCCCTGCTGTCTGGCTTGTTTGAAAAACTCAGCCAGCTCGGTATTTTCACTTCCCCAACGCGGGCAAAAAAACTTCAGTTCCATAGGGTTATAACGATGTTTTAATTTTCAGGGTCTCGGGCCTTAAGTAAGGTCTGTTCACATCAATTGTGCCTTTATAGCCGTAAGGATCCTCGCCCGAAACCATCATAATATCCCTCAGATCGTCTGTCGGATCGAATTTACCGTCCTGGTCCCATGGCAACATAGATTCGGCGCTCATGTAATGATTGACCAATGCAGTACGGAAACAGTCCTCTGTCTTATTTTTCTGGGAACTATGCAGCGTATATCCGTTAAAGAAAACCACTGAGCCACTTTTCACTTCTACGGGGATAATATTTTCCTTTGCAAAGCCCGAGACGTCCACGGTATCCACATCTGCATATTCGGCACTAGTATTGGGTACCCTGTCCATGATATAACCAGACTTGTTTGATCCCGGAATAATCCATAAACAGCCATTATCAAGGCTCGCGTCATCAATGGCAATCCATACGCCCGTCAGTGACCTGTCCCTGGTGGGAATATAATATTCATCCTGGTGCCAGGACTGTCCGGCCTTGCCCGGAGCTTTTACAAACAGCATAGACTGCATGCATTTTACATTGGGACTTATGATCTTGGTAAGTACATCGGTTATCCTCTGGTGAAGAAGATATGATTTGATCACCTTGGATATTTTATGTGGAAAATGTATCGCGATATATTTTTTAAGTATCTCCTGATCTGTCAACTCCCCGGGATCAACCAGTCCGTCAACATGGCCGCGGTTCCCCCTGAATATCTCTGCAGTTTCCATTCTCAGCTCATCGATTTCATTCACAGACAGGAGCTGCTCTGCAACAAGGTAGCCGTATTCTTTATAAAACCCGATGTTAGCGGGCGATACCTTTGCATTCTTTATATGCGCATTTTCAAAATTCATAGCAATGGTTATTTCTTGATAAAAATGGATTCAATTTCTTCCAGTGATCTGCCCTTTGTTTCAGGTACCCTAAAAATCACATAGATAAAGGCGATCAGGCAGAATGCGGCATAACAGAACAGTGTATTTGAAGTGCCCAGCTGCCGGGTCATTACCGGAAAGGTATAAGTAACGATAAAATCGGCAAGCCATAAGGCGAGGGTGGCGACCGACATTGCGATCCCGCGGACCCGGTTTGGGAAAATTTCTGAAAGGTATACCCAGGTAACTGCGCCGAGCGTACATCCGAAGGTCCCCACATATATCACCATGAGCCCGAGTACCACATAATTATCAAAATACCGGAAGTGAAAACAGAGCGAAATAGCCACTAACGACAGTCCCATCAACAAGCTTCCTATCAATAGGAATTTTTTTCTGCCCACCTTATCTACCAGGCCAATGGCTATAAAAGTGGATACCACGTTCACTACACCGATGCCAATGGTCTGCAATAAAGAAGATGTATTGCTCAGACCGGTTTCTTTAAATATAACAGGCGCATAATAAAGGATAGAATTAATGCCTGTTACCTGCTGAAAGACTGCGATCAGTACCCCGATGAACAGTACAGGGCGGTAAGTTTTGCTGAACAGTATCTTTAAACCAGAATCTTTTTCACATTTGAAAGTATTTTCAATTTCCTCAATTTCCGCATCAGCGGCTACACTGCCAGATATTTTTGTCAATATCACTAATGCTTCTCCTTTGAGCCCCTTTTTGACCAGCCAGCGGGGAGTTTCAGGAACAAACAACAAGGCCACCAGGAATAAAAACGAAGGGATAAGCTGTGAAATAAACATATACCTCCAGTTGTTTTCTCCAAAACTTTCAAAAAAATAGTTGGAGAAATAAGCCAGCAATATCCCAAGGACAATAGCCAGCTGGTATAATGCAACCAGCCTGCCGCGCAGTGAGGCAGGTGTGGTTTCTGCAATGTACATTGGCGAAATCATGGCAGCAGCTCCTACCCCCAATCCGCCGATCAATCGGAACAGGACGAAGAAAGTAAAATTTGATACCAGACCTGCTCCAAGGCCCGAGAGCGCAAACAGCAAAGCGCATGCGATCAGCGTTACACGGCGCCCGTATTTATCTGCAAATAGCCCAGCCGCCATCGCACCTGTAGCGCAGCCGATCAGTATTGAGCTAACCGCCCAGCCCAGCGAATATCCGTCTAGTCCAAAATAAGGTGTAATATAAGGTATCGTCCCGGAAATAATAGCGGTATCAAATCCAAACAATAGACCACCTAATGCAGCCACCATACTAATAACAATAATAAACCTGGTGTTTATGGTTTCGGTTTTTGGCGCAGCTTGCGCTGACGGTTTTAAAGCAGGTGCTATAGCCATATGAGCTGGGTCGGTTTGGTTAGGTAAATACTAAGCTAGCGGGTTTTTATTCTGATCCCTTACACTTTCCTATCAAAAAAGTAAACTATCTTATTAAAAAAAAGAAAAAATCATTAAATTGTGATCAAAAACGTAAAATATCGTCAATCATGAAGCCCTTTATTCAAAAGCTAACACTCGATGAAACGACTTCGTTTGTGGCCAAAACTTTTAGAACGCCGGATTTTGAGGTGGGCTGGCACCAGCATATCGAATACGAACTGATCTTGTTTACCGAAGGCTCTGGACTAGGTTTCGTGGGCAATCACGTTGGTGAATTTGAAACCGGTGATATTTATTTCCTAGGCAGTAATCTTCCGCATACCTTTCAGAAAAGGGAACCGGGATTGATTACAAGTGCAGTGGTGGTCCAGTTCAGAGAGGACTTTTGGGGCACTGAAATATTGAATATACCCGAAAGCCGGTATATCAAGAAGTTATTGGAGAGTTCATTGTTCGGCCTGAAAATAACAGGAAACAGTAAACGCCTGCTTTTTTCACTCATCAGCGAGCTGGAAACAACAATAGGGTTCCAGCGTATCCTCATCCTGGGCAAATGTCTCGACATCATTGCAACAGGTAAAGAGTATATCGAAGTATCAACACAGGACCTAAAACAGCCCAATAATAAAGATAGGGATTGTATCGACCGCATCTTCCAGTTTACCATCGATTCTTTCAGGGAGCCGATCTCGCTATCCAGGGTAGCTGGCATTGCTTCAATGAGCGTGCCTGCATTCTGTAATTATTTTAAAAAAAGCACAAAAAAAACGTATATCGATTTTCTGAACGAGATCCGGATCGGATATGCCTGTACCTCACTTATGGAAACCAGGAAAACAGTTCTGGAAATATGTTTCGACAGCGGTTACAATACTATGGCCAATTTCCATAAACAGTTTTTAAAAGTAAAACAAACAACGCCATTGCAGTACAGAAAATATTTTACTGCGGATTAATCAGCTATTATGAGAACAATACAGCAAAAGAACAAGAAGCCTGACTTATAGATCACCGCAAAAAACAGCATCAATTCATTGCTTGCGCGCAACACACGCTGCGCTACTTTAATACTTAGCAAAAAAACCGCCTCATAGTTGATTTATGAGACGGCTCCTTTTTTCTGTATATCTGATTTATTTATAAAGACAATTCATTGCAATTAACATTCAAATCGAATGTACGATTATCACTGTTGAACAAGTGTATTCTATCCCTTATACCAATTGTACAGATTTGCTCTTTTTTCGTGAACGCAGGTATAAAACCAGTCCACCGAACGCGACAATCAATATCACAGGGATAATCAGTGTAGCCTGCAGAATTTCTGGGCCCGCCAGATTTTTGGCATTGACAAGCGCCTGCGCTGGTGCTGAATTTTCCGGAGCCTTTAAATAAGCGCCTAACGAGGCACCAGCAGGTAAATGTTTAACGATCAGGTTATCATAAAAACCACCCATAAACATCGTATAAATAGAAACAGCAAACATTCCCGCACCTCCCATCAGATTTAGGCCTAAGGCTCCGGATTTAGGGACATTCTCAGCGACAAAACCGATCATAGTCGGCCAGAAATAACAAACGCCTATACCAAAGATAATTGCTGCGAAAAAAACAGAATTCCCGGTAAATGTACTCAGCATGTAAAGTCCCAATGCGGCAAATATTGCAGATAAGAGCAGTACGCCCTGAGGGGCAAGACGGTGAACCACAGGCTCGGCAAAACCCCGGCCAATTACCATAATTCCGGTAGTTAGCGTGAGCAATAAAATGGCATTATCCGTTACATTTTTCAGTAATAAACCTATCCATTGCCCGGTAAATAACTCGGTAATGGCCGTACCGAACATACAGATAAACATAAAGATAAACAATGGAGAAAGTACTGCTTTATACATATCTGAGCTGGAGTAACCGGATGATACCCTTTCGGTAACCGGAAAATCCAGCTTTGAAAACAGGTATCCGTAAATTAAAGTCGGAATAATCATCATGGCCACCTGTACCTTCCAGCCCAGTCCGAGCTGAACAAACAGGGTAACCAGCAAGGTGCCAATCACAATACCTCCGGGAAACCATAAGTGAAAATGATTTAAGCGGGTAGTTTTATTTTCCGGATATAAAGCAGCTACAAGCGGATTACAGGCGGCCTCCACCGTGCCATTGGCAATGCCGATCAATAGCGTTGATAAAAACAGGCTCCAGTAGCCCTGAGCAAAAATGGTCAACACAATTCCGGCCAGGTGAAAAATAAAAGCCATCACCAGCAAACGTTTCATGCCGATCATATCGACCACAAATCCTCCGACTACAATTGCCAGTGGAAATCCCCAGAAGGCAGCAGCAGTAATGGTACCCAACTGACCAGTAGTCAATTGAAAATCGATGCCGAGCTGGTTCATGATACCGGCACGGATGCCGAAGGAAAGAGAGGTAACCAATAACGCCAGGCAGCTTGCCCAGAATAATTTGGTGTTTTGAATTTTAAGCATATGTTTAGGTTTATATTGGTTTTAATTTTTAATAAAAAAACGGTTTTTTTTCTTAATTCAGAAATATTTCATCTACAAAAAGCCAGGCCGGCTGTCCTTTAGCAGGATGCCACTCTGGTAGTTTTTTTAGGTTTTTGGCTACAATCTTTAAGCAGGAAATATGCTGAGGTTTAAACTTGGCTTCAATTTTAATGAGCTCGCGTTCCTCCATTTTTTCTGGCATGTTGGGTCTTACCCTGCCCAGTAAATGCAGTTTATCCTTATTTGTCCCGCCCCATATCTCTACTTCGGTAGGCGGGAATATGTAGGGCTGTATCTGCTTCATCGCATGTAAAGTTACCGACTGCATGGTAACCGGCCTTTTAAAGTAAAGCATCGCCTCCATATCATTTTCTCTGAAAGCGATCCACTTGCCCAGGTTGAAATCATAATCTCCCAATTGACCGTCGGTCAGCACCGTTGCTCCCCCGGCCCTGTATTTCTCGTTGGCCGGCAATAAAAAGAAGATGCTGTCTGGCTTATAAGTGCTCCTGTAAAAATTAGCACTCAGCAGATCACTGCCGTACCAGCCTGGCTTGTATGCCCTGGCCTTAACCGTGGTATTCCCCTTAAGGACAATTTCCTTGTTATAAATGGGGGATTTAAGGCTATCTGGTTCTGTCCCATCTGTAGTATACCTGATTTCAACCCCATTTATCAGGTGCTTCAATTGCAGGGTAATCGCATCTTTAAAAACAGTTACATCCGTATTCAGACGGGGCTTGTTCAATTTAACGGGGTGTTTTCCATCATCTTTAAAGCCCGCAATCACGGTCAGATTCTTGTTTATTTTTTGTAGCTGAGACAGTTCTGTCCCAGTCAGGGCTGTGTTCCATAAAGTTAGCTGTCTGAGACCGTTCATGTTTACAAGCTGTTTGACAAGATTATAACTCACTCTGGTGCCAGAAAGGGACAAAGCATTTAAATGTTCTAAAGCCGTTAAATATTTTAATCCTGTTCCGTTGATGTTCGTAAAATTCAGGTTCAGTTTACGCAGGTTTTCAAAGCCAGCGATGATTTTCAGGTCTTCATCGCCTAGGGGCATACCGCTCAGGTTTAATGATACAATCTGTTTTTTAACCTCGCTCAGTTCCTTTAACACTGATGGTTTATAAACACTTTTATTATAGATATTTACTGCCAAGGCCGGCGATTCCTTAGCTAAGGGGTAAATATTTCTGTAGTTATTGTTCAGTTTTTTAACGGTGGTCTCATCTGCTGCTGCAAACTCGAATTTCTCCTCCGGCACATCGGTCGGGGCTAAAAAGGTGGTCGCCAATAACCGTAAAGAATCATTTGCAGGTAAATCCGTGACCTTCTTCTTCATTTCAGCATTACTTTTTACCCAAAGTTTCAAAAGCTCCATCTCTTTTTCGCTCAGTTGGGATTTCCCTCTAGGGGGCATATGCTTTTTTTCATCCAATGGCAGATGTATCCGTTCCAGTAGCAAGCTGAGCCCAGGTTTTCCGGGTACAAACAGCTTTCCTGTTTTCCCGCCTTTAAGAATCGAGCCGGCATTATCCATGATCAGATTGCCTTTCGCCTTTTCGATATTATGGCAGCTGAGGCACTTCTGAGAAAATATAGGCATGACCACATCATCAAATATTTTTGCCTGCTCCAGTGGAACTTTGACCATTTCCGAAGGAGCGGTTACAGCTTCCAGCACAAAATTATCTCCATGGGTCAATGCCGCGCCGTAATGGCCGGCAAGGATTACCGAAAGAATGGTAAGGACAGCTCCACCTCTTGCTACAGGCAGTTTATACCAGGCAGAATTCCTGCAGTAATAAATAAAGGTGGTGATGAGGACGATACTTACTCCCGTCCATTTATGCCATTGCAACGTGCTTCCCGAATACGCTTCCTCTTTAGAGAGGAACAGCCCCATGATAACGGTTACAGCTGAAAAAAGAGTACCAGAAAGCAGTAGCCAGGAAGTAAAATCATGGTAGAGTTTTTCTTTAGCGTAAGCATCTTTAAAGCGGAAAAACTCCAGCAGCATCGCCAGCAGCAGAATAACGATTGGAAAATGCAGTACCATAGGGTGCATCCTTCCCAGCGGTTGTAACCAATATGGAACTGAAATCCTATGGCCAAAAACCAGTAAAAAAATAATAAAGGCATTTGCCATGAACAGCATATTCTCTGCAAAACCCTTCAGCGTGATTTTCATTATATGCGTGTGAATTTATATGGATATACTTTTCCCGATGCCCATTGTGCGACATATAGATTTTCATCATTATCTACGCACACATCGTGCGGGTTCAAGAAAATCTTTTCCGCCTGGGCCATGGGCTGCAGCACTCCGTCTTTGTAAACTGGCAGCGTTCCCCCTATATTGGATATTACTTTATTGTTCTTATCCAAAATGGTCGTAAAGCCGCTTCCGTCCTTACTTAGGTCAGGCGAGCGCAATACTGCCGCATACAGATAATCATTTTTTATCACCGGTCTGCAGACGCAGGCACCTGGAAGCGAGATAACCTCTTTCAGATTACCCTGCAAATCAAAGCGTTTAAAGCAGTTGCGGGTACGGTCTGTAACCAGCAAGCTTGGCGTGCTACTGCGTTTATCGATGCAGACCCCATGGGCGTTATCAAGGTGTTTGGTTTCAGCTCCCCTGCCCCCGAAATAACTGAGCAATTTACCATCGGCACTATAATGGAACACATACTGCAGGCCATAACCGTCAGCAATAAAAAAATCACCGTTATCAGCTACCGCGGTTTCAGTTGGCACAAATTCTTCTTTCTTTTTATATAGACCAGTTTCCATCGGGCAATCAATGGTCATCAGGATCTTGCCATCCAATGTGGTTTTATAGACCTGGTGCCGATTAGTATCTGTGATAAAAAGAAACTCCTTGCCGTTTTCCTTTGCCAGGGTAAGCCCATGGCCACCGGGAAATTCATGTCCCCAGCTATCTAGCAGTTTCCCTGATTTATTATAAATGAGGATATTGTTTTTAGTCTCGTTGGTCAACAGGATAATTCTTCCCTTGGCATCCTGTACCATCTCATGGCAATCATTTACCGGGTTTTTCAAAGGGTTCAGCTGCCCCCATTTGTTATCCAACATATAGCGCATATTGTTATGCCCATAAACAGGTCCCTTAGGTTTTGCCATCAGATCTTTGGCAATAAAGAAACTGGCAGATACTACTGTAGTATGTTTTATAAATTTTCTTCTGTCCATAAACGGGATTTATATTAAAATGTCATTGATTACCTTACCGCTCACATCGGTCAGCCTATAACGACGGCCCAGATGTTTGAATATCAGTTTCTCGTGGTTTAACCCAAGCTGATGCAGCACGGTTGCCTGAAAATCATGCACGTGTACAGGATCTTTAATGATGTTATAACCAAAATCGTCAGATTCGCCATGCACTATCCCGGGTTTCACTCCCCCACCGGCCATCCAGATACTGAAACAGCGCGGATGATGGTCACGCCCGTAATTATCTTTGGTCATCTTGCCCTGGCTGTAATTGGTCCTGCCGAATTCACCGCCCCAGATGACCAGGGTTTCGTCCAATAGCCCGCGTTGCTTAAGATCGGTGATCAGTGCAGCCGAGGCCTGATCCACATCTTTTGCCTGCGAGGCCATTTCTTTAGGAAGATTTCCATGCTGGTCCCATCCCTGGTGGTACAACTGTACAAAACGGACACCATTTTCACTTAGTTTTCTGGCAAGCAGACAATTGGCCGCAAAGGTTCCCGGCACCAGGCAATCCGAGCCGTAGAGTTTGATGATATCATCTGGTTCTTTAGAAAGGTCGGTAATTTCGGGCACCGCAGTCTGCATCCGGTAAGCCATTTCATATTGCTGTACCTTGGCATTGATCTCTGGATCACCAAATTCCTTATACGACATATCATTCATCTCCGCCAGCTTATCAAGCATTTTTCTGCGTTCAAACCTGTTGAGCCCTTCAGGGTCCTTAAGGTAGAGTACCGGATCTTCTCCACTACTGAAGCGTACCCCCTGATGCGTTGAATCCAAAAACCCGTTTGTCCATAATTTCGAGTAAACCCCTTGCCCGTTACCCTTGCCGCGAGAGAGCAGAACGGTAAAAGCCGGCAGGTTTTTATTTTCGCTGCCAAGCCCATAACTGAGCCAGGCGCCCATACTTGGCCGGTTTCCCTGTTGCGCCCCTGTCTGGAAAAAAGTCAGTGCCGGATCATGGTTTATCGCCTCGGTAAACATGGATTTAATGATACAGATATCATCAACCACCTTTGCTGTATGGGGAAACAGATCGCTTATCCATGCCCTTGATTCGCCATATTGTTTAAAATCATAGTATGAGCCCACCAGTGGAAAGGACGCCTGGTTGGCTGTCATCCCGGTAAGCCGCTGCCCTGCACGGATAGATGCAGGAAGTTCCTGTCCCATCATCTCCCTGAGCTTGGGCTTATAGTCAAAAGACTCGAGCTGCGAGGGCGCCCCGTTCTGGAACAGATAGATTACCCTTTTGGCCTTTGGTGCAAAATCTGGAAGGCCAGCTAAAATATCGCTTTCATCCATGCTGCCCGAAAAGAGATCAGGCATCAGCAGCGAGCCTAAGGCAACGCTTCCAAGCCCTAAGCTTAGCCTGGAGAGAAAACGGCGCCTGTTAAAGTTAAGGCCATGTTCTAAAATATCCTTTTCCATATATCAGGTTTTTGTAATGGTTTCCTCTAAATTATAAATGGTGGTAATCACCTCCATCATTGCAGCCAGTGTGACCTTGTTGATGTTTTTAGGAAGTGGGTACTCGCCCACAGTCAATACTTTCTCGGCATCTTTCCCACCTTTAAATATTTTTTGTTGATCTGCATAATAAGAGCTGAGCAGTTTTATCTCCTTTTCATTTGGAATCCGGCATACAATCAACCGGAATGCCTTCTTGATTTTATCCTCAGTAGTGTTCTTTTCCTGTAGGAGTCTCGCTGCAAGAACGCGTGAAGCCTCCAGTACCGTTGGATCATTTAACATCACCAGAGCCTGAAGCGGGGTATTGGTGTTTAACCGTTTCACCTCGCACTGATCGCGGTTACTGGCATCGAAAACACCCATTGAAGGCGGTGGGACCGTACGTTTGATAAATGTATACATTCCCCTGCGGTAAAGGTCTTCGGCATGGTCCTGGCGGTAGGAGGTCAGTATACCACGCCCGGAGGTCGCTCCTTCCCAAAGCCCCGCAGGCTGATAAGGTTTTACACTTGGACCGCCTATGGTCTTCACCAATAAGCCACTGCTGGCCAGCACCACATCTCTTATGGATTCTGCAGGGATGCGGTAACGTGGCGCACGTGCGAGCAGGATATTTTCAGGGTCGGTTTTTAATTTCTCTTTTGATACGACTGCAGATTGCTGGTAAGTCGCTGAGCTTACGATCTGTTTGACCAGACGCTTGATGTTCCAGCCATGGTCCATAAAATCTACCGCCAGCCAGTCCAGTAGTTCCGGATGCGAGGGAAGTTCGCCCTGCATACCAAAATCACCTGAGGTCTTAACAATACCACGTCCAAAAAACTCCTGCCAGATCTGGTTCACAAATACCCTTGCTGTAAGCGGGTTTTTCCTATCGAAGAGCCACTGCGTTAAACCCAGACGGTTTTTGGGATATTTATCGCTGAATGCAAGCAAAGATTTCGGGGTACCGGCCTGTACTTCTTCTCCGTGTGCATCATACACCCCCCTATTGAGGATATAGGTTTTACGTAGTGTATCCCTATCCCCCATTACCGAAACAATCAATTTATTGGTATCTCTCTTATTTACAAAAGCCAATATCTTTTTGATGTCTTCATTGCTGATTTCCATCAACGGTTTTTTCGCGTAGGTTTCAGCCCCCCCGACGGTTGACTGAAGTCCGACTTCTTTAACATTGTTAAAAAAAGCATATAACTGATAATATTCCTTTTGAGAGAAGGGATCATATTTATGGTCATGGCAATGGGCACATTCAATGGTAGCAGCCAGCATGGCCTTACCAAAGGTATTCACGCGGTCTGTTACATATTCAACACGGTATTCTTCATCAATTACCCCGCCCTCCTCGGTGATTTTATGGTTCCGGTTAAAGCCAGTCGCAAGCAACTGCTCCTTGGTAGCATTAGGCATCAGGTCTCCGGCAAGCTGCCAGCTGATAAACTGCTTGTAGGGCATATTGGTATTGAAAGCATGGATAACCCAGTCCCTCCATGGCCATTGACTACGATAGTTGTCGTCCTGATAACCATGCGAATCGGCATAACGGGCCACATCCAGCCAATGCAGGGCCATCTTCTCCCCATATGCGGGGCGCTGAAGGAGTGACTCCACAACCTTTTCATAGGCATTGTTGCTATTATCGGCTATGAACCTATTCATCATCTCCATATCCGGTGGTAGACCGGTAAGGTCGAGGCTGACCCGTTTCAATAACCTTTCTTTATCTGCCTGTTCATTTGGTTTTATTCCTTTTTGCTCCAGTTTCTGCAGGATGAAATAATCGATTTCGTTTTTTGCCCATTCCTTATTTTCCACTTTTGGGATCTGATGGCTTTTTGGCGGTGTAAAAGCCCAATGCCGCTCATATTTAGCTCCTTGTTTGATCCATTTTTCGATAACTGCAATTTCATGCGCGGTTAGTTTGAGATTCGAGGATTTAGGGGGCATTAGCTGGCTTGAATCCTGGCTAGAGATGCGCAAAAAAAGTTCAGAGGCTAAGGGTTTAAAGGGGACAAGCGCATGCGCCGAAGGCTTGTCTTTCAAAGCTTTATAAGCTTCTTCCGCAATATCCAGCCTTAAATCGGCTTCACGTTTATTGGCATCAGGACCGTGACAGATAAAGCACTTATCGGACAGTATCGGCCGGACATGAAAATTATAACTGATGCTATCGGGTATCTGCTCCTGTGCAACCTGGCTCGTGGACGAACTATTGCATGCCTGTATCGCATATATAATAGCCGAAAACAACAGCATTAAATAAAAAAGCCTACGGTTCATACTGATTATATTTGGTTTCGGCCCTTGCGGATGTTATGATCATCTGCAAGGGCAGGTATAATAATAAATAACTAAAACGGTTAACACAATGGACTATCCTACACAATACCATGGACTATCTTATTGTGAATAAACAGAAACCTTGTTCTATCCAATGTAATCGGCGCTTAATTTAAAATAAAACTGGCGGGGCCGAATGATGTTAAATCAGTACTGAACAGGTTATTTTTCACTTCTATTTTCTGTCCGGTTATCTCTCCCCTTAAATTTACAGGTAATGCGGATTTTACACTCATTTCTCCAGGAAGATTGATCGTTACCTTCCCTTTAATCCCTGCCTGTTCCCAGATCCGCAGCAGCGTGCCCCGGTTACCATCAGGGTCTGCTCCGAAAGCAGTTACCAGTACGCCTTTACGCGAAACAGAAATCCCGCTTTTTTCGCGCGGCAGCTTTGCACCTATACCGCTTGCGGTGATAGATAATAAGGGCATTCTGGCTTCCCAAGACTTAATGGCAATATTTTCAGCTGTATTTTCATTTTTCCCTACGGTCCAGATCCTCACCTTTTCACTCCAGGTGCCCTCTGTCCAGTATGGGAAATTGGTATTCCACATGTTATTATAAAGATTTACAAAAGCAGAAGCTTTTTTGGGCAAATAGTCATAATCATATTTCCAGAGCCCAGGTTCTCCAAAACTCATTAATGGGGCATCAACTGCACAGATCCCAACTCCAACACCTCCATGCTCTTTTAACGCAGCACCGGTATTTACGCCATAGATATAGCGGTTGCCTCCAGTAATCTGATCTGTTGCCAGATCCATCACCCCACCGATTCTTCCTACCTTAAAATCAGGCTTGTTGATGTTAAATGGAAAACATAACCAGCCTCCCTCTGGAAGGGTGTTAGGGACTTTATCCTTGATCCTCCATTCTACATCAACAAAGGGCTGCGCTTTGGGAAAGGTAAATCTTAGAGATACAGATTTGGCGATGCCTTGCGTATTACCAGTGGTCAGGGTAACAATATCAGCAAAAGAGGACTGCACAACATTCATCTTCCAATTGTTCAGCGTAACGGCTGAATAGGGAATATTCTTTGGCATATTCGGTTTTACAGAAGCATTGAATGAATTGGAAAGCGTACAATATTTATTATAATAATCTATGGTCTGCTGATAACTGAATTTCTCGTGTAAAAACTGTCCCAGCACAAAATTATCGTCCTTCGAAACAAGTTCTTTTCCGCTTGATTTTTCGATCAAAGAAGCAATGCCTCCGCGACTGGTATCAAAACGTACCGTAAAATATTTCGTATCCAAAATAGCTGGATGATTAGCTAAAGCAACCCCATTTTTCTCATCGTTCTTTATGACCTTATAACCGTTGGCCGGTATATCATTGACCCAGATCCTTTTGCTGCCAATACTGATCTCTCCACTTCTTGCCCATGGCAATGTATTGTATACGATGATTTCTCCGGCCTTCGCCTTTACATTCTGTGCAAGAATGGCTAACCTTTTATCCAGTTCTTTTGAGACAATACTATCTGTAATTTTTATATATCGCCTGTGCTCCTCAAAACTGCTTTCAAACTTTTCATAAAAGCCTTCGGCCCTCGCCCGGATGAAATCATTGCCATAATGATACCTTTCAATGCCCATATTTTTACCATCCATGGAGAAAAAGCCCCATCCGGGTGTCATCGCTCCCCAGGTATGTTCGCCATAAAGCATACTGTTTTCATAGGAAACAGCCAGTTTGTCCTCAACTGATCCACTCCGTAGCTTCCAGAGGTTTAACTGCGTATTTAAAATATCCAGAACAGGTTGAAGCGGACGGATATTCCTCGCCATTTTGGTTTCCTGAGGCATAGCCATTACACCATGAATCCATGGATCGACCATATCGCCCTTTATTACTGGCAGATCAGGGTTTTCGGCTAATAATGCGTTTGCAAAATCATCCAATGTCCCAATATGAACTTTAGCTCCTTTTATTTTCCCCGCTTCTTTCTTTACCTGTTCTACCTGACCCGGAGAAGGGGGACCTTCGTTATCATGAGTCATGGAAACCGCTAAATAGTTTTTAGAAGGCCAGTCATCGGGAGGCGTTAGCTTTGATCCGTACTCTGTCGAATAATTACAGAGGATCCTTGAACCATCCGGACCTTGCCACCAGAATAATTCAGGCAATATAGGCCCGCGATTAGCATAATTCCTTCCGATCTGCAAAAATTTAATCCCTGAATGATACAACAAGGTTGGCAAAAACCAACTGTGCGCCGGTACATCGGTCATCTTTGCCGCAATGGGTAATTTTAATCCATATTTCCGGGCTACTTTAGAGGAGAACCCCAGAGAACGCGCATAATCTTCTGCTTCAAACACATCAGTATGGATCGTGGCCGGAAAAGCATGAACATTTATATACCCCTCCCTCAAGGCCTGTTCTATTTTCTTTTTTCGCTCCGGAGTCTGCAGATCACCCAGAATATCCCCCCACATTGGCCAGCCGGCAATGGTCCATTTAAACCGGTCTGAACTTTCTTTGGTCCTTTCCTGATCAATGAGCTTAATTGCATTATCCATCATATCCACGCGGTATTTCTTTAAAACCTCCTTTGCAGACATGGTATAACCTAAATCGCAATGGGTTTTAAAGACAATCCAAATGTCCTTTACCCCAGGCGAGGTATGCCCAGGCAATAAATTCGAAGGCTGTCTGGGAACAGGGATCGGAGACTTTGGCTGATCCTGTCCCATTACATCTTGATTAAAAAATAATATGGGTAGAATAACGCCTATAAAGCATTCCAAGATATTGTATTTCCATAAATAATTTTTCAATCTCATGATTACGATCTTATACAGGTAGCCTAGGCGCCAAAGAAACAGCACCCAGAATTTCTAACTATATAAAGGTTAAAATATAACCCGTCCTCAACTACAAGTAATTTGACAATTAGTTGTGTTTTTTTGTGGTTGTAAAAATAAAAAGGCGGTTGCTGGGAAAATGAAATATACAAACGCTTTCTGTTCCTGATAAAGCTTATCATGATTTAGCCCTGATGCAACTTCTTCTCCGACTTTCTCGAAACTGCTCTAAAAACTGGCTTTTGTAACATCTTTCACCACCCGGTATTTTCAAGGGGTTTTGTTGTTCCTTCTTTTGCTTTGTGCTTATAGGTTCTCTCGCTGATGCCGAAATAATCCATTACCTGTGTAGGGGTTTCGCTAAAAATGGCCACTCCTTTTCAGCCATAGTGGTTCTCCGTCACTTTTGGTCACGAAGAACCAATTTTAGCGACATCCCCAAATCACCATTCAAAAAACAATTAGTATGGGTATTATGAATAGTTTTCGTATTTCTTAATTATATACAAAAAGTAAAGTGATAATTAAACAGAGCAAAAAACACAAAATATGTTAAACATAAAGAACGATTTTGAGTATTTTTGCTATTTTTGAAAAACGATTTAATAAAATGGATAAGCTAAAAGAAAAATCGAATATATTATTAAGCCAGCAAAACTTAAGTTTTCAACGATATTTATTAAGTGAAATAAACTGGTCCAACAGATTGATATGTATATTAGGATCTAGAGGTACTGGAAAAACAACTACCCTATTGCAGAGAATGAAGTTAGCTGGGGTTGAAGAGGCACTATATATCACGCTTGATGACATTTACTTCACTTCGAAAACGTTAATTGAAACTGCGGAGAATTTTAGGCAGCAGGGTGGTAAATATCTTTATATTGATGAAGTTCACAAATACCCTGGTTGGGCCCGAGAAATAAAAAATATTTACGATTTTTATAAGGACATTAACCTAATCATAACTGGTTCTTCAATAATCGAGATGTTAAGCTTAGAAGTAGATTTAAGCAGACGAGCAAGAGTTTACGAACTTAATGGTTTATCATTTAGAGAATTTTTGGCTTATAATCAAAATGTAATTTGTCCTGTAATGAGTCTAGAAGATGTACTAAAGAATCACATTACTATTGCTTCTGATCTAAATTCAATCAAACCTTTAAAAGCCTACAAAGAATACTGCAGCTATGGATACTACCCCTTCTTCAAAGAGGATCCCGAAGGCTATTTCATTCAGCTAACACAAGTTGTAAATTTAATTATTGGGTACGATTTATCTTCAATACAAACACTAGACAAACAACAGATTAGAAAAACCTATCAACTATTAGGAATTCTTGCCGCCCAAGTACCTTTTAAGCCAAATATTACCAGTCTGGCAAACACACTAGAAATGAGTAGAAGTACCCTGATATTATATTTGCACTATCTTGAAAAAGCCAAATTAATACAACAAATATTCTTGGAAGGCAAAGGTATGGGTGCAATGGAGAAACCTTCTAAACTTTTGCTTGATAATACAAATCTTTTTGATGCACTTTCAACATCCCCCGCTAATGAAGGCAGTAGAAGGGAATGTTTTTTTGTAAACCAACTTAAAAATGCAGGCCATCAAGTCAGTCTTGCAAAAGCTGGGGATTTTAAAATAGATGGAAAATACACTTTCGAAGTTGGAGGTGCTAAAAAGAAGTTTAACCAAATTGCAGGGCTTGAAAACTCTTTTATCGCAGCAGATGATATTGAAATTGGTTCAGGAAACAAAATACCTTTATGGACATTAGGATTGCTCTATTAACCTGAGTTCGATAATTATTTGCTGAAAATTATATCTTATTTACGCCTAATCCCGCTTTATCGTCCTGCTGAATTTATTTCAGCATCTTTTTAGCGTGAAAGACCCTGAAATAAATTCAGGGTGACGACCGTCTTAACAGAAAACTTGATTAAAACGCCACAAA
>NZ_JAUG01000020.1 GCF_000708285.2 Pedobacter borealis DSM 19626
AATCGAACTCAGGTCTATAGCTATACGCATCCAGCTCTGTTTACTTTGTACCTTTCTCCATAGCCTTTGTGTTAAAAAAGATTCTATTTTGTTTAACCGCAAAGAGCGCTAAGTTTTACCACCGAGGGCATGGAGTTTTACATGGAGGAACACAGAGTTTTAAGTATAGATATGCGCCCAGCTTTGTGTACTTTGTGACTTTCTCCGTGGCCTTTGTGGTAAAAAAGATTCTATTTTGTTTAACCGTAAAGTGGCGCTAAGTTTTACCACCGAGGGCATGGAGTTTTACACGGAGGAACACAGAGTTTTAAGTATAGATATGCGCCCAGCTCTGTGTACTTTGTGACTTTCTCTGTGGCCTTTGTGGTAAAAAGAAACGGCTCTAGGTGCTTTGCGTTTCTTCTTTGCGCCCTTCGCGGTAAAAACGAATGGACTTATCTTATCCTAAACCCGCCTTCAACAGCATCAACAAAACCAGTTGCTGCGCTTTTGCCATGGTAGAACAAACATTCCCAGTTTTCTTCTGCTGCTCTTTTGCCAAACTCCTTGCGTAATTCCATTGCCTTACGGCCATCGAAATCATATTTGGCAATAAAATTTTTAACCAGTTCTTCAGGTTCAGGCAGCACATCGCCGCCAAAAAATATCTTTTGTTTACCTTCGGTTAAAAGGAAAACCTGGTGGTTGGGACAGTGTGCACCTGTAAATTCGTAAGCAATGGTTTCATCCAATGCGCCATCGCCCTCTACAAATTTTAATTGTGCATTGCGTTGTACAAAATCGAAAATATCGGTGTGGTAAGAAGATGAAGTGCTGCTAAATGCCGTTTCCCACTCGCCACGGTTAATTACATATTCAGCATCAGGAAAACTTAATTCAACTTTATCGTTACCTTGTTTATGAATCATACCCCCAGAGTGGTCGTAGTGTAAATGCGACATTAACACCTTAGTTACATCAGTAGGATCGAAACCTGCATTGCGGATGTTTTTATGCAAAATCAGTTCGCCGTGGTCATCACTAAATCCTAAACCCGTATCAAAAAGTACGAGGTTGTTTTTCAGCTCAACCAAAAAAGGCTGAACGTTAATGAATAGCGATGCGGGTCTATCTTTAAAATGATGTATGGCGGGGTCGAAAGGAACGAATTTCTTTGTCGCATCAACAGAATAGGTGCCTTCGAATAGGGTGTGAACTTGCAAAATGTATTTTATTTAATTGTTTAAGGTTTCGTTGCTGATTTGATTTCATCTATGACATATGAAACTACTACTTTAACGATACTATCAATGTTGTGTTTTGATAAAAAAGCTTTATAAGGTAAAATGATTAACTCTTCATTCTTGAATTTATTTGAAATTCTATAATTATAGCCATCAAAATTAATCTGTAAAGTATAATTTATGTCTTTTTGTCTTATTGTTTTCTTAAGAGCGGTACAATTAAAATTTATAGTCGCTGCTTGTATTTCGTAAGCCTTGAAAGAGCTTCCAAACAAAAAGTCTTCTGATGTGAAAAATAATTGATCATGATATCCATTTGGCTTGATGTGTGAGATTTGTATATTACATTCTACTTTTACAAATAGATCTTTTATTTTGTCAATTTTTGAATTAAGCTCGAGAAATAAGGGGACAATACTGTTTTCCATAACGTTTGCAACATCTGAATAAGTTTTTTCTTGCTCAAATTCATTCGGGACTTGGTTAAGTTCCTGTTTCAATAATTCCAATTCCTTATCTAAATCATCATCCTCATCAATATCTTCTCCTTTGGCTGCTTTAATACTCAAATCCAAACTCCATAAAAGTTGCTTGCCAATATATTCAACAAAAGCACTTAAATCTCCAGTATCTGCACGGTTTAATGCAGCCAGATAATCTTTTTTTGCTGCACTTTTAATAACCACTAAGGGTAGATTGTTTTTAGCGAAAACATAATTCATTAAAAGCCTCGCGGTTCTACCATTACCATCATCAAAAGGATGGATCCGTACAAATCGATAATGTAAAATAGCAGCTAAAAGTACAGGGTTTTCTGTTCCGCTGTTTTCATTGAACCATGCCACCAACTCAGCCATTTCTTTTTGTACATCTCCTGGAGCAGCGTAATTAAAAATTTCTCCATTCGAAAGCCTTACCGAATTGGGTGTTTTCTTGTACTCACCAGGAATAATCTGTTTACGAGTATCTTGCCCGTCTGCTGTTATGGCATCTTTCCAAAAAGGTTTAACCAAGATTTTTGCGTTTAAATCTCTTATGAAATTTTCCAATAAAGGTCTTTCTGTTTCGGCTGCTTCTTCTTGGATCATACGTAAAGCAACATCATGTGCCTGCATTTCCTGATACTCACGATAATCGTGCGTTCCTTCTGTTTGATCAAAAATTAATAATAACTCCGTTTCCCCATAGGTTAGGGTATTGCCTTCTAAATGATTGGAATTAAAATTAAATTCTAAACGAAACTTCTTATCAAGCTTAGTTTGATTTTCAGCGCTTAAAGGCTTTAAAGAATTAAGCAGTTCTGATTTTTCTTTAATTTCGGATAGTAAGTTTTTAGAAAGCATTGGCAAAGATTTAACTATTAATGAAAGATGTTAAATTAAGAATAATCTATAAACAAAGGTAACAATCTAAACTTGAGTATTTGTTTTGGTAAAAGCTTGGATACTTCCTTTTTTTGTAAAATATGATGCTTAAATTTAAGGCATGAATCTCCGAATCTTAATTTTTCTGCTGGCTTGTAGTTTTTCGATACAGTTAAAAGCACAGCAAAAACCAAACGTAATTATTGTATTGGCTGATGATATGGGTTATGCTGACATTTCGTGTTATGGAAGTCCGCTGATTAAAACACCATTTTTGGATGGAATGGCTGCTAAAGGAATAAAAGCTACAAACTTCGTAACCACCTCACCAACCTGTACACCGTCAAGGGCATCTTTGCTCACCGGAAGATACTGTAGCAGGATGGATCTGTCATGGCCAATAGGTCCGGGCGATAAACATGGCATACCTGAAGATGAGATTACCATTGCACAGATGCTTAAACAATCAGGCTATGCTACTGCCTTGGTCGGTAAATGGCATTTGGGCGATCATGGTGTTTCGCTGCCAAATAAAAAGGGTTTTGATGAGTTTTATGGCCTTTTATACAGCCACGATTATAGAGCGCCTTATGTTAAAACTGATACAACAATCAAGATATTTAGAAATACCAAACCAGAAATCTATAAACCGCACGATAGTATTTTAACAAGTTCTTACACCCGCGAATCGATCAAATTCATTAAACAAAGTGCTACAGCTAAGAAACCATTTTTTCTTTATCTGGCGCAAAATATGCCACATTTGCCTGTTGCTTTTGCGGCACAAAAAAGTAGAAAAACACCTTCTGCCGGTGGTGAACTTGGTGATGTGATCGAAGATATGGACGCCGGTTTAGCTGCTATCTGGAAACAGGTGGTCGCTTCAGGACAGGCAGATAATACCATTTTTATCTTCACAAGCGATAACGGTCCGTGGATAAATGCACCACAGCGAATGTACGATGATGGTTTTACCAAATTTTACCATGTTGGCTCCGCAGGAATTTTTAGGGGTTCGAAAGGGATCTCTTACGAAGGTGGCCATCGCGTTCCATTTATTGTGTATTGGAAAGGGCATACCCTTAACAATTCCCAGTTAACCCAGCCCATTTCAAATCTGGATGTTTTTCCTACACTGGCCGAATGGACTAAGAGTAAATTACCTCAAAAAGTGTATGACGGGGAATCTATTTCAGCCTTGCTAACCAGTAAAAACAACACTAAACCTCACCGCCCGATTTATTACCACAATTATGTTTTAGAAGGCGTAAAAGATGGCGATTGGAAGTTGAGGATTACCAAAAAAGACAATAAAGAACTTACCGAACTTTACAATTTATCGTGGGATCCGGCAGAACGTGTGAATTTAATTGATGATGCAAAATATGCTGAGCAGAAAGCGCGCTTAATGAAACTTTATCAGGCCTATCCAGGAAATTCGAAGTAAAATTTGATTTTAGTTATTAGTGGCTTTATTAATTTTTCCGGCAGATTAGAGGGGATTAAAAATGCAGATTAAATCAGATTTATCTAAGTTCCAATAATCTGTCCGCCTTTTCTGCGAAATCTGCGGGAAACAACCCGAGGTAGGATTGCTAGCATATCCAATTAAAATGTATATTTACTGTTCGGAGACAGAATAAATGGAAAAAAGATGGGTACTGGCATCAGATTGCAATGATGCTGCGATAACAAAAATAGCAGAACAACTTAATATAGATCGCTCACTTGCACAAATACTCGTACAACGGAATATTTGTGATTTCGATCAGGCCAAAGATTTCTTCAGGCCAGATCTTGACCATCTTCATGATCCTTTTTTAATGAAAGATATGGATGTTGCTATTGCCCGCATTGAAACGGCATTGGCCACCCACGAAAAAATACTGATTTATGGCGATTATGATGTAGATGGTACAACCTCGGTTGCACTGGCTTTCAGTTTCTTTTCGCAGCTCACTAAAAACATCGAATATTATATTCCCGATCGCTATTTAGAAGGTTACGGCATTTCTACCACAGGGATTGATTATGCCAATGAAAATGGGTTCTCTTTAATTATTGCCTTAGATTGTGGAATAAAATCTATCGATAAAATTGATTACGCCAACAATTTAGGTGTCGATTTCATTATCTGTGATCACCATTTACCTGGAGATGAATTGCCTCAGGCTATTGCCGTTTTAGATCCTAAACGTGCTGATTGCGCATACCCTTTTAAAGAACTGGCCGGTTGCGGTATAGGCTTTAAACTTGCACAGGCATATGCGCAAAAACATCAGCTCCCTAAAGAAACTTATCTGCAATATTTAGATTTGGTAATGGTAAGCATAGCTGCCGATATTGTTCCTGTGGTTGGCGAAAATAGAATTTTAGCTTATTACGGCTTAAAAAAATTGAATTCCAATCCATGTGAAGGTTTACGTGCCCTAATGGAAGTTTCGGGCAAAACCGAAAACTATAGCATTACCGATGTGGTTTTTACCTTAGGTCCGCGGATTAATGCCGCTGGGAGGATAGACCATGCTAAACATGCAGTTGCCATGTTGCTTTGCCAGGTAGATGGAAACGCATTAGAGCAGAGTGAACTAATTAACCTTAAAAATACTGAGCGTAAAACTTACGATCAGGACATTACCCGCGAGGCTTTGGCTTTAATTGGCGAAAGCGATATCCTGATCAACAAAAAAACGACCGTTGTATTTAACGAAAACTGGCATAAAGGGGTGATCGGAATCGTAGCGTCACGCTTAACTGAAAAATATTATCGCCCAACAATCGTATTAACAAAATCCAACGGACATGTAGCAGGTTCCTGCCGATCGGTAATTGGTTTCGATCTGTACGAAGCTTTAAGCGGTTGTGCTGATTTATTGGATCAATATGGCGGGCATAAATTTGCCGCAGGCTTAACCATGCAACAGCATAATGTAGATGCCTTTGCTGATAAGTTTGAAGAAATTGTATCGGCCAGTATTACAGAGGAGTTGCTTACGCCGATGATCAGGATTGACGCTGAAATCGAGCTGGCGCAGATAGATGGTAAATTCTATCGTGTTTTATCGCAGATGGGCCCCTTCGGACCGGAAAATATGGCGCCTATTTTTGTTACTCACAACGTATATCTCGCACAGCACGCCATGGCTGTTGGTCAAAATCATTTAAAAATTAACATAAAACAACAAAATTCGCCTATTTTTGAAGGCATTGCATTCGGATTGGCCGAATTTCAAAATCTTTTACAACCAAAGGTGCCGTTTTCGGTTTGTTATACGTTAGAGGAAAACGTGTGGCGTGATAAGAAACGTTTGCAATTAAATATTAAAGGAATAAAAGTTAATTAACTATAAAATAAATTCGTCATGCTGAACTTGTTTCAGCATCTAATTAGAAAGATCCTGAACTAAATTCAGGATGACGGAGCAATCAATATATGATATTAAGAGCCGAAAATCTGGTTAAAAAATATAAACAGCGTACTGTTGTAAACAACGTTTCTTTTAATGTAAGTCAAGGGGAAATTGTTGGTCTTTTAGGCCCGAACGGTGCCGGAAAAACAACGTCCTTTTACATGATTGTTGGTTTAATTAAACCAAACGAAGGCCGTATCTTCTTGGAAGAAGAAGATATTACCGAAGATCCGATGTACCGCAGGGCGCAAAAAGGGATCGGTTATTTAGCTCAGGAAGCATCTGTTTTTAGAAAACTTACCGTAGAAGATAATATCCTGGCCATTTTGGAAATGAGCAAATTGACCAAGGAAGAACAGCGTGATAAACTCGAAGAATTAATAAACGAGTTTAGTTTACATAAAGTGCGTAAAAACCGTGGCGATTTATTGTCAGGAGGTGAACGCCGCCGTACCGAAATTGCACGTGCCTTAGCCGCTAACCCTAATTTTATCTTATTGGATGAACCTTTTGCAGGGGTAGACCCAATTGCGGTAGAAGAAATCCAAAGTATTGTTGCTAAACTGAAACATAAAAACATAGGCATTTTAATTACCGATCACAACGTGCAGGAAACACTGTCGATTACCGATAGGGCGTATCTGCTTTTTGAAGGTGAAATTTTAGAACAGGGTGTTCCAGAGGTGTTGGCTGAGAACGAGATGGTAAGAAAAGTTTATCTTGGATCAAACTTTGTGCTGAAACGTAAGAAATTTGATGTTTAATATTAACCGATTCTTATCCCCGATTTCGGGAATAAAGATGATAAACACAGCTAAAACTATTTCAGGTAAAGAGATCGGCTTATTGTTGCAACAAAAACAACAGTATCTGTGTTTATCTGTCAACGTCTGTGGTAAAAATCAGCAGTTTATTTTTTAATATGGCATTTGTAAATTCAATTTTTACCTGGTTAATGAAAAAGCGGATCCACCAGATCGAGCTTTTTATGAAATATCCGTACGATGTTCAGGAAGAGTGGTTCCATAACTTGATTGATAGTGCCGAAAATACCGAATGGGGCAAACTTTACGATTATAAATCAATCTTAACCCCACAACAATATCAGGAACGTGTTCCGATCCAAAACTACGATACCTTAAAACCTTATATTGAGCGCATGCTTAATGGAGAACAAAATATTCTCTGGCCATCAGATATCAAGTGGTTTGCAAAATCATCGGGTACCACAAGTGATAGGAGTAAGTTTATTCCTGTTTCTCCAGAATCATTGGAAGAATGCCACTTTAAGGGCGGAAAGGATATGCTCTCTATCTATTGCAATAACCGTCCGGATAACCAGATGTTTACCGGGAAAGGTTTGGTTTTAGGTGGAAGCCATCAGGTTAATCAGTTAAACGAAGATTGTTTTTATGGCGATTTATCTGCCGTGCTGATCAAAAACCTGCCAATCTGGGCCGAATATTACCGTACGCCAGATATGTCTATCGCATTGATGGATAATTACGAAATTAAGATGGATAGAATGGCAGAAGCCACCATCAATGAAAATGTAACCAGCATTTCGGGCGTACCCACCTGGACCATCGTACTGGCCAAAAAGGTGCTCGAACTTACCGGGAAGCAGAATTTACTGGAAGTTTGGCCAAATCTCGAATTGTATATCCATGGTGCGGTAAACTTTGCCCCGTATCGCGAACAGTTTAAACAGCTTATCCCATCCAATGAAATGTATTATCTGGAAACTTATAATGCATCCGAAGGATTTTTCGGGATTCAGGACCAGGACAATTCAGAAGAGATGTTGCTGATGCTGGATTATGGTATTTTCTATGAATTTGTGCCGATGGAGAATATCTGTGAAGAAAATCCTAAAGCATTGATGCTGGGTGAAGTAGAACTGCATAAAAATTACGCCATCGTAATTTCTACAAATGGTGGTTTATGGCGTTATATGATCGGCGATACCATTCAATTTACTTCTCTTTCTCCTTATCGTATTAAAATTACCGGACGTACCAAACATTTCATTAATGCCTTTGGCGAAGAGGTGATCATCGACAATGCAGAACAGGCCTTAACCAAAGCTTGCCAGGAAACCGGTGCCGAAATTAAAGATTATACCGCCGGACCAATTTATTTTAAAGATGAAAAAGCAGGCGGGCACGAGTGGATCATAGAATTCGACAAACAGCCTAACGATTTTGAAAAGTTTGTAGATATTATGGACAACACACTACGTGCGGTGAATTCTGACTATGATGCCAAACGTTTTAAGGATATGGCTTTAGCCCGCCCGAAAGTGCATAATGCCCCCGAAAATACTTTCTATAATTGGTTAAAGGCAAAAGATAAACTCGGTGGACAGCATAAAGTGCCGCGTTTAGCCAATGAGCGAAAATATGTTGATGATATTTTGGAGATGATGAAATCGTCTTAGCATATTATTGATTATATTTGTTTTAGTTCACAATGAAAAATATGGAAGCGACAGGGAAATTGACAAATGTTCAGCTAGAGCTATTAAAATTATTTCAATATAATTTACCCGATAATCAATTGAATGATATTAAAGAAATGTTGACCAAATATTTCGCAAAATCGGCATCTGATGAAATGGATAAACTCTGGGATGAGAAAAATTGGGATGAAAATACAATTGAATCTTGGAAGAATGAACATCTAAGAAAAAAATAACATTAATGAAAGTTGTACTAGATATTAATGTACTTCTTGTTTCAATTCCTAAAAAATCAAAATATAGGCCGATTTTTGATGCTCTAATTAATGGATATTTTCACACGGTATTAGTAACGACATTCTTTCAGAATACGTCGAAATTTTAGAACAAAAAACAAATTTTCTTGTAGCAAGTAATATCGCTGAGTTGTTGCTAAATCTTAAAAATGTAGAAAAAGTTGACATATATTTTGAGTGGAAACTGATTTTATCTGATTTAGATGATAATAAGTATGTAGATGCCTATATCTGTAGTAATGCTGATTACATTATAACAAATGACCATCATTTTAAGATATTAAAACAAATAGAATTTCCTAAAGTTAATATGCTAACTATTGATGAGTTCTTATCGGTCATTTAAGAATAACTATGCTTAATGTGGAAATATCCTGTCCTGATTTTGGAACTATGGATAAAATAAAAACATCAAATTATTGATCGCTTTACCAAATATGCCGAAGACAATTATGATGCTTTTGGCCGTTAATTTGTAATATCGTTAACTATGAAATTGAATAGGGAGAAAATACTGGGTTTCTTTAAAAAATCGCAAAGTAAAGCTTCGGTGATCTTAAGTGATAAGACCAAAGCCAGCAATACGATTAAAGATGCATTGGGAAAGGCAGTAACCAATAAAGGTGATCTGGAAGGTATTTGGTCGAAACTGGTGTTGTTGTTTGCCGTATCTAAAGATTATGTGAAGGGCGATTATACCGAAATTCCGAAAAGATCGATTATTGCTATTTTGGGAGGCTTGGTTTACTTTTTGTCTCCTGTAGACGTGATCCCTGATTTTGTGCCGGTTTTAGGTTTTGTTGATGATATTTATATCTTAAACCTGGTGTATAGGCAAGTGCTTAAAGATCTGGAGAAGTACAAAGTATGGAAAGATGCACAGATCAAATTTATTGGCGATATAGATGACTCAACCGCAACATAGTTTTCTAGATTGGATAGGCGAGCATCTTTTTACTTGTCCGTTTAGAGCCCATTTTGGATTCGATTGCCCAGGCTGTGGCTTTCAGCGTTCGGTTTTGGCTTTATTTAGGGGCGATTTAATCGCATCATTTAAGTTTTATCCCGCAACAATTCCACTCATTTTTGTCGTAGTATTTACCATTGTTCACCTTAAGGTCGATTTTAAGTTTGGGGCACAGCTGATCAAAATCGTTTTTGCAAGTGTTGCAGTAATTATTTTAATCAATTACATTTACAAAATATACACGCACCAATTGATCTAAATATAGCTATGTCAGAAGAACAAGAAACTCCTCAAGAAAATAAACCGATTGATCTTTCAAAAGATAAAACCCCAGAACCTGCACCATTTGAACCGTTAGGTAATGGTCCGGTAACCCCACCTCCATTTCAGCAACCGCCGCCATTTGGACAGTTTGGAGGAGGTTTTGGTCAACAAAGTTTACCAAACTCAACAATTGTACTTGTATTAGGAATTCTTTCTATTGCATTTTGCTGTTGTTATGGTATTTTGGGACTGATTCCGGCAATCATTGCATTGGTTTTAAGTAAAAAAGACAAGGTTTTGTACGCAGTTAACCCTGCTATTTATAGTTTAAGTTCATTTAAAAATTTAAATGCGGGAAGAATTTGCGCAATTATAGGTTTGGTTCTTAATATTTTATCATTGCTTTATTATGTTGCCATTATTGTGATATTTGGCATGGGGATGTTAGGTGATCCACATAAAATGCAAGAAATCTTAAAAGGTTTAGAATAAGGGCCATTTTAATTTTACCTTAAAAATATAAATCGAATGGTGCATACCATTCGATTTTCTTATTTTTGTAGCATTGAAATTGTAAATAAAAAACTAAGATAATGTATCCAGAATATTTAGTAGAGCCAATGCGTAAGGAATTAACTAACGTAGGTTTTCAAGAATTAAAAAACGCAGAAGACGTAGATCAAGCGATTAAAGGCGAAGGAACTGTGTTGGTAGTAGTAAATTCGGTTTGCGGTTGCGCAGCAGCAAATGCACGTCCGGCCGCCAGAGCAGCAGCAGCACACGAAAAACACCCTGATAAATTGGTTACTGTTTTTGCAGGAATGGAAAAAGAAGCGGTAGATCAGGCTAGAAATTACATGATGCCCTTCCCTCCATCTTCTCCGGCAATGGCGTTATTTAAAGATGGTAAATTGGTTCACATGATCGAACGTCACCAGATTGAAGGCCGTCCGGCACAAATGATCGCTGATAACCTGATCGGTGCTTTTGAACAATACTGCTAGAAATTGATTACACAGATTGAGGGATTACACCGATAGGTGATCCTTAATTATAATTATATTGAAAAGGTGAATGGAAACATTCGCCTTTTTGCGTTTGTGGAGTTGCCAAACTAAGTGTTTTATTTTTGCCACGGAAGCACAGAAACACGGAGTATTCATCGTTATGTCATCCTGAGCGAAGTCGAAGGATCTCTATTGTACATGTTTGTTCCGTTGATTGAAAGTTCAGTTTTCATAAGCCAGAGATTCTTCACTGCGTTCAGAATGACATAGAAGTGAAAACCTGTGTAATCACTAAAAATCACCTTAATCGATGCCTTAAAAATCCTTATTCAGCAATTTCTCCAACTCCCCAAACGAAACATTCATCCTTACCCTACCTTGTTTGGCGTACGATATTTCTCCGGTTTCTTCTGATATAATTACTGCAACGGCATCGGTCGTTTCAGAAACACCAATACCCGCACGGTGCCTTAACCCAAACTGTGAAGGTAACTGGTCGTTATCAGTTAAAGGTAAAATACAGCTCGCACTTTTAATTTTGTTCTCCGAAATAACGACGGCACCATCATGCAGCGGACTGTTTTTTTGAAAAATGCTCTCTAATAAACGTTTCGATATTTTGGCATCAACAAGTTCGCAGCTATTGGCGAAAAACTGTTCGTCGTAAAATTTAACAAATACCATTAATGCACCTGTACGCGTTTTTTTCATGCTTTTACAGGCATCAATAATTGGTTTTATACGGGTTAAATTATTCCTTTCAATTTCTTTTCTGCCAAATAAATACCCCCACCAAGCCTTATTCTTTTGTAAAAAAGCATTTTTTCCGATCAGTAAAAGGAAACGCCTAATCTCCGGGTGGAAAATTACAATCAATGCAATAATCCCCACACTCATAAATTTCTCTATGATGGCTGTGAGTAATTTCATATGCAAAGCATCAACAATATGATAGAATATTGCGATGATGAGCATCCCAACCAGCAGGTTAACAGCTAAGGTATTGCGGATTAGCGTATACACATAATAGATTAAAAGTGCTACCAGCACAATGTCTACCACGTCGGTAATGGTGAATTTTACGAAATCAAAATCTAATCCTTTCATTAGCGGCAAGATAGCAAAACGGTTTTCAGTTTACAAGCAAGATAGGTTAACTGTTTAAATTGGTTGAAAAGCGGTTAACTGTTTAAACTGGTTAACCGGTTAATTGTAGGGCTGGTGGAGAGAACCTAATTTTTCAAATGAGTAAATATGCATCACAATTAAGTTTAGATTATATCAAGGACAGGAGCGCAATTGCAATTTAACAAATTATTGAAGTTACCAGACGTAGGCAATTTGCTATTTGTACGATTAACCAATTCAAACAGTTAACCGATTAACCACATATCCGCCTAGCCCAGCATCCCAACTAACCTTATGCATTCTACTGCTTCCCTAACATCATGTACCCTTAAAATGCCCGCTCCTTTTTGTAGTGCAATGGTATTCAGTACCGAAGTTCCGTTCAGGGCCTCTGCTGCCGAAGTGCCAAGTGTTTTATAGATCATTCCTTTACGAGAGAAGCCCACTAAAATAGGAAGTTTGAAAATTTTAAAAGCTTCCATTTGGTTAAGCAGCTCATAATTATGTTCGATTGTTTTTCCAAAGCCAAAACCAGGGTCAATAATTACGTCGTGAACATGAAGTGCCTTAAGCGCCGCAACTTTTTTCGCCAGGTAATCAATTACTTCCAATAACACATTGTCGTAAACAGGGTTTTGCTGCATATTTTGAGGAGTACCCTTCATGTGCATCATCATATAAGGTACCTGTAGTTTTGCCACCGTTTCGAACATCTGTTCGTCCATATCTCCAGCGGCAATATCATTAATGATGTGTGCACCGGCAGAAATCGTTTCTGCTGCTACTTTTGCCCTAAACGTATCAATAGAAATAACTGCTTCGGGAAATGCTTTTACTAAACTTTCTACCACGGGTACCAAACGGTCAATCTCTTCACTGGTAGAAATGTCTTTAGCGCCAGGTCTTGATGAGTACCCACCGATATCAATAAATGTAGCACCTTCATTAATGAACTGGGCTGCTTTGGTTAAAGCTTCGTCTATCGATTTTGTGCGGCTATTGCTGTAAAAAGAATCGGGGGTGATATTTAAAATACCCATTACTTTTGGGCGGCTTAAATCGATAAGCTTACCTTTAATGTTTAAGCTTTGTTTGGGCTCAAAAAAGTTTTTTTCTGCCATAATAAACCCTTTCGGGATTTGGGTTTCGCTTTAAAAATGTATCTTTAGCTTTTGTTTTTTCAGGACAAAAATACACTAAAAACTAAATAATTATTGGCTTTGGCACAAACAAATACCTCTACCGAATTTGATGAAGTGATTGCAGTTTGCAGATCATTATTTTTAAAAAAAACTAAAGATTATGGTACTGCATGGCGGATTTTAAGACCAAGTTCGATAACCGATCAGATTTTTATTAAAGCACAACGCATCCGTACCCTCGAAGAAAAAAAAGTAAGCAAGGTGGGAGAGGGTGTGATATCTGAATACATCGGGATTGTAAACTATTGTATTATCGCCATGATGCAGCTCGAACTGACCGAAAGTGATCCGAACGAGATGTCTTATGCCGAAGTTGAAAAACGGTTTGAAGAAAAGGTAACGGAAACCAAAGATTTAATGTTTGCCAAAAACCACGATTATGGTGAGGCTTGGCGCGATATGCGCATTAGTTCGTTAACCGATCTGATTTTAATGAAAATTTTTAGGGTAAAACAGATTGAAGTTAACGAAGGGCAAACCCTGGCTTCGGAGGGTGTTAATGCAAATTATCAGGATATGCTGAACTATTCGGTTTTCGCACTGATCAAACTCGGTGTTAAATAAATAACGTAATAGCCTTTAAAAAATAGATACATACAGATGCGAAACATACTTTTAAGATTCTCCAGGATTTTTGTCGGTGCTTTATTCATATTTTCAGGATTGATCAAAGCAAACGATCCACTTGGCTTTGGCTATAAACTACAGGAATATTTTGAAGTTTTTCACATGAATTTCCTGAGTGGAATGGCCACTGGTATTGCTATTTTACTTTGTACTTTAGAAATCGTTCTCGGTGTCTTATTGCTATTGGGTTTCTGGAGTAAAAAGGTAGCCTGGGGTTTATTGCTTCTCATCATCTTTTTTACCCTGCTCACATTTATATCTGCAGCGTTCAAAGTAGTTACCAGTTGTGGCTGTTTTGGCGATGCCATTCCGCTTACCCCATGGCAGTCGTTCAGTAAAGATCTGATCCTTTTAGCGCTGATCATTGTTATTTTCTTAAACAAGAACCTGATCCAGCCTTTATTTAAAAAAGAAACCACTCAAAGAAATATCGCAATTGCAGTAACGGTTATATCTTTAGGTTTTGGTTTATATACTTACAATGTTTTGCCGATTATCGATTTCCTGCCTTATAAAGTTGGTGCACATCTTCCATCATTAATGGTGATTCCTCCAGGAGAAAAACCAGATGAATTTGAGATCATGTATCACTTAAAGAACAAGAAAACCAATGAAGAGAAAGATATGAGCGATAAAGCCTATCTTAAAACAGAGATCTGGAAGGATAACAATTGGGAAATTATCGGTGAACCGGCAAAAAGACTGGTTAAAAAGGGTTTTGAACCTAAAATCAAAGACCTGAACATTACAGATGCTTCAGGCACCGATTATACCAAGGAACTGATCGAAAACCCTTATTATAATTTGATCTTTGTAGCCTACGATCTTCATGCTACAAACGAGGCCGCTATTGGCAAATTAAACGCCTTGGCTTTAAACGCTACACAGCAGTTTAATATCCGTACGGTATTGCTTACTTCAAATTCGGCTCAGGATGCACAGGCCTTTATCAAAAAGAATAACCTGTTTTCGGAGGTTTTTTATGCCGATGCCGTACCTTTAAAAAGTATGGTTAGGGCAAATCCTGGCGTTTTACTGATGAAGAACGGGGTGGTAATCAATAAATGGCATTTTCACAACGTACCCACTTTCGACCAACTCAGTCGAAAATATTTCGATAAATAAATATGATCGGATACGCACTAAAAAAACTGATGTATGGGCTACTGGTAATGGGTGGTGTAATATTGGTTGTTTTTGTGCTGTTCAATATTTTACCTGGCGACCCTGCACGGATGACGATGGGGCAAAGGGCCGATGTACAATCGCTCGAAGCCGTTCGTAAAGAATTTGGTTTAGACCGGTCCAAACCTGTTCAATTTGTTTTATACATTAATGATTTATCGCCAATTAGCATTCTTGATAACGATAGTACCAATCAACAGAAATATCATTACACAAAACTGATGGCCTTTGATAAAAAGGCGCTGGTGATAAAATGGCCTTATCTTCGCAGTTCCTACCAGACCAAACGTGATGTAACAGCTATACTTTCTGAAACCGTACCGAATACCTTCATTCTTGCGCTAACAGCGATGATTTTCGCCACCATAATCGGTGTGTTTTTAGGCGTGCTTTCAGCAGTTTATAAAGATTCGTGGATTGATAAATCGGCCAATGCATTTGCCATTCTGGGTATATCAGCGCCTTCTTTTTTTGCGGGGATTATTATTGCCTGGCTTTTCGGCTTTGTACTGAGCAATTATACTGGCCTAAAAATGAGCGGCAGCTTATATTCTTACGATCCTTTTAATGGTGAAGTATTAACCCTAAGAAACCTATGGTTGCCAATGGTTACCCTTGGTTTGAGACCTTTGGCGATTATTGTACAGTTAACCAGAAGTGCAATGCTGGATGTTTTGGCGCAGGATTATATCAGAACTGCAAGAGCCAAAGGATTAAGTAGAAATGCTATAATTTATAAACATGCTTTAAAAAATGCTATGAACCCGGTAATTACGGCTATTTCAGGATGGTTTGCCTCATTGCTGGCGGGTTCTTTTTTTGTAGAGTACATTTTCGGGTATAACGGATTAGGCAGAACAACTGTAACCGCTTTAGAAATGTCTGATTTTCCGGTAGTGATGGGTTCTATTCTTTTTATCGCTTTCGTATTTGTAGTCATCAATATTCTGGTTGATATTTTATATGCTTATGTTGATCCAAGAGTTAAATTAAGTTAGGTTATGCGCGAAGAGGAATTATAAATTATACTGAGCTTGCCGATCAACGCATCATCGAAATATTTAAGCTTGCAACAACCGAAATGCCCGATGCTGAGCGCTTGTTTAGCCATGTACTTAATGCCCAACATATATGGGCACAACGGATTTCGGGCAAGAAACCACTTTATGGTGTTTGGGATATTCATCATAAGGAAAACTTTGAGCGTATTGCTGCTGAAAATTTTAAGTTGATCAGGGCGGTATTGAAAGAGAGTTCTTTAGATAAGAAGATTTTGTATAGCAACACAAAGGGTGTTGAGTACGAAAACCGATTGGATGAAATTTTATTTCATTTATTTAATCATTCTACTTATCATCGCGGACAGGTTGTAACTTTATTGAAAAAAGAAGGTTTTACGCCACCTGTAACCGATTATATTATGTTAAAACGCGACTATCTATTATAAGGTCGAAGCAAAAAGAGAGATACATGAAAATTTTCCTTATCGGATACATGGGCTGCGGCAAAAGTACAAAAGCTAAACAGTTGGCACATCGTTTAGAATGCCCTGTGATTGATCTTGACGCCGAAATTGTTTCAAAAACAGGTAAAAGTATTGCCGAATATTTTGCTGAATATGGAGAAAGTGGCTTTAGGGATTACGAAAGCAACATGCTTAAAACCTTCGATTATCCAGAAACCTGTGTGGTAGCTACTGGAGGCGGATTGCCATGCTTTTTCGATAACATGGAATGGATGAATGCAAATGGTGAAACCGTTTATTTGCAAATGGAGCCAGTGGCTTTGGTATCACGTTTACATAACCGCCAAAAACGTCCCTTAATTAAAGATCTGGATGATGAACAGCTTTTAGAATTTATTAAAGAGAAACTCAAAGAACGTGATCCTTTTTATACCAAAGCTAAGTTGATTGTAGACGCATTTGACCTGGACGGGGAAAAGTTGGAAGAAGCGATTGAAAAGAATCGTTAGATTTTCTTTGCCAATAAAACAATTTGCTTTAGATAAGATTTCCCCTAAACCCTAAACCCTAAACCCTAAACCCTAAACCCATCGTCAATTATTTTTGCTGATAATAATGCCAACGGAATTCCTCCGCCCGGATGCACGCTACCCCCACAGAAATATAAATTTTTAACTTTCGAACTGAAATTGGGATGCCTTAAAAAGGCAGAAAACTGATTGTTGGAGCTGTTGCCATACAGAGAACCTTGATAAGAACCGGTTTTGCTTTCAATGCTTCTGGGATCTAAAATCTGCTCGCAGATAATGTCTTTTTCAATATTCCTGTTTAACAATCGACTGATCTTTTTGATAATATTTGTCCTGACTTCTTTAATCAACACATCCCAGTTTTGACCATTATTAGCCGGAACGTTTATCATTACAAACCAATTTTCACTATCTGTAGGCGCATCCCCTCTAATGTGTTTGGCGCTAATATTAATGTAAACGGTAGGGTCGCTGCTAATGGTTTTATCTTTCCATATGGCATTAAACTCCTTTTGGTAATCCTCAGCGAAAAAGATGTTGTGCAGGCCCATATCGCTGTAATTCCCGTCCATGCCCCAGTAAAAAATCAAAGCAGAGCTACTCCGTTCCTGGTTTAATAATTTTTTAGGTCGAGCTATGTTTTTAAGGAGGTTTTTATAAGTAAACCAGATGTCGAGGTTCGAAACAACAACGTTAGCTTTATAGATTTTATCGTTAACTTTTACGCCCTGTACTTCGGGGTTAAGTCCATTGGAATATATGATTTCTTCCACCTTTTGATTGTAATGAAATCTTATTCCCAACTCTTCTGCCAATTTTATCAGGGCAGTAACAATACTGTACATCCCTTTCTTTGGAAGAAAGGCTCCGTAGTGGTACTCGAAATGTGGAATTATATTCAATGTGGCCGGTGCCTGATAAGGATCGGAACCATTGTAGGTGGCATAGCGGTTAAAAAGCTGTGCTATTCTATCGTCTTTAAAGAACGATCGGTTTGCTTTTGCCTGTGTTCTAAAAGCGTCAATCTGGCCAAAACGGAATATAGATTTTAAGGTGTCCCAGTGCAGGTAGCTTTTAATTTTATGCAAACTTCTTTCCAAAAATACACGGTGGGTAACATCATAAATGGTTTTGCTTTTGTTTAAATAGCGCTCAACCTCTTTTGCAGTTGAAGCTGTTTTTTCTTCTATTTCCTTGGCAAATTCATCGAGATCTGCGCTTGCGTTTAACCTTAAACCATCTTCGTAGAAATAACGGCAAATTTCTTTTAATTTTAGATATTCAAAATAATCTTCAGGGTTTTTACCTGCCAGTTTGAAGAGTTCATCCACGTACCGGGGCATGGTAAAAAGGCTCGGTCCGGCATCAAACCTGAAACCGTTCATTTTTATTTCTGCCAGCTTGCCTCCAGGTTTTGAATTAGCTTCAAAAACATCAACCTCATAGCCCTTTAAGGAAAGACGGATTGCCGATGCAATTCCAGCAATTCCGGCGCCGATAACTATTGCTTTTGGTTTAGGCATGATGCGAAAATAAGATAAATATTTTACTAACTTGAAGTGATGATTAAGGATGAAATTATAATTTATAAAACAGAAGAGGGTTTGCCTGCGATAGAAGTTGCTTATGGAAATGAGACTGTTTGGCTAACGCAACAGCAAATGCAACAGCTTTTTAATAAAACTAAACAGAATATTAGTCTTCACATTAAGAATATATTTGAAGAGAATGAATTAGATAAAATATCAACTGTCAAGAAATCCTTGACAGTTCGAAAAGAAGGTAATAACCTGAGTTCGATAATTATTTGCTGAAAATTATATCTTATTTACGCCTAATCCCGCTTTATCGTCCTGCTGAATTTATTTCAGCATCTTTTTAGCGTGAAAGACCCTGAAATAAATTCAGGGTGACGACCGTCTTAACAGAAAACTTGATTAAAACGCCACAAAATGAGATTTAATAATCGAACTCAGGTTAATAGGTCAGTTAGTAGAGAAATTGAATTTTATTCTTTGGATGTAGTTATTTCCATAGGTTACCGCGTAAAATAATAAACTATAAAAATTAACCTATTTTAACTCCTCTAAATATAGCTTCGTTTGTTTTTCGATCTCGTTGGTGGCAAACTTAATGGCCGAACCAACTCTGGTGGTTTCGGATTTTACAGGCATCTTGTTTACCGTTGCCAAAGCATCAGTATACCATTTGGCCCACACTTCAATAATGTGTTTCTCATCCGTTGCGGTTTTCCCCTTTGCAATTTCCTTTTTGCTCAGTTCAAATTCAGTTTTTAAGCGGGTTAAAGCATCAGTTTTGACTTTCGAGATTGTGGCTATCGCAGTATTTTCATCTGCAGAAATTAAAGTATAGGCAGCAGTTAAACCACTTATCCCAACATTTTTCATTTCGGTTGGCGAAACTTTATCAATCCTGTCGTTATCCGTATGGTAGAAAACATCGGTAAAGTGCCACATCAATAATCCTGGAATTTTATTTTGCAAAAATGGTGTGTGGTCGCTGCCACCTTCGAACGGATTATAATTAACTGTCCAGTTGGCAAATTTGCCCTGTGCTTTACAGATATCGATGATAAAATCGTTAAAATAATGCGGAAAAAGATCTTTTTCAGTAACATCGCCAGCGCCCCATTCGGTATGTTTATCCGTTCCCCTTGTCCAGATAGCCGATGGATCGGGCATTTTTTCAATCAGGAATGAGCCGCCGGTTTTTTTAGTGTCCTCGCCAACCATATCCAAACTCATTCCCCACATAATGCCTTTGGCCCGGGAGGTATCTTCGGTAATATATCTTCTTGTTGATACAATTTCGTCGCCCCATAAAAAAGTGAGGCTACGCTTCGGACTTATCTTTTTTGCCTGATATAATGCTGCTGTTAATCTTGCCATTTCAGCTAATGTACCAACACCGCTTGCATTATCGTTTGCACCGGGTTCCTGAACATGTGCACTGAACACAAAACGTTCATTTGGATTTACACTGCCTTTAACATTTGCGATAATGGTTAATTCTTCTGAGGGGTAAATTTTAGTCTGAATATTTACCTTCAATTTAGTCTCGCCTTTTAAGCAGGCTGCTTTTAATTTTTCTTTAGCAGCATAAGATAAAAGCAATGTCCATACCTCACTATTGGCTTTCATGCTCCCAAACTGGATAGAAGTTTGGTGTACCTCTGGTTGAGTATACTTTGGCATCGAATAGCCCAGCACGCCAATGGCTCCCGCTTTTGTGGCTATTTGAAGCAAACGTGATGGACTGTTCTCGGAAAAAAGGATTTTCCCTTTCAGATCCATTTTTTCTATTTCGGCAGGTAATACGTTGGCAATGTAAACCACATTAGCTGTAACATCTCCTGCAGCTGTTGATCCGCAATTGATCGGGATCATGTTGCGGTTAGTTTTATAAGAGATGAGCGGTTTTGTTTCGCCAACGATATCAATATTGGCATCAACAGGTTCCCAGGTATTGTTTTTCATCGCTCTTTTTTCGATGCGATAAGTTAAAGGAGCCTCAAATTCATTCTGCTTCTGTTCTACAAAACCAGCTTTTTTAAGGATGTTTTCTACATAATGGATACTGGCATTAAAACCTGTGTTACCGGGTACGCGGAAGTATTTTTCTACAAAAGCAGTTGTTTCATAAGCGTTTTTTTCTAGGAAACCAGCCCGCGTTAGCGTGAAATATTCATCTGTCGAATTTTGTGCATAACATCCCAATCCCGCCAAAAGCAGTACAAAAAGTATCTTCGTTTTCATGATCGTTAGTAAAAAGCGAAAGATAACAATAGCTTTTGAATCTTTTTTACCAAATTTAAACAGGTAATCATGTATGCAAATATAATATTGTATGTTATATTTGCATACATGATTCTCCGAAATTTAGAACCAGTACTTAAAGAAGCTTTGCAGCGTAGCCCTGTTGTGGTGCTGTTAGGCCCCCGTCAAATAGGTAAAACTACATTGGCCATTAGCCTTATTGATGATGTTAAGTCTATATATGTAGATCTCGAGGACCGGTTAGATCGAGAAAAAGTTAGAGATATTACTGCTTTCCATCAAAATAACAAAGAGTTACTCTTAATTCTTGATGAAGTTCAACGTTTACCTGAAATATTTTCGCAAATAAGGGGGATTGTAGATAAAGAGCGTAGAAGAGGGAATAAGACCGGACAATTTCTGTTTCTCGGATCGGCATCTTTAGATTTATTAAAACAATCTAGCGAATCGTTAGCTGGAAGGATTACTTATCTGGAGCTTTTTCCTGTAAATGTTATAGAGTATGCACAAGAGGATTTAGCTAAGGTTAACGACCTTTGGTTGAGAGGTGGATTTCCGGAGAGTTTATTAGCTGCATCGGAGAAAAATAGTTTGATATGGAGGAGAGACTTTATCAAAACATATTTAGAAAGGGATATCCCTCAATTGGGGCCACGTATTCCTGCAGAAACACTCGAACGTTTTTGGACAATGCTCGCCCACAATCAAGGTAGTGTGTTAAACGCAGCCCATTTGGCGCGCAATATTGAGGTTACAGGAGTAACTATAGCTAGGTATTTGGACTTGATGGTGGATTTATTATTAGTTAGGCGACTAAAGCCATATACTGTTAACGTTGGAAAACGACTTGTGCGATCACCAAAAATATATGTACGAGACAGCGGCCTTACTCATGCCTTGCTCAATATAAAAAGTTATAATGAACTACTTGGCCATCCGGTAGTAGGTGGAAGTTGGGAAGGCTTTGTGATCGAAAATATTATGTCTGTAATTCCATCGGGAGTACAGACTTACTACTATGAAACACCTGGAGGTGCCGAAATAGATTTAATTCTGGAGTTTTCAAATACCGAAAAATGGGCAATAGAAATTAAAAGAAGTTCTGCGCCTTCATTATCAAAGGGTTTTTACTTTGCTTGTCAAGAGGTAAAACCCAGCAATAGCTTTGTTATTTATGCAGGTAATGATACCTTTACGATGCAGGGCGGAGCTATAGCGCTGCCACTGCATGCATTAATGCAAAAACTTTTAAGTTACGCGTAACGTCTTCCCTTCTTGTTTTTCAATCCTTCATCAACCGATAATGGGCCTGAACCTACTACCCAAAACATGATGAGCAGAAACAGCACCAGTACCGAAAACCACAATTCCGAATTCGGTGTGGAGAAACCCGGTGTAAGGTTAACAAAAAATACTGCAAACAATAAGATTGGAATCTGAATTACTACGGCAAAGCGGGTAACTAAACCTAAAGTAATTAAAACACCCCCAACCAAATGCGCAAATGCAACAACATGAATGGCGACACTGATGAGCATGCCCGAAAAACCAAATACGTTGTTTTGTGTAATCATGTTCTGAAGAACCGAAGTGTCGCTAATAAAAGAAACACCTTTTCCAAAAATGATCAGGCCAAGTACAATCCGAAGATAATCTAGCCATTTTGAGTGATGAACATCTCCCCAATGTTCAATTTTACGGATAACGTTCATAATGAACCTCCATTTTTATGTGAATGATACTTTAAGTTACGGATTTTTTATTTAGTTATCAAATAAGGGATTGAAAATCAATAGATCGCGATTGTGGTTATTGTAAAAGGAGTGATTTAACCTTCTGATGTAAAATTAACATAAAATTAATTTATACCGTTTTGGTTTTTGGTATGAATTTAGTATTATTGCTTAAATAGATAGGTTTTTTATCATGAGCAAAGAAATATTAGAGTTTTCTGTACTGGTGGATGAAAAATTTGACCTTAAATTTAATTGGTTAGATGGCTTTTGGGGCGCGGCATTTAAATTTTTTGGAAAATAATTTTTAAAATCAGGGTTCCATTGCCGGACAGTTCTTGTTCGAGTAGGATGATTATGGCCAATCTTTTGATTAATTGGTTTTTAAACCCTCTACCTTTCTGCCCTTAACCTTTAACCTCTTTTTTCTATATTTGCAAAATAATGAGTAGAAGAAAACCTGGTACGGTAACTATTGTTCCAAACGTACATATAATCGATATTGCTGAAGAGGGAAAAGGTGTTGGCAAGGCTGACGAATTGGTCATTTTTGTTGATAAAGCCGTTCCTGGTGATGTGGTAGATGTCCGGTTGACCAAAAAGAAGAAGAATTTTGCTGAAGCAATCATCGATCAGCTTCATGAAAAATCAGCGTTGCGTACTGATCCTTTCTGCCCTCATTTCGGAACCTGTGGCGGTTGCAAATGGCAGCATATGGGTTACGATGCTCAATTAAAGTTTAAGCAGAAAAATGTTGAGGCAGCTTTACAGCGTTTAGGTAAAATAGATACCTCAGGAACTGAACCGATTTTAGGCTCAGAAAAAAACAGGTATTACCGAAATAAATTAGAATTTACTTTTTCGAACAAACGCTGGTTGGAAAAAACCGATGTAGAACGCGATGAAGATTTTGACATGAATGCGCTGGGTTTTCACGTACCATTGCGTTTTGATAAAATTTTAGATATCGAGCATTGTTATCTACAGGATGAACCTTCTAATTCGATCAGAAACGCTGTTCGTAAATATGCCTTAGAAAATGACCTGTCGTTTTACGATCTGCGTAACCATGAAGGCGTTTTGCGTAACCTGATTATCCGTACTTCCAGCACAGGAGAGGTGATGGTTGCTGTGGTATTTGCTTATCCGGAACAGACACAAGTTGATGGCTTGATGGGGTTCCTTAAAAATGAATTTCCACAGATTACCTCTTTGCTGTATATCGTTAACCAAAAAAAGAATGACACTATTTTCGATCAGGATGTGGTGGTTTTCTCCGGTCGCGATCATATTTTTGAAGAAATGGATGGCATCCGTTTTAAAATTGGAGTGAAATCTTTTTATCAGACCAATTCTGAACAAGCCTTCGAACTATATAAAATCACCAGAGATTTTGCCGGATTTAAAGGTGATGAACTGGTTTATGATTTATACACTGGTGCTGGAACGATTGCAAATTTTATTGCCAAAAACGTAAAGCAGGTAGTTGGGGTAGAATATGTGCCAACCGCTATTGAAGATGCAAAGTTTAATTCAGCGTTAAATGGCATTGATAATACGGTTTTTTATGCCGGAGATATGAAAGATATTCTTACTTCAGAATTTATCCTGGCGCATGGTAAACCAGATGTGGTGATTACCGATCCGCCACGCGCTGGTATGCATGCAGATGTAGTACAGAGATTGCTTGAAATGGAGTCTGAAAAAATTGTCTATGTAAGCTGTAATGCAGCCACACAGGCAAGAGATTTAGAATTATTGAAAGAAAAATACGATGTGGTGCGCATTAAACCTGTAGATATGTTTCCGCACACGCAGCACGTAGAGAACGTAGTATTGTTAAGGTTAAAGGCATAAGGTTCATAGTCCTTAATATATCAACCTAAGCCCTACACCTTAAACCCAAAACCTTTTACCTTAAAATGGATAGAGAAGAATTATTAGGCGCAACGCCAGAAGAGAACGGAACACCACAAAAAAAGCAGGAAAGTCCGCTGATAAGTCTAGAAAAAGATTTAGAATTTTATGCTGATGCGATTAAAGAAGTAGCAATCGAGATTATGGTTGAAGGCATTTCTGCCCACCCAATTTTTATTGCGCATCAACATGAGGTGAACATTGGCGAACTTATCTTAAACAAAGAAGAACTTAATACCGATTGGACGATACAAGCCTCTACTTTGGAAGAGTTTGTGGAAAAAGGAATCATCAGCAAAGAGAAAAAGGAACCTTTCTTAAAGGTTTATAAAAAACCAGAAGATTTTATGTGCGTATTCGTAATTGTTCCTGAAGGCGCCAACTTTATTTACTATCCGTATAAAAAGGGCAGAGGGTAGAAAGGCTGAAGGTTTCCTCCCTAAGCCTTTAATGATCAGAATCTGTGTAATCTATTAATCTGTGCAATCACCGAATAAAAACGCCGCATTGTATCCACAAAGCAGCGCGTTATTATTAACTAAACTAAACTTTTAATTTACGTGGTGTAAATCTCCACTTTTTGAGCTTGATGTTTTCTTGAGTGAAGCATTTCCCTTATAACTTACATCGCCACCACCACTTGCACTGGCCTCTAAGCCTTTATTTACATAAAGATTTACATCAGAACCACCAGAAGCCTGCACCTTTGCATAATCTGTAATTAATTCATAAGCATCGATATCGCTACCTCCACTAGATTGAATGGTCATATTTTCTGCTTTGCCTTTTAAATCGAGATCACTGCCGCCGCTTGATTGAATAGATAGATCATTGCAAACAACCGTTAATTTTAAATCCGATCCTCCTGAAGAGCGAATAGCAAGTTTATCTGTTTTGATCTGGTTTTGTGTAAAAACATCCGATCCTCCCGATGCTGCAATTGCATTTAGGGTTTTAAAACTTACATAAGCTTTAATGGTGCGGTTTTTAAACATGCCGCTCCAATTGATACCGTCTTTAAACTTTATGGTAACATTGCTTCCACTCTGCTCAACAACAATATCTTTTAATGTTTCAGAATCAGATTTTATACTCACACTTTCGCTACCGGCCTGAGTGAGGTATAAATCTATACCGCTGCTTACTCCAATGCTATTGAAGTTTTTAACGGTAAAACTTTTAGTATCTTGCGCCTTAGCCATGTAGCTGGTTATGATGATAAACAAAATGGCGGATGATTTGATAAGGGTTTTCATAGTCGTTTTTTCGTTAAATGATTCTGAAGCTATCATTACGCAGCATTTGGGCAACGATGGCTTCGATTTTGTGTTTTGGTTATAGATTAGACGCATCTCTGATGAAAACGTTGCAAACAATTCAAATTATTTTTCAAATAGTTTGAATTTCATCCTTAAAATCGTTCTTTTTGTATTCAATCCTTTTTATACAATGGCATCGCAATTACTTATTCTCAACAAGAAACAAATTCAGCAGAAAATAGATCGTATCGCTTATCAGATTTTAGAAGATAACCTGAATGAGAAAGAAGTGGTGCTTGCCGGTATTTGGGACCGTGGTTACAAACTAGCGCTAAGATTAGAAAAAGTGCTTAAAAAGATTTCGGGCTTTAAACTAACTTTACTGCGTATCGATCTGCAGAAAGAAAGCAGCAAATTGGTAGCTTCGACAGATCTGGATGAAAGCCATTGGAAAAACAAGGTGATCATTATTGTCGATGACGTATTGAACAGCGGTAAAACCCTTGCTTATGGCTTGGGTGTTTTCTTAAATACGCCGCATAAAAAAATACGTACAGTAGTTTTGGTTGATCGAAGCCATAAAATTTTCCCTATTGCCACCGATTTTGTTGGTCTTGAACTGGCTACCATCTTAAAAGAACATGTAGATGTGGTAATGGATGTGGAAGGTGAAGAAGATCGGGTTTATTTGAGCTAAAAAAAATGTAAAACGGAGGAGGTAAGATGGGTGATGGAATTTATCTTAGGTGACATTGTCCTCGTTTGTAACGAGGATATGCGAGAATAGCGATTGTATCGCTTGATCAGAAACAAGAAAAGAAATTAATATGGGCACATTACAAATGTGCACCTCATTAATCCTCGTTACAAACGAGGACTATAATTCATCTGTGCTATCGTCCTCGTTTGTAACGAGGATGCACGAGAATAGCGATTTTATCGCTTTTTTTAAATCAATTCAATTTTCACCAAACCTTTAATTCCAGCATAATCTTTAGCGCTACTGTAAATGTATTGCTCGGGAGATTCAACAATACCAGCTTTAACTGGATTATCATGGATATAATGTAGTTTTTGAAAAGCATCGATTTCTTGTAAATCGATAGGATGATTGTCGTCTTGCCAGATTTTGTGATTTTCTGCCCGATTGGTCTTTCTAGCTTCGAAACTAAACTTATCTAAAAGCCAATCTCTCCTACTTTCAGGTATCTCTTTAATGGTAACAGCCAATTGCTTCGAAGTGAATTTTTTAAAATCTCTCAAAAAATCAGACATTTTATTTGGCTCTTTACATCTTCCAATAAAATGAATGTGATTCGTCATCAGAACCCAACCATTTAATATTAATCCTTTATTCTCGATACAGTGATTTAACGAATCGACAATTATGTTTTTATATTCTGGTCTTGTAAATAAGTCTATCCAACCAACTATTGTACATGTTATAAAATAAGCCTGATTTTGATCAGTAATTATATATCTGCTTCCTCCCATAATCAAATAAGATTTTTTAATGTCTTTAAGTTATTATCCTCAGTTGTAATGAGGATGCTTGGGAGATCTACTCGTAAATATAAAGAAATAATATTCTGTATTGCAAATTTGGATCATCGTCCTCGTTTGAAACGAGGATGCCAGAGAATAGCGATTTTATCGCTAGAAATACAAATAAATTTTTGAAACTATTACACCACATTGCAAATGTGGATCTCGCTAAGAGGTTGTATCATAAAGGCGATTTCACCTCAAATGCTGTCATGTTGAGCTTGTCGAAACACCTCAAAGAGTATTTAACAGGCCCTTCGACAGGCTCTCCGAAGGAGTCCTTTGGACAGGATGACAAATCTATATTTATGATACAACCTCCTATAGTCGTCTTAAAGAAACCACATTTGCAATTAACCTCAATTTTTTGCAATTTCCCGAAATGTATCAGCCTAGAAAAAATAATTTGATCTTCAGCTTTTTCTCCTGGTACATCCAGTTTATCATCAAAAAAGATTTTTCAGCTTTTAAGTATGGTGAGGTGGAGATTAAACAAGATGCGGCTATATTGATTTTGGCCAATCATTTTAGCTGGTGGGATGGTTTTTTCCTTTTTTACATCAACAAAAAAGTATTTAAGAAACAATTTCATGTTTTAGTGAATGCCGAAAACTATACTAAAGTTGGTTTTCTAAAGTATCTTGGTGCTTTTGCGGCCGAAAATAAAGGTAAAGATGTTTTAGAAACGCTTAATTATGCAGGCAGATTGTTAGATAGCCCCGCAAATTTGGTACTTGTATTCCCCCAGGGCAAATTATATTCAAACCATCTCAAAAATATCAGTTTCGAAAAAGGAGTGATGCAGATGATCAATGCCAGTCAGAAAAAAATCAATATTATTTTTGCAGCCACCTTTATTGATTATTTTGCAGAAAGAAAGCCCTCAGCTTATACTTATTTGCAGCATTGGGAGAATGAAGAATATGTGAGCTTGCAATTGCTGAAAAGTGCCTATAATAAACATTACGATCAATCGGTTGTTAAACAAACTCAGCTAATTGAATGACAATTTTTATTTACGCCGTTTTAATTTTCCTGGTGATCCGGTTTTCGGTTACTGTTTTCAATTTTCTTTCTAACCCTAAGTTGCCGAGAGTGGTTAAACACTATCATGATAAGGTTTCGATCTTAATCCCTGCACGAAATGAAGCAGCGGATATTTTAGAATTGCTCGTTTCGATAAAAACCCAGGATTACACCAATTATGAAGTTATTGTTTTGGATGATAACAGCGATGACAATACTTTCGGTGTAGTCGAAAATTTTTGCCTTACGAACCCGCAATTTAAAGTGGTAAGCGGTAAAGCGTTACCTCAAAACTGGCTTGGGAAAAATTATGCCTGCCATCAGCTTAGCGAACTGGCTACAGGGAAATATCTTTTGTTTATCGACGCAGACGAATCAGTAAAAAGAGGATTGATCAATAGCCTGATCAACCGGATGGAAATTGGAGGCCTTGCTTTGTTAAGTGTTTTTACCAACCAAACTATAAAATCGATAGGCGAGTGGTTAACAGTGCCCTTAATGCATTTTATACTGCTAAATTTATTGCCTTTGCGATTGGTTAAACTTTCGAAAAATCCAGCATTTTCAGCAGCAAGCGGACAGTGCATGTTTTTTAATGCCAATAATTACAAAGAAAACCATTGGCATGAACGGGTTAAACATCAGGTTGTGGAAGATGTGGAGATTATGAAGTTGGTAAAACAAGAAAAATTTAATGCAGAGGCCCTTTTAGCCAACGGACTGATCTATTGCAGGATGTACAAAAATTTAGGCGAAAGCTTAAACGGTTTTAGTAAAAATTTACTGGCGGGTTTTGGTAATAACATCATAATATTATTACTTTACCAGCTTTTGGTAACTGTAGGGCCAGTAATTTTAATCTTAAACTTTAATATTGCTTTACTTGTATTACCATTAACTTTAATAGTATTAAGTAGAATGATGATCTCCTATTTATCGGGACAAAATGTTTTGATAAATCTGATTTTACATCCCTTACAGATGTTGTTCTTCTTAATCATTTCATTCATTTCTATAAAAAAACATATTTTTAAAACGAGCACATGGAAGGGCAGAACGATTTAAAGGTTAAAAGGATTGCAGTTGCAATAATTGTCGTTTTTCACATGGTTGGCTTGCTTGGCTTCTTAATTCCTGTTGCCCAGCCTTATTTTATCAAACTGGTTCCCTTTCATTTGTTGCTGATGTTTGCCGTAATTGTTTTTTCGTACAATGCCGATGTGAAACGTTTATTGTTACTGGTTTCGGGTGTATTTCTCTGTGGCTTTTTAGTCGAGGTACTGGGCGTGCATACCGGAAAGATATTTGGCAGCTATTATTACGGCGATACATTGGGCTACAAAGTTGCTGCGGTTCCATTACTAATGGGTGTAAATTGGATAATCCTTATTTTCAGTGTTGGGCAAATGATGAAAAGTATGAAAATCAGGCATAGTATTCTGGCTTCTGTTCTCGGTGCTTTTATACTGGTAGGTTTCGATTTCTTTTTGGAACCTGTGGCCATGAAATTTAACTACTGGCAGTGGGACTGGCATGAAATCCCTGTTCAGAATTATGTAGCATGGTTTATTGTTTCGGTAATATTGTTAAAGTTTTACTATGCTTTGGGCTTAAAGCAACAGAAATATATTGGTACTGTAATGTTCGTTTCACAGCTAATCTTTTTTGTTGTCTTATACATGACAACCGGAACAAATATTTTTGCTTAATTTTGTGAGGTTATTTAATTAATTTTATATGATGGAAACACTAATCGTACAGCCTAAAAATAAAAAGCAGCTTATGGCAGTTGAGGCCGTGTTACAAGCATTGAATGTAACTTTTAAAAAAGGGAAAAGTTATAGTTCTGAATTTATAAGTGAAATAGCTAAAGGGGAAGATGATGTGAAAAATGGACGTTTAACAAGGGTTAAGGATGTTCAAAATATATGGAAAAGTATTTTGTAGACATTACAGATCAAGCTAAAAAACAATTAGCTGAGATCCTTAAGTCAGGAGATAAAGCTTCCATTAAAAAAATCCAGCAAATTTTTATAGAATTAAGTATTCATCCAGCATCAGGCGTAGGTAAACCTGAAAAATTAAAATTTGAATTTTCTGGCTATTGGTCAAGACAAATAAATAAAAAAGATATGTTAGTCTATAGAATCGATGAAGAGATTATTACTGTATTTGTAATTTCTGCTAGGGGACATTACCACGATAAATAACTAATCCCGAGAAAAAATGAGCAACTTAAACTTACAGGTCAACATCGATAAATCATCAGGCTTTTGCTTTGGCGTAGTATATGCCATAGAAATGGCCGAAGATATTCTGGATAACGAAGGTTATTTATATTGCCTTGGTGATATTGTGCATAACGATGAAGAAGTAGAGCGTTTAACCAATCGCGGATTAAAAATCATCGATCACGAAGTATTAAAAAACTTAAGGGACGAAAAGGTTTTAATCAGGGCTCATGGTGAGGCGCCATCAACCTATCAACTGGCTTTAGAAAATAACCTGACTTTAATAGATGCTTCATGTCCTGTTGTGCTGAAATTACAGAATAGGATTAAAAATTCACATGATGATGATGAGCAAGTACTTATTTTTGGTAAGCACGGGCACGCCGAGGTAATCGGATTACAAGGTCAAACAGATGGTAAAGCAATTGTTTTTCAGGATCTGGCCGAGCTGGATAATGTAGAATTGCCTGCTAAATTTACCCTATATAGCCAAACCACTAAAAGCACCGATAAATTCTATCACATTAAAGATGAATTATTGAGCCGTGGTTATGAAGTTAAGGCTAACGATACCATTTGCCGGCAAGTATCTAACCGTTACGAAGAGCTGGAAGATTTTGTAAGTCATTATGATAAAATCGTTTTCGTATCAGGCAAGAAATCTTCTAACGGAAAAGTGCTGTACGATGTTTGTAAAAAACACAACGATAATTCTTATTTCATTTCGAATGTTGAAGAGTTATATCAAACCTGGTTTAACGAAAATGATAAAGTTGGCATCTGCGGTGCTACTTCTACACCAATGTGGCTGATGGAAAAGGTTAAAGCCGCTTTGGAAAAATACTAGATTTATCATGAGAGGCGTCACCCTGAATTTAGTTCAGGGTCTTTATAACGGAGAAAGATGCTGAACTAAATTCAGCATGACGAAATAAAATAAAAGCCATTGAAAACTGTAAACCCACATACCGGAATTCTGGTTGCGTTAACCATAATTGTCTGTTGGTTTGTTTCTCTTTATTTCTTGCTTACATGGAATTTTGCCTGGAGCAATCCCTTGGTTTATCTGATGATTGTTGTTCAGATGCATTTGTACACCGGTTTGTTTATTACCGCCCACGATGCGATGCACGAAACGATATCGCCAAACCAAAAAACAAATAATTTTATTGGCTATCTTTCCGTTTTTCTCTACGCAGGTTTTTTTTATAACCGTTTGTATGCGAAACATCACCAGCACCACCGTCATGTACACAGTGAAGAAGATCCTGATTTTGCGCCGCATGGCTTTTGGAAATGGTATTTCCGTTTCATGTTAAATTATGTCACGATAATTCAATTGGTAATTATGGCCATAACTTATAATGTGTTGAAAATCTGGATTGATGAAAAGAACCTGCTGTTGTTTTGGGTACTGCCATCCTTATTAAGCACTTTTCAGTTATTTTATTTCGGAACCTATTTGCCGCATAAGGGGGAGCACGATAATGAATATCATTCGTCTACCTTACAGAAAAATCATTTTGTTGCCTTTATTACCTGTTACTTTTTTGGCTATCATTTAGAACATCACCAAAAACCAGGCATACCTTGGTGGCAATTATATAAAGCAAAAGATTGATGTATTTAGGTTTTAGAAAGCAAGGTTCTGCGCTTTTGTTAAAGTTGGTCGTGGTGTCAGATGTTGCCATCTGACACTAAATATCCGTGGTGTTGGATGTTACCATCCGACACTAACTAATTTTCAAATAATATTTACTTGTTCGATTGTCAGATGATAACATCTGACACTAAATATCCGTGGTGTTGGATGTTACCATCCGACACTGACTAATTTTCAAATAATATTTACTTGTTCGAATTGTCAGATGATAACATCTGACAGCACGCTATCCGTGGTGTTGGATGTTACTATCCGACACTGACTAATTTTCAAATAATATTTACTTGATCTAAAAAAATGTCAGATGGTAACATCTGACAGCACATTGATGGATTCCACATGCTATTGCTCAATAGCCTTTGGAAGTATGAAATAACACTTTTTGACTAAAAAATGTTTGCAATCACATTTTAAGCATAGGGAAAAAACAATAAAAAGGCGATATTTGCGCCACGAAACATATTCTTTATAAATGAGCAAAAAGGGGATTTTACTGGTAAATTTAGGAACACCTGATAGTCCGGCAACGGCAGATGTTAAAAAATACTTAGATCAATTTTTAATGGACGAGCGGGTAATCGATATCCCTAAACTGAACAGGACATTATTGGTTAAAGGTATTATAGTTCCATTCCGTAGCCCTAAAACCGCTAAGCTATATAAAGAAATCTGGAACGAAAATGGTTCGCCGCTATTGTATTACAGCAAGCTACAGGCTAAAATGCTGCAGGAAAGATTGGTGGACGATTATCATGTAGAACTTGCCATGCGTTACCAAAGCCCATCAATAGAATCGGCGCTGGCAAACTTAAAAGCAGGTTTGGTAGAAAGTATTCAGGTAATACCAATGTTCCCTCAATATGCCTCTGCAAGTACAGGATCGGTAATGCAACTGGTAATGGAACTGGTGAGCAAATGGCCAACGGTTCCGCCAATCTCGTTTGTTAATTCATTCCATGATAACGAATTGATGATTAAAGTTTTTGCAGAAAATGCCAAAAAGCACCAGGTAGAAAGCTATGATCACGTGTTGTTCAGCTTCCATGGATTGCCTGAGCGTCAATTGTTAAAATGCGATCATACTGGAAGTTACTGTTTGAAAAGCGCCGATTGCTGTCAGACATTAAACGATACCAATAAATTCTGTTATTCTGCACAAGGACATGATACGGCCAGATTAATTGCCAAAGAATTAAATCTGTCAAAAGATCAATATACTGTTTGTTTCCAATCACGTTTAGGTAAAGAGCCTTGGGTGCAGCCCTATACTACCGATGTGTTGAAGAAATTGGCTGGCGAAGGTAAAAAACGTCTTTTGGTTTTTAGCCCTGCTTTTGTTGCCGATTGTTTAGAAACGCTTTACGAAATCACGGTAGAATACCACGAAGAGTTTAAGGCTTTAGGAGGCGAACATGTGCAGTTGGTAGAAAGCTTAAACGATAGCCCTGTGTTCATCGAGGCTTTGGCAGGCATGGTTAAATAGTTTAAATATGGCAAGCTTTATTATTTTAATGGGCGTTTCGGGAAGTGGTAAAACAGTAATCGGAAAAACTTTAGCCCCAATAATAAATGCCGAATTTATAGATGGCGATAACCTGCATTCACAGCGTAATGTTGATAAAATGGCTGCCGGAATTCCGTTAACAGATGCTGATCGTTTAGATTGGCTGCAACTGATTGCGAAAGTTGGCCGTGAGCACGTTGCCCATTGTACAAGCTGTATTATTGCTTGCTCTGCACTGAAGAAATCTTACCGCAATTTGCTAAGAACAGATAATGCATCAATCCGCTTTGTTTATTTAAAAGGAAGTTTCGGTTTAATCCACGATCGGATTGTTAAGCGATCTCATCAGTACATGCCTTCTAGTTTATTGAAAAGCCAGTTTGAAACATTGGAAGAGCCTCAGGCTGATGAACAAGATGTGATAACCGTTTCAATTGATCAGGGTATCTCCGAAATTGTGGAAGAAATTGCTAAGGTTAATCTGAGTTGAAGTAATCTGACCTGTATATTTTTATAATGCTTAAAATAATTGATTTTTTGATATGTATTTAGCATTTAAAGAATATGCTTTTTTGTCGTTTTTATTAAGAATACCCTTAGATTCTAATCTATTACAAAGGCTTCTTATTTTTCTGCCCAGAGTTTCATATTGTTTAGCAATTATTTTGTTGCCATTAATTTTTCTATATACCTCCGGGGTAATATCTGAGGCTTTAAGGGGTTTGTTATTAAATTTGTCAAATAAATAAATTATGTTCAAAATTTCTTTCGCAATAGAATCATACTGAATGTATTCGGTTCCAATAATTTCTTCCAGTTCTTCGAAAAAATTCATCTTTACCAAAACTCTATCCAAAATAAATATAGGAATTTCCTCCGTAGAAGATTCATGCTCGTAAATAAGCCTGGCCTGTTTTAATTGATCAATTACGGTGAAATGATTATTCCCTTCACTTAATAAAATTGTGAAATATCGTTGTTTGTTTAATACTTCAGATTTGTAGAAATAGGCTAAAACTGACTTATGTTCATCTGTTAAAACATTTTTTAGTTTGCTTGTAATGTAAAAATTAAATCCTTCAAGCCATGTTTCTATGCTATCATCTACTAGTTTTCCTGATGGTATTCTTAGGGTAATAGTTCCGTCTTTTAATTCATAAAAAGGTACATCAACTAAATTTTCAAGGCAGGCATTTACTAAAGAAGCCATTCCTCTACCTTGACTTTCTATTTTGTCGAAAACTTTTAAAACAGATGCCAATTTAGGGTTTTTACTTTCAGGAATTCCAGGAATTAATCTTCTAATCGGAATTTCAGTTTCAGTGTTAAGAAATTTTATTTTTTCTTTAAAAGCTCCTGGATTTTTTATTTCTATATGTTTATTAGGCTCAACAGTAACGGTTACAAAGTTATCCAACGTGTAATCCCGATGTGCCAATGCATTATTTATAGTTTCACGTATTAGTTGCTCGGGATATTCAGGTTCACTTTTACCCCCATCTCTAACTGTTCTTCCTATTTTAATATTCCCCCATATATATCTAAAAGTTTCTTCCATTAGGTTAATCACATCATTTCGGAATATTTTTTTATCTTTTCCGATATCAGAGCTTGTATCATAATAGCAATTTACCTCTGCTCTGGAAGATAGAAAATGAAATGGATCATCTCCACAAACAAGCATTCCTAGGGTTGTAATTTTTTCTCCAACTAAAAAATGTTGTTTAATTAAAAATGTTTTTGCTTTTGTAAGGCTAGATTTTAAGGTTTCAATTTTAATTTCTCTACTAAGTAAATCAACATATTTGTTTATTTTATCTATGCTTAAGTCTGTTATTGATGCGTTTTCAATAAAAGATAATTCTTTTGTATATTCTAAATCAGATTTATATTCTCTCTGCCTTTGCAGTTTTGATGCTGGAATTATTTTGTCTTGTGTAAGTTTTCGCTCAAAATAATTATCATTAAAACTTACAAACTTTTTATCATCAGATAGGGGATAAACAATAATAATTAAAACTTCACCATCCGAAAAATTTTCATAATCAAAATGTATATTGTCAGACAAATCAACTAGCGTTTTATGATCATCTTTAAAAGAGTCTACAGATAGTTGAACAACTTTACTCTCATTATTCCTGTCAAAGCCAGTGTATTTGTATTTTTTGTTCTTTTCATTAACTCCACAAATAATAACACCACCATCTGAATTTAAAAATGCGCAAACAGTTTCTTTTAATGATTTCCAATCATTCCCTGTTGATAAATCTTTTAATTCAATTTTTGATCTTTCAACATCAATAAACGAACCCTCTGCTATAGATTTTTCAATTTTTGCAAGAGCATCTTTTATGTATTCTGACTTCATAGTTTAATTAATATTCAAGAAAAATCACTGTATAATTTCTTTTATGTAAAATTAGCTTTTTTTAGGACTATTTATAAGATTTATAATCTGATCTGTTGCTCCTTTTTTATCCGCAACATATCTTTTGGCCTGCTGTGCAGCATCTTTATTTTCTGCAAAGCCCTCAAAAGCACTAGTTAATTCCTCAACAGCAGAAATACTTTTAGCTGCACCTATGGCAATTAAATCTTTTGCTTCCTGAAATTTATCATATTTCGGGCCGAAAATTACAGGCAAACCAAACGCTGCAGCTTCTAAAGTGTTGTGTATTCCCGTTCCAAAACCGCCACCAATATAGGCTACGTTTCCATATTGATAGAGAGAAGAAAGCATGCCGATGTTGTCTACGATGAGCGTTTGGTGTTCGGCGTTTGGCGTTTGATTAGACGAACTGAAAATTGAAAACCGCACACTGCCAGCTGAAAACTGTTTCTCGATGCTTTCGATATGGCTTTCGTGAATCTCGTGTGGAGCGATGATAAACTTCCAGTTAGGATATTTTTCAGGCAAAGCCGATAATATTTTTTCATCTGCAGGCCAGGTACTTCCGCAAACTAATGTAGGGGAGTTACCGATAAAGCTTTCGATCAGGCCAAGCTGTTTTGGCGATTGCGCATTTTCATAAACACGGTCGAAACGGGTATCGCCATTTATGGTTACATTATTTAGCCCAATCGACTTTAAAAGATTTTCGCTCTCTTTGTTTTGCACAAAAAAGTAAGTAACAGATTTTAAAATATTGCGGTAAAAGCCGCCGTACCATTTAAAAAATGCCTGGCTTTCTCTGAAAATCCCTGAAATCACATATAAAGGAATACCACGATCTTTTAACTCCCTAAAATAGAAATGCCAAAATTCGTATTTGGTGAAGATGGCCATTTCCGGATTAATGCTTGCTATAAAACGTTTGGCGTTGGCTGCGGTATCGATAGGGAGATAAAATACATCTGCCAGGGCATAATTTTTCCTGATCTCGTATCCTGAAGGCGAAAAAAAAGTAACTACAATTTTCTTAGCAGGATAAAGGGCTTTTAATTTTTCTAAAACTGGCCGGCCCTGCTCAAATTCGCCCAAAGAGGCAAAATGAAACCATATATGTTTTTCGCTCGGATTAATTTTCTGAGTAATTTGTGTATATACGTTTTTACGGCCTTTTATAAACAGCTTAGCTTTTGGATTAAATAATGAAAGTATCCTGATAAGCAAAGTGTAAAGCCGAATTCCGATTATGTAAAGCAAAAGCATTAGTGTAATTTCATATCTTCGTGCCAAGATAAAACGAATATATTTAAAAAGCTTAAAAATATATGGAGTCGTCGCAATTTGGCCTATCATTCAATACTATAAATAGACAGGTCGTGATTGCTCCCAAGCAGCTAAAAGTAACCGAGCTTACGAGCTTATTAAAACCGATGAAAAACAATTTAATATTGTTTAATAAATTATAACAGATGAAGATAGCCGTTATTGGTACCGGATACGTAGGTTTAGTTACCGGAACCTGTTTAGCAGAAACAGGAAATGATGTAATATGTGTTGACATTAATGAAGCGAAAGTAAAGCAGATGCAGGCTGGTGAAGTACCGATTTACGAGCCTGGTTTAGATCTTTTGTTCCATAGAAATATAGAACAGGAAAGGTTAACTTTTACGACAAATCTTGCAGATGCTGTAAAAGATGCGCAGATTATTTTTATGGCTTTGCCAACACCTCCAGGTGGAGATGGTGCTGCTGATCTTTCTTATATTTTAGGCGCTGCAAAGGATATTTCCAAACTGATTACTGAATATAAGGTCATCGTAAATAAATCAACTGTTCCGGTTGGAACGGCTGATAAAGTAAAGGCTGTTTTTGCTGAAAATACTTCAATTGAAGTAGATGTGGTATCCAATCCTGAGTTTTTAAGAGAGGGTGTAGCGGTTGATGATTTTATGAAACCAGACCGTGTGGTTTTAGGAACTAAGAGCGAAAGGGCGAAAAAGCTGATGGCTGAATTATACGGTCCTTATGTACGTCAGGGGAACCCAATTCTTTTTATGGATGAGCGTTCTTCTGAACTGACTAAATATGCGGCAAACTCTTTCCTCGCCACCAAAATCACCTTTATGAACGAGGTTGCCAACCTTTGCGAACTCGTAGGTGCTGATGTAGATTCGGTAAGAAGGGGTATAGGCTCTGATGATCGTATCGGTAAACGTTTCCTTTTTCCAGGGGTGGGTTACGGCGGTTCTTGTTTCCCGAAAGATGTTCAGGCGCTGGTAAAATCATCTGATGATTATGCTTATGATTTTCAGATCCTGAAATCGGTAATGGAGGTTAACGAAAGACAAAAAACAATCCTGGTTGATAAGGTGCTTAAATATTACAAAGGCGATATCAAAGCCAAACATTTTGCGCTTTGGGGACTGGCTTTTAAACCAGAAACCGACGATATCCGTGAGGCACCAGCCTTATATATTATTGATGCGCTGGTTAAAAACGGCGCAACCGTTACCGTGTTCGATCCAGAGGCAATGAACAATGTTAAAAATGTTATCGGCGATCAGGTAAACTACGCTAAAAACCAATACGAAGCTTTAGAAGGTGCTGACGCCCTGTTGATTGCAACTGAATGGTCGGTTTTCCGTAACCCTGATTTTGAGAAAATCGACAACATCTTGAAAAATAAAGTGGTTTTCGACGGTCGAAATTTATACGATTTGCAAAAAATGATCGATCTTGGCTATTATTATAACAGCATAGGTAGAAAACTATTAACCCCCTAGCCCCCTGAAGGGGAGACTAAGCAAAATGTGCAGTTTAAGGGCGTTTTTAAAAAAAGAATATGAACGAAAGAAAGGAAAAGTCCCCTTCAGGGGATTTAGAGGGTAAGAAGAGAATATTGATTACAGGTGCAGCGGGATTTTTAGGCTCGCATCTTTGTGATCGTTTTGTGAAAGAGGGTTATCATGTTATCGGAATGGATAACCTGATTACAGGCGATATGGCAAATATCGAACATCTGTTCAAGCTGGAGAATTTCGAGTTTTATAACCACGATGTTTCCAAATTTGTACATATTCCAGGTAAACTTCACTACATCTTACACTTTGCTTCACCTGCAAGTCCGATCGATTATCTTAAAATCCCAATCCAGACTCTGAAAGTAGGTTCGTTGGGTACGCATAACCTTTTAGGCCTTGCCAGGAATAAAAATGCAAGGATGCTGATTGCTTCAACTTCTGAAGTATATGGCGATCCGAATGTAAACCCTCAACCAGAGGAATATTGGGGAAATGTAAACCCGGTTGGTCCACGGGGTGTTTACGATGAGGCCAAACGTTTTCAGGAAGCTATCACCATGGCCTACCATACTTTCCATGGTGTAGAAACCAGAATTGTAAGGATTTTCAATACCTACGGGCCTCGAATGCGCCTGAATGATGGCCGTGTTTTACCTGCTTTTATCGGACAGGCTTTAAGAGGCGAAGATTTAACTATCTTTGGCGACGGAAGTCAGACACGTTCTTTCTGTTATGTTGATGACCTGATTGAAGGAATTTACCGTTTATTGATGAGCGATTATGCACAGCCGGTGAACATTGGTAATCCGGATGAAATCACCATCAAACAGTTCTGTGAGGAAATTATCAAACTTACCGGCACCACGCAGAAAATTGTTTATAAAGAACTTCCGCAAGATGATCCTAAACAGCGCAGGCCAGATATTACCAAAGCGAGAGAGCTATTGGGATGGGAGCCAAAAGTAGGCCGTGCCGAAGGATTGAAAATTACATACGAATATTTTAAATCATTGCCTGCAGAGGCTTTGGAGAAGATAGATCATAAAGATTTTACCACATTTAACCGTTAAAATGGCAAAAATATTAGTTACTGGTGGAACAGGATACATAGGTTCGCACACAGCAGTAGAGTTACATAACGCAGGATACGAAGTCGTAATTGTCGATAACCTTTCTAACTCGAACATCAAAATTTTAACCCAGCTTCATGCCATCACTGGCAAATGGTTCGATTTTCATGAAATCGATCTACAGGATGATAGAGCAGTTCAGGAATTTGCAGAAAACCATACCGATATTGATGGAATTATCCATTTTGCAGCATCAAAAGCTGTTGGCGAATCGGTAGAAAAACCTTTAAAATATTATAAAAACAATTTTTATGGTTTAATTAACCTATTAACTTCGTTTAACAGGAAGATTAATTTTGTGTTTTCTTCATCTTGTACCGTTTATGGTCAGCCAGAAACTTTACCAGTAACCGAAGCTGCACCAGTACAGAAAGCTGAATCTCCTTACGGAAATACCAAGCAGATTGCCGAAGAAATATTAGCAGAAACAGCAGCAGTAACACCCGCGTTAAATATTATCGCTTTGCGTTATTTTAACCCGGTTGGTGCACACGAAACCGCTTTAATTGGCGAGCTACCAAATGGTGTTCCTGCCAATCTTGTTCCCTTCATTACCCAATCGGCTATTGGCAAACGAGGTCCGATTACGGTTTATGGTGACGATTACAATACACCTGATGGTTCTGCGATTCGCGATTATATTCATGTAGTTGATCTGGCAAAAGCACACGTTGCAGCGATTAAGAAACTGGAAGAAGGAAATCCTAACGGTAATTACGATGTTTTCAATATTGGAACCGGTAAAGGTTCTTCAGTTTTAGAAATTATTGCAGCTTTCGAAAAAGTGAACGGAGAAAAACTTGAGTATAAAATCGGTCCAAGAAGGGCAGGTGATATTGTTCAGATTTATGGCGACGTACAAAAATCGAATAAAGAACTAGGCTGGAAAGCCAATCTTGATATCAATGAGATGATGCGCTCTGCATGGGAGTGGGAAAAATACATCAAGGCTAACCCTTTTTAAATGAAGTTATCGGAGCACAAAGATCTAAAAACTGCAATAACAGAATTGCCTGTCAAAGAAAAAGACAAGCTATTGCTGCGTTTGGTAGCCAAAGATAAAGTGCTTACAGAGCATCTTCATTATAAATTATTAGAAGATGAAACCGATTTGGAAGATCGGAAGGAGAGGATTAAAGCCGATGTAGAAGAACAGGTTCTGGAACTGAAAAAACTAAATGCCAAAGAGGCATTGGTAAAGGTTCGGAAGATGATCACCTCGGTTAATCATTTTTATAAAGTGACTAAGGATCCGGTTGGTGAGGTAGAATTGAAACTGTTTATCCTCAATGCCATCCCTTTTGATTATAAGAAATCAATTTTTGGTTATCGCGATTTTATGATGCTTTTTAGTATATTTTATTTAAAAACTGTCGCGGTAACCATAAATAAATTCAAAAAACTGCACGAAGACCTGCAGTTTGATTTAAGTGAAGACTTAAATAATTTGCTCGATAAAATCTATTCATCTAAATTAGCTGGTGCAGCAGAGGCAAGCAATTTGCCAAAAGAGATAAGTTAAAGCTATGATCTACCATTATGTTCGGATTATTTAAAAAGAAAAAAATAGCACCCGAATTTAATTTCTCTGGTATCGGTACAGATATGCATTCGCACATTATTCCAGGGATTGATGATGGTGCACAAACGCTTAAAGATTCTTTCCTTTTGGCCAAAAAATTTAAAGATCTGGGTTACAAGAAGCTAATCGCTACTCCGCACATCATGGCCGATTATTTTCGAAATACGCCCGATACCATTAACCGTGGATTAGACACGTTAAGAAAAGGTTTACAGGAAATGGAATTCGATCTGGAGGTTGATGCCGCTGCCGAATATTATCTGGATGAAACCTTAGAGAAAAAAATCAGGCAGAAAGAGGTTTTAACTTTTGGTGATAATTATCTTTTGTTTGAATTATCATATATAAACGCCCCTCAGAACCTGATCGATTTTATAAAGATGATGCAGGATGCCGGATATAAGCCTGTGTTGGCACATCCTGAACGGTACCCTTACTACTACAATTCTTTCGAAAGCTATCATCAGATCAGAGAAACCGGCTGCCTGTTACAAATGAACGGCATTGCTTTAACAGGTTATTATGGCGCTGGTGCAAAAAAAGTAGCAGGAGAAATGGTCGAAAATCATATGGTCGATTTTGTAGGCAGCGATATGCACCATTTAAAACACGCTGCAGCGCTCGAAGATAGTCTTAGTACGCCCTTAATGCAACAACTGCTTACTCAGTCTCAATTGAATAACGCATTGCTGTAGCAGGGTTAATTGTTTAAACTGTATAAATTGGTTAACTGTTTTATGAAATATGTTAAGCCAATTGTAGGTTTGCAGTTAACCAGTTTAAACAATTAACCGATTTAACATTACTCATACCTCAAGGCCTCTACAGGATCTAGTTTTGATGCCTTTTTAGCAGGATAATATCCAGATAGGATTCCTACAAATACACATAATACAAAACCACCAATAATAAACAACCAGGGAATTAAAAATGCGCCACCCATGGCCAGTGAGATCAGGTTTCCTAAAACTATTCCGAGAAAAATACCTAAAGCACCACCCATTAAACAGATTACTACGGCCTCGATCAAGAACTGGCGGCGAATTACCTTCGGGTTTGCGCCGATGGCTTTACGGATACCAATTTCGCGTGTACGTTCAGTAACCGAAACGAGCATGATATTCATTAAACCGATTGAAGCTCCAATTAGGGTAATAATTCCGATGGCAACACCACCAATAGCCACAAAAGCCAGATTTTCGAATAAAGTTTGAGCAATGGCATCACTCTTGGTAATCTCGAAATTATTGGTTTCGTTCACCTTTACCTTGCGGATATTTCTGAATAGTGCAGTAGATTCGCCAATAATGTTTTCCTGCATCTCATTGCTGGGTACCATTACGGTTATGGTGTAAGATGGATTGGCATTGGCGTTAATCTGTTTGGCTTTTAGCAAAGGCACATAAACAGCCCTATCGCCGCTAAAGCCCATACTCGATCCTTTTTTCTCCAATATGCCAACAATTTTAAAACGGTTATTACCTACATTGATCAGTTTGTCTAAAGGATCGGAATCTTTAAATAATTTTTCAACTACTTCGCCACCAACAATACAAACGTTGCTTCCTAGCTGTATTTCAGAAACACTAAAATTTCTTCCCTGCGATAAATTTAGACCTTGAGAGGCTAAGCCATTTTCGTCTATACCCTGAACATTGATGTTGGGATTGGTTTTTAAACTCCCGTATTTTATAGTAGAACCACCGCTGGCAAAAACACTTACGGCAACAGTTGCAGGTGTATTCAGACTATCTTTAAATTTAACGGCATCTTCGTAGCGGATGGCCTTAAAAGGTTTTGGGCGTTTGCCATTTCCAATTCTAATTCCTGTACCGCGGTTTCTGATGGTAAAAGAGTTTGTCCCCATGCTACTAAAAGCATCCGTCATACTTTTCTTTACAGCATCAAGAGTGGTTAAAATCCCAACCAAAGCCATTAAACCAATGGCAATAATTAAGGCGGTAAGCATAGTACGCAAGCGGTTCGCTTTAATAGATTCTAATGCCAGTCTGATGTTTTCTCTGTAATTCATTTATTGTAAGTATCAAGTATCGGATCAAGTATTGAGTATCAAGATGGGCTAACCCTATACCTTTTGCCTTCAACCTCTCTATGGGTAAAAATAAAAAAAGTCCCGATGTTTAGACAAGGGGACCGCACTATATGTTACAATAATATTTTATTTATGCCGAGAAACTCGTACCACAACCGCAGGTGCTGGTTGCGTTAGGATTAACGAAAGTAAAACCACGAGAATTTAATCCATCCTGCCAATCGATCATCATGCCCATTAAGTACATCTGGTGTGCTTTGTTCATAAAAACCTTGATACCATCTATAAAAAATTCCTGATCGCCATCTTTTTTCTGATCAAAACCTAAAACGTAATTCATGCCAGCACAGCCGCCACCTTCTACGCCAACACGTAATCCGTAATCTTCGCTTATCTCCTGCTGATCCTTTAATTTATATAACTCTTTGGTTGCTCCTTCAGAAAAAGTAACTGGTGCAAATGCTGTATCAACTGTTGTGCTCATGTTATTTAAATTTTATCTGTTACAAATATAAATAATAATGCACATTTTTGCTTTTAAGGGGCCGTTAATATTACCGTAATTAAACACTACTTATGAATACCCAACAAATTTTAGTTGATATAGTGATCTTATTTGCAGGCATTTTCTCTGCACTAATGGCTGTTTATTATATTTTAAAGAGCGATATCCAGCGTTTCTTTAACTTAAAAACCATCGAGTTGAACAAAGAAAGCCGGGCGCATATTTTGCCTTTGCGCTTGCAGGCTCACGAGCGTTTAATCCTATTTATCGATCGTATTAACCCTGCAAATTTGCTTGTTCGCCTGCATCAGCAAGGAATTGCCATTGCTACGCTGCAAGCAGGTATTTTAAATGAAATCCGCTCAGAGTACCAACATAATATTACCCAACAGTTGTATGTAGATAGTGTAACCTGGGTTGTGGTGCGTAAATTGAAAGATGATACGATTGCCATGATTAACAATGCAGTACAAGGTTTACCTGCTGATGCAAATGGAATTGAGTTGAGTAAAGCAATTTTACAGCACATGGCCAGTATTGATGAAAATCCTTACGATTTAACCATCGAACTGATCAAAAAGGATATTCATCAACTTTTTTGATAAGGTTAATAGTTTCAGTTGGTTAACTGAAATATGCACAGTTAACCAATTAACCAGTTTCAACAGTTAAGCAACTTCGCCGGACTAATGAACCAATGACCATTGAACTAATAAACTAACCGATTATGAGCGAAAAAAAGTACACCACCACTTCGGGTATTGAAATAAAAGCGCTGTATACCGAAGCGAAGCCAATGGAAGAGCTGCCTGGAGAATTTCCTTTTACCAGGGGAATCCAGAAGGATATGTACCGCGGTCGCTTGTGGACGATGAGGCAGTATGCTGGTTTTTCAACTGCTGAAGAGTCAAACAAGCGTTATCATTATCTATTGGCTCAGGGAACAACGGGGCTATCTGTTGCTTTTGATCTTCCAACGCAAATTGGTTATGATTCTGATCATGAAATGGCCGATGGAGAGGTGGGCAAGGTGGGGGTGGCTATCGATTCGTTAAAGGATATTGAAATTTTATTTGATGGTATTGAGCTGAAAGACATCACCACTTCGATGACGATTAATGCTACTGCTTCAATTTTATTGGCCATGTATATTGCGCTGGCTAAAAAACAAGGTGCAGATTTAAAACAAATTTCGGGGACGATACAGAACGATATTTTAAAAGAATATGCTGCAAGAGGCACATATATCTATCCGCCAAAGCAATCGATGCGTTTAATTACCGATATTTTTGAGTTCTGTAGCAATGAAGTACCGAAATGGAATACCATTTCTATATCTGGCTACCACATTCGAGAGGCTGGATCTACCGCTGTGCAAGAACTTGCTTTTACATTGGCTAATGGCAAAACCTATCTAAAAGCCGCTTTAGATAAAGGTTTAGATATTAATGTATTTGCGAAGCGGTTATCGTTCTTCTTCAATTGCCATAATAATTTCTTTGAAGAAATAGCGAAATTTAGGGCCGCAAGGCGGATGTGGGCAAAAATTACCAAAGATTTGGGTGCCACAGACGAAAAAGCACAGATGTTAAGGTTTCATACCCAAACAGGAGGCTCAACTTTAACGGCGCAACAACCTTTAAACAATGTAATCAGGGTAAGCAATCAGGCTATGGCTGCCGTTCTTGGCGGAACCCAATCCTTACATACCAATGGTTATGATGAAGCACTTTCGCTTCCAACCGAATCGGCTGCAAAAATTGCTTTACGTACCCAGCAGATCATTGCCTTCGAAAGCGGCGTTACCGACACCGTAGATCCATTGGCTGGATCGTTCTTTGTAGAAAGTTTGACCGATGAAGTAGAAGCTGCTGCCTGGGCTTATATCGACCGGATAGATGAAATGGGTGGCTCGGTTAATGCCATCGAAAGCAACTATATGCAAAATGAGATTGCTGATGCAGCTTACCAGTATCAAAAAGAAATCGAAAATGGCGAAAGAATCTCCGTAGGTGTAAATAAATTTACCCAGGAAGAAGAAGGCCTTACAGAGGTTTTTAATATTGATGATTCAATCCGCAAACTGCAATCTGAAAAATTAGAATATTTAAAAGCAACCCGCGATGGAGATGCTGTAGAAAAGGCATTGCAAAAGTTGAATGAAGCTGCTAAAGGCGAGAAAAATTTGATGCCGTTGATTATAGATGCCGTTGAAAAATATGCTACACTCGGCGAAATTGCAGATGTGTTTAGACGGACTTTTGGCGTTTATTGATAAACTTAACCTTCGTGGTTTTTGCGCTTTATTTCAGGATAAAATTAAAGGGATTCTGCTTTTAATTAAGTCTTGATAAAATGAACGAATATTTTGTTCATTGATCCTAAAATAATGAGTTAAGCTGTCGTAAAATTCATACAACAATAAGGCGAAATGAAATAATCTAATATTAATTTAAACGATCTGCTTAAATTAATATTAATTTATTTATCTTATGGCTTTGATTCTCAGTTTATTCGAGATTAAAAAAGACTAAAACGCGTAACTAGTGCCTAAAATGGCTTAGATTTTGCTTTTTCAACAGCTATTCGAAGTGATGGGGATGTATTGATGTTAAATTATGATTAATGTGGATAACCAGTGTTAACAAATAGTTATCAACATAAAAAATTGAGGTTAAGCGGGCTACTATATTCCTTATCAGTGCGTTACGATTTATTTGAAATTTTTGTTTAAAATGTTGATAATTTTCTCAATATTCGTAGTCCCTAAACGGACCATCCCTTTAATTCGAATAGGCACTGTAAACCAATAAATTATGGAAATCGCAATGGAAAAAACTTGTACAGAAGTATGGAAGAACTGTCTTCAAATTATTAAGGATAACATTCCGAGCCAAAGTTTCAAAACTTGGTTCGAGCCAATAACAGCCCTTAAATTGGAAGGTAAGGTTTTAACTATACAGGTGCCAAGTTTGTTCTTTTACGAATGGCTTGAAGAACATTATGTAGGCTTGCTTCGCAAGACTGTAAAAAAACAACTTGGAGAGGATGGCAGGTTGGAATATAACATCGTTGTAGATAAATCATCAAACAGCGGTAATCCTTATACTACCAATATGCCCTCAAATGGAAATGGAGCGGAGGCAAAGGTACAATCGATGCCGATTCCGGTTTCCATTAATAAGGATATTAAAAACCCATTTATTATCCCTGGATTAAAAAAATTAAATGTTGATCCACAATTAAACTCTAACTATACTTTCGAAAATTATATTGAGGGAGATTGCAACCGCTTGGCGCGTTCTGCAGGTTACGCTGTAGCTGCTAAACCAGGAGGTACATCTTTTAACCCGCTAATGATTTACGGTGGAGTAGGCTTGGGTAAAACACACTTGGCTCAAGCGATCGGTAACGAGATTAAACGCAGCATGCCAGATAAGTTGGTGATCTATGTAAGCTGTGAGAAATTCTGCCAGCAGTTTGTAGATTCATTAAAAAACAACACCATTAACGATTTCGTTAATTTTTATCAGGCAATGGATGTGATCATTATGGATGATGTACACAACTTTGCTGGTAAAGAAAAAACACAGGATATTTTCTTCCATATTTTCAATCACCTTCACCAATCGGGCAAACAGGTAATCTTAACATCTGATAAAGCACCGAAAGATTTAGCTGGTTTGGAAGAGCGTTTGTTAAGCCGTTTCAAATGGGGTTTATCTGCAGATTTACAGATTCCTGATCTGGAAACACGTATTGCCATTTTAAGAAAGAAAATGTATGCTGATGGTATTGAGTTACCAGGAGAGGTGGTAGAATATGTTGCACATAACATTGATAACAATGTGCGTGAGTTAGAGGGGGCTATGGTATCTCTGTTGGCACAAGCTACATTGAATAAAAAAGAAATTGATTTAGCCCTTGCTAAGCAAATGTTAAAAAACTTCATTAAAAATACTTCTAAAGAAATTTCAATGGAGTACATCCAGAAATTGGTTTGCGAGTATTTTGAGGTTCCTGTTGATATGGTTAAATCGCAAACACGTAAACGAGAAATTGTTCAGGCACGTCAGATTTCGATGTACCTTTCTAAAAGTCATACTAAATCATCGTTGAAAACAATTGGTGCTTTCTTCGGTGGCCGCGATCACAGTACCGTAATTTATGCTTGCCAAACTGTAGAAGATTTAATCGATACCGATAAAAAGTTTAAAGCTTACGTACACGATATCCAAAAGAAATTAAAAATGAGCTAAACTAAGTTCAGAACTGAAAGGTAGAAGGGGTTAAATAAAATCTTTCGTTCATGTTCAAAAGTTTATGCAAAAAACAAAGGGGCTGTCCGAAAAGGTCTAACAGCCCCTTTTTTATTCGGGTACCTGATGGAGAAATTTTTCATACAGCCGATTCTCAGACGTAAGATTTTCCTTTTTGGACACCCTCTTCGTTTTGATGTGTTTTTTAAAAAATTAAAGTTTTTCCACTTCAGCTAAGCCATATAATAAGGCCGCAACATGTAATGCCTGGGGTATTTTATTGTCTTTTATCAGTTGCTTTACTTCCTCAACAGTATATTCTTCAACATTTAATATTTCATGTTCATCTAAATGCTGTTCATGTGTTTTAATACCACCTGTTAAGAAGTAGGTGAAGGTTTTGTTGTTTGATGTTGCCGGATTAGGGTAAAGCTCGGCAATAAGTTTGCAGGTTTTAAAACTGTAACCTGTTTCTTCTAGGAGTTCACGTTTAACTGCAAACTCCGGCGCTTCATCGCCATCAATTACACCACCTGGAACCTCGAGTGAAACAATATGAGCTGCATGGCGGTACTGGCGCACCATGATTATTTTTCCTGCTTCTGTTAATGCAATTGCATTAACCCAGTTTGGATACTCTAAAACATAATAGTCGTCTTTTATAATACCATCAGGAAGCTTAACTTCGTCTACCCGTAAGGTAGCCCACTTTTCTCTTACTAAATATTTAGAGGCAATTCTCTGCCACTTTTCTATAATCATCTATTTACATTGTTTTGTTTAGTGCCATGCGCGTGGCGTTTAGCGCAAATACTGTTGTATCGTTTTCTGACGGTGCAAGTTTACCAAATGTACGATCTTGTGCCGATCTGACAGGTATTGATAGACTAAATTCAGTTTTGGCGCGAACATTTGGTTTCTATCAGGACTTGTACCTAATTCGTAATATAAGAATTCGCTGAGCGAGTCGAGTTTTTCGGGAGGGAGGTTGCCTTCGGCTAACCAATTTTCAAAAACCGAAAGATCTTCATTTTCCAGAATTTCTTTTGGCAATTGAAAGCCGCCTTCCATGGTTTCGTCAAAAAGTTGATTGGCCTCGGCCAGCTTGCCTTCTAACTTTAAGCCCATAATACGGGCCAAAACCTGTGCAAGTTTCTGTATTTCTGCTGTGATTAAATCTCTTCTGTACATTATTGTCGTAATGTTTTAATCTGTTGGAAAGTTGTAACGTTCAAAAAGGAACAGATTCTAACTTATGGACTATGGACTATGGACTATGGACTATGGACTATGGACTATGGACTACCAGCTTCCGCTGCTTCCACCACCGCCAAAGCTTCCTCCGCCAAAACCACCGAATCCACCGCCGCCTCCACCAGAAGAACCGCCTCCCCAGCCACCGCTGCTTCGGCCGCCACCGCCACCGCTTCCAAAAAGCATAGCCCAGAACAAAGCGTTAGATGCACCCCGACTACCAATTACCTCGCTGCCACCTCCACCACCTTTTCGCATGATGATGATGATCACAATTATGATAATGATAATAATAATGATACTGCCCGAGCCGCCTTTCTTTGAAGAAGCTTTTGGACTATCATTTTTATATTCACCCCTCGTATATTTTATAATAGAAGTAGTACCCTCATCTAAGCCGGCGTAATAATTTCCTGCTCTAAAATTGGGTTTAATATCGTTATCAATAATACGCTTGGCATAAATGTCGGGCAGCGCACCTTCTAAACCATAACCCGTTTGAATAGAGATTTTTCGATCGCCAACAGCCACAACAATCATAATACCGTTGTTTTTGCCACTTTGGCCAACTCCCCATTTTCTGCCCAGCTCAACGGCGTATTCGTTAATATCATAATCGCCTACAGATTTTAATATTGCTATGGCAATCTGTGTTGATGACGAATCATTAAAAGCCACTAATTTAGTTTCCAGTTGCTGCTTTTGATCGGCTGATAACACATTAGCGTAATCATTAACCAAAGTATTGGGTTTCTCTGGAAAATCCTGTGCAAAGGCGAAAGTGAATAATAAACTCAGTAACGAGAAAAGGAATATTTTCTTCATCGCTTATTTCTGCTCTAGATTGTCCATAAAAACGATATCATTTGGCAATTCATTAATGTCGCCTTTTTGAGGAGGGAAGAACAGGGCTAGTTTTTCTCCGGCCAATGCTACGCCCGCAATAATGCCATCAGCTAAATTGCCTTTTGCAAAGTGTGCAGTCATCGCTATTTTGGCTGTTTCCCAAAAATTTTCTGGGACTACCTGGTTAATACCTACATCACCAATAATGGCAAACTTATGATCGGCATGCGCCAGGTAAATCAGTACCCCATTTCTTTTGGCTGTTTTGTCCATATCCAGCTTGGTAAAATACTCGATAGCTTTTTCGTATGGGTCACCCGCGCAGTGTTTGTCAATAGCAATCCTAATTTCTCCAGATGTTGCTCTTTCTGCATCTGAGATCGCGTTTGCTATTTTTTCTTGTTCAATATCTGAAAATAACGACATGTGTTTATTTTGTATGAAGTAAAAAGGGTAATAAATGCTTAATTAATAAACATTCACTACCCTTATATATTGTGTTAAGAATATTAAAATTCTACTTTAGGTGCATCTTTTGCGGTAGCATCGGCCTCGAAATATCCCTTAGCTTTAAAGCCGAACATACCAGCTGTTAAATTGGTTGGGAACGATCTGATTTTGCCATTGTACTCTTGCACAGCATCGTTAAAATCTTTACGGGCAACAGTAATCCTGTTTTCAGTACTTTCTAACTGCGCTGATAAATCACTGAATTGCTGGGTAGCCCTTAGTTCAGGGTAATTTTCGGTAATCGATAATAATTTACCCAAAGCCTGGCTCAATTGTCCCTGAGCAGCCTGGTATTTTTGGATGTTTTCTGGTGTCAGTTCATCAGCTTTAACCGTCATCTGTGTTGCTTTTGCACGTGCTTCGGTTACGGCAGTTAAAGTACCCTGTTCAAATTTAGCCGCTCCTTTTACAGTAGCTACCAGGTTCGGAATTAAATCTGCTCTTCTTTGATATTGGGTTTGCACAGTTCCCCATTTCGATTTAACGTTCTCATCAAGTTTAACCATGCTGTTGTATCCGCATGAACTTAAAGTACTCACTGCAATAACTGCAGCTAAAATTCCAAATATTAATCTTTTCATTTTTATGGTTTTTGTCTTTTTAATAGAATTGATTTATGGTCAATTTACGAATTAGATATCAAATTGCATGCCTTTGTTACAGTTTCGGTATTTATCTGACAGGTTGACAAGCCACTCATTGAATTTAATGAGATGATATTGGCATTTTTTTGTTTTGGAGCGCAGTGCTTTTCGCTTTTTTTTACGTTGGTCCCGCTCTGCACTTTATCCCGATAGAAAACCTGTGAAACAAGCAAGCACACCAAAATATAACATAAACCGGTGCTTAAATCGGGGATGTCCGCTTCGATCGGGGCTAGGTACTTTGGGCTGTGCCACAGAAAAGAGACATAGTAGCAAAGAAATAACCTAATTAAACCCGATCGAACGGATCCCGACGTAAAGTCGGGAGGAGGTAGGGCAGGAAGAAAAAGACCTATGGAATACTGCAATTGCTTTCCAAATAAATATTTTCTAAGAGAGCAAATGAATTTATTATGCATTTTTAACGGAGGGCTAAATTTTATTAATTATTCTTGATAGTTGCCTATCTTTGTAGCGTTCGGGATAAAAACCTGACATGATATGCAAAAAGACATCGAAATTACGCTGCTCCCGCACGAGGTAGAGCAAACAGAGGTGATTAAGCAGAAACTGGCTGAAGCGCTAAAATTACCTGGCTCAAGAATTAAAGGCTATGAAATCCTGAAAAGATCGATAGATGCCCGCTCGAGAAAAGTATTATTCAGACTTCAGGTAAAGGTTTTTGTAGATGAGGAAGCCACTCCCGAAGTATATACTATTCATTATAAAAATGTAAGCGACGCGAAGCCTGTGATTATTATCGGGGCTGGCCCCGCGGGCTTGTTTGCAGCTTTGCAGTGTATTGAGAATGGATTAAAGCCCATTATTATCGAACGTGGTAAAGATGTAAAACAACGCCGGAGAGATTTGGCTGCTATAAACAAGCAGGGTTTAGTGAATACAGAATCTAATTATTGTTATGGTGAAGGTGGAGCCGGAACCTATTCGGATGGTAAACTGTATACCCGTTCCAATAAACGGGGCGATATTAATAAAGTGCTCCAGGTTTTTGTAAACCATGGGGCAGAAGCCGATATTGCTATCGATGCCCGTCCACATATAGGTACCAACAAACTTCCGCATATTATTACTTCCATAAAAGATACGATCCTGAATGCTGGTGGCGAGGTGATGTTCGATAGTCGTATGACTGATATTTTGATCGAATTCGGAAAAGTAAAAGGAATTGAGATAAATTTTGAAGAAAAGTTGTTCGCTGATGATATTATCTTGGCAACTGGTCATTCTGCCAGAGATGTGTACGAATTGTTGAACAGTAAAAATATTCTGATTGAGGCTAAACCATTTGCTTTAGGCGTACGGATTGAGCATCCTCAGGAAATCATCGATTCAGCCCAGTATCATTGCGATATTAGATCGGAATTTTTACCGCCTGCTTATTACAGTTTGGTAGAGCAGGTTGGTAGCCGTGGGGTATTTTCTTTTTGCATGTGCCCTGGAGGTATAATTGCGCCTTGTTCTACGGGCGAAAATGAAATCGTGGTAAATGGCTGGTCGCCATCTAAGCGGAATAATCCTTATGCCAATTCTGGAACGGTGGTACAGGTTACTTTAAACGATGTTCAGGGTTACGATCCGCTTAGAATGTTGCATTTCCAATCGGAGATTGAAAAAATGGCTTTTGAGGCCGGTGGTGGAAACCTGGTTGCTCCAGCCCAGCGCATGGTTGATTTTGTGAACAATAACTTATCGATCGATCTACCAAAGAACTCCTATCTTCCAGGCACCAAAAGTTCTATGCTGGATAATATTTTACCCGATTTCGTATCAGATAGTTTACGCGTAGCATTACCGTTATTCGGGAAAAAGATTAAGGGATATTATACAAATGAAGCTATTTTGGTAGGGGTAGAGAGTAGAACATCATCACCGGTTAGAATTCCGAGAGATAAAGAGACTTACCAGCACCCTCAGGTAAAAGGTTTATATCCTTGTGCCGAAGGCGCAGGTTATGCCGGTGGAATTGTATCGGCAGCAATAGATGGTATTAACTGTGCAAATGCAATATTAAACGCATCTTAACAAACTTTATATTGCCCCAATTGTTGTTTAGGTATGTTTAATATCACGAACGAAATTAAAAAGGCATTTAATGGCGATGCCTGGCATGGTAACCATGTAATGCAAACCTTAAATAACGTTAATCCTGAAAGTGCGTTTAGCCATTTTGTACCGGGGGCGCATTCTATTGCCGAAATCGCCCTGCATTTAACTGCTTGGACAGAAGAAGTTACCTCAAGATTGAGTGGGAAACCTGCTGCAGAACCCGCAATGGGCGATTGGCCTGTGCCCGAAAGTAGAACGCCTAAAGCTTGGGAACGCATTATCTTTAATTTTAAAATTGCTAATGAAGAACTCATCCGCTTGTGCGAAAGCATGAAAAATAACCAATGGAATGATGAAGTAAAGAGTGAGCGGAACCCGGCGTTGGGAACTGGCGTAACCAATGCAGAGCTTTTAAGTGGTTTGGCACAACACCATGCCTACCATTCTGGTCAGATCGCTTTGCTTTCTAAATTTTAATAGTTAATCCGTGTAATCTCTCCATCTGTGTAATCAATTTTAAAATGAAGAAGACACTTATTATCGGCGCGTCGCCAAACCCATCCAGATATGCTTATAAAGCAGCCAATATGCTCACGCGCTTCAATCACGAAATTGTTAACGTGGGCATAAAAAAAGGAGAGGTTGCAGGCGTTGAAATTGAAAAACCGGATCAGATCCATACCGATATAGATACCATAACTTTATATATTGGCCCATCTTTACAGGCGCAATATCACGATTATATCCTGGCAACCAAGCCCAGTCGGGTAATTTTCAACCCTGGAACTGAAAATGATGAGCTCGAAAAATTATTGGATCAGCACAATATCGAACCTGTTGAAGCCTGTACTTTGGTATTGCTAAGCACAGGGCAATATTAAAATCTATATACCACGCCCCAGTTTACATAATCTGCCTGCGCAAAGTGCATATAGGTTTTGGCCTGCAAGCCAATGTGCGGCGTAATATTAAAAGTAGGTCCGAAGGTCCAGTACCAGGTCGCTTTATCCATCAACCTATTGTAGTGGATGTATTTGCCAATCTGAGCCGCAACAGTTACACGCCATAAGTTGATATCAGCACCGATACTGATCCCAGTACGCCATTTATCATACGAAGTGCCATAGTTCTGAAAGGTTGCTCCATAATTATCCGGGTCAAATACAGTATAATAATAAACAGCATCCGCACCGGCCTTAAGCGATAGCACATCATTTAGGTAAAAATTATAACCTGCATATAACCCGCTTTTGTATAAGCTTTTGTTCCTGTTCGCAAATACGCCCCTCGCGCCTAAACCCGCACTAAGCTCGATTGAGTTACGCTGTAAAGTAGTGTAGGGGCTTTTCCGCTCAACAGTTAATGTTTTTGGGTTGTTTAATTTAAGCCCGATGTAAACATTTCCGGTGTTCAAACCCCCATTGGGTACAGTAGCCCCTCCATTCGATACGTGTAAAAAACCGAAACCTACTAACAGATCCGCATATTTACTTATTGGCAGCTCCATTCCTAAATCAGCTTTAATGGTTTCATTAATCGGGCTTCCCAAAAATCGGTTTTTGGTATTGTTAAAGTAATACTTGTTCGTGTAGCCTAAGCCAACGCCTGGCGTAAAATTAAATTTAGCTTTTCCGACTTTGAATAGCTGAAAATCCATCTGTGCCACTAAGCCATATACCTGCCCAAAAGCATGGGCTGATGTATCTTTTGTACCCTTTAGTTTGCTCAGATCTCTAAAAATAAAACCGATTCCGTAAGATTTAGCACCACCAAACCCAATCCATTTATCGCTGTTTTGGCTGATGTCTTTAAAATATGCCGCATCAAATCCAGTAATCTGGTCCTGAAACAGATGCCCCTGATCATTATTTACATGTGTGCCAAATATGGGCTTAATAATAATCGAATGATTTTCGGGAGCAATTTGAGCCTTGGCAAATGCGCAGCCCGTAATAACGAGAATAAAAGAGAGTAGTTGTTTTTTCATTAACTTTTACTAAAACGGTAAGCAAGACTATAAAAGGCATAGCGGTAGCCTGTAGCGCTGTTTTTAACTTCGTTCGAAGTAAAAGTAGCAGTATAATTGGCTGTCCAGCGTGCAATGGCGAAAGTTAAACCCACCTGCGTGGTAAAAACAATTGGCTTAGGCTTAAAAGTGATCGGCCCTTTATCATTCAAAAATAAGCCTCCCTGCAAACTGGAGTCGAACGCAACAGCATGTAACTGAGGGCTAACCGAAAGGAAAAGTTCGTACTTGCGTTGCGATTTGTTCGGATGGTTATTGCTCACCAAGCTGTTAAAAGCCGATGAACCATCCATATCGTTAAATTTGCCCAAGCGTAACATTGCGCCGAGATTTGCTTTTGTAATCACATTACCAACTGCTGCTGAAGTTATTCCCGTAATATCGAATATTTTATTGTTTGTACTCACTAAAAGCTTATTGTACTCTACCCCCAGGTTTAATGTTGGTTCGCTGTTTAAACCGTATTCCCATCCTTCGATCTGATTTTGACCAACCAGTTTATGAAATGCTTTTTGAATCTCTTCACCCAAAGCATCTTTTCCAGTAAGTCCAATCTGCGCAGAAACCTTAAGCATCTGTTTATTTGCGTAAAACCGACTATAATTTGCCTCGCCATAAAGGTATGCCGTAAAAGGGCGGTCGTGCAGGGCGGGGTTTGGCACAAAGCTGTAATACGGATTGTATATTTTTTGGCCAAGCTCAAATCCGATAATTTCTTTGCTTCTCCCTGCTTTTAAGTTCTCCCCGTTCAGGGCATGCCTATATTTGATAAAAGCACCATTTGTATAATAGCGGTCGCTGGTAATATCAATATAAGCATCGTTCTCAGAGATAACAACAAGCTCATTTTTATAATTTTGCGCATAACTGATTTCCGCTATGCCGATAAATAGCAGAGAAAAGTATAGTTTGAGCATCAACTTCATTTATATGGATGGTTTAATAAAGCCATAAAAGTATTAATTATTGTTTAAAAATTCGATACGATGCTTGCCAATTGCACACGAGTCTTCCGAAGTTTGAAACGGCTGGGCGCGGGAGAAAACTTCGGAAGTCTATTCAG